>CAVWLN010000014.1:0-57500 GCA_963755735.1 uncultured Paenibacillaceae bacterium
CGGCATGGCGGATGACGGCAGCATCCACCGGCAAACTTCAAGTATTTCGTCTACAAGGCAGATGTTTGCTAACGGTGCAGCGGGATTCATTGTGAAAGGAGTATGGGACGTCGGGGTTCGGGACAAGAACAACCCGGATTTGGACTATGGGGGAATGGCTCCGCCTATGCCTGAGGGTGGCAGGAAAGGGGCGATGCAATTGTCGTAAGTCCTGGCTTAGGCATATCGGCAAATACGGAATACCCAGAGCTGGCAGCCAAATATATCGAGGAATATTATATCGGCGGATTTATGCAGGAAGAAGCTGTGAAAATGAAGGATAACTTCTCCGTAGTTGAAGGTCTGACTGAGCAATATTCATCGAATCAATTCTTGGACTTCTATGAATTGAACAAGGAGTACGGCGTTATCGGACCGATTCCAGAGGCGATCAATCCAGATGTGATTCAAGTATTTGCCGAGTATAAGGATGTGAGCCCAACTGCCGGTGATAATCCCGCAAGGCGTAGCGATAGCGGGAGTGCGGGATTATAAGCCAATGCTGGAGGAGCTGTCTAACAAGACAGATGCGGCACTGGCAAATGCGATTGAGGCAGCCAAGGAAAAAGGCGCCAACGTGAGCATTGAGGACTTCACATTTGCGGATTGGGATCCGATGACCAACTACACGAAATAATCACAGCTTAAACTTACAGCTTGTGCTGGAACTTAAAGAAAGTATAAGTGTCAGGTGTGATGAATAACTAATCTACGCTCCATACCGCTGGGGGGAGAAACATGCAAAGTGCACAACCAACCGTCATGAAGTCACCAGCATCTGCGAAAAAAAAGAATTGGCCGATCATCCTCTGGTGTTGGTTCGTTTGTCATACCTAATATGACATTATTTGCGCTGTTCCAGGGATGGCCGATTATCGTCAGCTGGTACTATGCAATGTCCGACTGGTCCGGATTAAGCTCACAGATTGAATTTATCGGATTAGCCAACTTTCGCGAGCTGATCCAGGATCGTTATTTCTGGAATGCGTTTAAAAATGTATTTCTGTACACGCTGGCAGCGTGCCCCTGCAGCTCATTATCGGCCCATCGTTTCGCTGTGATCTTAAATAATCCGCATTTGAAGTATGCGAATCTATACCGGACGATGATTTTCCTTCCAGTCGTCACCAGTGCGGCGATTATTGGGATCATTATGGGATTTATCTGGGAAACCGAAGGCAGTTAACTATTTACTCATGCAGCTGGGGGAATCTCTGGATAGACCGCTAGACTTCCTTGGGAATATGACATGGGCGTTGCCGACCGTCATCATCATCTCAGCATGGATGAGCGTCGGGATTAATATGATCTTTTGGCTCGCAGGCTTGCAAAGCATTTCCCGAGACATGTATGAAGCGGCTCATATAGATGGAGCAGGCCATGTACGTACATTTTTCTCCATCACATTGCCGCTGTTGATCCCGATTGGGGCCATTATTTTATTGTTCAACATTGCTTTTTCACTGCGGGTATTCGATCTAATCAAAACCTTGACAGACGGTGGTCCTTTCTTTGCCACCGATGTTGTGTCCACTTATATTTATCGAATGGCCTTCGCAGGTGAAATGGGTCAGCCCAGGATGGGATATGGGTCAGCCGCTGGTGTGTTCTTTGGTTTTACGGTCATCAGTATTATGGGGTTGATCCAATATTTCCGATCGCGATTGAACAAAAGCATCAAGAGTCAGAACTAGACGGTATCGTAACTTTTCTACTGAATCCTGGGAGTGTTAATCATGAAGATCATATACAGAACTTGTACTCACATTGTATTATTGATCATTAGTTTTTTTTGGATCTATCCGTTTTTGTGGATGGTGACCTCAACCTTCAAATCCGAGGAAGAATTTTTTAAAAATCGCTTGAGTCTCATCCCTTCATCACCGGATTTCTCCAATCTGGTGCGGGCTTGGGAAGCAGCGAATTTCAGCAAATACTTTCTGAATTCCTTTGTGATCACTGCTGGTGTCGTCATCATCGTGCTGATTGCGACTTCTACGTGCGGATATGTTCTCGCGAGATATTCATTTCCCGGTAAAAAATTAGTGATGGTCTTGCTGGTATGCAGCATGTTCGTTCCGCTCGAATTTGCCATTATCCCGATTGCGACCTTGATCCATTCACTTGGACTTTCGAACACGATCACCGGGGTTATTCTGGCCGAAGCAGGCGGCGGCCATGTGATGCTCGTTCTGATGTTCGCCGGATTTTTCAGCCAGATTCCGAAGGAGATCGAAGAGTCTGCTACCATTGATGGAAGTGGCTTCTTTCGGACGTTTCGCAGTGTGATGCTGCCCCTTGCGAAGCCTATTATCGGCAGTGCTAGTATTATGCAAGTGATCTGGACGTGGAACTCCTTCCTGATCCCGTTGGTACTCACCCTTAGCAATCCGAGCATTCGACCGCTGTCCGTTGGTCTGTATGCTTTCAAAGGGGAGAATGTCGTCGACTGGACCGGAATAGCGGCTGGCGCAACGATTTCTGTCATCCCGGTCATCATCGTATTCCTGATTATGCAACGGTTTTTCATTGAAGGAATTTCTGGAGCGGTCAAAGGATAACTACGAATCGATGCTATGTAAATGCTTTACACATCAAGAAAGGGGAACGTACGATGCGCATTTTATTTTTAGATTTGGATTCTCTAAGTCCTAGACATCTAGGTTGCTACGGATATAGCCGGCAAACCTCTCCCAATATCGATAGGATCGCAGCGGAGGGGGTTCGCTTTACGAACTATTATACGTCCGATGCCCCTTGCGCCCCTTCACGGACTGCGCTGATGACCGGTCAGTTTGGCATCCGCAATGGACTCGTCGGTCATGGCGGAACCGCAGGGGATATCAAGCTTGAGGGAGCCAAGCGTGAAATGATGGGCAGATTGTCGCTCGGAGACTCGCTTCCATCGTTCCTGCAGCTGGCAGCTGGCATGCATACCGTACTGATCAGCCCGTTTGCCCAGCGCCATTCCACCTTCCATTTCTATGCGGGCTTCAATGAGATTTTGAATACGGGGATGTACGGGATGGAATCTGCAGAACATGTCACGCCAGTCGTGAAGAACTGGATCGAGCAAAACGCGAAGAAGGACGACTGGTTCCTGTACATTAATTACTAGGACCCTCATACACCATACCGGGCACCCGAGGAATTCGGCAATCCGTTTGCGGATGAACCGCTGCCAGAGTGGGCGACACAGGAGATGCTGGACGCTCACAGGCAAAGTCGGACCGCACAGCGTGCATGAACTGGAAATCGATCATGCGAATCTTACGTATACAAACCGGCAAAATCCGCAGTTCCCTAGAAGCCCCGGGGAAATTGAGAATATGGAAGATTTGCGGAAGATGATTGATGGCTACGACTGCGGCATTCGGTATATGGACCAGCACATTGGGGAATTGTTCAAGTCTTTGGAAGAGCAAGGCGTAATGGATGACTTAATCGTGATCATTTCAGCAGATCATGGCGAAAATATGGGGCAGCTAGGCATTTATGGAGAGCATGCGACAGCGGATGACGGTACGTGCCGCATCCCGATGATCATTCGTTGGCCTGGCATGAAGCAAGGACATGTAGACGAAGATTTCCATTATCACCTAGACTTGCTCCCGACAATTGCAGATGTTAGAGCTTCCTCCATCTCCGTCTTGGGATGGTCAAAGCTATGCGTCTGCTCTCCGCTCAGGTGAGTCGTGCGGCCGCGATTATCTCGTGCTGTCACAATGCGCGCATGTCGTTCAGCGCAGCGTCCGTTTCCGCGAATGGTTATATATTCGCACGTATCATGACGGCTATCATTTATTTGACAAAGAAATGCTGTTCAATCTTGCTGAAGATCCTAGAGAAACGCGAAACCTTGCTCAGGAGCATCCGGAGCTGTGCCGTGAAGCCGCATATTATATGCTGGAATGGCACGATGAGATGATGATGAGATCAGGAGATGACGTCGATCCGTTATGGACGGTGCTGAAGGAAGGCGGACCGTATCACGCGCGCGGCTTCCTGGAAAATTACAGCAAGCGCCTAGAAGAAACGGGAAGAGGCCATCATTTGGCGGAATTGAAGCGCAGACATCCTGAGGAGTTTTCTGATTATCGCGATGAGAAGCTCGAAGCCTTCAGGATACTCTTCGCTCAAAGCTGTTTGCAAGCCGCAAGTAGGTGAAGGTATGAAGCATAAGAACGTCATATTCATTACGACAGATCAGCAAAGAGCGGACGCAATGGGTGAAGGATATCATACTCCGAATCTTGATCGATTGGCTCGGGAAGGCATTTCCTTCACCTCCCATATTGTGACCTCTGCACAATGTACACCGTCGCGGGCATCGTGGATACAGGAACATATCTGTATCTAAGTTGGGGTCAATATTATTGGGCATATGTTAGACCAGCGGGACGATAATATTGCGTATGCCTTTGCTGGCGCGGCTATGAAACAGTTTATTTCGGCAAATGGCATCTAGGAGGCGAGCCGTCTGACTACGGCTTTCATGTCACCGATTATCGCACGGACGGCATGGACTTGTGGGGAGCTAACGAGCAGCCTGAATTTTACAGTCATAAGGATGCGGTAACTACAGCGCAAGCGTTGAATTATCTCGATGATTATCGCCATGAACGACCGTTTTTCGGATGCATGTTTCCTGGTATATGCCGCATCCAACACCCCGGATTTTGGCACGCCGTTTGAAGATGTTCAGGCTTTTGACGAGCTCTTTGCAGACAAAGATATGCCGGTAAACCCGCAAGCTTCTATCATGATGATCTGTCTACAAAGCCTAACATCAGAGAAAACGGGCGCTGTCGAAGGAGTCCAGACTTACGGAATATGTCGTCCGCTCTGATGCCCGAAGATATCGCAAACTCGTGTCGTTAATGGATAGAAACTTAGGCAAGATTGTTAGCAAATTGGAAAGCAAGAAGCTCTTGCAAGACACCGCGATTGTCTTTACTTCTGATCACGGAGACATGCAAGGGGCGCATCGGCTAAGGCTCAAAGGAGTCGTTCCTTACAAGGAGCTTTATCAGGTTCCGCTGATCATGTATATTCCTTGGAAAGCCCCCAAGAGAAGCGTAATCGGAGAGTTGAACTCCAGTGCTTCGCTGGCTGCCACGCTGCTTGATATTGCTGATCTTCCGGTGCCGGAAGGCTTTTATCCATCGTTGCTTCCTTTGCTGGATCAGGAAGTGGACAATGAGGATGCGTATGTGTTCATTGAACATTACAAAGCCTACTGGGGACAGCATCCTTTTCGGCATCCAGACGAAGGGCTTTAAATATGTGTATTACTACGATGATCAAGTGGAAGAAATGTACGACCTGAGCAAAGGTACCGGATGAAATGGTCAATGTTAGCCTTCAGTCAGCATATGAGAATGAGAAAAAGAGGCTGCGTCACTTGGTAGATACATGGTGGCATGAGACGGGAGGACTTTCCCGAGAACCGATCCTTGATCCTGAATCGAATTGGCTACAAGGAGTCAAAAATCTTAGCAAGCTATTTTGGAAATCACCTGCACGATTCGCGCACGAGTCGTTGTGGGTGATTTTCTGTTCTTGTCCCCCCTAACTGGAAACATTCGCAACCCAAGGTCATCTCATCACGTCTTATGGTAAGAAGACATCTGTAAGAGCACAAAATGATTGGAAATTTGACCGATTATGCACAATCCAGGTTGCATATGCGTCAGAAGTCAATATGATGAAAATGGGGACGATACAGATGAATCTGTTATTCAGGGAGTGGGAGAATGAGTGTAACGAGCAGTACCAAGATCATGATTGTATGCCAGCTATGGCGACGGACATTATCAGGCTGCGAAAGCGTTGCGGGAGAAGTTTCTCGAGAACGGAGTACACGATATTGTCATGATCGATCTGTTCAAGGAAGCCAGTCCCACGGTCAATGCCATAACGAGATATTTTTATATAAAAAGCTATAAAGTCTTGCCTGCTGTTTACGGCTGGCTTTATTACGGAACCAAACATATCCGCTGGGATTCCTTCTTGGCGAAACGGATTCAATCATATGGTGTTCAGACGTTAAAGACAATCATTGAAGAAGAACGTCCGGATATGGTCATCCATACGTTTCCGATGTCTGTGATGCCGGAAATTTGCCGCAAGACCGGCCGTTCGATTCCCAGCGTTACCGTCGTGACGGATTTTGACCTGCATCGCAGATGGTTGCACGGGAATCGGCAAGTTTTACGTAGCTACGGAAGATCTCAAAGAAAAGATTGCGAAGGCGGGAATACCCGTGAACAAATTTATGTCAGTGGCATTCCGGTAAACCGGCGTTTGAAGAACACGCGGATGCAGACAGGATCGTTCGCCAGTATCGCCTAGGGGAAGCCAAGCACCGGGTGCTGATTATGGCTGGATGATACGGCGTCATGCAAGGGTTGAGAGGGATGTGCGAGAGACTTTCTTCCCTCAAGGATGTACAGATGATCGTCGTCTGCGGGAAAAACAGTGCTTAAGAAGGAAATGGATAACCAGTTCGCCTTTAACGGCAATGTGAAGATATTAGGATTTGTGGAACAGATTCATGAGCTGATGCATATTTCGACTTGTATCGTGACCAAGCCGGGAGGGATTACGTTGTCAGAAGCGATCATGCGTGAATTGCCGATTCTCATTTACAAGCCCGTTCCCGGACAAGAGCGGGACAATGCTTTATATTTGGCTAGTAAAGGGGCGGCGAATATCGCCGATGAACTGAAAGAGCTTGAGAAGAGATCATGCAACTGCTGGCCGACGAGCAGCGACTCAAAGCAAATGCAGCATGCGCTGCGAGCGATAAGGAAGCCGCAAGCAGCTGATGCGATTGTCAGAGACATACTCTGGGGAATTGAAGCAGAGTTTCGAAATAGCGGCAGATAAGTTATAATTTGTTAAGATCGTCCTTGCGAATCGTGAATCGGAAGCGAGCAGAGAAAGAAAGTTGGGAACAGTGGAAACCGTAAAAAAATTAATGAACAATCGAACGTTTCTATATTATGCAATCATTTTATTTGTCGGTGAATTTGTACGGGGAGCCATCATCTTATCATTGTTGCCGTTATACGGATTGGATTATTGGGTCTCGGGGTGGCGGTTATTGCACATTATGCGACCGATACTGTATCAAGATCGGGGTAGGCTTCCTGGTTGATCGCTACTCCTCTAGATTAATCGTAAGCAGCGGTCTGTTGCTGGCGATCGTCAGCATCGGGCTGATGTATGCGATACATATTCCTTGGGTCGTCATTGTGGCCGCTGCTTTGCTCGGTCTCGGTATCTCTCCAGTGTGGATTGCCTGCCTGGCGATGGTCAAGAATGAGGAGCGGGGAACGCAGATGGGCTTTCTCTACACTCTTTGGCTAGCGGGGCTGGGCAGCGGACCGATTGTCATTAATTTTTTTCTCCATTATGGACATGCTTTCTCATTTCTTCTACTCGTTATCATCCTCGCGCTCCGGGCTTTCTTGATCTCGCTAAGAATCAAGCGAGTAAGCGGCATGGGCGTGCGGATGATACCGGTGCGCAGACAAGTGCTGATGCTGGCGCAGAAGATGCGCAAGATGCGCATCTTGTTGCCCGGCATGATCTTGCAAACGTTAGGCGCCAGCATGCTGCTGCCTGCTTTGCCGGACTTTGCGATGCTCGAGCTCGGTCTTGATCCTTCACACTATTCGTTATAAATGCTAGCTGGAGGCGGTTTCGCCGTATTGGGCTTGATTCCGATGGGAAGGCTGTCTGACAGATTCGGCAAGCGGCCTTTCCTCGTAGGAGGGTTTTGTGCCGTAGGCGTGGCGCTGTTCTTCCTGATCCAAAGCGAGCAGATGCTAACCATCTTCCTCTGGCAGCCGTGTTGGGGTTATCGTATTCCGCTATGCTTCCGGCATGGAACGCGCTGCTGTCTTATTATGTGCCGGCAAATCAGGAAGGTGTAGGCTGGGGAGTGCTGAACACCGTAGAAGGCATCGGTGTGGCCATTGGGCCTAGCTCAGGTGGCGCTATTGGCAGTCTGATGACGGTGTCAGCGCCGATCGAAATTGCGGCAGCCGTATTTTTGTTTATCGGCATCTTCTACTTGTTCGTACCGATCAAAGGATTGTCATCGAACGAGCGCAGGGCATAAGGTAAGGGGCTGCACCACCGGCGGTAAAAATCCGACCGATGTGGTGCAGCCCCTTACTTGTACATATAGAGTTTATAACATTCGCTAAACTCACAAGCATAAGAAATACTAAGCAGTTACCTGCGTCCTAAAGGACTTGGCGCCAGCCAAGTATTTCTTTATGCTCTGGCATGTCCCATTCCGATTATGAGGCCCGGTAGCGCTTCGTAAGCTCTTCCCGGGAAATGGCGATGACCTTCGGCTCCAACAGCTCCGTCTTCGTCTTTAGCCGTTCCTTGCCATGCGGGTGAACCGCATATAACAAAAACCGCAAGTACAGCTTGGTGAACGTCGTAAACAGCCCTTTCGGCAAATCGATGACCGAGAAGCCGAAGCGCTGCGTGCCGCGATGAATGATGGATATGCCGTATATGCCCTTTAACTTTCTGAAAGAGCGGATCCGTCTGCATCATGTTCGTCAGCTTCGGCATCAAGTGCTGCATGCTGCGAATCATTTGCACGGATAACTGTGTCATGGAGCGGGCATTCGATCCGAGTCTGTACAGCTCCTCATTGTTGAGATGCAGCTCCACCACTTGATCGCCCTTGCGAATCGTCTCTCCATCATCCAAATGCAGCTCATGACTGCCTTGATAGGCTCTGATTCGGATTTTCAGGAATGGATCTTCCGCATCTAATGCCTTGATACGCAGCACCTTATGGACAGTCTTGTCATAAAGCAGGAAGGTTTTGGCGAAAATCCGTTTGGCCAATGGAATTTTGTTGTTCCTCTCATCAAGCTCCATAAGTTCATCCACCCTCACAAATTGCATGCCTTGTGGTTTTAGCTGATTGAGCACTTCATCGAGTGCTTTGAGCATGTAACCAGGCGCTTCAGGCACTGCCCCCAGCGTTTCCCCGCTGTCATGAAGAAGCACGACAGCACCGCCCTTGCACTGAGCCAGCAGTTTGTCGCGCATGCGATCTGCGTCCCGCGGCTCGCTGCTCCGCCAGTCCGATACCATCACCGACCACAGCACAATATGAAACCTCTTGCGCAAATATAGATCAAAGAAGTTGATCACGCCCCAAGGCGGTCGATAGAAGGCAGGACGGGTTCCGATGATATCTTCCACGATATCCGCAGACTTCTTAATATGGTCTGTACGCACGGACCAAGGGAAGAACAGCCAGTTCGTCTTGTGCGTATAATTATGAATTCCGATCTGATGTCCTTCCTCATGCATGCGGCGAATCAGGTCTGGATATTTCTCAGCCATAGCCCCGAGCACGAAAAAAGTCGCCTTGGCATCGTGTTTTTTGAGCAGGTCGAGCAAAAGTGGCGTATATTTGGGATGGGGGCCGTCATCGAATGTCAGGGCAATAGCATTGGACGTTCGCGCTTTGGAGAACACCCCATACCCAATAATGCGAGTAAGGATATAGGGGAGAAGCATATAGATGGTAACGCCCAATATCGATCCCCAGAATATCCTCTCTTCCACGAACAACGATCCCCTTTATGTGAAAATAAGCAAGATTACAATCTATTTTATCATATTATCTACGATTAAGAACTTCTCTCATTTCGCGAAAGAAGTCTCTGGCGATGTCATTTTGTCATAAAACTCGGCGAAGTTGTCCTTTTCCGCACTGTTGCGCAGCGCCATGGCCGTTCTTGGATGCTCGTTCAGCATGCCGGTGACCATATAAGGAATAATGTATCCCCACTCGACTTGTTCGCGCAACGGAATCATGTGGCGTCCGATAAAATCGAGAATCGGGCGTACGTTGTAGGATGGTTTTTTGAGATAGCCTACCACGAGCTCTGTCGTACAGTTACCGGCTGCTCTACCCATGCCGTATACGGACGTGTCTAAGAACGTTACGCCTTGCTCCACACCGGTGATCGTATTGGCAAACGCGAGTTGCATGTTATTATGAGTATGGATGCCGAGCTGTTTGTTCGGGAGCATGCGCTGAAACTTCTCCGTCATATACAAGATGTCCTTCGGGAATAAGCTGCCGTAGGAATCGACGATATATACGACGTCAACCGGGCTTTTGGCGATCATCGCGAAAGCTTCGCTTAGTTCGTTCTCCCGTACATTAGACAGCGCCATAATGTTCAGCGTCGTTTCGTACCCTTTGTCGTGGAACGTTTGGATAAGGGCCAATGCTTTATCGATATCCTTAATATAGCAGGCTACCCGGATCAGATCGAGCAGGCTGTCTTCACGCGGCAGGATGTCGTTCTCATCCACCCGTCCGATATCGACCAGAGCGGATAGCTTTGTCGATTTTTTATCGATGACTTCCTTCAAGAAATGATCGTCAAGAAACCGCCAAGGGCCTGCGTCATCGCTCTTCAGCAGCTTAGGGGAATTTTTATAGCCGATTTCCATATATTCCACGCCTGCTTCATTCAAGGCATTATATAGCTCGCTTACGAACGAAACGCTGAAATCCCAGTTGTTCACTAGCCCTCCTGTCGCGTATTGTACAGTCCAATACTTTGATGTTTTGATGATTCATTGATCAAGTCCACTCCTTGTTTGCGGCTTCGGTATGCATACCAGTCTTAGCTGATCCTAGTTCAGCAGCAGGAATTGCAAACGGCGAGTCGAATAATTATGATTGTCCATATTCATATATTCTAACTGATTTGCACAGGAGGATACCAGATGAAATTTTGCAATCATTGCGGACATGAGTTCAGTAAAGAAATATCCTTCTGTCCGGAATGCGGCGCAAAGATAGAAGAGACCAACAAAGACGCCGAACAAAAGGATGAGCAAACGACACAGAGCAGTACTTCTGAGTCTGCACAATTTACCGTTCAGGGCGGTTCGCGCAAAGGAATATCCGGCTTTATTAAGCTTCTTTCGGCATTTGCAATCTTATTAGTGCTGGCACTGGCAGGTGGCTCTTACGCAGCATCGCAAATGTTCAGTCCGGAGCGCACGGTACAAACTTTCCGTGAAGCAGTGGAAGCGCGTGATCTGGATAAGCTGGCGGCTGTACTGAAGCCGGAGCTGACAGAGATGACCTTGACGCGTCAAGAGATTGAACGCATGGTCAATTATTTGCATGAGCATGAGGACAAATTGGCACAAGTTCTAGAATCGTTGGACAAGCAAGCTGCTGATGGCGAGGAAGAAGCCGGTCCGCTTACGCTGGTGGAGGACGGCAGACGGCTTCTGATGTTTAGCCGGTATGCGATTGAAGTTTCGCCATATTATGTGACGATTCATACCAATATGGAGCAGACCGAGCTTGTGCTTGACGGCAAGCGTCAAGGGACTGCGGATCGAGAGGACTACACCGCGGAGTGGGGTCCGTTGTGGCCTGGGGAATACGAGCTTGCTGCGATATACAACGGGGAGTTCGCAAAGCTCGAGAAGGTGCAGACGGTTGAGCTGTTTAGCGAAACCTATGTCGAGGTCAGGCTGACGATTGATGCGGGGTATTTGGCTGTAGAGACCGCATTTGAAGATGCAGAGCTATATGTAAATGGAGAAGCAAACAGGTAAGGCGATCGCAGATCTTGAAGGAGCGATTGGGCCATTCGCATTTGATGGTCAGTCGGTGTTGCATGCAGAGATAGAATTCCCTTGGGGTCGCTATAAGAGCGAGGAAATCGTGCTCAATTCTGAACATAAGGACAGCACGGTGACGTTCGCTTTTGCAGAGGCACAAAGCGACGTGCGGGAGCAAGTCATGCTGGCGGTGAATGAATTTTTGGCTGGATGGGTGCCGGCTTACGAGAATATGGATATCAACCAGTTTACGAATATTACAGAAGAGAGGAAGTCGCTCTTTGCGACCGATTTTCAGTGGATGCTTGAGAACGGACAGCGGTTCACTGCGGATATTGTAGGCACGGAATTCGATCTGAACAGCTTCGTGCTTGAAGCGGACAGTGGCAGTTACGCCTATAAAGCGCACATCGACGTCGCTTATGTACTGGATAATGCTGCTTGGTATTACGTCGATGAAGAACCGCAGCTCAGCGAAATGATCTCGTTTATTCGTTATGAGCTTGTATACGATGAGGCTGCCCAGCAGTGGATGATCTCGTATTTTACAACGCTCGATAGCATTGATTTTACGAATACGCAGGCCTTTACGTACGAATCTTGATTTACAGGACTATACAAAGAAATAGCGGAGGTGGTCATTGGGTCCACTTCCGCTATTTCTTTTGCATTTTTATTGGGGTCAATATCACGTAGGCAATATCACGTAGGTGCACTTATCACGTTATGTTCGCATCTCACGCAAAAATGATTTGTACGATGGAGTACAGTAAATACGAAGCCGCCAAGACGCCAGCACCTAAGTAAAATGAATCAAGCTTGGTTTGTTCTTGGTTGAACGAGTGAGTCGTATACAAGATCGCTACCGCAACGCCTAGCATGCCGAAAGCACGGATGAAGATGACGATGTTGCCGAGTCCAATCCAAGAAAGAAGACCGGCCAATAGCAGGACTGCCGTGGGCACGACCATGATGGCACCGAATTTGGCAGCGACATCCATGAAGTTCAGCGATGATTTGAGCAAAGTGGAAGCAACGTAAATCACGGTGATCACGAGTGCCAGCGATATGGCTGTCACAATGAGTGGTCGCATGAAGTCGTAGCCGAAGGTTGGCTGGTAAGCAAATCCGAACATCTCCGCAAATTCACTAAAGTCTCCCATAGCACCGAGGTTTAAGCTGGGAGTAGTATGGATCAGGGCGCGTATGTAATCGAACAGTGGCATGAATACAGTCAAAATACCGAGTGTGATCAAGCCGTGTAGCTTCGATGTTGCATCGATGCCAGCAACTGCTTTGCTTGGTGTCTTCAAGCATTCCCATACGAATGTAAAATAATCGTTAGCGATTTGCTTCGCTTTGTCGTCGATGTTGGATGTGTTTGGTGTGTTGGACGTACTGGATGTGTTGGATGTGTTGGATGACTCGGAAGTTGTTACGGGAACTGGCTGGTCAGTTCTGAGTTGGGGCCGGTTGAGCAAGTGCTGCTGACGCCGCTGCCGTTTCGTTTGTTTCCGCAGATTTGGCTCCGCACACTGAGCAGAAGTTTTCTCCTGCCTCCATCGCGGCACCGCAAGCGTGACACTTCATAAGAAATCAACTCCAAAATAGGTATTTAGATTCATTAGTTCGATACGAAAGGCCGTAATCCTTTCTTTATTTTCGAAAAGTTGCTGTTAAATGTTGGAGGTCGCGAATTTTTACGCGTTGCCGGCTCCATATGTGTCACAATATGGCTCTGATTATGGTCTTATTTATACGATTGTTCGTACAAAACTGTGTGGAAGCTGTAGGGTGGGTTGCTGCCATCGATACGAATGTGTTGGATTTGTACGATTGCTCATACAAAAATATGCAGAAAATCGCAAAATCGGTGAATTTGTATGATTGCTCATACAAAAAGTGCTCCTCCGGACAACATTGTGGGCAAGTTATACGATGATTCGTACAAAAGTGTCAAAATTCGCTTGAAACGCGAAAGTTTATATGATTTTTCATACAAAACGGCACTGTACACGCTGTACACTGTAAACCACTGTACACGATGTGTAACACCATCGCGTCTCGATCCCTCTGCTACTATATATGACGATGAGCGGTCGCATGTAGGATGCGAGTAGTCAACTAAGCAGCAGTTGGACTTGTGTCCTGCTTGCGATATAATCGAGGCATTCAGAATAGAAGAGATTCGACTGGTTGCGGATTAGAAATGCTTGATCAAGGGTATGTATGGATCAGCAAAACTGATCGAAGACATCGATCAGGAACACGTATTACGATTACAAAATTCGATCGGATTCAAAGATTAGGGGAAAGGGAATCATGCAATGCACCGATTATCCAATACGAAATTTCTCATCGTCAATCAAGGTTTGTTAAGCGGCGACGCAGTTATGCCGTTTGCATTTGAAGAATTAATGATGCGTCATGTTGCGCAAGCTGGCGAACCTGTCGTTCACATTTGGCGGCATCAGCTGGCGTTCATTGCCGGGTTAAGGGATCGCCGGCTTCCCTATGCGGAACAAGCGCTGCGCGAATTGCGGGAAAACCAGGGCTACCAGACCGCCGTTCGCAATTCAGGAGGAGCAGCTGTGCCGCTTCATCCAGGCGTAGTCGAATGTTTCCGTCATCTTTCCTAAGCCGTCAGGAACCTTAAAGATGAACGACGACTTTGCTTGGATGGCGGACTTCCTAGCCGAGGTCTTGACGCCGCTGGACATTTCGTTTGAGCGCGGAGAGGTCGTCGGTTCATACTGCCCGGGCGACTTTGACCTGAGCATAAACGGAAGGAAGTTTTGCGGCATTGCACAGCGCAGAAGACTGCACGCATACAGCCTGCAGGCGTTTGTCATTGTAGAAGGAGAGGGTGAGAAGAACGGGGAAGTCGCGAGATGGTTTTATGAGCGAGCGACTGGCGGACGTCAGCAAGCAGAAGCGCTTCAGGTGGAGCCGCAGAAGATGGCGAGCTTGCAGCAGATCACCAGAAGCAAGAACATCACCGTCGAGCGATTCCTCGCAGAGCTGCTTCGCAAGCTCCAGCAATGGGGTGGTGTTGACGGCGGACATTGGCCTGCGCAGCTAGCCGCCGAGCTGCATGCAGAAATCACCAAGCTGCGGGAACGGTATGACCGTTAAATGCGAATCATTCATTCGCATCATGCATTCGCACCATTAGTTCGCTTCTAAGCACCATCTTAGCGCGTTGCCCAGCTCCTTCTGCCAAAATCCCCACACATGCTCACCCGGTTTTTCCTCGTACAACAAGCTTGCATTCCGGGCGGTCAGCAGCTCATGAACTTTCCGATTGGCGGTCAAGAAATCGAAACCCCGCGATCCGTCTTGACTTCCGTCTCATTTAGTCCGATCAGCTGGTAGATGCGGAGCCAGGACAAATCTTCCTCACGCGCAATCGCTTCTTGCGTCTTATGCAAAAATGCACCGGATAAAGAAAGCACGTTATGGAATAACTCCGGATGCTCCAGTGCAAGATGAAGCGAGACGGTTCCGCCCAAGGAATCCCCAGCCAGAATCCGTTCATCGGGCGAGGTGCGAACCGGATAATGATCCTCAACGAAGACCATCATTTCCTGGATGAAGAACTAGGTATAGGCCGCGAAACGATCGCCGTCCGGCGAATAGTCCGCCGTGCGGTGCTCCATATTGACATCGACGCCGACGATGATGAAGGGGCGATGTCCTCGTCCAGGATAAGCTGATTGGCGATCGTAGCGATACGACCAAAGTTGAAAAATTGCTCCCCGTCCTGACAATAGAAGACGGCATAGGTCACCATGTCATTGTATCCAGGTGGCAAGATAGACGCGCAGGCTACGTTCCTCGTGTAAAAAGGATGACAAAATCGATTCTTTATGAATCGTGCGCTTGTAATATTTTTAGCTGGTCATACATGTTCCCTCGCTTTATTCGGAATATTAGCATTAGCCGGATTTTAATCTGTTGGTTAAAAGAGAAAATGCAAAAAACCATAGATTATTTTTAATCTGTATTATATAATTAGTGTACCTGTTATAATCACATATTATAATAAAACACAGAAGAATAAACAGTTTATAGCCAAAAACAGATTGCAACAGGGTGGACAAATTACTATAACAGTTTGCTGATAGGAAAAATTGCTTAGGGGTGATGAAAATGGCTAAAGCAGTGACAAACAAAGATTTTCACATCAAGTTGGAGCCGGTCGAGATGCTGAAAGTGTTGTCAGCGGAAGGCAAAATTGTAAACGAGGACATGGATCCAAAACTTTCTGATGACCAACTTAGAGAGATCATGCGCCGCATGGTCTTTACACGCGCTTGGGATAAACGGGCTGTCAATACAGCGTCAAGGACGGCTTGGCTTCTATGCTCCGGTATCGGGACAGGAAGCGTCGATGATTGCAGCGCAATTTGCCTTGACAAAGGACGATTTTATCTGCCCGGGCTATCGCGACATGCCGCAGATCGTCTGGCACGGCTATGCCGATGTATCAAGCGTTCCTATATTCTCGCGGCCATCAGCATGGCGGTCAAATTCCGGAAGGCGTTAATGTACTCATGCCGCAAATTATTATCGGTGCACAAATTGTGCAGGCGTCCGGCGTGGCGATGGGCTTCAAACTGAAGAAGCAAAAAACGTCGTCATTACGTATACCGGTGACGGCGGATCTTCGCAAGGTGATTTCTATGAAGGAATGAACTTTGCTGGCGTATACAATCTGCCTGTTATTTTCTTCGTGCAGAATAACCAATATGCGATTTCGACGCCGCGCTCCTAGCAAACAGCAGCGGAAACGATTGCGCAAAAGGCGGTAGCCGCCGGTATTCACGGCATTCAAGTGGACGGCATGGATGTACTGGCCGTATATAAAGCGAGTAGGAAGCGGCGGAGCGAGCTCGCAGAGGAGAAGGCCCGACCTTGATCGAAGCGGTCACTTACCGTTATGGTCCGCACTCGATGTCCGGAGACGATCCGACCAAATATCGGACGAAGGACGAGCAAGGGGAATGGGAAGAAACGACCCGCTCATTCGCATGCGCAAGTATTTGGAAGCAAAAGGATTGTGGTCTGAAGAAGAAGAGAAGCAAGTGATGGAAGAAGCGAAAAATACGGTAAACGAGGAAATGAAAAAAGCGGAACAAACTGCGAAGATGACCATCCGGGACTTATCGACAGGATGTTTGAGAAGACTCCGCCGGATTGGAAGAACAGAAAGCATTATTCGCAGCTAAGGGGGATAAGTAATCATGGCACAAATGACGATGATTCAAGCGATCACCGACGCGATGCGCACAGAGCTGAAGCGTGACGAAAGGTACTGGTGTTCGGTGAAGATGTGGGACATGTCGGCGGTGTATTCCGTGCGACGGAAGGGCTGCAGAAGGAATTTGGTGAAGAGCGCGTATTCGATACACCACTGGCGGAATCTGGTATCGGCGGACTGGCGGTCGGACTTGGCGTGCAAGGATTTCGCCCGGTTGCAGAAATTCAGTTTATCGGCTTCATCTTTGAAGTGCTGGATTCGATTATCGCGCAAGCAGCTCGGATGCGTTATCGTTCAGGTGGCCGATACAACAGCCCAATCGTCTTCCGTACGCCTTACGGCGCCGGCGTGAAGTCGGCGGAGCTTCATTCCGATCCGCTTGAAGGCTTGCTCGTGCAGACGCCGGGCATTAAGGTTGTCATGCCGTCCAATCCGTATGATGCTAAAGGGCTGCTGATTTCGGCCATTCGTGATAACGATCCGGTATTCTTCATGGAACATCTGAAGCTATATCGCTCCATTCAGGGAGAGGTGCCGGAAGGCGAATATACGGTACCGCTTGGCAAGGCCAATGTGGTACAAGAAGGTACAGATATTACGATCATCACTTATGGCGCGATGGTTCATACTTCGCTTGGAAGCGGCCAAGCTGATCGAGCAAGAGCGCGGCGTGCAGGCGGAAGTGATCGACCTTCGTACGATCAGCCCGCTCGATATGGAGACGATCATAGCATCCGTACAGAAGACGAATCGGGCCATCGTCGTGCAGGAAGCACAGCGGACATGCGGGAATTGCGGCAGAAGTGATGGCGCAAATCAACGAGAAGGCGATTTTGCATCTGGAAGCACCAGTGCTGCGTTGTGCTCCGCCGGATACTGTCATTGCTTTCGGACAGATCGAGGATCGAGTGGGTGCCAAACGCTGCGCGCATCGTCGAAACGATGAAGCAAGTGCTGGACTTTTAAGATTCCGGGACGTCTATCAAAAGGAGGGAGTCATGTGGCGATTTCGAATATCGGTTTCCCGAAATCGGCGAAGGAATGCACGAAGGGGAAATCGTAAAATGGCAGTAAAGCCTGGTGATACCGTCGAAGAAGACGACATTATCGTGGAAGTGCAAAACGACAAGGCTGTTGTTGAGGTTCCATCTCCTGTGAACGGTAAAGTTTGGAAGTGAAAGTGAAGGAAGAACGTTGCAACAGTGGGCAAGGTCGTGGCGACGTTTGAGTGGAAGGCGAAGTTCCAGATGCGGACGGCGCCTGCTAATGCGGAGAGCGGAGCCTGCAGCCGCCAGCCCAAGAAGCTGCGGCAGATGGTGCACAAGCAGACCGGCTGCATCAGCGGCGCCGGCGCAGACGGAGCAGACCGCAATCGCTGACAATCGCAACGTGCTGGCAACGCCTGCCGTTCGCAAGTATGCGCGCGAGAGGAATGCTGCTAGCCAATTTCACGGAACTGGCAAGAACGGCCGCATCACACGAGAAGACGTGGATGCATATTTGGCAGGAGGCGGAGCAGGCACCTGCAGCATCATGGAGCTGCTGCGACAGCGCCGCACCGCAATTTACGCCGAGTCGCTCCGGGACAACGCGATCGAAGAGCGTGTGCCGCTCAAAGGTATTCGCAAGGTCATCGCCAATGCGATGGTGAAATCCGTATATACAGCGCCACATGTTACGGTTATGGATGAAGTGGATGTCACGAAGCTTGTCGAGCTTCCGTACGAAGCGAAGCCGATCGCCGAGAAGAAGGGCATCAAGCTGACGTACTTGCCATTTATCGTGAAGGCGCTTGTAGCGGCAGTGAAGCAATTCCCAGTCATCAACGCTCGATCGATGACGAGAAGGACGAGATTGTATACAAGCAGATATTACAACATCGGCATTGCGACCGATACGGACAAGGACTGATCGTTCCTGTTATCGCCGATGCGGATCGCAAGAATCATCTGGCAGATCGCAGCAGAAATTACCGATAAGGCTACACGTGCTCGCGAAGGCAAGCTGACGCCGAACGAGATGAGGGGCGGCACGATCAGCATTACGAATATCGGTTCTGCCGGCGGAATGTTCTTCACTCCGGTTATCAACTATCCGGAAGTGGCCATTCTTGGCACAGGTCGAATATCCGAGAAACCGGTTGTCCGAAACGGAGAAATTGTGATTGGCAAAGTGATGGCATTGTCACTTAGCTTTGACCACCGCATTGATAGACGGAGCAACAGCGCAGTATGCTCTGAATTACATCAAGCAGCTGCTGGAAGATCCGGAGCTGCTAGTCATGGAGGTGTAACCGATGGTCGTCGGCGATACTTGTCAATGAAGTCGATGTGCTAGTCATTGGCGCAGGACCAGGCGGTTATGTTGCAGCGATTCGCGCTGCGCAGCTCGGCAAGACAGTACTTTGTGTAGACAAAGACGAAGTCGGCGGCGTCTGTCTGAACGTCGGCTGTATTCCTTCGAAGGCGCTGATCTCCGCTGCGCATCAATATGAGTCCGATCGAGCAAGCAGTCGAAGCGATCGGGCATCAGTGCCGAAAACGTGAAAGTGGATTTTGCCAAAGTACAAGAATGGAAGAACAGTGTCGTGCAAAAGCTGACTGGCGGCGTGCAGCTCGCTGTTTAAAGGCAACAAAGTGGAATTGTTACAGGTGAAGTATTCTTCATCAGCGAAGATGTCGTCGCATGTTCGAATGAATAAGAAGGCTGCGCGTTACAAATTCAAGCATTGTATCATTGCTACAGGCTCGCGACCGATTGAGATGAAGGCGTTCCCTTACGGCGGACGAATTCTGTCCTCGACAGAAGCGCTTGAGCTTCCGGAAGTTCCGAAGAGCCTGGTCGTTATCGGCGGAGGATATATCGGCGTTGAGCTTGGCCAGATGTTCGCCAAGTTCGGCACGAAGGTGACGATACTGGAAGGCTCCGATTCGATTCTGCCGGATTCGAAACAGAACTGACACGGCTTGTTGCTACGCAACCTGAAGAAGCTGGATGTGGAAATCGTTACGGAGGCCATGGCAAGGAGGCGGAGCAGACAGATAGAGACGTGACGGTAACGTATACAGTGGGCGGAGAAGCAGAAACAGTGACAGCGGACTATGTGCTCGTCACCGTAGGTCGCCGTCCGAATACGGACGAATCTCGGACTGGATATCGATCGGAGTCAAGATGAATGAACGCGGACTGATCGAGATCGACAATCAATGCCGCACGAATGTGCCGAATATTTATGCAATCGGTGATATGTGGCCAGGCCTAGCACTTGCTCACAAAGCATCCTACGAAGGCAAGGTTGCAGCTGAAGTGATCGCTGGTCAGCCGAGCTAGTCGATTATAAAGTCGATGCCGAGCTGTTGTGCTTCTCCGATCCGGAGATCGCAGCTGTAGGCTGGGGAGAAGGAAGCGAAGGAGCAGGGCATCGAGGTCGTGAGCGGCAAGTTTCCTATATGCGCCGAACGGCCGCGCGCATAACGATGAATGCGGCGGACGGTTTCGTGAAGATCGTTGCAGAGAAAGCGACCGGAATCGTCATCGGTGCTCATATCGTAGGTGGAGCAAGCTTCCAACTTGATCGCTGAGATGGCCTGGCGATTGAGATGGGTGCGACGCTGGAAGATATGGCATTGACGATTCATGCTCATCCGACATTGGGCGAAATCACGATGGAAGCGGCGGAAGTGGCTCTCGGCCATCCGATCCATCAGATGAAAATGTAATTCTGAAAGCAGATAAAGAGCAGGGTGCTGTTATAGCCCCTGCTCTATCTTATTCCTCTGCTCCGCCTCCCGCTCCTGCTTCCATTCTTCATGCATTCGATACACCGTATTCCACAGCTCATCACGCTCGATATGACTATAATGGACAAGATGTTCATGGAAGATGTCGGCGAGCACCTCCAGCCATTGTGATTTGCTTCGCAATTCCTCCTTCTGAACTTTGTCTCCTTGGCGCTTGCTCCATATGCAGCCTCGAAGTTCGTTGCCGCCGTTGGCATGTCGCTGTCTCAATAGGAATAGCCGACTCCACGGAGAATTAGGGGAGCGACTGTAAAACTCATGCTTCGGGATAAATACCTGCAAATCATGAAGCGGCTCAGGAGCAACGTCAACACCGACAATCGACGCCAGAGGATCGTGCACGAGACGCCACCCACCATCTGCTACGGTCGACGGTTCGACTTTGTAAAGGAATGCCCCTTGTTCATATTCTCCAGGTAGCAAAGGCAACGGGGTGAAAGGCATATCGCCGAGTCCTACATCGAGAATGTAGCGTTCTGTGCCCCCGTTATCTAGCGGTAGAGTAACCGTTAATCCCAAGTGAAAGGAATCGATGCGCGGCTCCACTCCAGGCGGCTGAACGCCTGCCCGGTGCCAATTGACTTCGAAGCCGAGCGATTTCAATAACATACTGAAAGCACCGTTCAGATGATAGCAATATCCACTTCGTCCGCTCAGCATCAAGTTTACGGAGCTTGCGAGATCGATTGGTGCCGGTTTACCGGCGATAATATCAACAGTTTGCCAAGATATTGTTCGAACATGGGCTTGATGAAGAGCGGACAAATATTCAAGACTCGGCGGCTGTATGTCCGGAATGCCCAGTCTATTTAAGTATTTGCGTATTTCCTCATTGGACAGCATGTTGCTTACCCCCTGTATTGACAAGTGCTTCAGTAACTTCATTGTACAGTGAAACGCCGCGCAAATCCCGAACAAGTTCGATAAAGCAGCGGACAGACTCATGAATTCGCTCCTTAAGCGCTTCATCGATTAGCCTTCCGTTCTGATCGAATGCATGTGCATCTTCCCGTAAGGAGATCCATTGCGGACAAAATATACCGTGCAAATTACGCACGATCGTTTGCAGGTGCAAGAGCGAGCTGTTTCCTAGAGGCCCGCCTGCGGCGCTTATGGCTAGCACCGGTTTGCCAGAGATATCTGGATTGTCCAAATAATCAAGCGCATTCTTCAGAAGACCAGATATAGAACCGTGATATTCAGGCGTGGCGATAACCAACCCGTCTGCTTGCTGTACAGCTTCGATGAGTTGTTCGCCTGTAGTGCTGACCGATTCCGAATGGGGATCGAAGAATGGCAACGGCGTCACCCGAAGTTCGATCAAATGTGTGGAAAAGTTTTGCTGCTTGAGCAAGGATTCCACGTATCGCAACCCTAACGTACTCATGGAACCGAGGCGGTTGCTGCCAGCAATTAGTGTAATCTTCATCTTACTCCCTCATTTCTTATTCAAATATCATGTGACCATATGGTCACATTAATAATATATGTTACCTATTAGTCACATGTCAACAATCATTTTCATAAACATAAATTTATTGTTAAGTCGGAAGCGGAAGCGATGACAGGATTCAATGGTAGCAACCGAACCAAGTTTCGCACATGAACGCAAGCGTGTGTTATAATGTGACTAAATAGTCACGAGATAACCCGAAATATTTGCTGATCAAAATCAGTTAGGAAAGAGGTGTGTATCTAATGGAATACGATATATTCAAGGCTCTTTCCGATGCCGAATCGTCGCAAGCTTCTTGACTTGCTTTATCAAGCCGATGGGCGTACGCTGAATGAGCTTTGCGAGCATTTGGACATGACTCGCTTCGGTGTGATGAAACACTTGAATATACTCGAGCAAGCAGGCTTGATCACGACGACAAAAGTGGGCAGAGAGAAGTTTCACTATTTGAATGCTGTGCCAATCCGGGAAATATACGAGCGCTGGGTCAGCAAGTATACGGAGCCGTGGATCAGCGGGCTTACTTCACTTAAACAAAGTCTGGAGGGCGAATCTGCGATGAGCAGCAAACCGAAACATATTCATCGCATCGTGATCAAAGCAACACCGGAGCAAGTATGGCAGGCACTGACCGATCCTTCGTTGACGACAAAATTTTGGTATAATGGTTCAATTCACGCAGAATGGGAAGCAGGCAAGCCTTATGAAATTCATGACACCAAAGGTGAGATCCAAGCGCTGGGAGAACTGTTATGTGTCGAGCCGCCTAACAAGCTAGTCATGACATGGAAGCTCGTTTCTATGCGGGAAACAGCGGGCGAGAGCCGTCGCGCTTAACGTGGGAGATTGTCCCTCACGATGAATTTGCAGACGTTACACTAGTCACTCTAACGCATGATGAGTTCGACCTGTCCCCTAACACTGCACAAGTATTGGAACAAGGACTGCCGATTGTCCTATCTGGCTTGAAGACTGTGCTGGAAACTGGAGAAAGCTTGACTTCATTTTGATCGAATGGCTCCTGATGAATAGAAAAACAAGTAAACGCGAAACCGAAAAAGCACTAGCACGTATTAACGAACATAAACTTATGTTACAATAACTATCGTGCCGTTTAGTCGGTTACGCGTAGGAAGAAACAGAGAATAAGGGAGGAGACGAACGCATGGACATGGAGTCAAGACCGAAACAAGAGATTCCGCAGCTTTCGCCCAAGACGATCAAATATATCGTCACTGGTGCGATTGTGCTTTTGCTTCTGCTATGGGGGACGACGATGTTCTACACTGTGGAAGAACATGAGAAAGCAGCAGTGCTGACTTTCGGTAATTATACGAAAACGGTCGAGGAGCCGGGCTTGCACTTTAAGCTGCCTAGCCCGATCGAGGAAGTTGTGCTTGTGCCAGCCAAGATCGTACAGAGGATGGAGATCGGGTATCGTAACATAAACGGTCAAATCCAAGTAGTGGAAGATGAAGCCTTAATGATTACCGGGGACGAAAATATCGTCTCTGCCGATGCTGTAGTGGAATGGCAGATTACCGATGTGGAAGCATATTTGTTTAATATTTCGAATGCCGAACAGTTTTTGCGAAATACTGACAGTAGGCGCGATCCGCTCGGTGATGGGCTCCAACAATCTGGATTTTGCTATTACTGAAGGGAAGACCGTCATTCAGCAACAAGCCAAAGAGCTGTTGATCGAAACTTTGGACAAATATCAAACAGGCATTTTCTATCAATGACTTGAAGTTCCAAGATATCGAGCCGCCGGAAGGGAACGTGGCGAATGCCTTTGCCGAAGTGACGAACGCGCGGGAAGAGAAAAATACGAAGATCAACGAAGCGAACCGTTACCGTAACGAACGTATCCCGACTGCACGCGGGGAAGCTCAGGCGATGATTGAACGAGCAGAGGCTCAGAAACAATCGCGTATTTTGAATGCACAAGGTGATGTTGCGCAGTTCAATGCTTTATATGAGGAGTATGTGACAAATCCGAATGTGACGCGTAGCCGCCTGATCTTAGAAACTTTGGAGAAGATTCTCCCGAACGCGAAGATCTTTATTATGGATAATTCCAGCGGGGATACTGTGAGCTACTTGCCGCTTAATGAATTGATGAGAAACTCTTCGTCAGGGGGTAGCAATCAATGAAAAAATGGGCAATACCAGGCGTAATTGTCGTTGTGCTGATTGCCATGCTAGCAGGCGGCACGTTCTTTATCGTGAAAGAAGGCGAATATAGGGCGGTTATGCAATTCGGGGAAGCGAAGATCGATCGTTTCCAATGCTGGATTGCATATGAAAATTCCGTTTATTCAAACGACGAAATCTTTGCCTAAATATCAGATGGTGTATGACAGCCAGCCAAGTAATATTTTGACGCGCGATCAGAAGCCGATTATCGTCGACAACTATACCGTGTGGCGAATCTCCAATCCGAACCGCTTCCTGCAGAACGTTCGTGAAGTGAGCATCGCTACAGAGCGGATTGAAAATGCGGTATACAGTACAGTACGCCGGAAGCTGTCACAAATTGAGTACGGGGATATCATCAGTGAGAATACGGCTCGTGGCAACTTGAACGAAGAAATTACCGAAGAAGTATCCAGTCAGCTAAATAACCTCGGCATTGAAATCATCGATGTGCGCATTAAGCGTACTGACTTGCCGGAGTTGAACAAGGAAAGTGTGTATAATCGAATGATCTCCGACCGTCAGGCGATGGCGACCAGATATTTGTCTGAAGGGGAAGAGGAGAAGCTGAAGATTACGTCCAATGCGGATCGTGAAGCGGTTGAGCTGATTGCACAAGCTGAAGCTCAGTCGAAGAAGATCATTGCAGAAGGCGAGCAGGAAGCAGCGAGAATATACAATGAGGCGTATGGGAAGGACCCGGAATTTTATAACTTGTATCGGACACTGCAAAGCTATGTCAAAACGTTCGAAGGCGAGCCGGTTATAATGCTGCCGATCGATTCCCCATATACGAGAATCTTGCTCGGGGAATAAAACGAAAACGGTGTGACAGAATCATATTTTCTGCCTACAAGAAATGGCGGTGTGAGGATGAATTCCTCGCACCGCCATTTGCTGTTGTCCAATTACGATCTAATTGAGATTCAGAAACTCCTCGGTTAATTGAGAGCTGAGGAAGTTACGCATGATCGACACTTCGACCCTTCGGTTGGCCGCTCTGCCTTCGACTGTATCATTGTCGGCTACCGGGCGGTATTCTCCAAATCCAGCGGAGCTGACGCGGGCAGGATCGATATCCGATTCCAGTAAAATCTTCATAAAGTTCACGGCTCGCATCGTGCTCAGCTCCCAGTTCGAAGGGAAGCGAACGGTATTGATCGGCACATTGTCGGTGTGACCGGAAATCATAATTTCATATTCCGGATACCCAGCTAGCATATCGCCGATCGATCTGGCCAGTGCCTGCGCTTCTGGTTTGAGATCAGCGCTGGCTGGATCATACAATGCTGTGTCGCTGAACGTGATAAGCAATTGATGATTATTCAGCGTCGTCTCCAGTTGACTGGATAAGCCTTGTTCTTCTATATACGTATCAAGCTGCTGCTGCAATTCAACCAGTTGCTGTGTTTCTTGCTCGAACATGTTTGCCAGGTACGACTGTACGTCCTCCTCGGTGACGGTGCTGTCATTGTCAGAACGATCAGCGCTTTGCCTTTCCTTCATGCTGCTGATAGATTCTGGCAGCTCGATGAGTGCGGGATTTTGGAAGAGGCCGACACCGTTGTTGAATGCTATGGAGAACGACTTACTAATTTGATCTAATCGTTGTTGGTCAATAATACTGGAAGCGAACAGTACGATGAACAATGCGAGCAGAAGCGTTAATAAGTCTGCATACGGAATCAGCCAGGTTTCATCGATATGTTCTTCTTCATGATTAGTTCTCTTCTTCTTGTTCATCGTCACCCTCCTCATCGTCTTCACGACGTTCTGCAGGAGACAAGAAAACAGACAACTTCTGCTGGATGGCGATCGTGGATACACCGGACTGGATCGATAACAAGCCTTCGACGATCATCATCTTCAGCTCGACTTCTTTTTTCGAAATGTGCTTCAGGCGTGTCGCGATCGGGTGCCATAGCACGTAGCCGGAGAAAATACCGTACAAGGTAGCAATGAACGCGGCAGCTATGGATGTGCCCAAAGAAGCGATATCATCCATTTGACCTAAGGCAGCGACGAGACCGACGACCGCACCGAGAACACCGAGTGTCGGTGCAGCAGAGCCTGCAGATGTAAACATTTGTGCACCGCTGCGATGTCTTTCTTCCATTGCGGAGATATCTTCGAGTAAGACGTCACGGACGAAATCGTGGTCATTGCCGTCGATAATCATCCGCATGCCGCCTTTCAAAAATTCATCTTCGACTTCTTCTACTTGGTTTTCCAGAGCAAGCAAGCCTTCCCGTCTAGTAATGGAAGCCCATTCTGTAAACAGGTTAATGACTTCCTTGCGTGACATCAGCTTCGGCTCGGCAAACGTAATTTTCAGCAGCTGCGGAATTTTCTTAATCGCACTGAACGGATAACCGATCAGCAGGACAGAGATCGTACCGCCAAAAATAATAAGCAACGCAGGTGCATTCAGCAGCACCGCCAAGCTCGTACCTTTCAGAATCATTCCGAGACCTACGGATATGACAGCCAATAAGAGTCCGTATACTGTTGAATTTTTCATTGACTATGTACACTCCTTCGAAAAAATAGCCGCTTGCATGTTCGGATATGGACCGACATTTTGCATAGATAGATTTCAGTAATTTCGACAAATGACGAGTCAGAATCCTGCATTCGTTCGACAGGTTTCTCATTTACTATATCGGCATCTTGGACGGTAAACTTGATGGTACCCGCGAAGATCGATTGATTTTTTTATTTCCAAGTCACATGCGCCAAGCAAAATAAAGCTGCCGGCATGATTGCCGGCAGCTGAATGAACGGCCGTGTAAGGAGAAAAATTATGAGCGTCGGCTCTTCAGCCAAAGGTCGTGCTGCGCCGCAATTTCCCACACCTGTAACAGAACGCGCACGAGCGGTGTCGCTTGATATACGATTAATGTGGTTAATCCAGCCCAGAACATGGATACGGCAGTCAGCATCCCTTGTAAGACAATGGCGATCAGCAAGATGATGAGGGAGAGACCGATTAGCGGAAGCTGCCTCTTGCACCAAATGAGGAACGCTGAGCCGAGTGAATCGCTTGCCGTTACGGCAAACTGCAAATACATGAAGCATAGCCGAACGAATGCGACATAAGCCAAGTACGAAGCGATGAGCAGTGCGCTGTTCATCATGTGCACGTTCGTCAAGCTTCTTTCCTGCAAGGCTGTAGCTAAGTGCGGAACTAACCAGTAAAGCGGCGCAAGCGTCAGCACCATTTGCACGCCATACAGGGAAAGAAACTTTCCCCATCGTGTTCTTATGCCGTTAAGGAAAGAACGCCATTGCTCTTGCGCCTCGTGATGGATAGCATGGAACAACCCGGCATTAATGAGCGGCGTCAGCAGCAAGCGAACGAGCAGCAAGGAGGCCAGCGTCCATATATATATGGAAGCCATATCTGTCTTGACCAGACGAAACTCTCCTTCTATCCAGAATAGGGACGACCACGTCGGCACTTCCTGCCCCGGATATCGATACAAAATGGGAACAAGAACGGACTTTACATAACGGTAGAGCAAGAAGCCCCAGAACATTTCGTACAGAAACAAGATGATGATCAGCAATGATTTGCGCCATGTAACGGACAAGCCGTACTTAAAGGACTCTAACATGCAGCCGTTCCTCCTTTCATCACTTCACCATGCCAGCAAATTGAACAAGAGCTCGATAACTTTCGTCGTGCCATACGTCCACCTGACTTCGTGCTTCTGGTCTAGGGAAGCTTTCATAAAATTGTTGTAATGCCGATTTTCGAGCACTTGTTTGAAATTGGGATCGACCAGCACCCAGTCGGCCGGATGCTCGGAGTGGATCGTCAACTCCTTCTGCAATTCACTGCCGTCCCATGTTTCGATGAGCAGTGAGCCGTCGCTTAGCTTGATTGCGATTTCTACCGGACGGTGCACGCCGCCGTATCTGGCAAGTCCAATTCGCGTCTCGTACGCATTAGCTCCGCCATGCTCGACCTCATACGATTTTACGCTGGTTACCGCGTAGTCGATCATCAGGTCGCCGTAAACAAATTGCTTGAAATAACTGTCCCAGCTGCGATGTGTGATGCGTTCCAGTACGTTCTGAAAATCGCGAGTCGTCGGATGATCGAATTTCCAACGGTTGAAGTACGCTCGCAGCACTTGCTGCATCTTCTTAGTGCCGATCGATTGTTCCAGATCACGCAGCACTAAACTTGCTCTCGCATAAACATTTTCTGCGTATACATCGTGGTTGGAATATTCCCACGAATTCAGCTTGAGCGGAGCGGGTGCGGTCATATAACTGGACAAGATCGGCCAGCTTCGCACCATCCCGTATTCGCTCTCCATCACTTTGTCTTCTACATAAGAGGTGAACCCTTCATCGAGCCAGGCTTCTTCAAATTCATTGTTTGCCACCATGCCGTACCAAAATTGATGACCGATCTCATGTACGATCACTCTTTCCAACTCGCTGGACGGATTGTCTGTCTTGGCATCCCATGCTGTAATCAGCGTCGGGTATTCCATGCCTCCGGCGCCGCCCGCTCCTTCCGGAGGAACGACGATGGACAGTGTGGAGTACGGATAAGAGCCGTACCATTTGCCGAAGCTGGCGAGCGATTGTTTCGCGGCACGGAAGTAGCGCTCCTGCAGATGCTCATGCTTTGGATCGAGATAAAGCTTAATCTTCACGCCAGGAATTTCAGGCGTTGAGAATGCTTCCTCAGCATAAACAAAATGCGGAGAAGCCGCCCAAGCGAAGTCGTGCACATCTTCTGCGTAATAATGGTACTCACGGCGCTTCCCATCATCCTTCATCGATTTCACCGGGAAGCCGCTCGCTGCGACAATATAGCCTGAGGGGACATCGATTTTGACATTATAAATCCCGAAATCCGCATAAAATTCCGAGTTGCCGTGATATTGATGCAGATTCCATGCTTCTTCTTTGGCGCCGCGCCGTCCTTTCGGCTCGTAGACGGCAAGTTTCGGAAACCATTGTCCTGCCATGATGAAATCACCCGCATATCCCATGCGTGCATAAATATAAGGAAGCTTCACCGTAAAATCCATGTTGACTGTGACGGATTTCCCGGGTCCACAGCTTCCGGCAGCTTGATGTTCATGAGCGTCTGGTCAGCTTCATTGCCGTCGTCAGGCTGCAAGTACCGCATCGTATGAAGCAAATCGGCACCGCTGTCATGTCGAATCGAAAGGATATCCATATGTCCGATGCTGTCAGCTGTCATCTTGTCTTCGCGAAGCTTCCCACCGGATTCCAAGTTAAATGTAGAATGTCGTACTGCGGAAAGCATTCGGGTACAGATGAAAATATAACTCCTGCACCGATTGATTGCCCGGGTTTGTCCAAGTGACGCTCTGTTTGCCGTGCAGCTCCTTGCTGTCCGCATCGAGCTTGACCGAAATGTGATATTCAACGATTCGCTCGCTGAGCGGTTGGATCGTACGCACCGGTTCCGGCACTGGATTCGGCATGTTCGCCGGCGGCTTAGGCCCCGGAGCGCTTGGCTGCGGCGGCGTATGACAGCGGTTGACAGCGGCTCCTCTGACCCGGTTCCGGGGAACATCGTGAACGTAAGTCCGAAGAAGACAGCGGCTAATAGAACGGGCAAAGCGCCGAGTATTCGGCGGTTAGGTCGTATTCTCATGGCATGATCCCCCCGATTGACAAGCTTCTACAGCATGTATATGAGAGGACTTGGCCAAGTATTTCTTTTTATTTGCATACCGGTCAGATTCGTTGTATGTTCCGCGAACTTTAAGGCGATCGTTATAAACCTGGAATTGAATATGATATAATCGTAATGATCGTATGGTACCGAAAAGAATGGTCATTTGAGGTGAATAACGATATGGAGAACAAGAAGAAGCAAATCTCTTTAAATATTGTCAGCAACAAAGTGAATCACAAAGGATTTGGCGCAGGCTCCATTGATTTAAGCAACCTGTCAAGCATCATTATTGACGGAGATGAGGCGTATATCGATATCGGCGCCATCCATGCCAAGAGCAAGGTGGAAAGACGGATCAAATTTTCCATGGACAAAAATGACGTGCCTAACGGCCGCCAGGTGTGGGTCGTATGGGTAGCGGTTGATCGCGATGAGCAAGGCGCCTTCTACGGAGGGGTGACCGCTTGTGAAATGTTGATCGACAGCGAGGCGCGCCGCGGGTGGAAAATATTAGCCGACCATGTCAATCAGATGGACCGGGCGCTGAAGCGCAAATATATTTTGGACGGCTTAAGCGACAAGGAGAAGCAGTTGTTAAAACAAGTGCTGGTGGAACATAACGCTGACTGGTGGGAGCATTCACCGGCAGAGCTCAAAGACTTGCTTGGATAAAGCAAGTCTTTGACGGTTGACTCACTTCCGAAGGGCATGTGTACATTGGGAAGTTTGAATTCTGTTCGATAGCGGAACCCAAAGTTCCGCTATTTCGAGAAAATGGGCGATATTCGCTAATTAAGGGAAGTCGAATTTCCGTTATTTTGATTAAGACATTAGAAAACCCCTCATTTCGCTTGTTTTCTAGCCAATAGAGGAAATTTGACTTCCTCTATTTACGTCAAAACGGCAAAATCCCCTGAATAACGGAACTTTCTGTTCCGTTATTCATTTGCCTGCGAAGCGTACGAAGCGTCTAGCGTCTAGCGTCTAACCATGCCACCAACGCTTCAAATCTTCCCACCACGAACGTTCTTCCTGTCCCGCGCTCTCTTCTTGATGGCGTTGCAATAATCGTTCCTTGTCCTGCTGCGTCTCAAGCTCCGAGCAGAACATCGTCGGCTCCGTCCCTTTCACGAAATATTCCAGACGAGCATCGCTTCCGCAGCCTGGGGAAGCAATCGTGCCGCTTTTCGGGTCGATATACAGCGAGACAACACCGCGCGGTACCGGGAACATCTTGGGCGGAACGTGCTTCAGCGCAGCTTCTGTAAAATCGGCGAAGATCGGGGAAGCCTTCGATGACTCAGCCGCTGATATCGTTCGCCCACGGTCATAACCGACCCACACCGCGGTGACTAGCTCGGGTGTAAAGCCGACCATCCACGCATCAGAGGTAGTCGTCCCGGTCTTGCCGGCGACGGGCCGCTTCAGTCCGGATGCCACCCTAGCCGCTGTGCCGCCCGGTTCAAACACACTCTCCATCAGCTTGGTCAATACATAAGCATAGGTTGGCTCGATGACCCGTTCAGCCTGCGGCTCAGCTTCATACAACAGACGGCCATAAGCATCTTCGATGCGAAGAATTGCGGTCGGCTCTGTACGAATGCCTTGGTTGGCAATGACGCTGTACGCTGCTGCCATCTCAAATGGACTGATCGGAAAAGTACCGAGCGCCAGCGACGGCAACGGGGATAAGTGGCTTTCGATGCCGAGCTTGCGGGCAGTTTCGATGACCTTGTCCGGACCGATGTCCATAATCGTATGAACCGCATAGATGTTGTCTGACAGTGCGATCGCTTCGCGAAGCGTAATGTCATCGTTCGCATATTTGCCGCCAAAATTGCTGGGCGTATATGTTTCCCGGCCTTCGTCATAAGTGAAGCTGGTCGGCTCGCTGCGGTAGCGGGTCAACGCGCTGAAGCCTTCTTGCTGCAAAGCGGACAAATACATAATCGGCTTGAATGCCGAGCCGGGCTGACGCGTTGTGGCGAACACTCGATTGTATTGATTCACCTTATAATCGCGCCCGCCGACCATCGCCTTGATATATCCAGTTCGCGGATCGATGGCGATCAGCGCCGCTTGCAGCTCCGGATATGGCTTTAAGTGATGAGCGATTGCTTCTTCAGCTGCGCGTTGCATGTTCAGATCCAACGTCGTATAGATGTTGACTCCGCCGCTCTCCAGCATTTCCGCGCTTAATCCTAGCTTCTGTATGGCGACTTGCCGCACATAATCGCTGAAGTATGGTGCTTCGGAGATGCGCTCATCTTGCAGCGGCTCATACACAAGCTCCTCCTGGTATGCGGCATCTGCTTCCGCTTGCGTAATGGCGCCGTACTCGACCATCGCCTGCAGCACGATCTTCTGCCGCTTCTTCGCATTGTCCGGCTCCAGATAAGGCGAATAATACAGCGCCCCCTTCGGCACGCCGGCCAGCAGCGCACTTTCCGCCAGCGTCAAATCTTTCGCGGGTTTGCCGAAATACGCTTGTGCCGCCGTCTCGATGCCGTACAAGCTGTGACCGAAATAGACGGTGTTGAGATATAGCTCCAATATTTCATCCTTCGAATAATTGGACTCTAGCTGCAAAGCATAGACGGCTTCCTTTAATTTGCGATCCCATGTGCGGTCGTGCGTCAAATAAAGATTGCGAGCCAGCTGTTGACTAAGCGTGCTCGCCCCTTGCACCGTGGACATGCGCCGCAAGTTCGTCCACACAGCGCGTGCTGTTCCGTACAGATCAATGCCAAAATGATCATAAAACCTGCGATCCTCAATCGCGATAACCGCTTGCTTTACATAGTCAGAAATTTGATCTAAGCTAACGATTTGGCGGTTTTGACCAGCATAGAATGCGTCGATTCTCTCACCTTTGGCGTCGAGAAGCTGCGAGGTTTGCTTCACTTGTGCAGCAGGCAGAGATTGTGTACCAATATAGAAGAAGAAGGCGACGATGCAGACAGAAGCTAGCACGCAGATCGACACCGCAAGGGAGAGCAAGCGCATGAACAGATGTTTCTTGCGCTTACGGTTTGCAGAGGACTGCTTCGAACGCTCTGTATGCCCCATGAAGTCAACCCCTTTGTCATTCGCCTTTGAAAGCATTTCGCTAACGTTACCGTACATTCGTTACTAGTATGGAAGGAACCGCCAATTCCTATTCAATATATAGAGGAAAAGCAATTTGTGCATTACGTTCAAAAATGATTGCAATTCTACTCTGATTGACTATAATACACATATGAAAATAAGCGGGTCGAACGGCTCCGAACAGATGAGCATGAGGCGGCGCGTGATAGGATAATACGTAAATCTGAATATGGAAAGAGGGAACCATAAGATGGAACTATGGTACACGGAGAAACAGACGGAACATTTCGGCATCACAGCGAAAATTCGTCAAACGCTCGTTCGTGAGCAGACAGAATTTCAAGATTTGGCGATGATCGATACGGTGGAATTCGGCCGCATGCTCGTGCTTGACGGCATGGTGATGACAACGGAGAAGGACGAGTTCGTGTATCATGAGATGGTTGCTCATCCGGCGCTCTTCACGCATCCGAATCCGGAGCAAGTGCTCGTCGTCGGCGGCGGTGACGGCGGCGTCATCCGCGAAGTGTTGAAGCATCCGAAAGTGAAGAAGGCCGTGCTGGTGGACATCGACGGCAAAGTGATCGAATATTCGAAGCAATATTTGCCATCGATTGCCGGATGCACTGGACGATCCTCGTGTGGAAGTGCATCGTGAACGACGGATATATGCACATTCACGATCACAAGAATACGTATGATGTGATCATGGTGGATTCGACGGAACCAGTCGGTCCGGCGGTACAGCTGTTTACACGAGGCTTTTATCAAGGCATTTATGATGCGCTAAAGGAGGACGGCATCTTCGTTGCACAAACGGACAACCCGTGGTTCAAAGCGGACCTGATCCGCAAGGTGAATCGAGATGTGAAAGAAGTGTTCCCGATCGTCCGTGTATATTGGGCGAATATCCCAACATATCCAAGCGGACTTGTGGACGTTTACGATGGGCAGCAAGAAGCACGATCCACTGCAAGTGGACGAAACACAAATTCCGCAGCTCGATACGAAGTACTATACACCGCAATTGCACAAAGCGGCGTTCGTTCTGCCGCGGTTCGTGGAAGAGCTGTGCAAGTAGAAGCTTATTCGGGACGCGTAGCATGTCGTAGCATGTCGTAGCATGTCAAGATGCGATTAAGTGAGCCGAATCTCAAACCATGGAAAGGTTGTATGTATATTGAAGCTGGATCAAGCCTATTCAGGCAATGTGTTTATATGCAGTTCGGAAAATTATGAAGAAGCGCAGGCCGTGCTGTACGGCATGCCGATGGATTTTACCGTCAGCTTCCGTCCGGGGTCGCGATTTGGCCCGGGGAGAATCCGCGAAGCTTCCGTCGGCCTAGAGGAGTACAGCCCGTATCTGGATCGCGAGCTGTATGATATTAAATATTTCGATGCCGGAGACTGTTGCTGCCGTTTGGCAACGCTGCTCGCAGTCTGGAGATCATCGGGATTTTGTACGCAAGGTAGCTGCAGACGGCAAGCTCCCGTTCGGCATGGGAGGCGAGCATCTCGTCACTTGGCCGATCCTGCAGGAGCTACATAAGCTGCATCCTGATCTAGCTGTCATTCATATCGATGCGCATGCCGATTTGCGCGAGCAGTATGAAGGCGAACCGCTGTCCCATTCCACGCCGATTCGCAAGGCGGCTGAGCTTCTGGGCGGCGAGCAACATTTATCAGTTTGGCATCCGTTCGGGCTCGAAGGAAGAATTCACATACGGACGCGAGCATTGCAATTTCTATCCGTTTGACGTATTGGAGCCGCTGCAGCGCGTATTGCCAGAGCTCGGCGGGCGCCCCGTATATGTAACGATGGACATCGATGTGCTCGATCCTTCGGCTGCTCCGGGGACGGGAACAGCGGAAGCGGGCGGTATTACGTCGAAGGAATTACTTGCCGCCATACATGCGATTGCCAGATCTGAAGTGAAGGTAGTCGGCTGTGACGTCGTCGAGGTTGCGCCAGTCTACGATCCGACAGAGCAAACTCCGATTGTGGCGGCCAAGCTGATTCGCGAAATGCTGCTTGGCTTCGTTAAGTATAAGGGGCGCCAGCCCCATGACAAAAGCGATTCCGGTACGGATCAGGTTGGAGAGCGGCTGGGAAGACGAGCATGTCGATCAGCAGTTTCACGGTGAATTGTACAGGAAAGGCACCGCGACCTACATTAAGTATACGGAACAAGATGAGCCATCAGGCAGCACGCGTACACTTGTGAAGCTGTCGGAGCGGGAAATCAAAATCATTCGGCACGGACACGTGGAGGCAGAGCAAAGCTTTACCTTACATGAAGATAGGCGGGGGCATTATCGAACGGAAGTGGGCACATTGCCGATGGTGACCCGCACCATGCATATGGACGTTCAGTTGGTCGAGCGGCATCGGCAATGCGACATGGTCTTATCAATTGTGGGTAGCAGAGGAGCCCGCAGGCACTTTCAAACTTAAGCTAACCATACAGGAGGAACAAGAATGAGTGTAATTGAGCAGGTCAGAGAAGCTCTGGATCAGCGAAATCGGAGAGCAGCGGTGAGCTCAGGCGTTGTCGAGGAGGCCAGCTGCCGGATTTCGCGTTGAGACGCCGCGCGAAAGGCGCATGGCGATTACTCGACGAACATCGCCATGCAGTTGACGAAGATAGCAAGGCAGAATCCGCGGCAAATCGCAGAGCGAATCGTCAGTGAAATCAAGCAAGCTGAAGTGTATGTGGAGCGCATCGATATTGCCGGACCAGGGTTTATTAACTTCTATATGGATAAGAAATTCCTCTATGGGGTAATCAGCCAAATTGCGGAACAAGGCGATCGATATGGCAGCGTACAGATCGGCGGCGGGAAACGGGTGCAGGTGGAATTCGTCAGTGCCAACCCTACCGGCAGTCTCCATCTTGGACATGCTCGCGGCGCGGCATTCGGCGATTCGCTGTGCAATTTGCTGCAGTTCGCCGGGTTTGATGTGACGCGTGAATACTATATTAATGATGCTGGCAATCAGATGATGAATCTGGCCAGATCGATCGACGCCAGATACAAGCAGGAGCTTGGCCAGGAAGCCGAAATGCCGGAGGACGGTTATTATGGAGAGGACATTATCGGCTTCGCGCGCCAGCTCGTCGAGAAGGACGGGGACAAGTACTTGTCTTGGGACGAGGAAGAGCGGCTGAAGTTTTTCCGCCAGTATGGTCTTGAGCAAGAATTAGCTAAGATTAAGCGGGATCTTGAGCGTTTCCGTGTCACGTTCGATGTATGGACGTCGGAAACCGCGATCTATGAAGCTGGTGAAGTTCAAGCCGTCCTGCAGGAGCTTCAGGACAAAGGCCAGACCTATGAGGCGGAAGGCGCCCTCTGGCTGAAGACGACGCCTTACGGCGATGACAAGGACCGGGTGCTCGTCAAAACCGACGGCTCGTATACTTATTTAACACCGGATATCGCCTATCACCAAAACAAGTACAAGCGCGGCTTCGATCAATTAATCAATATTTGGGGAGCCGATCACCACGGGTATATCCCGAGAATAAAAGCAGCGATGCAATCCTTAGGTCATCCTGCGGACAAGCTCACCGTTCTGATCACACAGATGGTCAGTCTCTATCAGGCGGGCGAGAAAGTCAAAATGTCGAAGCGCACAGGCAAAGCGGTGACGATGGAAGACCTGATGGACGAGGTCGGCGTAGATGCAATCCGATATTTCTTTACGATGCGCGGAATTGACTCCCATCTCGATTTCGATATGGACTTAGCCGTGTCGCAGTCCAATGACAACCCAGTATTTTACGTGCAATATGCGCATGCTCGCATTTGCAGCTTATACCGTCAAGCCGAAGAGCAAAATATCAAGCTGCTGCCTCCTGATCAAGTGGATGTTAGCAAGCTCAATTCAGAGGCCGAGTTTGATTTGCTTCGCAAGCTAGGGGAATTGCCACAGGAAGTGCAGGAAGCGGCTGCATTGTACGCTCCGCATCGGCTCATTCGCTATGTTTATGAGCTGGCCTCCCAGTTCCACAGCTATTATAAGGCGGAACGCTTTATTACGGATGATCCGCAGCAAACTCAAGCCCGTCTGGCTTTGGCAGGCTGTGTGCGCACCGTGCTACGCAACGTTCTTCGCTTGATCGGCGTATCTGCGCCGGAACGGATGTAGTGTCTTTTGGATAAGACGCGGCGAAAGGCTCGACTAATATTCAGGATGCCTGCTTTCATTTGCGCTGAACGATGTGCAGGCGTTGCGGACGAACAGAGCAGTTTCTTCATTTTGCTCGGTGTCAGTCGCGGCTTGTAGGACAGCAGAAGCGCCGCAGCGCCAGTCACATAGGCCGCTGCCATAGAAGTGCCGCTAAGCGCGTGATATTTGCCATCCAGCCATGTGGAGATGACGCGCTCTCCCGGCGCGTAAATATCGATATGGCTGCCGTGGTTGCTCATTTTCAATTTACCGTTATGGCGAGCAGCTGCACCTACACAGATCACTCCTGGATAGCGTGCGGGAAAGTCTGCGCGTAATTTGCCGTCGTTTCCTGCTGAGGCGATGATGACAATTCCTGCTCGCTGTGCTTTGCGGACGCAGCTTCGCACAGCTTCGCTGTGATGACGCATGCCGAAGCTCATGTTAATAATATGCATGCGATTGCGGATACACCACTCGATACCGCTGACGATGTCTGCAATATAAGCCGAGCCCTGATGGTCAAAAGCTTTAACCGGGTGGATTATCGCTTCTGGCGCGACACCCGGTCATACCTGACTATTCGTTATGAGCGGCAATCGTGCCTGCGATATGTGTGCCGTGCCCGTTGTCATCATGCGGAGGAAGATGCTGGATGAAGGGCATTGAATCCGTCTCCAAGGGAACTGTCGAAGATCTGGATGGCTGTAGTCGGCGCCGGTATCGATCACGGCAACATGCACGTTTTTGCCTTTCGCATATTTCCAGGCCTTTGGAGTCACCGATGTGCTTTACCCCCCAAGGAAGAAAAGGCGGTGCGTGCTGTACGCGGCAGTGCTTTTAACAGGCTGGCTGGGAGAGCAATCATCTTGCTGAAGGACATCGTTAATTGTCTTCTCCAATGGACGAAACCGTCCTTTCTTATCAGCGAGTGTTCTCAATGCGTGATACCCCCTGATATTATCATAGGTTTGATATGATTCAGTGTATGTTGGGTGGGGAATGTGGAATAGTCGATTTGCCTTGCTTTTACAGAATAGGCGACTATATGTGTCAAATCAATACGTTGGACATATGTATAGGATGAGAGTGGAATTCGGGCTGGCAGCTGCCGGGTGCAGAGCCGGGCCAATTCTCTCGCGGATACAGTCAGAGGCTGCTAGCGCGGGGCTTGCTTCAGGGAAGGCTGCCGCTGCGGCAGCCTCATCCGTGTTTATAGCGGCAGCTCCGCATATGCAGAAGAAATATAACATTGTTCTAAACACAAATGTTGCATTTTCTATTAAAATAATGTTTACTTATTTTGATACAGGGCAAGTAATTGTACCAGAGGACCATCGAAATCATGCGTTCTCTGCAAATCCACATCTGTCATGTCCATGAATAAAGCTGTGTGAAGGGAGTGGCAAGACATGAGCCAATATACGCTGAAAATTTCTCGAAGAACAAGGCACGGGAAATGCCGATGGTTGACTTGGCTTTTGAAATATTGAAAGCCTCAAATAATCCGTACTACTATCGAGATTTGATGCAGGAAATTGCAAAGATTAAAGGAATTTCTGACGATGAGATGATGCAGGTTATTGCTCAACTGTATACGGAAATTAATATTGATGGAAGGTTCGCCTGCGTAGGTAATAATTTATGGGGACTCAAACGCTGGTATCCGATTGATAAGCAAGAGGATATGGCAGGAAGCGGAACACGTCCACGCATCATTAATGATGATGAAGATGATGATGATTTGTATGAAGATGATGCTGAGGAATATTTGTCAGATGACGAGGATCTGGATGCCGATGACGAAGAAGACGATGAACTGTTCGATGATGATGATGAGACTTGATGCGGATCTCGATTCCGATTGGACACAACTTAGATGACGAGGAGGAAGAAGATTTCTCCGAAGATCTGGACGAACCTGCAGATGACGCCGATGGTTTCGGATGAAGACAAATAAACGCAAACGACAGCCGGATCACCATTTGCAACTCTCAAAAATCCTTACTTTGTCAAGATAAGTCTGCCTTGACATGTCCATAGTGGGAAGGTAAACTATTGCTTGGGCTAAAGAATATTAACAGTTTATAAAGCTGAATTGAATAATTTCACATGAGAAAAGTGCCCCCTACAACGGGTCACTTTTTTTTTGTTTTTTACTAAGGAAGCTGATGCGTTTCGGCTAAATGTTTTGCGGGTATTTATAGCACATCATCAACGTTGACTGGAGGTTAATTCATTGACAAAATATATTTTTGTCACAGGCGGTGTCGTTTCCGGTTTGGGCAAAGGGATTACGGCCGCGTCGCTGGGAAGGCTGCTGAAGAACGGGGGCTGAAGGTGACCATACAGAAATTTGACCCGTACATTAATGTCGATCCTGGGACGATGAGTCCTTACCAGCATGGGGAAGTGTTCGTGACGGATGACGGCGCGGAGACGGACCTGGATCTTGGGTCATTACGAGCGATTTATCGACATTAATTTGACGAAGAACAGCAATGTCACAACAGGCAAAATTTATTCCTCCGTCATCTCGAAAGAGCGCCGCGGCGAATATTTGGGCGGCACCGTGCAGGTGATCCCGCATATTACGAATGAAATTAAGGAGCGCGTATTCCGGGCAGGCAGAGAGGCGCAATCTGACGTCGTCATTACGGAAATCGGCGGCACGGTCGGCGATATCGAGAGCTTGCCGTTCCTCGAAGCGATCCGGCAAATCAAGAGCGATATCGGCCGTGACAACGTCATGTATATCCATGTCACGCTGATTCCTTACATTAAGGCTGCCGGAGAAGTGAAGACGAAACCGACCCAGCACAGCGTCAAGGAGCTGCGCAGCATCGGCATCCAGCCGCACGTCATCGTATGCCGGACGGAGCATGAGCTAGCCAAGATATGAAGCGCAAGCTCGCGCTGTTCTGCGATATCGATCCGGGGGCAGTCATCGAATGCCGCGATGCGGAACGTTGTACGAAGTCCCGCTCATGCTGCGTGACCAGGGTCTGGACGATATCGTCGTGAAGCATTTGGGCTTGGCGGCAGCAGAAGCCAGATATGCGCGGAATGGGAAGATGCTGGTCGAGCGCGTCAAACAGCTAAGGAGACGACCGAAATTGCCATCGTCGGCAAGTATGTGGAATTGCATGACGCCTATCTGAGCATCGTCGAATCGCTTGAACATGCTGGCATCGCAAGCAATACAGAGGTGAAGATCCGCTGGATCAATGCCGAAGAAGTGACGAGTGACAATGCGGACGAACTGCTGGGCGGCGTTCATGGCATTCTTGGTGCCGGGCGGCTTCGGGGACCGCGGGATAGAAGGCAAGGTTGTCGGCGATCAAATATGCAAGAGAAGAAAAGATTCCGTTTTTCGGCATATGCTTGGGCATGCAGGTCGCGGTCGTCGAATTTGCCCGTCCGTTGCGGGATTGAAGGATGCGAACAGCTCGGAGATCAATCCTTCAACGCCGTATCCGGTCATCGATCTGCTGCCGGAGCAGAAAGATATCGAAGATTTAGGCGGTACGATGCGGCTTGGGCTTTATCCTTGCAAGATTGTGGAGGCACGCTGGCAATGCAGGCTTATCAGGATGAGCTCGTCTATGAACGCCACCGTCACCGTTATGAATTCAACAATGAATATCGTGAAATCTGAGAGCAGCAGGCTTGCGAATTTCCGGCACTTCGCCGGACGGCCGCCTGGTGGAAATGATCGAAGTGCCGGACCATCCGTGGTTCCTTGCGGTGCAATTCCATCCGGAATTTACTTCCAGGCCGAATCGTCCGCAGCCGTTATTCCGCGATTTCGTCAAGCGCGCTGCAGCGCAGTAATATCGACGCGAAGCCAATTCACGCATATCGATCATTATAACAATTTTTCACAGCTTCGGAAGGAAAACGACATTTGCGTGACGAATCATATAACTATGGAAATCTATGATCGCGATCGTTAGAATGCGTTGGAGGCGAGGGAGAGATGGCGCGTGGAAAACAAGAAAGTGTTGATCGTAGATGATCAGAATGGGATTCGCATTTTGCTTCTAGAAGTATTTAACAGTGAAGGCTATAAAACTTATCAAGCTTCAACGGTAAGGCAGCCCTCGACATCGTCAAAAAATGAATAAGCCGATCTGGTACTGCTGGATATGAAGATTCCAGGGATGGACGGTTGGAAATTTTGAAGCAGATCGAAAGATCGATACGGAGATCAAAGTGATCATGATGACGGCTTACGGGAGCTAGACATGATCAAGGAAGCGACGGAGCTCGGTGCATTGATGCATTTTACGAAGCCGTTTGACATCGATGAGCTGCGGATGGCGGTCAACATGCAGCTGCAAGACGGCGCGGATAGCTTCGCATCGGATCTAACTTCGTCCAGATGGCTCATTCGCGGAGGTACGGACAGTTCTTTGTATCATTCGAACTTCCGATTGTGACACTAATGTCATATAATGAGCGCATATAATAAGATTTGTACGGTTGAGTCGAATTTGAATTTGCAGAACGGAGGAAATAGACGATGCCACTTAGTATCAATGAATGAGTTTTTGCCGAAAGCGAAGGAGAAGAAATTCGCTGTCGGTCAGTTTAACATGAACAACCTGGAGTTCGCGCAAGCGATCACGGATGCGGCGATCGACGAAATCCCCGTTTATCTTCGGGGTCAGCGAAGGCGCACTGAAGTATATGGGAATTGAATTCACGGTAGCGATTGCTGAAGCGGCTGCGAAGAAGTCCGGATTGCCGATCGCGCTCCACCTTGACCACGGCAGCGCTTTGAAGTGGCGATGACATGTATCCGCGCAGGATTCTCCTCCGTCATGTTCGACGGCTCCCACTATCCCTTTGAAGAAAATATTCGCTTGACGAAGGAAATTGTCAAAGCGGCGCATGCAATGGGTGTATCCGTAGAAGGCGAGCTCGGCACGATCGGCGGCGTAGAGGACGATATCAGCGTGGACGAAGAGATGCATCGCTGGCGAAGCCGGAGGAAGCGATTCGTTTCTATGAAGAGACTGGCGTAGACTGTTTGGCGATCGCGGTCGGTACAGCACATGGCATGTACAAGGGAGAGCCGAAGATCCGCTTCGATATCATCGAGGAAGTGGCTAGCAAGATTCCGGTGCCGATCGTGCTTGCACGGCGGTTCCGGCGTGCCGGATGAGGCGATCCGCAAAGCGATTGAGGCGGGCGTAGGCAAAATCAATGTGAACACCGAAAATCAAGTCGCTTGCACGGACACGATCCGCGAAGTGTCTGGCCAACAATGCGAAAGTTTACGATCCGCGCAAATACTTGGCCCCGGCTAGAGATGCAATGGTTGAAGTCGTTAAGGCGAAGATCCGTTGTTCGGCAGCGCGACCAAGCTTGATCGACTGGAGTTACTTGAAATAACGAGTGATATGGGAATAATTCACCGAGTAGCGTGATGTTCCCATTTCCGCTTACTTTTATACCGACATTAATTTCGACGGGATTCGTAACTTACATAAGTTAGGGGGAGAAGACCGGATTATGGAAAAGTTATTATCGCGGGAGGGCGGCCTCTTCGTGGAACGATTCAATCAGCGGAGCGAAGAACAGTGCGATCGCGCTTATCCCAGCCGCGTTGTTGGCCGAATCTACAGTGACATCTGGAGAACTTGCCGGATTTAAGTGATGTTGCGATATATGCGGAATTCTTGAGAGAGCTCGGGGCCAAGGTCAGCTGGAGTCGAAGATCAGATGACGATCGATCCGACTCGATCTGCGGCCGCATCCGATGCCGAACGGCAATGTTAAGAAACTTCGAGCCTCCTATTATTTGATGGGGGCGCTGCTCGGTCGATTCGGCGAGGCGTCGTCGGTTTGCCCGGTGGATGCAATTTTGAGCCGCGTCCGATCGATCAGCATATTAAAGGGTTTGAGGCGTTAGGTGCAGAGGTGCGCAATGAACATGGCTGCATCCATCTGAGAGCGAAAGAGCTGCGCGGCGCGAAAATTTATCTGGATGTAGTCAGCGTAGGCGCTACGATTAATATTATGTTGGCGGCATCGCGAGCCAAAGGCGTTACGATCATCGAAAATGCTGCCAAAGAACCTGAAATTATTGACGTCGCTACTTTGTTAAACTCCATGGGCGCCAGATTAAAGGCGCCGGTACGGAAACGATTCGTATCGAAGGCGTCGGATTCCTTGCAAGGATGCCGTCATTCGATTATTCCTGATCGCATTCAAGCAGGCACATATATGATTGCTGCAGCCGCTACGCGCGGCGATGTCATAATCGACAATGTCATCCCGAAACATTTGGAAGCCGTTACAGCGAAGCTGCAAGAGATGGGCGTTCATGTATATGAAATGGATGAATAGCATCCGTGTAGTCGGACAGCCTGAATACGAAAGCGTTGACGTGAAAGCGCTCGTATATCCAGGCTTTGCAACAGATCTGCAATCGCCGATGACCAGCTGCTGACGCAAGCGAATGGGAGAGCGTTTTGACCGATCATGTGTACAACAACCGTTTTAAGCATGTGCCTGAGCTGCAGCGCATGGGCGCCAAGATTCGGGTGGAAGGGCCGCACGGCGATTATCGAAGGCGGACCGCTGAATGCGGCCAAGGTGCGGGCGACTGATTTGCGCGCAGGCGCGAGCTTGGTTATAGCCGCGCTGACGGTTCCGCGTGGCACTGACGGAGATTACCGGCGTCGAGTATATTGACCGCGGTTATGATAAGCTGGTGGAAAATTTGACGAAGCTTGGTGCAGAAGTTTGGCGCGAACGAGAATAGAAGCTATAATAAAAGATAGAATAAATCTAATAGAACCATTTTTACAGTCCTTAATGATGAAGAACACGTTGCATCTGTTCTCCTGCCTAGAATCGGCGACTGCTTACAGCAATTTGAGCAAACGGATACACGTAATAGATTTTAGAACGTCAAGAATATATTTTTCAAGAAAAGATTGGTGATGATGAAGCATGGATATGCAATTAGCCGAGTTAGAGGAGTTGAAGCTGACCGAGCTTTATAAGCTGGCCAAAAAACATCAAATTCCGTATTACGGTCAGATGAAGAAGAAGGAACTGATTTTTGCCATCTTGCGGGCGCAAGCCGAGCAAAGCGGATTGATGTTCATGCAAGGCGTGCTGGATATTTTGCCGGAAGGATACGGATTCTTACGTCCGATCAATTACTTGCCAAGCACAGAGGATATTTATATATCCGCTTCGCAAATTCGTAAGTTTGATCTGCGATCGGGCGATATGGTTTCCGGCAAATGCCGGCCTCCGAAGGAGAATGAACGGTATTTCGGACTTCTGCATGTAGATGCGGTCAACGGTGAAAAGCCGGAGACGGCAGCAGAAAGACTTCATTTTCCCGCACTTACTCCCCTTTATCCTCAGAAGAAAATTGTTCTAGAAACAGCCCCTGACAAAACTGTCAACGCGAATTATCGATTTACTGGCACCAGTCGGCCTGGGCCAGCGCGGCCTGATCGTGGCCCCGCCGAAAGCAGGCAAGACATTGCTGCTGAAAGAAATTGCCAACAGCATCTCGCACAAATTATCCGGAGATCGAACTATTCGTTCTGTTGATCGACGAACGGCCGGAGGAAGTGACGGACATGCAGCGTTCCGTAAAGGGTGAAGTCGTCGCCTCTACATTCGATGAGCTGCCGGAAAATCATATCAAAGTAGCCGAATTGGTGTTGCAGCGTGCGCTGCGTCTGGTCGAGCATAAGAAGGACGTTGTGATCTTGATGGACAGTATTACGCGTCTTGCGCGTGCATATAACTTGGTGGTTCCGCCATCTGGCCGAACGTTGTCCGGAGGGATTGATCCTGCGGCCTTCCACCGTCCGAAGCGTTTCTTCGGCGCGGCGCGTAACGTGGAGGAAGGCGGCAGCTTGACGATTTTGGCCACAGCCCTAATTGATACAGGGTCTCGGATGGACGACGTCATATATGAAGAGTTTAAGGGAACCGGCAACATGGAACTGCACTTAGACCGCAGATTGGCAGAGCGCCGCATTTTCCCGGCGATCGACATTCGCCGATCTGGCACGCGCCGCGAGGAGATGCTGCTTAGCAAGGAAGAGCTGGACAAAGTATGGTCCATCCGCAAAGCGATGAACGAATCGCATGATTTTATCGAGACCATGATCAAGAAACTGAAAGAAACAAAGACGAATCACGAGTTTTTGGAGCAAGCTCGCATCAGCAAGCACTCAGCCGCAAAGCGAAGAATGAAGAATTCGGCATCATAAGCTGACGGCACAACGGCCGAAGCTTTAGCGACATGAGCATAAAGAGGAGACAGCTATGTACCTGGTATATGCGGACAAAGACGGGAATGTATATAATCATCCAGAATGGTACGGTCTCGGCCGCAGCGGCGACATGATCAGCGAAATACTCGAAGAGGAACTGATTCCATTACCTGCCGGTGCGACGCTGGTCGAGCTGCCGTTTACGGGTCCGATCGGCATGGACCGAACACCGGAGAAATGCATCGCATGGAAGGGGAAGTTATATGCTGTCGGAGCCTTGCTGCCGCAAGGTTACACAAGGTTGTTCTTACCGGGATATGTCAAGACGGACCAAGAGAAGCTGTTGCCGATCTTCGGATATACGGCGGTCGTATGGAGGGAGGACGGATTTTATGTGGCAGCGGAGCAGACGGATGATCCGGAGCCTTGGGATCCGCGCAATTGTGACGTAGATCTTGGAAAGCAAAGTGCACACTGAATGAACGCTATCCGCACAACAGGTTGTACCAGCACCTTTCCAAATGCGCGTTAGAATACGAATGCTTAACGGCATCGAATACGTTTCTGCAACGCTTGGAGGGCGGGGTGCCGGTGTCTTATTCCTGCAATGCAGGATGCTTCGGCTGCATTGTCTGAGCAACCCGAAGACAGCGGATTCATCGCGCCTCAGACACGCATGAATTTCAAGCCGACCGTCGATGAAATGGTGCGAAATCATGCTTGAACATCTGACCGAGCCGGAGAACATCATCAGCTTCGGTCAAGGATGCGAAGGTGAACCGTCCACACAATTTCCGACTGATCATCGAAGCGATACGCGGTGCGCGAGCAAAACGAATAAAGGATATATCAATATCAACACGAATGCTGGGCTTAACCGATCAGATTCGCATGATCGTCGATGCTGGCCTCGATCTGATGCGCGTCAGCACGATTAGTGCGCTTAGACGACCATTACAATGCTTACTATATGCCGCGCGGATATACGCTTCAGAATGTGGAGAAATCGTTAAAATATGCTGCGGACCAAGGAGTGTACACCTCCATCAACTATTTGATCTTTCCCGGTGTTACCGACCGCGAGGAAGAGCTCGAGGCGATGATCGAATTTGCGAGGCGCACGGGGCTGAAGCTGATTCAATTGCGCAACTTGAATATCGATCCCGAGAGTTATTTGCAGCTGATCCCTCCGCCGCGCGGAGAGATGCTACGGCATGAAACAAGCGATCGAGATTATGCGGCGCGAACTGCCGGATGTCGTAATCGGCTCCTATACGCATGTGCCACCTGTACGAAGGAACAACGGTGCAAGGTTAAGCAACAGGCAGATTTTACACCGCTTTTTTGCGCAAACATGCTGTTGCATTCCGCAATGTTCGCGTGCTATAATCTCCTTATGTGTCAATTTTACTCTGGGCGCGACGAGAGCTCAGGGCGGAAAGAGGTGAACGATCGATGAAACAAGGAATTCATCCCGAATATCATGTAACTACAGTAACATGTGCTTGCGGGAATACATTTGAAACCGGATCGATTAAGCAAAATCTTCGCGTGGAGATTTGCTCAGTCTGCCATCCGTTCTTCACAGGGAAGCAGAAGTTTGTCGATGCCGGCGGTCGTGTGGATAAGTTCAAGAAGAAATACGGCCTATAATCCAGCAATTGCATAATCGTTCATGGAATACGGACACCTTCACAGGTCATGCTATGATCTGAGGAGGTGTCTTTGTATTGAAGACAACAATTTCCGCCACAATACAACGAGCGGCTTGCACGATCGCAGCCGTTACTTTGACAATTCTGATGGTCGCCGCATGCAGTGATCCGGGCAATCAACCGGGAGTTTATCGCAATGACGGTTATCTCGGTATGACGCAGACGAATCCGAACCTGGTGACGAATCCGACTGAACGGAGCCACTATGAAGATACCCAGATCATTAGAAGAACGCTGATGAACCTGGATGGCATAAAGCGAGTGCGATCAATAACGAACGGACCGCATGTGTTCGTGTACATTACCCCTCAGGAAGGGTTGTCAAAGAACGAACAGGAGAAGCTCAGGCAGGCCGCCGAGAAAGCGCTCGAATATAACAACCCCCGGTTTGATTATCAGGTCGTCATCCAATGATGATAGAAGATGGGATGAATGCGCAGTATATGAAGGATGGACTGGCAAAATAGCGATCGACGTATACAGCTTCAAATTGGGCGTATTTCCAGTGAGCTTAGGTTGATCTTTGGTTTGATTTCCGATATACTAGTGTTTGCCGTGCTAGATGGGGAGGTAGCGGTGCCCTGTTACCCGCAATCCGCTGTAGCGGGGTTGAACTCCTGTCAGCGGTCTTGGGGTGTGAGGACTAGCTTCCGTTATCCAGTGTTGACGGTCGGGTCCTTCGCAATGAATGCTTATGAACCCGGTCAGGTCCGGAAGGAAGCAGCCGTAAGTAAGATGTTTCATGTGCCGAAGGGGAGCCTAACCTGAGCAGGATGCGGAAGAGAAGCTTGTATCCCTTGATCAATGACAGGTGCACGGTTTCTACATAATCATACATGACTGTAAAGTAGCCCTCTGTTCATCGAACAGAGGGTATTGTTTTATTTGTGGAGAAACGCAAGGCTCCAGAGGCGTCGCGTCAAGTGTTAGTGCCGCGATGCGCGTTTTGTTCATTTTAAGGATAGTCCTAGGCAGAAGTTCCCCCGGTTTCATGCGACAATTTTCGAGCAAAAATTTATGTCTAACGGTCATAAGGATAGGCCTAAAGAATTATTTTTCAAAGCGATTGCAGGATATGAAAAGGGATATGAAGAAAGTGTAACGCGGTATTTTATGGGTTCTATTTACAATCTAAACTGCTGCCGCGGTGTGAGGTGAAGCATTTGTTCCCGTTTATGGACTTGAGACTGCCGTTCCATCTGGAATCGTTGTATCCGTTTATTGGCCAATATCCGAGCAGTTCTGTGCTACTGATCGATCAAGACGGCTCCATCGTGAGAACAAGCGCCTCTTTTTTACAGGCTACTGAATACACCGCTGATGAGCTTCAGGGCAAACCTTATGGGGAGATTATCTTATTCGACGGGACGTTATCAGACCTGTTTGCAAGGTGTGCTTCCTTTCAAGGCGATGGCTCCTCCACAGACAAGCTTCCGGTCGTTCAAATCAAAGCTCGTAGTGGAAAGCTGCTATCATCAGAAGTCGTTGTGGCGAACGTGATGGATGGCGGATCTGTGCAAGCTAGCGTCATGTATTTGCCCAATCTGATCAGTCAGAAGAATCTGACGATTTTACAGCAATTTTCCGGCTCGCTGATGCAAAATGTCAACTTAGGTGTGATGTTGATGGACACTGACGGTCGAATCGTGGAAGTCAGTGACATGGCATGTCAGATATTAGGGCGCCAGCGGGAATGTTTGTTAAATAATCATATGGACGAAATTTTCGCGTCCGTCCCACCGGAACATCGCCTGGTGAATCCTTCGATACTCAAGGGCGCTGTAGTCCGCAATCATGCGGTGCATTGGCGCAATGAGACGCAAGGGTTCGATCTGCTAATTGACTCCAATGTGCTTCGCGGGGAAACGGGTGAGATCGTAGGTGCTTACGTCATCATGAAAGACGTGTCTAACTTGCGATCACTTGAGGCGCAGCTGCAGCGCAACGATCGTCTGGCAACAATCGGTCAGATTGCGGCCGGAACAGCCCATGAAATCCGCAACCCGCTAACCTCGCTAAAGGGCTTCATCCAGTTGCTGCAAACTTCTTTGGAGAACAAACAGCTGGATAAGGAAGCCGGCTACCTACAGATTATGAAAAATGAAATTAATCGAATCAACGATCTAGTAAGTGAATTTTTGCTCCTCGGCAAACCGAAGGATGTGCAATACAAGCCTATATCCATTACGAGAACGATCCGCGAAATTTTGCCAATCATTGAAAGTGAAGCCAACCTCCACAGCATCTCGGTCTGGTTTAAGCCGGAGCCGGACTTACCAAAGGCTGTTGCGGACAGTGAACTGCTGAAGCAAGTGTTTCTGAATATTTGCAAGAACGCCATAGAGGCGATGGAAAATTCCGGATCACTGACCATAATGGAGCGCATGAATGCCGCCGAGCAGTTAGTACATATCGATATACATGATACAGGACCTGGCATACCAGGATTTATGATCGACAAAATCTTCGATCCTTTCTTCACGACCAAAGAGAACGGAACAGGCTTAGGGCTTGCCGTCTGTCAACGCATCATCCACGATATGGGCGGGCAAATCCGCGTTCGCAACAAAGGCGATGGTACGACATTCACGGTTACGTTGCCATTCAGTCGATAGTGTGAACGGCTTCATGGATGGCGTTGCCCAGCATTTCACTGCCTTTGACGTTGTAGTATAATGAGGTACAGGATCGTTCAAAGGGGTGAGGGCCATGAATAGAATTGCACTTTATCGTGCTTGGCGACCGCAAACGTTCGAGGATGTTGTCGGGCAGCAGCACATTACACAAACATTACAAAATTCGCTCAAAGAAGCGAAGGTTTCTCATGCATATTTATTCAACGGCCCCCGAGGAACCGGCAAGACGAGCACCGCGAAAATATTAGCCAAAGCGGTAAACTGTGAACAAGGGCTGGAGCAAGCGCCCTGCAATCAGTGTTCTGCTTGCGAACGCATCAATGCCGGTGCGGTGATGGATGTGCTTGAGATCGATGCTGCCTCCAATCGCGGCGTCGAAGAGATTCGCGATATTCGGGATAAGGTGAAATACGCACCGACAGAGGTAAAGCGCAAGGTATATATTATAGACGAAGTTCACATGCTGACGCCGGAAGCGTTCAATGCGCTGCTCAAAACACTCGAAGAGCCGCCGGAGCACGCCATGTTTATCTTGGCGACGACGGAGCCGCATAAGCTTCCTGCAACGATTATTTCCAGATGTCAACGCTTCGACTTCCGAAGAGTTCCGCTTGCTGAGCAGATCGATCGGCTGAAGATGATTTGCCAAGAAGAGGGCATTGAAGCAGAAGAAGAGGCGTTGCATTATTTGGCACGCTTATCGGACGGCGGGATGCGCGATGCCTTAAGCTTATTGGATCAAGTATCGACGTTTGCCGGTTCACGTATTACATATGATGCGGCAGTGACGATCATGGGCGGAATTCCGCAGGAGCAGTTTAGACGTTTGGCGGAGGCTGTTCTAGAGCGAAATTACGGCCAGGTGCTGGACATTGTGGATGAGTTTATGCAGGACGGCAAGAGTGCTGACAAATGTCTGGAGAACATGCTGCTATATTTCCGCGACTTATTGATGGCGTTAATGGCTCCGCAGTCGGCAGGCTTGCAGGAACGCTTGTCTGATGTCGAGCACGCGCAGGCTTTGGGCGAGCGATTCGGCCGCGATCGATTGTTTGCGATCATCGATGTGTTGAATCATTACCAGTCGGAAATGAGATATGCGCAGCAGCCGCAGATGATCTTAGAAGTCGCTGCGCTGAAGCTGTGTGCAGAAGAAAAGCAGGAGCAAGGAAGCGATCATGCCGCTTTCCGAGAAGAGATCGCGAATTTGCGGTCTGCTGTGCAGCAATTGCAGGCGGAGGTTAGAGCGCTCAAGGAGCAGGGAACATCTGTCATGGCAGGACATATGGCAGGACAGATGACAGGTCAGCCAACTGCCGGCGGCACGAAGGCTAGGCCGCTAGCAGCTGCGACGAAGGAACCCCGAACGAGAAGCGTTAGAGCGAATGTCGCTTTGCACATGTTCAAAGATCAGTCGGACACGGCCCTTCTAGACAGCATTACGGCTAAGTGGCCGGTCATACTTCAGAACGTGAAGGAACGGAAAATTACGGTTCACGCCTGGCTGATCGACGGCGAACCGGTAGCAGCGGCGAATGACAGCTTGCTGCTCGCGTTTAAGAGTGCCATGCACAGAGAGACGACAGAGAAACCGGCGAACAAACAATTGATTGAACAAGTACTTTCTGAGATAATTGGAAGAACGGTTACCATTGTAGCGGTTATGCGCCGTGAATGGGAGGAAGTAGCGTCTGCCGGCGGAGAACAAAGCCCGAACAGTCAAGCTTCGGAGCCATTGCAGATGGAACCACAATCTGCCGAGCCGGATGAACAACCTTGGATTAAGGAAGCGATCGAGCTGTTCGGGGAAGAGCTGGTTAAGATTAAAGACGATTGAATTAAGGTTAAGGGGCTGAGTGGATATGAGAGGAAACATGAATCAAATGATGAAGCAAGTGAAGAAGATGCAAGAGCAGATGGTGAAGGCACAGGAGGAACTGGAGAACAAGACCGTTGAAGGTTCTGCCGGCGGCGGTGTCGTCACTGTCAACATGAACGGTCATAAGAAAGTGCTAAGCATCACGATTCAACCTGAAGCGGTTGACCCTGATGACGTCGAGATGCTACAAGATCTCGTAACGGCAGCAGTGAACGATGCGCTGGCCAAAGCGGATGAACTGGTTAGCCAGGATTTGGGACGATTTACCGGCGGCCTGAATTTGCCGGGCTTGTTCTAAGCGTTGAGCAAAGCAAGAAGAAATGAAACCGCACTCGCCTAAGTACAGGCGGGTTTCTTTCTGATATTAGACAGCAAAGGAGCATGGACGGGTGTACTATCCGGAACCGATCGCGAAATTAATCGATGCGTTCTCTCGTCTGCCGGGCATTGGGCCGAAGACGGCCGCACGTCTGGCATTTTATGTATTGCGGATGGAAGAGAACGATGTGATGGATTTCGCCAAGGCGTTGGTCAGTGTGAAGCGTAATTTGCTTTATTGTTCGATCTGCTGCAACATTACGGATTCTGATCCGTGCCGTATATGTCAAGACAAGCATCGGGACCGAACCGCGATCTGTGTCGTGCAGGAGCCGAAAGACTTGATCGCGATGGAACGCACGAAAGAATTCCAAGGCATGTATCATGTGCTGCATGGCGCGATTTCCCCGGTCGAGGGGATCGGACCAGACGACATTCGCATCAGTGAGCTGTTGAACAGACTGACCGATGAGACGGTGCAGGAGCTCATCATCGCCACGAACCCGAATATCGAAGGGGAGGCAACGGCGATGTACTTGTCTCGCTTAGTGAAGCCGTTTGGCATTCGCGTAACGCGCATTGCGCATGGGCTGCCGGTCGGCGGTGACCTGGAATATGCCGATGAAGTTACGTTGTCGAAAGCGTTGGAAGGACGCAGGGAAATCTAATAGAAAATTTTAGCCGAGCAGCTGGCAAGGTTCTGTTTACGATTCTTTTTCTGAATGAAAAGGAATCGTTTTTTTATTTTCCGAGTATCGTTATAGTTCTAAATGAACTTCCTCCTCTATATGTATCTATTAGAATCGTCAAGTATCGTCGTAGAGGAGGACAAGTTCGGTGAAACGGTGGAAGAAGCTATGGAACCGCATTCGCTTCAAGGGCGCTAAGCCCTGGGGCGGGGTTCGTGTAGATGTGGTCGAAGCGGGGATGGCACAGCAGCCTGCACAGGACACGGAGGATGTGGAAAGCTTGGTGCATGACCAATCAGTTCCGCAACATATTGAACCAGGGACAAACGTTGCGCTCCACAGTCACCAATCTGCAGCTACGAGCAGTCTCAGACAAGATGGTGGCCATGAAGCGGTGAAGGAGGAAGACTATCACCGAGCAGTGGAGGAATGTCATAAAGCCAGAGAAAATTGGCATAACGCATGGCGGAAGCTGGACTGGGTCGTGGAGCCGGATCAGATCGATTATGCGATCTATTCGATCATTGCGGCGGAGAAGCGTTACACGGCCTTGCTCAAAGAAGTGAAAGGCATGCGCGAACAGTTGCTGTCATAGGCTAAATAGGCATCTCAGCACCTTTTGTTAGTGGACAAGGAGTCGTTTACATGGAAGGATGCGGTGAGGGAGCGAGGCGGAAACGTATGAACTGAAAATGTCGGACCGAGCGCCAGGAGGTCATGCGCGGTCAATCGTAGCGATGGACTGTCGTGGAATGGCATTGGAATCGTATGGAAGGTCAAGGCTTGTTGATAGAAAGCCACGGGCTTTTCTTAGGCGAAGGCACTGTTACCTATTATTTGTTGGTATTATGTGGCGGAGCTTGCTGGATTGATGTAGTGAAACTTGCATTAGGTAAGGGGAGTGTTGGAGATGGCTTCTTTTTGGTGGGCGCTACTGATTATTGCAGGGGGATTATTAGGGTATGTAATCGTCAAACCATGGCTCACAATGGCGCGGGTCATGCGGTTTAGTGCCAATGTCGTCATCGCTGCAGCCATCATCTATGTGATCCAAATTACAGGCATCGCGGGCGATATGCAGATTCCGATCAATATTCCTTCCGTTCTGGTTGCTGGCTTGCTCGGCTTGCCTGGCGTGGCGTTGTTGTACGGTTTTCAACTGCTGATTGGTTATTAGATCCGTATGAGGGTCATTCATGCTCGTCAAAATTTCATGCTCGTCGAATTCAAGCCTAAGAAGTTCATTCTCTAGAGAGGATCGTTGTTCTTTCGGGAGAATCGTTGTTCTATGTGCAGCTTGTTTTGTGTGATAATTCACACAAATATCTGTGAAAATTCCTATTTCAGAGCATTTTGTACGATTTATCGTATAAAATCCTTCGGCTTTCTCTATTACGGGGAGATTTTGTATGAACAATCATACAGAATTGCCTAAAATCCCTTTTTGGAGAAATTTTTATATGAGGAATCATACAAAATCGCCGAAAAGGATGGCGAACGCGAGAATAAATGGTAGATCGAAAATGGCAAATCGAATAGGTGCTATGAAACGGACGATGAGGCGGTGGATCGAGTGATAGATTGTAAGTTGCTGCGAAAAAAAAGACACTGGTAAACGGTGCGGCAAATCGGGAGGCCAATCAGGATGCGGACCGGATGAATGAACCTTCAGTCGCGACGATGGCGGCGTCTTGCCACAACCTTTCGACTCGATTCCAAATATTGTACAGATTTATCATAGTCACGACTAGCAACACCCAAGTACAAAATATCGATCAAATTTAATTGGGTGATGCGAGATGATGTCGCGGCGCTGCGAATTTCAGTTTCTGTCGAGGAAGTATATAGTGGAATGTCTGCTAATTGACTGATTTTGCTGTGTCCGTATCTCGTAATTGATATTGTCGTAGCCCCCAGCTCATGAGCCTGCATCATACAATCAACGATCGCGGCAGTTTCTCCCGAGTACGAAATACCGATGACAACATCGCCTTTGCCTAGCATAATGGTGGACATAAGCTGCAGATCGACGTCTGAATAGGAAAGGCATGTTTTTCCTATTCTTGTGAACTTCTGTTTCGCGTCTTGAGCAATCAAATTTGAGGCGCCAATCCCATAGCAAAATATGCGTTCAGCTTGGTATAACGCTTCAACAGCTCTCTGGACGTTCGCAGGATCGAGTATCTTCAGTGTGTCGTGAATCGATTGGATATTATTATTTGAGACTCGTTCGATAATTTCCTCGATCGTACTTTCACGCGACAATTCCTGATAGCCGCCATGACTTGCCGCTCCACCTTGTAGATCTCCAGCTACTTTGAGCTTTAACTCTTGATAGCTTTTGAATCCCGCTGACTTGCACAAGCGGATAACGGCAGCTTGCGAACCGCCGCTCTCCCGTGCTAGCTCTGCGACGGACCAAGTGATGAACCGCTCGGCATTTTGCAAGATATATTTTGCGACTTTCCGTTCGGAAGGGGTTATTTCATTCAATATTTCCCGCAGACGTACTAATCCACCATTCATATCCATAAGTCCCCGATATCCTTTTTTCATACATCATATTTTATATTACGAGCATTCATGATTCAATTCGGCATACCGCACCCTATATCGGCATAAAAATAGATTTCAATATAGAATGAAATTTTAAATATTAAGTCCTTTATAACATGATATTTCAAATGATGGCTATACACTGGTGGGTTGTACCCTTAGTGGGAGATTCAATTACAAAATGAATGCCAATGAGTGAGTGATAAAGTTGAAACATTACATTGGAATTGATGGCGGCGGTACCAAAACTGAAATGCTCGTACTGCATGCTCATGGAGAGCCTTTGTTCACTTTAACAGGTGGTCCTTGCAATCCCAAATCGGTGACGATGAAACAGGCTCAGCTTACCATTGTTGGACTTTTGGATGAAGGTTACAACAAGGGAATGCTGGAGGCAAGTGATTGTCTTGGCATATGTCTGGGCATTGCGGGCATAGGCAGTCAATTGGAGAGAGCGAGCTTCCTGGAATTTGTCCGTCAATACTATAAGAGGCGTGGCGCTGCTAGTCCAGTCATTTATGTGACGAATGATGCTGAAATCGCTCTTGCTGCAGGATTAGGCAGCAACGAAGGGGTCATCGCGATCGCGGGGACAGGGTCTATTGTGTACGGGATATCGGGGTCGGGTCAACACTTTCGCGTGGGAGGCTGGGGACATCTACTTGGAGATCAGGGAAGCGGGTATGATATTGGTCTGAAAACATTGCAAACGGTCATGCTGAGCTATGACGGCGTGGAGCCTCCGACACAATTGACAGAGCTTGTGGTAGGGAAACTAGGCTTATCATCTCCACCCGATTTGCGAACCTGGATTTATCGGCCAGACATTCAAAAACAGCAAATTGCTGACATGGCAAAGCTTTGTATCCAGGCGGCGAATTCCGGCGATCAAGCGGCCATCTCCATCATGGAAAAATGTGCGGAACAATTGGCGCGCTTGACTATCTGCCTTCGCGAAAAGGAGGATTCGTTGCGATTTAGTCCTGTAGTCGTTACGGGCTCTATTTTCAAGTATTGCAAGCTGTATTTCGACGCTTACCGAGAGCGATTAGAGCGAGCTTCTGGCCCGCTGACGATCGTTCAATCACAGCAGCGCCCAGTATATGGTGCCGCGATGTTGGCCGCCTCTCAACAAAAGTACAGCAAGAATAATTCCGGGGGAGGATAACGAATGAAGCATGACCAACATCTAGATCGCTTGACGACCGAACAACAAAATGAAAACACTCGTCATCTTGATCAACTCGCCGCGATCGACATCTTGAGATTGATGAATCAGGAAGACCGTAAGGTGACGGATGCCGTTGCACAATGTTTACCGGAAATCGCCGAAGCCGTCCATGCGATTGTGCGAAGCTTTCAATCTGGCGGCAGGTTGCTATACTTTGGCGCTGGAACAAGCGGTCGTCTGGGTATATTGGACGCCTCGGAATGCCCGCCTACCTTCGGCACCGATCCGGAGCAAGTTATCGGCGTTATTGCCGGTGGGGAAGAAGCGCTACACAAAGCTGTGGAAGGGGCGGAAGATAAGGAGCATCTTGGCTCTGAAGATGTTGACCGTTTGAAAGTGAATGAGCATGATGTGGTTGTGGGTATTTCTGCAAGCGGCCGCACGCCATATGTGATCGGAGCCATGCGACGTGCAATGGAGCTCCAAGCAACTGTGGTGGGAATTGCAAACAACAGTGACTCTGAGATGAGCGCCTATTCACATATTATGATTGAAGCAGTCGTCGGTCCCGAAGTCATCCTAGGCTCTACGAGATTGAAGTCAGGGACTGCCCAGAAGCTTATTTTGAATATGCTGACTACAGCATCCATGATTTTGAGCGGCAAGGTGTACGACAACCTAATGGTAGACATGCAAGTTTCTAATAAGAAACTGGACGACCGAGCCAAACGATTGATCGAAATTGCCACGGGCGCGGACAAGGCAGCCATAGAACGCACTTATCAGGAAGCCGATCATCACGTGAAGACAGCAATTGTTATGCTGAAGTCCGGGGTATCTGCGCCCAAGGCGAGACAGCTTCTTCAGGAAGCCGGTGGATTCGTGCACGAAGCGATAAAGCTATCGGAATAGCGTGCAGTGATCGTCCGTCTTATAT
>CAVWLN010000014.1:60000-89241 GCA_963755735.1 uncultured Paenibacillaceae bacterium
CCGGGGGTGTCCGAATGGGGGAACCCACCTGCTGTCATGAGCAGGTACCCACACCTGAATCCATAGGGTGTGAGGAGGGAGACCAGGGGAATTGAAACATCTTAGTACCCTGAGGAGAAGAAAACAACAGTGATTCCGTCAGTAGCGGCGAGCGAACGCGGATTAGCCCAAACCAGTGAGCATGCTCACTGGGGTTGTGGGACACTCAATAAGGGAGTTTATCATACTAGACGAAGCGGCTTGGAACAGCCTACCGTAGAAGGTAAGAGTCCTGTAGTCGAAAGTGTGATGGCCCCGGAGTGGATCCCGAGTAGTGCGGGGCACGTGAAACCCCGTATGAATCCGGCAGGACCATCTGCCAAGGCTAAATACTCCCTGGCGACCGATAGTGAACCAGTACCGTGAGGGAAAGGTGAAAAGCACCCCGGGAGGGGAGTGAAAGAGAACCTGAAACCGTGTGCTTACAAGAAGTCAGAGCCCAATTGATGGGTGATGGCGTGCCTTTTGTAGAATGAACCGGCGAGTTACGGCGGCGTGCGAGGTTAAGGTGAAGAGCCGGAGCCGCAGCGAAAGCGAGTCTGAATAGGGCGTATGAGTACGTCGTCGTAGACCCGAAACCGTGTGATCTACCCCTGTCCAGGGTGAAGGTGCGGTAACACGCACTGGAGGCCCGAACCCACTGATGTTGAAAAATCAGGGGATGAGGTGGGGGTAGCGGAGAAATTCCAATCGAACTCGGAGATAGCTGGTTCTCCCCGAAATAGCTTTAGGGCTAGCGTCGGGCATGAGCGTACTGGAGGTAGAGCACTGATTGGGTGCGGGGCCCGCCAAGGGTTACCAAGCTCAGTCAAACTCCGAATGCCAGCTACGTGCTACCCGGCAGTCAGACGGTGAGTGCTAAGATCCATCGTCAAGAGGGAAACAGCCCAGACCAACAGCTAAGGTCCCGAAGTGTGTGTTAAGTGGGAAAGGATGTGGCGTTGCGAAGACAACCAGGATGTTGGCTTAGAAGCAGCCATCATTGAAAGAGTGCGTAATAGCTCACTGGTCGAGTGGCGCTGCGCCGAAAATGTAACGGGGCTAAACACACCACCGAAGCTTTGGCTTGATACCGTAGGCGTCTGGGTAGGGGAGCGTTGTACAGCAGAGAAGGTTGACCGAGAGGACAGCTGGAGCTTGTACAAGTGAGAATGCCGGTATGAGTAACGAAAAGACGGGTGAGAATCCCGTCCGCCGAAAGCCTAAGGGTTCCTGAGGAAGGTTCGTCCGCTCAGGGTAAGTCGGGACCTAAGGCGAGGCCGAAAGGCGTAGTCGAAGGACAACAGGTTGAAATTCCTGTACCACTTTGTGTCGTTATGAGCGAAGGGGGGACGCAGGAGGGAAGAGACGCAGGCGACTGGAAGAGCCTGTTCAAGCCGTAAGGGTCATGTGTAGGCAAATCCGCACATGGAGAAGCCTGAGCGGTGACGAGGAGGGGAACTGCTAGTACCCGAAGGTCTGTGACTCACACTGCCAAGAAAAGCCTCTAGCAAGACACAAGGTGCCCGTACCGCAAACCGACACAGGTAGGCGAGAAGAGAATTCTAAGGCGCGCGGAGCAACTCTCGTTAAGGAACTCGGCAACATGACCCCGTAACTTCGGGAGAAGGGGTACCCCGTTAGCGTGAATAGCGCGAGGGGGTCGCAGTGAATAGGCCCAAGCGACTGTTTAGCAAAAACACAGGTCTGTGCGAAGCCGTAAGGCGAAGTATACGGGCTGACGCCTGCCCGGTGCTGGAAGGTTAAGGGGAAAGGTTAGCGTAAGCGAAGCTTTGAACCGAAGCCCCAGTAAACGGCGGCCGTAACTATAACGGTCCTAAGGTAGCGAAATTCCTTGTCAGGTAAGTTCTGACCCGCACGAATGGCGTAACGATTTGGGCGCTGTCTCAACGAGAGATCCGGTGAAATTTTAGTACCTGTGAAGATGCAGGTTACCCGCGACTAGACGGAAAGACCCCATGGAGCTTTACTGTAGCTTGATAGTGAACTTGGGTACGGTTTGTACAGGATAGGTGGGAGCCTGGGAAGCTGGTGCGCCAGCATCGGTGGAGGCGCTGTTGGGATACCACCCTGATCGTATCTAGGTTCTAACCCACATCCGTGAACCGGATGGGGGACATTGTCAGGCGGACAGTTTGACTGGGGCGGTCGCCTCCTAAAAGGTAACGGAGGCGCCCCAAGGTTCCCTCAGAATGGTTGGAAATCATTCGAAGAGTGCAAAGGCAGAAGGGAGCTTGACTGCGAGACGTACAGGTCGAGCAGGGACGAAAGTCGGGCTTAGTGATCCGGTGGTTCCGCATGGAAGGGCCATCGCTCAACGGATAAAAGCTACCCTGGGGATAACAGGCTTATCTCCCCCAAGAGTCCACATCGACGGGGAGGTTTGGCACCTCGATGTCGGCTCATCGCATCCTGGGGCTGAAGTAGGTCCCAAGGGTTGGGCTGTTCGCCCATTAAAGCGGTACGCGAGCTGGGTTCAGAACGTCGTGAGACAGTTCGGTCCCTATCTGTCGTGGGCGTAGGAAATTTGAGAGGAGCTGTCCTTAGTACGAGAGGACCGGGATGGACGTACCGCTGGTGTACCAGTTGTTCCGCCAGGAGCACCGCTGGGTAGCCAAGTACGGACGGGATAAGCGCTGAAAGCATCTAAGCGTGAAGCCCCCCTCAAGATGAGATTTCCCAGTATGTAAGACCCCTTGTAGACGACGAGGTAGATAGGTTCGAGGTGGAAGCGTGGCAACACGTGGAGCTGACGAATACTAATCGGTCGAGGGCTTAACCAGAGGATGTGAAGCTTTGTGAATCGGTATTTAGTTTTCAGGGAGTAAGCCTTCCTGAGATGAAAGGTATTCACGAGACTGAAATAACGCTGCCACCAGCGTCCATGAGGACATGGTGCCAGCCAAGGATTTCTTTAGAGGTTTGGTGATGATAGCGGAGGGGCACCACGCGTACCCATCCCGAACACGACCGTTAAGCCCTCCAGCGCCGATGGTACTTGGACCGAGAGGTCCCGGGAGAGTAGGACGTTACCAAGCCACTTAAGCTGTACTACCTGGAGTTTCACAACACTTTGCATCGTTCAGTTTTCAGGAACAATACCTGAAAGCTTCTAAAACCATATTAGTATGTAATGTTCCCTGATAGCTCAGTCGGTAGAGCACTCGACTGTTAATCGAGTTGTCACAGGTTCGAGTCCTGTTCGGGGAGCCACTTGGAGAGATGTCCGAGTTGGTCGAAGGAGCACGATTGGAAATCGTGTAGGCGTCAAAGCGTCTCGAGGGTTCGAATCCCTCTCTCTCCGCCAGTACGTTACTTCTATACATACACATGGCCCGTTGGTCAAGGGGTTAAGACACCTCCCTTTCACGGAGGTAACAGGGGTTCGAATCCCCTACGGGTCATTCAATATGGACGCTTAGCTCAGCTGGGAGAGCATCTGCCTTACAAGCAGAGGGTCGGCGGTTCGATCCCGTCAGCGTCCATCATGGATTTCATCTTTCATATTGCCGCGGGGTGGAGCAGTCCGGTAGCTCGTCGGGCTCATAACCCGAAGGTCGCAGGTTCAAATCCTGTCCCCGCACAATTATTAGATGGAGCTGTGGTGTAGAGGCCTAACATGCCTGCCTGTCACGCAGGAGATCGCGGGTTCGAATCCCGTCAGCTCCGCCATTATTTACATGAATACGATTTTACAATGCATTATTTGTGTTATAATAATTCTGCGGCTCGGTAGCTCAGTCGGTAGAGCAGAGGACTGAAAATCCTCGTGTCGGCGGTTCGATTCCGTCCCGAGCCACCATTAATCGTAACACATCACATTATATGCCGGTGTAGCTCAATTGGTAGAGCAACTGACTTGTAATCAGTAGGTTGGGGGTTCAAGTCCTCTCGCCGGCACCATACTGCACATGTTTTATAAACGTGGAGGCTTAGCGAAGTGGCCAAACGCAGCAGACTGTAAATCTGTTCTCTTACGGGTTCGGTGGTTCGAATCCATCAGCCTCCACCATTCTACTAAGGGGCATAGTTTAAAGGTAGAACAGCGGTCTCCAAAACCGTTAGTGTGGGTTCAATTCCTGCTGCCCCTGCCAATCAATTATTATTACGGCGGTCGTGGCGAAGTGGTTAACGCACCGGATTGTGGCTCCGACATTCGTGGGTTCGATTCCCATCGATCGCCCCATCTCATATACAATGGGGATTAGCCAAGCGGTAAGGCAACGGACTTTGACTCCGTCATGCCCAGGTTCGAATCCTAGATCCCCAGCCATACCTATCATGTGCGGACGTGGCTCAGTGGTAGAGCATCGCCTTGCCAAGGCGAGGGTCGCGAGTTCGAATCTCTTCGTCCGCTCCATTATTTATTTGGCGCCATAGCCAAGTGGTAAGGCAGAGCTCTGCAAAAGCTTTATCCCCAGTTCGAATCTGGGTGGCGCCTCCACTAACTTTCATTACGCCGGGGTGGCGGAATTGGCAGACGCACAGGACTTAAAATCCTGCGATAGGTGACTACCGTACCGGTTCAAGTCCGGTCCTCGGCACCAATGTGCCCTTAGCTCAGCTGGATAGAGCGTTTGACTACGAATCAAAAGGTCAGGAGTTCGAATCTCTCAGGGCACGCCATTTTAACAAACATGAATATGCCGGTGTGGCGGAATGGCAGACGCGACGGACTCAAAATCCGTTTCTCGCAAGGGAGTGGAGGTTCAAGTCCTCTCACCGGCACCACTTAAGCGAAGGGTTCATTAGAAATGTCTAATGGGCTTTTTTTATTGCTTATTTTTTATAACCTGATTACGGATGAAGAATCTTAAATGTAGCCTATAAAGGGAAAATTTTCCACCAGATGCGAATAGTAATGGATTATAAAGAGAAAAATGATCTACATAATTTGGTTATGCTTCAATTGAGGTGACATACATGCTAAAAGACATTGCGATTCGCCTAACTGAGATTTTCCATTTCCGCAAGATCCGTAATCGCTTTCCTTTCTTGCAATCCAGCTTTTTATTTCTATCTCATTCTTAATTTGCTTGGCTATATTTCATTTAATATCACGAAAAATACGTTGATGGAGCAGAATGCCCAGAACGAACTTTGATCATCCTCGAAATTGGCAAGTGCTGCTCGGGGATTTGCTTCTGAATAAATATCTGTCAATGTGAATTTGAACGATCGTATATGACAAAAAAATGAATAGAATTCGCAAGTATGCTGATTGGACAAAAAAATATGGGATATCTCCGTCTGATTATGATCTTTATTTTACGAATGATTCAGCGTATGGAAAACGTTAATCTCATAACAATTTTTACGATACACGTTATATTCGATTCCATTTGTATCTTTGATACTTCATTCCAGATTTATTGCTTGGGTTGATCTTGATGATCGCAGGTATTGACGAAATTACTGATAAAGCGGATCTGATTATGGACAGTTCGAATGGTATCGTGATGTCAGTTGAAGCTCAAGGTAAGGTTGTATTTTTCGCTGATAATGCATCTGGAGTGGATCGTTATACATTTTCGATGGTTAAGCTATTTAGAGATCTCAGCTCTATAGAAGGTGAGGATATTAGTATCATCGTCGAAAATGTAGCGAAAATCCATGTTTGGCAATGAGTATTCAGATAATAATTAGGAACACCTGGTTACTTTGTCGGTATCCGATACAGATGATGATGAATGTAAATATGATTTATTCGGTTAAACAATAAACTGCGATTCCCTTACTTTAGCCGATATTCCGCGAAGACAGCTCAGGATCATATTATTAGCGAACGGTTATTTGATCAACCAGTATCGTGATCAAACGTCGGGCCTGGACATTTGCCCTATATTATTGAACAAAACAGTGCTCCGCTACAGGAACTCGAATCGAATTGGTACTGTCACGATGTTAATTGGTGTGATTATTGTATTACTTGGAGTTTTGACGGCTTTTGACTCTATCCGGCACCATTACACGTCCGTTATTGCAAATTAAACGAATGATGACTTCGTGGAACAAAGGTTTAGATGTATCGTATGAATATGTTTAAACATTGATGAAGTGGGAGTTATTGGGAAACGTTTAAGAAGCTGTAGCATTTGGAGAATAATAAAGTTAATTTGAAAAACTATCAATGCTCAATTAACGTGAAAAAAAGAAGCTGAACTGGCTTGTTACAAGCTCAGATTAAATCTCTATTTTCTTTACAATATACGTCTAATTCTATCTATATTATGACCAAGCTGAACAAAACAGAAGAGGTAGCACTGTATGACCCTTGCTTTATCTGAAAGTTTTAAAATTAGTCTGAATAAGGGAAAGGAAACTATTCCGGTCTACAAAGAACTTGAAACATATTGAGCACTACATGACGAATTCAGAACATCCGTTACAATTCATTGTTTTACCTATGAGGCGAAAGTCGACTGCTGTCAAGAGCATCGAGATTTTGAAGCTAATTTTACAACCACTTGTGGAAAATGGCTGATCCATCATGGGATTGGAGTCTGAAAATCGGAGAGAGGGGATGGATTCGCTTGGAGGGCGTATGGAGGGAATAATGAAGTTATCCTCGATCGTTGAAGATAATGGTGTTAGGCATTACTGGACATGAAGCGAATGGAAGCAAGGTACATGGGATTCGTAATGTTAAAGGAACGGGTTAAGCGCTACATTATGGATCGAATAGTTCCTTAACCGTAGAGAGTGAACCTGGGACGATGGTACGCAAATCACGATCCGCATAAAATATATGGACGGGGTGAAATCTGGTGCCGAAGGGAGTACTATTTGATGATGAATACATTGTATTGGAAGGACTTCGTCGATGGTTGGACTGGCAAGGGATGGGGATTGAGCTTGCGGGCACTGCGGAGGATGGGTTATCTGCTTTGTCATGATTTCGTTCTGTACAACCAGACATTGTTCTCACAGATATCCGGATGCCTGGTTTTACGGGCTACAATTAATCGAACGAAATGCTGGAGGAGTACTGAAGTATGCTGTATCGTTTTCAGCGGTCTTTAATGAGTTTGATTATGTGAAGCGTGCGCATTCAACTTGGTGTTTTGGATTATATTGAGAAGCCAATTACGGAAGAAAATATTGAACAAGCGCTTCGTAAAGGTCATTCCGCAAAGATTCGAGGAAAGAAGAACGCAACGAAGGAAATGGCGCGAAAGCTAGAAGAGAAGCCAGTAAGCAGCTATTAGTGAAGCAACTTGGGATTTGTTGTTGTCTTGGAGGAAGAGGCGGCTGACAGTCTGGTTGGAGCAATTTGCCTTCATCTACTACCGATACATGGGATGATGGTTCTTGCAGCAGCATCTTCATTTTTTCTGCCTGAGAACAAAATATCGGTGATCGAAGTATTAAACGGCAATGAGCATCTAGCGGTGGTCATTCACTTGTCTGAAAGTTTGGTGTGGGAAGATGTTGCGAAAACAGTAGATCTAACTGCTATTCAATAGGTGTAGGCTGCACGTATCGCGAAGATCACGAAAGCAACGATGAGCTACAAAGAAGCGAAGCAAGCATTTAAAACAGCGGCATTTCTTGGAGATGAGACGTTTGGTCCACTATACGAACTGAAGAGTATGATGACTGCTCTCTTGGAACAGACTTCGCGAAAAAGAAGAAGCGAATGATCACTAGTTTACAGGCTGGTGAATATGCTGACTGCTTATGGATGAGGTGGAGCAAGATATGGAATGATCGAGCTGCAAAATTAGTCCGGATCTCGCTGAACGGAAACGCTGAAACTGATCCTACGCCACATTAGAGGTGTGTGGGAAGTCACCGCTGACATCACTATGCCAAATAACCAGTCGTATATGCCGCATGCCGAATATTCAGAGAATGACGGTCAGGGAAAGCTGACACAATGGTTCAGGGAATCAGATGCGAATGATTTGGCTGAGTCGAGCATAAGCAAGAATGAAGCGATGGTTCGTCACGATGCCGATTCGAGAAGGCGAGGCAATATATCGAGCGCAATATCTCTCGCGATATTTCTCTGCAGGAGGTCGACAGATGATATCGGATTGAATGCGTACGGATCTAAGCGTGATTATTCAAAGAGAAGATGGGAGAATCTGATATGAGGTACGTGACCATAGGTGTATCGAGCTGGCTTAAATCCTTGCTGAGCAAAGGTTATAAAGTCAATGAAGTTAGTGAAAAAGTTGGTAGATGACTCCGCTGTCACTTTAAGGGAGTGTTCAAAACATACATAGGTTTAACACCCTGACAATATCGAGACTCTAGACGGTAAAGTCCGAAAAAAATCGGACTCGATGAAAAAAATGCGCTGTATATTTTGTATGCGTTTTCTAATCTAGAATGATAAATAGAGGTACCCGGTAAATTAAGCGATAAACCTAGAGGGGGTTACAGCATGAAATCTTGGAAGAAAAAAAAAGTTTTCGCTCTGTGGTCAGATAAATTCCTTTATCTATCATGAGTATGATCTGTGGCTTGTGGTGCAGGGAGCGGGAATGGACGTATCATCTGAAGCAAGGCGCTAAAGCGCTGAAAAGCAAGAAGAAGTGGCACTCCATAAGCAATCTGTCAATAATTCAGACAACGACTAACATGAATATGTATGGACGCTGTGGTGGAAGCGTTTTGAAGGAAAAAATATGAGAACATGCAACGTGGGGATGTCGAAACATATCCAGCTGGCTGGCGAAGGGGATAATCTGGTCCAAAACTAGATCGGCAAATAGGGGATACGGGTGGATATCTTCTATATAGAATCCAGGCTCGATTATCGGCTACGCCTCTGAAATCTGAGGAAAATATGCTAGACTTGCACGAATGAACGTTTTCAAGATCGCAGTCATTGGAATACATTGAAAGATGCGGTCTATTTAGACGATGAAATTTATGGTGTTCCTCTCGGAATCAACCGATCATCGGGGGAATGGACGTAGGAACAAAAGAAGTCTATGATGAATTGACCGTTCCCGTTCCCTCAAACATGAACATAGCATATGTGAATAATAACAAAATAAAGGAAGCTAGGCCTGAACATCTATCATTGCAGGAGAGTACAAGGACTTCTTGGTACTGTGAAAAATGATCATTCTATCGGAATTCTACAATGTGGAAGCAGCTTATTCTGAACTTTGTAGATCGATCAAAATATGCTGAAATTAAAGCGAATGTTTGCTGAATCCATCCGGCGGCCTTACGAAGCTTCAAAAGCTTGGGGAAACAGTCGGTTACATGAATCGAGGACTTCCTTGCTTCGACTATCGGACCTGCTGGTTTTCCGAGTGTCTCTGTAGAGGACATGTTCATTATCTGATGATTACTTTTGAAATAGCGACAGTAAGACAAAAGCATCTGACAAGGACTAGAATTTATTTGGCTTTTTCCCGATATGTAGCAGATACTGCTATATGTGAATGGGCTCGACAATATGGATGCCTTGGAACAGCATAATACATCATCACAGAAAGAAGATCATTATGGATGAAGCGAAGATGCTCTTGAAGAGCTCATTAGCTTCGCTCGGAAGGTGTGGAAGAATTATTCTATCGGAAGCATCATCTTCAGGTCCTCATCTCTGATCGAAGGAATGTGATATTACCAGATGATGTTCGACAGCTCATGAAGGATTTTGATGCCTGACTTCGAAGAAGAGAAGAATCAGTCGTAGCTTTAGAAAGATTGTCAACAGTCAAAGGGACGAACTGATCAATCTGTCGGTAGAAGTTGGTGCAGGATCAAGGAGCTGGAGAAGAGGCGGCAGAATCGTACGACAGTGATGTCGAGAAGCAAGCTCAAGGAGCTCTGGACTTGAGGGCTGGTAATCAATACGCTGGGAGATCAAAACAATCGGTTTCGCATCGCGGGAATCGAGTTGTTTTATCAGCAAGAACGGGGTGATCGAAATTGAAGAAACCTTCAGAAGTATCTATTCGTATCTACTTTTAGTTCCGGCAGGAATATTTTATATCATATTCTTTTATAATTCCGAACACATTGTTTCGTTTTTTTTCAGTTAAACGAGATGGACTTTAATGGACTGGACCTTTATTGGATTCTGAAAATTTTATGACTTTCTTTAAAGAACCGTGGCTTGTCACAGGACTTCAGAACGCATTTGTTTTTGCGATTGTGACAAGTGGCTTAAAAGTCGTATTCGGATTGTTATTAGGCGTATATTTATGCAGCAAAATCCGGTCAGCCGAACTCGTGAAGTCGGTGGTGTTCTTTCCGGTGCTTGTCAGCACGATTGCGGTCGGGATTATCTTGGCAATATGATGCATCCGACGACCGGCCTGATCAATACCTTCTATATCATGGTTTGGGTTAAATGGACCGGACTGGCTAGGAGATGTGAAGATCGCTCTATTGTCAGTCGGGCTTGTGCGATGTATGGAAAGGATCTAGGTATTGCTACGGTCATTTTCATCGCTGGCATCAAGTCGATCCGGAAGAATATTATGAGGCTTTGCAAATTGACGGCGGTAATGCCTGGCATAAATTTTGGAACATCATTATTCCCTTAAGCCGTCCTGCGATGAATACGTCATCTTATTGTCCTTTATCGGCGGCATAAAAACATTCGACCTGATTCGGGCGATGACGAAAGGCGGTCCAGGCTTTGAAACGGATACGATCGCCTCGATCATTTATAAACAATATCAAGCAGGATTTTATGGAGTATTCGACTGCTGGTAATGTGATTCTGTTCCTGATTGTGATGTTGATCGTCATGCCGCTTATGAAGTTTTTGAAACCGTAAAGAGGTGGAAATGTGAAAAGAAACAAATGGATGATAGCCTTGGAAATAATCATCGTCGCAGGATGTTTGATGATTTTTGGCGTTCTTTTAACTTTATATTTGTCAATGCAATGGAAACGGCGCCGGAAGCAGCGCTGATGAATTTGCAGTGGCCAAAGCAGATCATGCTATGGGAAAATTTAAAGGAAGTCTTCGAAGCACGCAATTACATGCTCGTTCGAGCATTCTGGAATAGTACGCTGCTCAACGTGCTTCTCTATTTTGTTACTGGTTGTGGTCAGTTCGATGGCTGCTTTTGTTTCTGCAAAGAAGGAGCGGCAGAGCTTCCTCTTGGAGTATGCTCTTCGTGATGGCAGGGCTGCATCATTCCACCGGCTGTCGTCCCGACCATATGGGTGTTAGAGATGGGATCGGATTATTTAAAACGTTAAGCGGACTCATCTCCGTAGAAGGTCGCTGATCACTTCTCTTTTGCGTACTGCTGTATAAGGCATTTATTGGTAGTATTTCAAGAGAGATCGATGAAGCCGATTGTGGATGGAGTAGGTGGCTTAAAGCTATTTCAAATATATTTTCCGTTGCTGAAGCCAGTGACGGCGACGATCATTATCATTCAAGCTGTCATGATTTTTAATGATTTCACGCATCCGCTATATTTTTTGCCGAGGCTCCGAGAACGTGACTGTGCAACTGGATCATTATATAACTTTACGAGCCAATATGTTTCACAATGGAATTTGTTGTTTACCAATGCTTTGCTCGATTACGATCCCGCCACTAGTCTTATTTTTATCTTCAACAAGAAGATTTAGCTGGAATGACGGCAGGGGCAGTGAAAGGCTAAACAGCGAATGGGGGACTTAGATACGCAACCATGAAGGTGATCAATTTAGAACGGAATATATGAGCAATCCTCTTGGCTTGGATGAAAAAAGACCGCGGCTCTGGTTGGCAACTGAAGACACTGAATTAAGCGATGTTATAGCAGCAAGCATACCGCATACAGGCGTCGCATGATGAACATTTCAAGAAAATCATCTGGGATAGTGGCAAGGTTGAAACAGATTAATTCGTAAGGTATTCGCTATGCTGGTCCTGAGCCTCAATCGATGGAGAGAGTGTATTGGAGAGTGAAAGTCTGGACAAATCATGGGGAAACGGATTATAGCAAGACGGCTTTATTTGAAATGGGATTGTTACAGCTGGAAGATTGGAAAGCGAAGTGGATCGAGCCTGAGGAAGCGAATCGAGCTGGAAGAGTATCAACCCGCTCCTTACATGAAAAAGGAATTTCACGTAAGGAGCGGACTAATCTCTGCTAGAGCCTATATGACTGCGAAAGGCTTGTATCGGTTTTATTCAATGGAAAGGAAGGGACGGATCAACTCTTTACACGAGGATTTATCTTCTATCATAAGACTTCAGGTTCAAACGTACGATAACACGCATTTGTTACACGAAGGTATCAATGCACTGGGCGTGATGTCAGGAGACGGCTGGTGGCGGGGGTTAACTGGACTTGCAGATGTTAAATATAATTTTGGCTATAAAGTTTTTCCTTGGACAGATCGTCTTGACCTATGCGGATGGCAGTCGTGAGTACGTCGGCAGTGACAAAAGCTTTACGATATCCCATGGCCGTTATTGAAAGTGATATGAAGGCTGGCGAGCGCTACGATGCCAGAATTCGATATCAAGGATGAAATGAAGCGGGTTTCGATGATTCTTTATGGCATCCTGTACGTGAAGCAGGCTCGCCACAAGCTAATCTGATCGGTACAAGAACGTGCCAGTGCTCGTAAAGAAAGTTCACGCCACGTGTGCTGCATACCCCAATGGTGAGACGGTGCTTGATTTTGGACAGAAATCGCCGGTTGGGTAGAGATGGAGGTTCAGGGGGAAGCCGGTACGGAAGTAACACTGATTCATGGTGAGACATTGATGAGATGGAAATTTTACACTGAACAATTTAGTGCTGCCATTTAAGCCGATTGAAGGATTTCCAAGAAATCCACTATATTTTGTGGGTGAAGGTATAGAGCGGTATGAGCCATATTTTGCGATCTTCGGTTTTCGATACGTCTTATTGAAGGGTTATCCCGGGGAAGTAAAACCGGAAAACTTTAAGGCTATGGCGATTTATTCGGATCTTGGAGGAAACAGGCGATTTCGATTGTTCCTATCTCGCTTATTAACCAACTGATATCAAATGCGAGATGGAGCCAGAAGGGAAATTTCATGGATATTCCAACCGATTGCCCGACGCGTGAACGTGCAGGTTGGACAGGTGATGCCCAACTTTACAGCAAAACGGCCAGTTTGTTTATGAATGTCATGCCCTTCTTCGAGAAGTGGTTAGCCGATTTAGCGGCTGAACAGTATCCTAGTGGTGCAGTGGGGAGCACAGTACCGAACGTCCTTGGATTTCATAATACGGAAGAATGGGAGCGGATCAGTCCGACTGTCACCCATCCGAAACTTTCCGTCCTTATCGGTAACAAGCCTGGTGAGCCGAGTATCATTAGACGGTTCAGCGGGCTGGGGCGATGCAGCGGTCAATTCTTACCTTGGACGTTATATTTGTGCTATGGGGATCGCTCCATCCTTGAAAAGCAATATAATTCAGCAAAAGCCTGGGTAGAATACATGCGCGCTAATGCGAAACTTGCGAATGAACGGTACAAAGATTCGCCTGCCTATTCCACCTACACAGATGGTGAACTAGATGCCGATTATATATGGGATACGAAGTATCATTGGGGGGAATCGTTGGAAGCAGATATCAATATTCAAGAATTAAATCATGACTATGACGAGCGAGCTTCCATATCTGAACCGATCGTCGCCACCGCTTATTATGCTTTTATCGACAAAGCTCCTCGCACGAATGGCCTCCATTCTTGGGGAAACAAGAAGATGCGGAAACTTATCGCACATATTTGCACCAGAAGATCAAGAGGGTCTATAATCGGTATTTTATCAATCCGGATGGAACAATCGTGGAAGGCAGGCAAGCGCCTAATGTGCGGGTATTGGCCTTTGATTTGGCGGAAGAGGAGAAGAAGCAAGCAGTTGCGGATCAGCTGGCAAGGATGGTAAAGGAGGAAGGTTACCACCTCAATACGGGATTTTTATCCACCCCTTACATTCTTCACGTGCTGGCGGAGCATGGACATCACGAGACAGCCTATCGATTGCTCGAGCAAGAGACCTTTCCATCCTGGCTATATGCGGTTACCAAAGGAGCAACCACGATTTGGGAGAGTTGGCGTGGCATAGAGCCCGATGGCAAACGGTCAGGCTCTTTCAATCACTATGCTTACGGTGCAGTATGTGATTTTCTCTTTTCGTATGTGGCAGGAATTCGCCCAGCCCAAGAACATCCCGGTTACAAACATTTCCTCTTGCGGCCTCTTCCTGGCGGTACTTTACAATATGCTCGTGCAACTTACGAGTCATTGTACGGTACGATTGTGTCGGAATGGCGGATCTTAGATGATAAAAGGATGAAATATCGGTTTGTTGTACCTCCAAATACAACAGCTACGATTATGCTGCCGGGAAAAGAAAATGATTTGCATCAAATAGATAGCAAATATAAAGCTCGTTACGAGGAAGGCAGCATTCAGTTTACGGTTGGCAGTGGTCAATATCAATTTATTATTTAATAAACAAATAAACCTATCCCTTTTGTCTTTACGGGCAAAGGGATAGTTTTTTGTTTTTATTTTTTAATTGACATATCAATTGCATATATAATATAATCAATTTACACAAAATTGATATGTCAATATATTAAATAAAGACATATCAACATAATTAATAAAGGAGGAATGTTTTACAGGGGTTCTTTTTTTATCATCATGTATTACATGTGCTAAACTAAGGAGGAACACACTTTGACCAACATTCAATTTTTTGCAGAACTCGAACAATTAACTGTAAGATTGCAAGAAAGTGAAGAAAGCATTCAGAAGGCAGCTCGAAAAGCAGCGGAAACGATTAGAAACGGCAACTGGGTGAATCTGTACGGTAGCGGACACTCTGTCATCCCGACGATGGATTGTTTCCCTAGGTATGGAGGGTTTGTAGGTTTTAACCCGATTATGGATCCGCGTTTAATGTGGACGACGGTAAGCGGGCCAGGAGGAGCAGAAGAACTTCTCTGGCTTGAACGGCAAGAAGGTTATGTTAATATTTTCTTACAGCATGTTGACTGGAATAAGGATGATATGCTCATTGTCGTTTCTCATGGCGGTCAGAATGCGGCGCCGGTAGAGATGGCGCTGGCAGCTAAAGAAGCTGGACTGTATGTTGTAGCCATTACATCAGGAGAAAACCATAAGAACAAACCGGCCACACATTCCAGCGGCAAAAAAATCGGAGACATTGCAGATCTCATCATCGACAACCGCGTATCTCCGGAGGATGCTGTTGTATCCGTTCCGGGCGTAAAAGGAAAAGTGGGCGGATTGTCTACATTGTCTGCAATAGCGATTATTCAAGCTTTAGTATCTGAGACGGCGCTCCGGCTATCTGAGCAAGGATACTATGTAAAACCGTTCGCATCCCCTAACGTTGAGGGACTGGAGAAAGGTCATAACGAGCAAGTGTATGTTGAATTCCGGCAACGTTTAAAAACCAGAAAAGTTTAGGAGAGGTTACAATGGTTCTCGGTTCGAATAACGATACTCCACTATACAAGCAAATTTCAGAATATATCAGACAGAAGATCGAGCAGAAGGAATGGGAAATCGGACACAAAATACCGACGGAGCATGAATTGTGCGAGCAATTCAATGTAAGCAGAATCACTGTTGTGAAGGCACTGTCTCGACTAGTGGAGGAAGGATTATTAGTGAGAGAACAAGGGAAGGGGACTTTCGTTTCGGTTCCGCCTTTGCTTTCAGAACCGTCTCCTTTATTAAGCTTTACCGAAATGATGAAAGAGCAAGGAAAAACACCAGGTTCGTTAGTTCTTGAAAAGTCTTGGAAGAGACCCTCGTCCCGCGACATGGAGCGCTTGAAAGTATCTGAGAACGAGCAAATATACAAGATCAAAAGATTGATGCTCGCGGATACTGAACCGATCGGCATTCAGACCAGCTATTTGTCAATGAAAAGGTTTCCTGATCTGATTAATAAAATTACAGACCATCAATCCCTCTATGAAATTTTGCAACGTGAATACAATTTGATCATTGACAGTGCGATTGAAACTTATAATGCGGTGCAGTTAGACGAGGAAGAAAAATCGCTATTGAAAGTGGACATCGGCGAAACAGGCTTTTCCGTAGAAAGACTTTCTTTCTCCAATGATGAACCGGTAGAATTTGTTCGTTCCATTATGCGTAACGATCAAGTCAGGTATAGTGTGAAATTAATCCGGAAACGTTAGTGCAGACGTTCTGGGACTATGAGGAGGTCTTACTCTTGAGTAAAAAAACATGGATTCAAGCACTTGGCTTTTTGTTTATCTCCATCATGATCTCTGCTTGCAGTAGTGGCAATGGAAATATAGAACCGAACAGCACAAATGGCAGCTCCAGCCCAGCTGGAGATTCACAGCAACAAGGAGCTGCAGATGCAAGTGAACCGGTGGAAATCTCTTACCTAACGCATTGGTCCCCTCCGCAGGTGAAACAATTGGAGGACCTAATTAGTGAATATACGAAGCAGCATCCGAACGTATCGATACAGGTACGCGCCGTCCCATTTGGCAATCTGCTTGGCACGCTAAGTACCCAATCAACCAGCTCGAATGCTCCGACGATTACAAGCATATATGATCTTTGGCTGCCAGAGTTGGTGAAAAACGGCATCGTCACTCCAGCCCCGGAGGAATACAAACAGGATCTACTGGCGAGCTATCCAGAAAACATTTTAGGTGCCACTTATGTGGATGGAGACTATTATGGCTATCCGAACGAAGTCAATCTATATGCATTGAACTATAACCAAGCATTGTTTGATGAAGCAGGTCTTTCGGGACCGCCAAAAAACTGGGATGAATTAATTGAATATTCGGAAAAATTAACGAAGTATGATGACAGCGGTCGGATTGTTCAGCAAGGTTTCGGTTTGATTCATAGCTGGAACAGCGGTGTTGTTCACCCTTGGTTGTCTATGCTGTATTCGAACGGCGGACATTTGATTAACGATGATTTCACTCCGAATCTTGATTCTGAAAGCGCTTTAGAAGTGACGGAATTGTATCACCAGCTTATCTTCGATGCAAAAGTAAGCTCTCCTTCCATGGGAACCGCAAACGCGAGTACAACAGGCCCATACTTAGAAAATTTTGCGAATGGGAAAACCGGCATGATTATTATGGCGAATTGGTGGGAAAGCGCTTTAAGAGATAGCATGGGGGACAGTTTCTCCAATATTAAGACTGCACCGATTCCAGTCGGTCCTAACGGAGAAGGGTCACATGGTGTGTCCTATTCGTGGTTGACGGTTGTGAACAGCAATGCGACGGATGCACAGCAGCAAGCCGCATGGGATTTCTTGAAATGGTTGAATTCACCGGATAGCGGGGAGAACGGTTCCTCTGGTATGGGAGATATTCTCATGGGAATGGGAATCCTGCCTAGCCGTACTTCCGATATTGAAGCTCATCAAGATAAGTTAACGTCAGATTTCATTAAAACGTATGTAGATGAATTGCAAAATGCCAAGCCGTTCCCAATCATATTAGGCGGTAACGAAGTAACCACTCGTTTGCAAAAGCAACTTGAGCGAATGGAATTCGGCGATGCAGGTCCTGAGGAAGTCTTGATGCAGGCCCAGGAAGAAATCCAGATGGTCTTGGGGGAGCTATATAAATAAATAGTTGCACAAGGGTTGCACGGGCTTCCTTTCGTGCAGCCCTTGTGTTCATGTTTTAGCATACTGACAATCATCACAGGCTGAACTTGACGGTAGTCCGGGAGGGATACGTTTGAAACATACCTATATTAAGGGATATACAACCATTGGTTTTTTAATTCCGGGCCTTGCTTTAATCGCTGTTTTTATAATGATTCCCATTCTATTGACAACTTGGGTAAGCATGCATTCCTGGTCCATGTTTGCTTCATTTAACGAGATGGAATTTGTAGGCCTGAATAACTTCAAACAAATATTTGCTGAGACAGCGTTTAAACAAGCTTTATTGAATACGGTTCTGTTCTCTGTTTCGAGTATGGCTCTTATGGTTCCTTTGTCAATTATCATCGGGATCTTCTTATATAGTGCAGCTGTGAAAGGGATCGGCTTCGTACGCACGGCATTGTTTATCCCGTATATGATCCCGCCAGTTGCTGTAGCGATTGTTTGGGGGTATTTGTATTCGCCTATCTACGGCCCGTTGAATGAAATCTTATCCTGGCTACATTTGCCCCAGCAAGAATGGCTGGGATCGACCGATACGTCGATGCTGTCGATCATTATCCTCAATGCGTGGCAGACGCTAGGCTATTATACGATTATTATCTTGGCTGGTTTAACAGAAATACCGAAGGATCTGTATGAATCCGCGTCCATTGATGGCGCCTCTTGGTTTAAGAAAATTGTTTATGTCACTATTCCGCTGCTAAAGCGAAGCATCATCTTTATTATGATCATTATGACGATTAACACGCTACAAGTGTTTGATCCTGTTTATATTTTAACGCAAGGCGGTCCGGTTAACAGTACAAACATTGTTTCCTATCATATGTATGAGGCTGCTTTTAATTTTGGACATGCGGGTCTAGCTAGTGCGATGGCTTTTATTTTGTTTGTCATGGTATTGACGTTAACGACGATTCAATTGCGCCTGTTTAAATCTTTGTAGCTCGAGTGATAGAAGAAAGGGGAATGAAGATGCGTGAGGGAACAGCCAACAGACAATATAAACTCGTTTACAAACCCATGCTATACATCGTGATGCTCACAATGACAGTGGTGATGTTGTTCCCGTTTTTTTGGATGGTGGTTTCCAGTCTGAAGACTCCTGAGGAATTAGGGGCATTGCCGCCGGTGTGGTGGCCGGATGCACCATCAATAACACCTTATCTCGAAATATTTCGTGTGATGTCGTTCGATAAGGCGATATTGAATTCGTTAATCGTCACAATCGGTTCGACAGCCAGTGTCCTGTTTACTAGCATACTAGCCGGATATATTTTTGCGAAACATCAGTTTCGCGGGAAAAACCTAATCTTTATCATCGTGTTATCTACTATGATGGTACCGCAATTTGTACTGGTCGTTCCCTTGTATCACATGATTAATGCATGGGGACTCGTGAACAGCTATTTGGCCTTGATCTTGCCTAATATGGCGAATGCTTTTGGGATTTTCCTCATGCGACAATTTATTATGGGGATTCCGGACGATTTGCTGGAAGCAGCTCGTATCGACGGCGCCATTGAATGGAAAATTTTGTGGACCGTGGTCACTCCATTGCTTCGTCCAGCAGCATCGGCTTTAATCTTATTCGCTTTTGTGTTCAATTGGAATAATTTCTTGTGGCCTTTGACGGTCGTGCAAACTCCGGATATGAACACGGTCGTTCTTGCCCTAAACAGCTTGCGCTCCTTATACTTCAAACATTGAGTTTGCCAATGTCGTGATGGCGGGTGCGACGATTAGCATATTGCCTAGTGTATTGATTTTTATCTGGTTCCAGAAATTCTTTATTGAAGGCATTGCCATGACAGGAATTAAGGGTTAGAAAGTGAGGCGCGCGCATGTATATCGGAATCGACGTAGGAGGAACGAAGATCCAAGCAGCTACTTATGATGGACAGTCTGTGAAATTAATGGAGAAGTTGCCGACGCCAAATCATTATTCTCGTTTTGTAAATACGTTAAGGGATTTGGTAGAAGCTGCTAATTCCCAACATCCTGGCCGTTTGAAGGGGATTGGGATCGGCATTCCAGGCACTGTAGATGACCATCACATTCGTTGGGCGCCTAACCTTCCCTTTCTAAATGGAAAAGCACTGAAAGCAGAGCTGACTTCTATGTTCCAGACAGAAATCATGATTGAAAATGACGCGCAGACTGCGTTGTTAGGAGAAGTTTGGATGGGAAATGCATTCGGTAAGCAATCGGCTGTTCTGTTCAGCATCGGGACAGGGGTAGGCGGTGCGATTATGCTGGATGGCAAAATTTTGCGCGGAGCAAGCGGGAGTGCGGGAGCCTTCGGTTGGATAAATCTAGATTTGCATGAAGCGGCCGATCCACAGCATGGGTATTTGGAAAGACATGCCTCAGGCACGGCTTTGTGGGAAAAGACGAAACAGATCGATGCTAACCTGTCGTCATATGATTTGGTCGAGATGGCAAGAGCGAATAATCGTCAAAGTCTCGATGTCATCGAAGAGATCGCGGACAAGTTGGGGAAGGCATTGGCAGTTGTTGCGAGCATTCTGGATCCGCAAATCATATTATTTTCTGGTGGAGTTAGCGATGCTTTTGACTTGTTCGAAGCGATCATAAAGGAGAGAATCCAGCAGTACGGTTCACCGAGTGTTCGTCAAATTCCAGTTTCCGTAGGGCGACTGGGCTCTCTGGCTGGCGTTTATGGTGCCATACGGGCTGCGATGCTCAAACAGGATGCCTGGATCTAATCATTGATCTTAGCTTTAGCTTATAAAAATAGAGGTGGCCACATGTTGTTAGTTGAATATAATCAAAAGATTAAAGCGCTGATGGATGTGATCCTGACTGAGGAATTGGGCACGATTCGGCAAGCGGCAGAAATGATAGCAGAATCTATTCAAAATGACGGGCTATTTCATGTATTTGGCTGCGGGCATTCTCATTTGTTGGTGGAGGAAATGTTTTGTCGCGCAGGCGGTTTGGTACCGGTGAATGCGATTTTTGAATCTAGTATCATGCTTCACGAAGGGGGGTTAAAAAGCACGCAAATTGAACAAATGTCGGGTTATGCCAAGCATATCCTGGACAATTACCGTTTGGAAAAAGGGGAAGTTTTATTGATTGTCTCTACTTCGGGGATCAACAGTCTGCCTGTGGAAATGGCGATGGAAGCGAGAGAAAGAGGGTTGAAGGTCATCGCGCTCACGAGCTCCTATTATGCGAATCAACCATCCAGACATTCTTCTGGAAAAAGGTTGTATGAATTAGCGGATGTGGTCATTGACAACAAGTTACCATACGGAGATGCTTTGTTGAATATACCTGGTAGTCATAAAAAAATGGCTCCAGGCTCGACGGTGATCGGCGCCTATATCTTGAACCTGTTAAGTGCCAGCATTGTGCAGCATTTAGTCGATCGTCATGTCAATCCGCCCGTTTTTGTGAGTGGTAATATACCGGGCGGCATGGAGCAGAATCAGAAATATATTGAGAAATATCGCCATCGAATTAAGCATATGTGAAAGACGCGATTAATAAAAAATCCATAGTCCTGTAAGGAGATATGACGAATCGAATTTAGAAAACCAGTTGCAAAACAGACATAAAACAGCTATTATAGATACAAAATATCTGTAATAGCTGTGTGTTCTTAGAGAAAAAATAAAAGATGTGCAGATTTCGAAATGGAGTACAGACCATGCGCCGTATGCCTGAATCTATTTCGTCAAGTGAAGCACACAGCTTAATGAGTGAAGTTCTCTAGCGTTACACATTTGCCGTAAACAAGAAAGGATAAGCTTTTGTTCACCTCAATTACGGATATTAAAGATGGACTATGGAAGGAATGATCAGATGGAGAAGCAAACGTTCGATGTGACGATCATTGGCGGCGGACCAGCTGGGCTAAATGCCGCTCTAATGCTTGGTAGAGCGAAGAAGAATGTTGTCGTGATCGACGAAGGCCGTCCCCGCAATGCTGTGACTCGTGAGATGCATGGATTTCTCACCCGCGACGGGCTCAGTCCGAGGGAGTTCCGGCGAATTGCGCAGGAGGAAATCCGTTCGTATCCGTCCGTATCATTCGTGGCTGAGCAAGCAGTCTCGGTCACAGGAGCCGACGGCGAGTTTCAAATTCAGACGGAGCAAGGTCAAGTATTTACAAGTAAAAAAATATTGCTTGCCGTCGGTATGAAGGATCAGCCACCGGGCATACCGGGATTAGCTGACGTATATGGGAAAAGTGCTTTTGTGTGTCCATACTGCGATGGTTGGGAGCTGCGGGATCAGCCACTTGTTATCATTAACAAGGGAGCAGATCTGATGCATTTCGCCCCCTTAATATCCGGGTGGACGGATCGCTTTACGGTTTGCACGAACGGTCCCGATGAGCTGACAGAAGAAGAGCGTGCGGAACTGCGATTGCATCAAGTGCCGCTCTTCGATGCACCGATTCGGCGCATCGATTCTACTGACGGAATCGTCCAGCAGGTCGTGCTTGAAGATGGAACGACCATTCCATGCCGAGGAATCTTCTTCAAACCTGTGCTCGTAACAGGCTCCGATTTGCCGCGAGCGCTTGGCTGTGAGCTTACGGAAGCAGGGATGGTCGTCGTCGATGAATTTGGAAAAACAAGCATACCGGGCGTCTATAGCGCCGGTGATGTTGCATCACAATTGCATCAGGCGATAGCTGCCGCATCTAAGGGTGCAATGACCGCCGCCGCGATCAACAATGAGCTGAACAAGGAAGCATGGATGAAGAATGGATGATAGCTTCGCATAATACTCAGGCGGTTAGTCACCTGACATGCCGGAGTGCGAATCATAAAGTGAGAGTAAAGTGACAGTGATTATGAGAGTTGATCAAGATTAAGATATTCATAGATGGATGAATAGGATCAACTTTCATAATGACTGGAGGCAGAGCTAGATGAGGAAGAACTTGTGGGTCGCAATCACATGCCTGATCGTAGCGTCCTGTATTGGGATAACGGCGGCGGCCGCAACGACGTTAGTGGATATTCGCGCCCAGCTGAATAAAGAGCTAAAGTTTACATTGAATGGAGCGCCATGGCAGCCGAAGGCAGGGGAAACGGTCATTTATCCGATTACGTATGAAGGGTCTACGTATTTGCCTGTAAGAGCAGTAGCTGAGGCGATGGATATTCCCATTCAGTGGGATGCTGAAAACTATACCGTTCATATCGGTGGAACCTCGGATAAGGTGCCGATTCTAAGCGAGTCATTCAGTCTATTCTCGGCAACGGTGACGGCGGATGAGAACAATCGGAAAATACAAGGGACAGACCATGGGGAAGTCATTTGGTTTCAAACTGTCTTAAACTCGCCGAGTCGGTTTCAAATCGAGCCTGCAGGACAATACGGAAAAGTTCACTTAAAGGTTGGCATCGAAGGGGATGACACCGAAATAACGTTAATCAATACGAATACGTCCTCACAATTCAAAACCGTATTGATCAGCGAGGAAGATGGACTCGTGGATATCGAAGCGGATATAACCGGCATGCAAAAAATTATGATTCAAGTCATGGCGGCAGAGCCCAATACGAAATCTACAGTTCGGATCGTCGCGGAGCAATCTTATTATACGACAGAATGATCAGGGATCCGTAGCAGAGCGGCAGTCCCATGCTTGCGATTGCAGCATGGACGCGATGCTATGGATCAATTTTTTTAATTGACGATAATAGGTGGACGGAGGAAGATCGAGCAGTGCTGCCACCGTTTCATGGGTGCCATGCTTCTTAATGTAAGCATATTGCAGAATTTGCGCTTGGATTTTTTGCTGTCGGCTCCCTTCCTTAAGCCAATTAAGCTGCTCTTCTATGATCAGTTGTACATGCTCCGCAATTTGCTCATGCTGCATATCGCTATGCCAAAGCTGCCTGCACTGTTCAAGCAGAGCCAGCTGATGCCGTAGCACTGTATAGTGAGATAAAATTTGCTTCGTCAAACGTACCCATTCAGCAAGCTCATGCTTAGCAGTAGAGGCAGCGACAAGCGGTTGCCCGCTCGCCCGGCTATCCAACTCGTAAAAGGACAGTCGAAGGCCGCTCGACGTCGTATAATCCACCCCTTCCACATGGTCAAATCCGACATGCCGCAAAAATTCATCTTGATCTGGTAAGATCAACTGACAGATAACCCGTCTGTTCGGCAGCATTGGAAGAAACAAATGCTGCAGGAAGAAGTGAACCGTCTCCCAAGCTGTCGGATGATTCATGGACACAGTCCAATAGAACAAATCTTCATCCGTATATTTCCTTGCTTGCATCCATTTTTGAGTTGTCGGAATCTTCCCAAAGATTGCACGCATGGCATCCGATAAATAGACGCGAACCAAAAAGCTTACCCGTTGCCCTTCGTACTCAATGATCTGGAACGCCTGCGGATCGACTTGCCATACATCGAAGAAATATTGCTCCTGATGTGAGCTGTCTTCCAGATAAGGAGGAGAGATTCGCAAGTTGTGCTGATACATCTGGGCTAACAAAGGAAGCTCTTCTTCCTTAGCCGCTCTTACTTCAAACTTCTCATGACTACCGAAATACACAAGGTGCATAAAGAGCGTATCTTGCAAGAAGAATTTGCCGATCGATAGCCCTAATCGTTTCGCGATGTGCTCTTTGCTCGTTTGCGAGATGCGTTGCTCCAGCATGTTGGCGGCACGCTGTTTATATTGCTCATAGGCGCTCGGAAATCGTTCTTTGATCGTAACTCTTAACCACCACCTGATGCCGTTGTTGACCATCCAGCCCCCATCTTCATGCGATTTTACAAATGATGATTGACATAATTGGGAAAATTCTGATTTATCTATTTGCTGTCCCATCATATGTTCAAGCAATTCTTGATCGAAGGTATAGGTTAACGATGCCAGAGCCAGCAAATCTCCATTCACGCCGTCTAGCTGCTTCTCAGATAACAAATGCTTGTCAAATAAAGCAATGAAGTGACGATAATCGTCTTCTGATAGTTGGACAGGCTGCCCTTTCTCCATCATTTGATTGCAAATTAACGCGACGGCGAGCGGGTTGCCCTGAGAAATGAAACCGATTTGGTAAAGCAGATGAGCATCCGTAATTCCGCACGCGGCAGCATATTCGGTCCATTCCGCTTTGCCGAAAGGCTTCATTTGTACGTTTCTGACAATGCTTTCAAAGCCGAAGGAAGTTTGCCAATCATCAAAAGGTGCTCTTCCCGCCGTATAGACGCGAATATGGACAGGCAATTGATGAAGAAACGTCGTCTTCAGCCAATTGAATATAGGACGACATTGATCCAGGCCATCTAATAAAAGGACAAAAATCGAACTTTGGCGAGCCACATCAATGAACTGCTCAAGGACATTTGTCGCATTCTTCTCATGAGCTGGATGTATATGGTGGAGCTGCTCGCTAAGAGCGTCAAGAAATTGCTCCTCTGTCTGAAAGCCGCTGTGGCCATCTATATAAATCATCGGAAACTCATCTTTATGCAATTGTAAAAACTGCTGCAGCAAAACGGTTTTCCCCATACCGGCAGAGCCATAAAAATGAAGGATATGCCATTCGTCATCCTTGGCTTGCAGCAAACGCTCCATCGCTTGCAGCTCTTCTTTTCTTCCGACGAACTTTCTTTTTCTCATGATGAAGTGATGAATGGATGGCATGCAGCAAAGTCCCCCAATCGATTAAAAAATGATGTATTTAGTAGATTATAGCAAAATATATCAATATCAAGTAAACAAATAATGTTAATTTCGTTCGAATTGAGAGTAAGATGAAAGCAATGTAATAGTGAATACGGGAGTTGATATTCATTATAATCGTCATTACCATGGGTCAAAAATTTAACTTGAATTTGGAGGGATGATTTAATGAATATACGTATCCATACGAAGCAAGCGGCTCGTATTTGCTTCCTTATGTTTATGGTATGCGGCTTCATTATCCTATCGACAACTAGCTATGCCGCTAGTATTCCTAGCTACGATCTGGTCAAACAATTTCCGGGAGATCCTAGAGATTACCAGCAAGTAGTCGGACCTAGTGACGTCGCTTTCGATTCAGCCGGAAACGTATATGTTGGGGATGCTGGGCAAAACATGATCATCAAATACAATGCAGCAGGAGACTATGTGACACATTGGACGGTATACGGCATCCGAAGACTAACCTTGGATCCGACCTCAGGCCATATTTATGTAGGTCGCACAAACGATGAAATCGAAATTTATGATGATAGTGGTAACCACTTGCATACTTTCGGTGGAAGAGGTTCTGGCGATGGGGAGTTTACTGGGATTTTCGCCATCGCCATCGATGATGATTACATTTATATTGCGGACTCTGGCAATAATCGCGTGCAGATCTTCCGTAAATCTGATCGCTCATTTGTGACAAGTGTTGGAGGAAGTGGTACTGGTGATGGGGAGCTTCAGTACCCAACGGGCCTAACGGTTGGTAGTGGGCATCAGTTATATGTAGCTGATTCGAATAATGCGCGTGTTCAATTATTTACATGGAACAGTGGAACTTCCACGTGGACGTATCATTCCAAATTATCTATACTATCCCCTCGCAGTTTGCATCTTCAGGAAGCAAGCGATGGGAATCATACGTTATATGTGTTGGATTTGTCTGGAGCCGGCATAAAGTTGCAGGAAGTCATCGTGACCGGTCATGATCTGAATACTGTGGACCCTGCTACAATCGTCACCACTGACATCGATGTCAGAGTGTTTACAAAGCATATAAATACAGCGATGACTTGGCATCCAATAGAAAATGAACTCTACGCTGTCAATCATCGTAATATTGCTAGACTCGATGATGTGTCCGATTGGACAACTGGCTCGGCATGTCTACGGATCAGTTTCAAACGGCGGGCGGTCTAGCCATTGATTCGTCAGGCTATATCTATATTGCGGACACCTATCAGCATAGAATCCTGAAATATGCTCCCGACGGTTCTTTCCAGCATAGCTTTGGTCAAGCGGGAAGCGGAGACGGGGAATTCCTCCAGCCTAAAGGGATTGCGGTCGATTCAGCGGGGAATATTTATGTGGCTGATACGTTAAATTACCGCGTTCAAAAATTCAAACCTGACGGTACGTTTGACAAGAAATGGGGCGTGCAGGGAGAAGGGGATGGGAAGTTTCGGCAAATGAATGATTTGATCGTGGATGCTCATGACTACGTCTATGTGGCGGACTTTAAGACGGTTCAGAAGTTTGATGCAGATGGCAGTCATATCATGACATTTGGCGATCGTCTTTGCGGAACAACCGGACATCCTCCTTGTTCTGATCCAGGCAAGGTGCAAACGGCAAGCGGAGTAGGTATAGACTCTGCCGGCTACGTATATATTTCAGATGGAACAGAGCATTATTTGAATAAATTTCGCGCAGATGGCAGCTTTGAAGAACGCTGGGGAGGAGCCGGTACTGCTGTAGGAAACTTTAACGGTCCGAGAAAAATCGCCATCGACGCCGCGGATCAGATTCATGTCGTAGATGCGTACAATTATCGGATACAAATCGTTCAAACGGACGGCACATTTCTAGGTGAATTTGGAGGGTATCCTGTCACAAGCAGCATCATCGATGATCTCGCCTTCAGTCACGCGGGTCAATTTTATGTATTGGATGGCAACCACTTGAAGGTGTTTCAACCACGGGCATCGGGGCCGCTCAGCGATTTGGCTGCGATAGGAGAGGAAAGATCGGTGACGCTGACGTTTTCTGCAGCCAACGGTGCAACGACTATAACCGTGAAGCAGCGAGAGGCAGGAACGGCTACTTGGATTGATGCGACTACTCTTTATACCGTGACGGCCAGCTCGACAGAAGCGACCGTGATTGGGTTAACCGATGATACAGAGTATGAGTTTAAACTTGAAGTGATTGGAGGACCGCACGCAGGAGATTCGAACATCGCCACCGCCAGAACACTTGAAGCCGCGAGGCCGATTAACGACTTAACCGCAATAGGCGGAGATCGTGAGATTACGCTGACGTTCTCTCCGCTCACCGCTGCAACTTCTGTCAAGGTGAAAATATGGGATCCCGTAGCTGCTGTTTGGGTTGATGCGACGACCGCCGCACCGATCACGGCAGGTGCGACGAGTGCGACCGTAATCGGACTCGCCGACGATACGTATTATTCTCTATACATTGAGGTACAAGGTGGACCTCGCCGCGGCAACTCTAATGCGGCAGGCGCTTCTACCAATCCGCCTCCAGTAGTCACGACTCCGATTTCTGATCTAACCGCAATTGGCGGGGATCGGTCGGTTACGCTAAACTTTTCACCGCCAACAGGTGCAACATCTGTAACCGTCAAGCAAAGAGTGAGCGGGGAGACAACCTGGACCGATGCGACAACGGCTTCACCCATTACAGACAGCTCCACTAGCGCGGTTGTCACCGGGCTCTTGGACGATACGACGTATGAGTTTTATTTGTCAGTCGTAGGTGGAAGCTATGCTGGCGACTCCAATATCGCCAGTGCGCGGACGAACGTCGCTGTCGTGGTGGATACGATTCCTCCCGAATGGCCAGCTACGAGTGAATTAGTTGTGTCTGACATCACCCAGTCCACGGTCAAGCTATCCTGGTCACAAGCTCTGGATAACGTTGCGGTAGAAGGATATCGCATCTTTGTCGACGGTCATCAAGAAGTCGATCGCACGGTGACGGATTTTACCTACTCCGTTACAGATTCCGTGTATTCGTATATCCTGACGGGTCTTACGCCGAGCACGACGTATCATTTCACGGTGAAAGCGTATGACGCCAGCGATAACGTGAGCGAACCTGGACTCAGCGTAAGCGCAACGACGGAAGCTCCTGCATCCAGCGGCGGTCGATCAAGAAGTACTCGGGCCGACGATACTATATCTGATAACGCTGACTTAAAACAGTTAGAGATTCATACGGAACAAGGGCTTGTGAAGCTTACACCTGCTTTCAAACCACATATTATCGAATATTTTGCTGAGACAACTGCCGATAGCGTGAGGTTGAAATTTGCGGCAGATCACCGTAGAGCCCAGGTCAAGTGGCAAGGACAGACGCTAGACGACGATGATGTGGTCATCGATCTGCAACCAGGCGACAATGTCATCCAACTTGTTGTGCAAGCGGAGGATCGCTCTAGTAAAACGTACACACTGACGATAGTCCAGAGGGCACCGGAAGAACAGGAAGTGGAGTTCCGAGATACGGCAGGACATTGGGCGGAGCAGCATATTGCGGAAGCTGTAGCGGATGGTTGGGTCGCAGGTTACCCGGACGGCACATTCAAGCCGGATCAACCGGTGACACGTGCGGAGTTCCTAGTTATGCTAGTGAGATCCTTACAGCTCGATGGAGAGGGGGCGGAGCTAACTTTTACCGATACTGCAGAGATTGGCACTTGGGCGGAGGATGCCATCCGTCTGGCAGTGCAAGCAGGAATAGTCGCAGGGTATAGTGATGGAAGCTTCCAGCCTAACCAATCGATCACTCGTGCTGAAGCAGCTGTTATGGTTGCCAGAGCTTTGCAGCTTAGCTGGGAAGATGGTCAAGAGACTAGCTTTGCGGATAACGA
>CAVWLN010000015.1:0-17628 GCA_963755735.1 uncultured Paenibacillaceae bacterium
GGTGATTTCTGGTCGCTGCCTAAAGCTGCTAAGCCAGGCTCCACAACCACCGGAACCATCCTATGAATCTCTTGTGAGTGTTTCTCACGAAGTGCCGCAACTGGCGGGTTACCCAACCATGCAGCTGATTCATATGGCGCTCTCGCGATTGTATTGATGCTGCCGTTTTTGGCGGCGAGAAACAATTTAACATAGCTTGCCGTACAAAGTCAAGAGTTATTCATGGAAATTTTATAGTTCTTATCATTTTGTCATAATTGAGCGAAGATTTCACACGAATAGCATAAAAAAACCAAGGTCTTACGGATGTCGATCAACCTGCATCCGCAACGCTCCTTGGCTCTTAAATACATGATACATAAAGCTTAAACAGCGCAATATTGCAACTCCAAAACGGTCGACTGTCCCTTATAATTGGGGACCTTCACTTCTTTCACTAATGATTTGGTGGCCAACTGCTTCAAAATAATCGAAAAGTCAATATTCAAACCGCTCAGCTTAGGATGATGTTGCAATTGCATCACGCTCCAGCATCCTTTGCGGCTTTCCAACACTTGAATGATGAGCTTGCAGCAATCCTTCATCTTCGAAACGATGGCAAATTCGCTTGCCAATACGAGCAACTGTACTCGCTTCTCCAACGTTTCGTTGCTGTGCGTCAATTCATCATACAATTTGTAAACACCAGGATTGTAATCATAAACCTGCTTCCAAACGATGACTTCAGGATGTGTGCCGGATTCGATAACGGTAATTCTCGCCCAATGATGCAAAGCTTCCAAAATTTTGCTGTATGCATCCAACAAATAGTTTTGATTCAAATATTCTTTACTTCGCAAATACGCATGCAAGAACAGACCAAACTCTTGCAACAGCCTCCGCTCCTGAACTTCCGGATCCAACCTCATAATGTTCGCGCGCAAATCCGTCAAGTATCCGGTGCGGTCGTACTGGATCTCACCTTCCAGCAGCCATTGAATGACAAATCGATGTTCATTGTCGCAAACCCAGTCCTCTAGACTTCTCGCATACAGCCATCTTTCTTGTATCCGCAGGTCATCTCTTATATAATGATAAGTGGTACCTGAGGCTTGCTGATCGTTAGTGATCACTAGCAGAAGCATGTCAAAGCCTCTGATCAACGGCTGATCACCTTTTTCATTGTTCACGGTCAGCAGACTGACGATTCTTTCGTCTTCTTTGTAATCATTCATAAAATCAATTTCTGCGTTAATCAACGCATCGCACCCCCGACATCCTGTTACTTACCCGATCAGACAGCACAAATGAAGCTTCTGATTGACGTCATTTCTATTTAATGAAACGAAGTCTCAAAGACAATACTATATTCAACAATAGCTAAGTTTTTTCCTGCACGTCACTGAGATTTTTATCGAAAAGAGTTGAACAATTTCATGAAGTTAAAATCTGCAAAAATCAATGAGTTCAGAACCTGGGGTTTGCTGCTCACGATGTGCGGCTTGGGCGCTATGATCCTCGGCACAGGGGGAATTGTCGTATTCGGCAATCAGGTTGGTCGGATCATCGCCTATCTGTTTCTCGTCATCGGCACCATCGCGATAGTCGGCAGTCTGTTCGTCTATTTCTGGGCCGGGATGATGTCTACGAGCACGGTGCAAATCGCATGTCCAGAATGCGGTAAGCTGACGAAGATGATCGGCAAAACCGACCGTTGTATGTTCTGTCATACCATTTTGACATTCGATGAGAAATATGCAAAATCCAGTCAAGCGCCATCCGGCGATGGACAGCCGAGCCAAAGCAGTTAACGATGGATTCAATGGATCAACACTAACAAACCCGGTATGCAATTTTATGCAAACCCGGTTTGTCGTTCAGTTTGGCTTTACTGCCAACACTTCCTCGATTACACCCCAAATATTCGGCGTTTCAAACCCTCGCCGCCATAGAAGCGATCCCTGCCAAAATCCAAGCGTTTGACGGTTTCCGCTCGCGCTCGCATCGACTGTTCATCCTCTAGCCACATCTTATAGGTGATGCCATTTTCTTCATAGCTGACATAGTTTTGTCCACTTTTTTCATCGAAACCAGGGGTCAGCCCTCTCTCTTCGACGATTTTCTGCGCGCCGGACATATAGAGTGCCCGCAAGGATACTTTTACTTGACCGTCCACGACTTCTTCCGCCCATAGACGCGTGTAGAAAGGAACGCCTAATATCATCTTGGAGGCAGGCACCTCGTCATGAGTCATAATATCTATAATTCCTTTTTCCGCCCAGGACAACGAGGCAACAGAGCCTGCAATCGGGCTAGAAGCCCAATGCTCATCATACCCCATTAAAATCAGTGTAGTCGAACGGTCTCGCCAAGCGCCTTGCGATCGTAAACAGCGACCACATTTCACTGCCGCCCGCACGGTAACGTCTACCGAAATGACCAATCCTTGCTCATGTGCCAGCGGGGTTTGATCTCGCGAACGAATTGCGTAAATCGATCCTTGTCTTTCAAATATACATTCTCAAAATCTATGTTTATCCCTTGTAAATCATACAGCTCGGCGAATGCGAGCAGTTGCTTAATCACTTTCATGCGGGTATCGTAATCGGCTAAGACTTCAGATGTAATATCCGGATCAAAGTTGTTGCTGAACAGCGCCCACACTTGATAGCCCCGATTATGTGCCCAGCGCACATAATTCGGATCGGCAATATTCACGATGTTCCCTTCACCATCTTGCAGATGAAACCAAGTTGGACTTACAACATTTAGTCCTGGCATATCGCCGATCGCACTTGTGTTCGTCGCGCCATATACGGTAACGTTCTCCCACGTTAAATTCACCTTACCGCCGAGCGGTTGGAAAGGAACCTTCGGCACAGTCTTCTTCACGAATGGAACTTGCTCAATATGTGACAAACGAATCTCATCTTTGCTCACATAGCCTTTGATCCCGTTTGTAAGTTGGGCGATATAGAAGCCTTCTTCTTCTCCCCAAATCATGACTTCCTCATCCGCTTCTAGTTCTGCATAGACCGTGCTTTTGATGGATGGGCCGGACCTAAGTGAGACTACGTCCCCTTCTTCTCGATACGACACGACTCCCCATTGCACGGCATCCCCTTCTTGCATGACGCGAACGACGCCAGTCTGTTCATCTTGCACGACGTGTATGCCATACATTTCTTTTAATGGTGAGATCGGCATATACACGACATCCTCCACGATCTCTACCGGATACTGCAAAGTGATCGGCTCTTCATTCATAAAAGCGGTGAGCTGCTCTGTCTTAAAGCGAACCACGCGATCCTCAGTGGTCAAGATCACGGATTCCGAGCCTTCCTCGTAAAACAAATAAGGATCAATATGCAGTTGGATAAAATCGATTGGCAATTGAAGCGCTTCCCCCTTGGCCCCGTGCAGATTGGGCAAACAGTTCGCCACCATAATATATCGGAACCTCTATGCCTTCATGAGTGAACGGTTCCTTTTCCATATTTGGTTGATTTTCCAACCAGTCTACATATGCGGCATACCCTGTATACAGGATCCATGCAAGTGCCGCAACCACGATCACGAATATGAAAAATCGACCGATACCAGACTTCTTCCTTCTTCGTGTATGATGGCGCGGCGCAAAAGCTTGATTCACTTGTACACTCCTCTCCCAAGGCTATGTCTGCAAAGCATTGAAGGAACATTCTACGGTTGCAAGCACTACACTTCGCAAGTCCTGCATATTTTTTCAAAGACTTATGTCCTCGTCATGTCTGTGACACATTGAAGCGAAATGACCGAAAAAAAACGTGCCGCAGATTCCAGCAGGCACGTCGTCTAACTTACAAGAATCGTTACAACCCAAAAGAAATATTCAGGGTCAATGAACCGCAGATCTCTTCTTCATGCAGTCCGGGCAAGTCCCGTACAGCTCCATCCGGTGACTCTTGACAGCAAATCCAGTATGCTGTTCCACTTCTCGCTCGATCTGTGACAGCGGCGTATGCTCAAAGTCAACGATCTTCCCGCAATGATCGCAAATGACATGGTAATGATCAGACATATCCGCATCGAACCGGCTGGCGCCATCCCCGTAGGTGAGCTCTTTAACCAGTCCCGCTTCGACAAAAACCTTCAAATTATTGTATACCGTAGCAACGCTCATATTCGGAAAATCCGGCTCCAATGATCTGTAAATCTCATCAGCGCTCGGATGGGTCATCGATTCTAACAAGTAGGTTAGTATCGCCTGTCTTTGCGGTGTCATGCGAATGCCAGTCATTTTTAATTTTTGCAAAGCGTGTTCAACTCTGGAGGACATCACGCCTCACCACCTTCATATCCGTAAATTATAATAATTCTTATTACTTATTGTATGTGTGAAAACAATCATTTGTCAACAAATCGGCACATAACGTGTCAAAATGGCAGAGCTGCATATATTTTCCCTATTGATTATCCCATTATGTAACCTTGATTATGGTCTAAGGAAATGTTGAATGACGATTTCCCCATTTTGCGTTTCTACTTCGATCAAATATTGACCGCTGCCTTTCTGACCTTCTACGGATCGGCGTTGCACCTCCAGCCAATCGAGCGAAGTATCAACTTTCCCGCGACCGCGAATGCGAAAATCACCCTGCTCCGGAAGCGCAAGGGAAATATCGCCGTTGTTCGTCTCTAGCTGCCAATTGCCGTTGACTGCATCGGACTCCACCACAATCTCACCGTTGTTTGTTTTCAAATATAAATCTGAGGCAGTGCCGCGAACCTCAACATCACCGTTGTTCGTGGTGGCATCTACAGAAGCCGAAACGTTCTCGATCAGAACGTCTCCGTTATTCGTCCGCATGATGGAGATCGAGGTTACGTCCTTTACTTCTATATCGCCATTTCTCGTAGTTAAGTTGAGGCCGCCCTGCACATTCGCCACCTGGATGTTTCCATTCGATGTACGAATAGTCAATTGCTCTTTCATTTGCATGTTGGATGCTGTCACGCTTCCGTTCGATAACTCCAGGTGAACATCCACCTTCTGAGCATCCGGAATCGTTATCACCAGGTCCATTCGCGCTCTTAGCTTCCACAACAAATGTCGGTAACGATAACCTTCCGATACAATTTCTAAAGTCTCACCTTCCGTAATGCGCACACTTGATTGTTGCAACACTTCCTGTGCTGCATTATCGTTTAGAAACTTTAAATAGTGCACTACCGGTTCAATCGTCACTTGCTCCACTTGTCCGGAGCGTATTTCTACCTTACCGTTTGTGTTACGGACGCGAATCTGCTCCGTTCTTTCGCTCAATGCCACATGCTGTACAGGCATGGCAACTTGTTCAAAGCCATTCTCCCAGAAGCGCCATCCGTTCTCTCCGAACTTGCTTTCACCAAAGTTGGTGAACAGCAAGACTACAATCGTTATCAATGCCGCTCCGAACACAGAGCTGAAGGAAAATCTCAGCTTGGCATCGCGCGATCTAAAGACCATGGAAAGAAGGATGGTTTCAATCCCGAGTATGATGAAGATACTCGGCCACCAGTCGATAAGCGATGCCAAATATCGAGAGCCTGTTGTCTGATCCAGCACTAGCGCTACACCCGTGGCAATTAACAACAAAGCTGCTGTATAGCGTCCGATATGAACCATCATTTCCTCATCCTTCCGTAGTCTTCAGCCAGCGAATGCACGAAGCCATCTATTGGGCTGACAAGCCCTTGAATTATAAGTTTTGAATTTCTTGTACGATCAATTTGTTTACGAGGCTTGGATTCGCTTTGCCCTTCGTTTCTTTCATCACTTGCCCGACCAGGAAGCCGATCGCTTTCTGCTTGCCGGCTTGATAGTCTGCGACCGATTGCGGATTATTTGCCACGACTTGCTGCACAATCGCTTGGATCGCTGCTTCGTCGTTGATCTGCACCAAGCCTTTTTCTTCCACGATTACTTGCGGTGCTTTACCGGTTTCCAGCATTTCCTTGAAGACCGTCTTCGCGATCTTGCCGCTGATCGTGCCTTTTTCGATCAAGCCGATCATTTCGCCTAAGCCTTGACCGGTTACCTTAACATCGGCAAGCTCAAGACCGTTTGCATTCAAATAGCCGAGCAAATCGCCCATAATCCAGTTCGCAACCGCCTTCGCATCCTTCGTATACTTTAAGCTTTCCTCAAAGAAATCAGCCAGCTGCTTGGAAGTGGTGATAACCTCCGCATCGTAGCTTGGCAATCCATATTCCTCAACATATCTAGCCTTGCGGGAATCTGGCAGCTCCGGGATGGACGCTCTGATACGCGATTTCCATTCATCATCGATATACAAGCGTACCAGGTCCGGATCTGGGAAGTAACGGTAGTCGTGCGAGTCTTCTTTGCCCCGCATGGAGAACGTCTTGCCTTGTTCATCGTCGTATCTGCGAGTTTCCTGCACCACTTCCCCGCCGCTGTCCAGTATGTCCGCTTGTCGCCACTGTTCATATTCCAGGCCGCGCTGCACGCTGCGGAAGGAATTCATGTTTTTCAGTTCTGCACGTGTTCCGAACTTCTCCTGTCCGAACGGGCGAAGAGAAATATTCGCGTCACAACGCAGTGAGCCTTCCTCCATCTTTACATCTGATACTTCACAGTAAAGCATGATCGCCCTTAGCTTCTCCAAATATAACCTAGCTTCTTCCGGCGAGCGAATATCCGGTTCAGACACAATCTCGATCAGCGGCGTTCCGACGCGGTTGAAATCAACGAGCGAAGCGACACCGCCGTCGACGTGAGTCAATTTGCCCGCATCTTCTTCCAAATGGACACGGGTAATGCCGATGCGTTTCGTTTCCCCGTTCACTTCAATATCAATCCATCCCCCTTCACCAATCGGCTGATCATTTTGCGAAATTTGATACGCCTTAGGTGAATCCGGGTAGAAGTAATTTTTGCGGTCGAACTTCGCATCTGTTGCGATTTTACAGTTTAGTGCCATCGCTGCTTTTATCGCGTATTCTACCGCTTGTTTATTCAATACCGGCAACACGCCTGGATGACCTAGACAAACCGGACATGTATGTGTATTAGGCGGCGCACCGAATGAAGTGGAGCAGCCGCAGAAAATTTTCGTTTTCGTATGAAGTTCGACGTGAACCTCCAAACCGATTACGGTTTCATATTTGCTTTGCACAGCTGTCATGATTGAACCTCCTTTACGGGATCGAGCCGCTTAAAGCGACGGTCGTTGCTTATGATGTTCCGTATGCTGCTCAAATGCATGCGCCGCACGCAGCACCGTCGATTCGTCGAACGCCTTGCCAATAATTTGCAAGCCGATCGGCAAGCCGTCCGCAAAGCCGCACGGTACACTAATGGCGGGTACGCCGGCCAGATTGACCGGAATCGTGCACACATCGTTCAGATACATCGTTAGCGGGTCATCGATTTGCGAACCAATCTTGAACGCCGGCGTCGGTGTCGTTGGACCGATGATAACATCAAACTTTTCGAACGCCTGTTCAAAATCTTGCTTAACGAGCGTCCGCACCTTTTGAGCCTTCAAGTAATACGCATCATAGTAGCCGGAGCTGAGTGTGTAAGTGCCGAGCATAATGCGGCGTTTCACTTCCGGACCAAAACCTTCACTGCGCGATTTCTCATAAACTTCGAGCAGATTGCCAGCATTAGCGGAACGGATGCCGTAACGCACACCGTCGAAGCGCGCAAGATTGGAGGAGGCTTCCGAACAAGCGATAATATAATAAGCCGCTACAGCATATTCGGTGTGCGGCAGTGAGATTTCCTCCCACGTTGCACCAAGACCTTCATAAACCTTCAGTGCATTGAACACCGCATCCTTGACCGCCGGATCGATTCCATCCCCGAAGAACTCCTTAGGAACACCGATCTTCAGCCCTTTGACCTCTCCGCTTAGCGCGCTAACAAAGTCCGGTGTATCCACATTGGCAGAAGTCGAATCCAGCTGATCATAGCCGGAAATGCTTTGCAGGACATAGGCCGCATCCTCTACAGTTTTCGTCAGCGGTCCGATTTGATCAAGCGACGATGCAAACGCCACAAGGCCGTAGCGCGAAACGCGTCCGTAGGTTGGCTTCAGCCCGACAACACCGCAGTACGAGGCTGGTTGACGAATCGAGCCGCCCGTGTCGGAGCCAAGTGCAAAATAGACTTCACCAGCAGCTACCGCCGCTGCCGAACCGCCGCTCGAGCCACCTGGAACAAACTCCAAATTCCACGGGTTGCGTGTAAGATGGTATGCCGAGCCTTCGGTCGAGCCGCCCATGGCGAATTCGTCCATATTTAACTTGCCGATCGTCACCGAATCCGCTTGCTTTAATTTTTGCATGACCGTAGCGTCATAGATCGGGTTGTAATTGTCCAGCATCCGGCTAGCACATGTCGTGAGCAACCCTTCAGTTACGATGTTGTCTTTGATGCCGGCCGGCAGACCAAACAGCAATCCGCGCTCATCATCAGAAGACAGCTTGCTGTCCAGCTTGCTCGCAGCTTGCCTGGCGCCGTCTTCATCCACGCGAAGGAAAGCCTTCACTTTATGATCGACCGCTTGTATCCTTGCAAGAGAAGCTTCCACGAGTTCGGTAACGGAAAGTTCTTTGTTTGACAGTTTGTTATGTAATTCTTGCAATCTCGAATCAAGTAGTGACACGAACAGTTCCTCCTTCGCTATTCTAAGACTGCCGGTACTTTAAATTGACCGTCTTCTTCATCCGGTGCGTTCAGCATGACCTTCTCGATCGGCCATGACGGACGAGGTTCATCTTCCCGCATCACATTGCGCAGCGGCAAGACGTGACTCGTTGGCTCAACGCCTTCAGTATCCAGTTCATTCAGCTTCTCCATATACGTGAGAATTGCGTTCAGCTGCTGCGTAAATGTTTCTTTCTCTTCTTGAGTTAATACTAATCTGGCGAGCTTAGCCACATGTTCAACGTCATGAATTTTAATACTCATCTGTTCCGAACCTCCATCCACACATTTACATTCTAAATATTATAGCTCACTTGTTTGACCAACTCAACGCTTCGCATTGGGAACAAAAAATGGCCGGCAAGCCGTAAGCTTGTCAGCCATAATCTGATCCTTTCATGTGTCAGCGGTATTGTTAGCAGATCAAATCCAAGCGCGCAAATTCACTTGCTTGATAAAGTCTTCACGTGACTGAACTTCTTTGCTCTTCGTGTCTTCCGAGTCATTGTCGCCGTTCATTACTCTCTTGAACAACTCTTCGTTTCGAGTAGCGAGCGCGAAGTCAATGAGCGCTTCTCTTTCTATGCGATCCGCTTCGTTCTTAAGCAGCACTTCTTCCAACTCAATATCGGAAGCTGGAACGTATACATGCTTCCCCAGCTTCGGAACTCTTACTACGTAGTCGAACGCATTGTCGGCATTACGATCATAAGCGATGATATATCCGTAATCACCGATCGGCAAGTTTTGCTCGAATTTATCCGCGACGAAATATACTCTTTGACCGAGTCGGTACACGATAAGTCCCCTCCTATCGCCAACACTTACTATTAGTTATATACTACAACAAAACCACAGGCAGTGTCCATCCCGTCACCTTTCGTTTCCAGTTGCGCCTTTATCAGGTATTAATTGGCAAGGTAATTGGCACATATGATTTCATATATTATTGTATTCGAAATTTGGCTCAAAGTTCCACCTTCCTGTTACGCGAAAGATTCACAGCAATAGAAAGAACCTTGTAGAACAATCAGCATGAGAATCTAGCGACGTTTCCATATAGGCCTCATTCGGTTATAATTTGGTAGGAGATGATCCCACCGATCCGAGGAGGATGGTTATGCTCGATTTTTACAAGAAATATTGGCGGACCGCTTTCGATATCGCCGTAATCGTATTAACCGTATACTTGATCATGTGGCTATTCAGCCTTTTCTATGATTTGGCCGCACCGATACTACTCGCATTGATCATCTTTATGATCATCGAACCGCTGGCACGTTTTTTACATAAACGCGGCATGAAGAAGATTTTTGCCACATCGATCTCGGTAATTGTGTATTCGATTATATTGCTTGCCTTACTAGCGGGGCTAGGCTACATGTTTGTGACACAAACGTTGGGACTTGTGGAGCGCTTCCCGCGATATATGGCCAACTTCCAGTTCGAAATCGTCGCTATGCTGGAGTATGCTCAAGAAGAATGGAACGCCCTGCCGGAAAATGTTACGTTGCAAATCAGCGAATACGCGGCACAGGTCGGGCAATTTATTACGACTTCTGTACAGTCGATTCTCGGCAGCATTGCCGGAGCGATCAGTTCTTTCTCGAATTTTGTTATTAGCTTTGGGTTGGGGATCATCTTGGCGTTCTTCCTCAGTTTGGAAGCAGACAAATGGAGACGAATTGCCAATGACAAAACTCCGCATACATTTAAACAAATATTCATCTTCTTGCGCGATAACGTCGTCAAGGGGATCACGAGTTATTTGAAAGCGCTACTCAAGCTCATCTCGATTTCGTTTGTTACCATTTTGATCGGACTCTTGATTCTAGGTGTAGACAATGCGATCGCGATCTCTCTGTTTGCAGCTGCGCTGGACATCTTACCATTGCTCGGTGTAAGTGCGCTCTTCATTCCATGGATTGTCTATCTTTTGATCGTCGGCAATACTTGGCTCGCAATCTGGCTGACCGTTCTGCTGATCATCGTCTTGGTGACCAGACAAATTTTGGAGCCGCGCATCATGGGCAACTCACTTGGCGTCTCGGCATTTACGATGCTGGCGTTTATGATTTTGTCCACCTCTATATTCGGAATAGCTGGTTTGATCTTATCGCCGGTGCTTACCGTTCTGATTAAAGCACTGTACGATCAAGGGTACCTCAAGCGTTGGATTCGAGTGCCGGAGGAAGAATTCGAATCACGTTCTGAAAGCGAGCTGCAAAAAACAGACTAAAGCGGCTTGCTCCTGGAGCTCAATCGCATAGCAAAACAAGAACCCGCACCACGAAGGTCGGGTTCTTGTTCATTTTGTTGTCGCCAATTCACGCCAACTAACTCGCTTGCTCCGTTCGTTCCGCCTCTGACGCCTCATTCGACTGTGGCAGATCAGGGAGCACTGGTTTAACGGGTTGAATCGGTAAAACAGGCTGCAATTGTTCCACGATTTCGACGGTGTACGCTGACGATACGTACGTCTCCGCGGTCGGCGTTACGATCACCTGCGGATACATTAAGTCTGGGTCCGGATAGGAGCGCTGATAGATCACTGTCGCGATGCGATCCTCCAGGTTAAACTTGATGCCTGTAATGCTGATCCCATACCCGGGATTCGGCTGTTCTCCCCATGAAACCGTTACCTTATTAATCTCATCAGTAACGGAGTCCACTACATAAGTGACCTCATCGGAAACAATCGGAGAGATCGGCGTGTGATGCTTCCTGAACTCCATCGCTTTCGACAGCATCACCGCTGCTTCTTTGCGTGTGATGTCATCTAGCGGGCGGAACCTTCCGTCCTCATCCAGCTCCACCATTCTCCCGTTCAGCATATATTGGATGCTATTCATATATGGCTTCGTCACGCTGTCCTCATCCGCTAATAGATTATATAGTTCTATAAACGGATAAGGGCCTGTGATTTGCAGTGCAGTGAACAGGTGATGAGTGAATACTTCCCTGCTCATTACTGCCTCGGGATCAAGATCAGACGGCAAGTCAAGCCCATTAACGGCAGCCACAATTAGGGATTCGGTATACCAAGCTGCATCCGGTACATTGTCGAAGTAGTCGCTTGCCTCCGGAGCTTTGATGAAGGTGTAGGCGGCCAGACTCAAGTCCATACCTTTCACGATCATGTGAATGCCTTCTGCATAAGTCAAAGGCCGATCTCCATGAAATTTACCGTCAACGCCGCTTATAATACCCATTTGTTGCAGCTTCATAATGTCCTCATATGCGTCGTCACTTTCCGCTAGATCCTGAAATGCCGCGGCGCTGCTCACGAAGATGAGCGCGAATGCCGCAATGCAAAAACATAGTTTGTACAAAATGCTTTTCATCGTATGCCTCCTCGTCCGTATTCGTTAAACGAACTCACTATAGCGATTCGCGATTTCGCTTAAACGTCTTTGCCTTAAAGTCTTTCCTTTAAAGACTTTATAAACAAACGTCCCCGGGTTTGTGATTTTAATGACGGAGGCAGGCAGCATTTTGTTGCACGATTTCAACATCTTGTCTTCATCTTCATTCTTCTGATTCGCTTAGGAGCCAGTATATAAAAAGGAACGAACATCGTCCAAGAGCAATCGATTCGGCTTGTGAAAGTAGTGTCCTTCGTTCGTGAAAGCACGTAGCTCTGCAGTGGGCAAAGCTTGCAAATAAAGCTCCGCATGACGGAACGGAACAACATGGTCATCTGTGCTGTGATAGAGCAAAATTTTCGGTATTGGCGGCAAAAAATCTGCGATCGGCTGTGGAAGCTCATAGGCTTCAGACTGCCAGTCTTCATCGGCCCCCCATTTCGGGGTAGCGAGAAGTATTAGGCCCGCGCAGCTTACGGGAAATTGCTGCTCAGCAAGCATCTTTAACAATACGGAGCCGCCTAGAGAGTGGCCGACTAGCAGAACACCTTCCTGAAGCTTCGGCAGTTCCTGCAGTAACGCCTCCTTCCAAGCCGCATACGTAGGTTCTTCATCATTCGGCATCAAGGGAGCGATCAGCTCATACTCACCCGCGAATTCATTGCGCAATGCTGTAATCAGTGGCCCGCTTCCTTGCTCCGCAGATTGCACTCCCGCACAATGGACAAATAATATTTGCTTCATCAGTAGCCTCCTTTAATCCAAAATCATTGATTCGTGGTGTACTATTGATGATAGCGAATATGGGGCTAATAGATTTATTGAAAATTGCGATATTAATTTGACTAAGTCGGCTGTGGAGCAGGGGCGCCTGAGGTGCCTGGTGAATAGTGCGGCAACTATGGTAGATTGTTTTATGTTTTATGTTTTATTGCAATCATCCAACTATATCATCGATTACAGCCAGTTTGGTGCAATATAATTGCAAATATCCAATAATTAAAGCGGAAATCGACCGTTCCTCTTCGTTTATGAATTTTTAATTGGATATTTCCAATAAAACATTCGGTACAAGCCCGCTCCATCGTTTTTAGTTGGATTCTTGCAATTAAATAGGCCAGCTTAATGGCATCACGATACGATTGGCGGAAACAATTGCTCCTTTACTTTGTCTACTTCTTCAGCACTTCGATAAGCATGCACCACTTCATTCACATCGAACTTATTGCCATCCGGGTCGAGAAAGACGAAGTTAATCCCGCAACTGCCACGATCGTCCAGCTTTTCAATCGTTACATGATTTTGTTTCAACCGTTCATACAGGCGCTCGATTCCTCTTACCTCGAAAGTAAATCTGAACATCGGATAGCCTTGCTTGTTTGGAAACTGACTGTCGAACCCACCCCCGCTTTCCACCAAATGTAGCCACTGGCCGTCAGCGAGCTTCAGAATCACTTGCGCTTCAGACGGATTGTAAGGTACGGCGTACTCCAATCCGAAGTTTCTCTGCCACCACTCCGCGGATCGCAGCGGATTGCGAACCGGCACATAAACGGAACAGATGCTCTTTAATACACTGTTATGTGCAGATTCATTCGTTGTTTTTGCATGTTTTGACATGTTTATCATCCTTTCATATTGATCTCAATCTAATTAACGTAACGAGATGTAAAAATCAAACACAATTTGCCTGACTAATCGCTTGAAACATATTGCCATCCGAATCGGAAAATGTGAAGTACAATCGATTCTCTGAAGAAATTAGATTTGTCAATTGAATGCCTTCATGACGTAATCCGAAATACGCCTCATAGATGGCATGGGGATCTTGATTTTGAAAGGCTGACACTAGGGCATCAAAATTTGCCGGATGGTAGCTAGCAGGAGATGGATGATTGGCACTGGATGGATCTTGAGCTATTTCCTTCAGACGCCTGCGAGCACGGCTTAAAGACACTTGCACAGCCGAATCCCGCATATGGAGGATGACGGCAATTTCCTTCGCCGTAAAAGAAAACACATCTGCCAGCAACACTATGACAGAAAGCTTTCGCGGCAGTCTCTCGGCCAGCTGTTCCAATAACTCCCTGCTTAATAAGGTGAAATCAACTTCACCCATCTCGTAATTTGTGGACAGTGGAACGGTGTGACCATATGCTTTCCTCATCCGATCAATCCATATATGCTTCACAATTCGGTAGAGGTAGGCCTTGCTAACTTGTCGCTTCGGCTCCAGCTGAAGCGCATCATGTAGCTTCAACCAGGCATCCTGCGCTAAATCCTCCGCATCCCACTGATTGCCTGATATATGCAAACTGTATTGATACAAAATAGATTTCCAGTCCATCGACGGCAGCCCCCTCTAGTACAAAGTACATCTTGTGCCTAGGTTGTTACATAATGCATCTTTAATTATAGCAGTCATTTCCAATTCAATGGCGATGTATATACTAAATTGTTTCACTACCTGCTCCATGAAGCCCGTTATCAAAAATGTATCTACAAAATTGTTCATATTGTCAAAATAAAGCCCGCGATCCCTACTCTTGTTGAATAGGACAGCGGGCTTTTGTTGGGTTGACATCAGCTACACCAGCTAGTTTGATTGTATGTTAGTCGGATCTTATTCCTTCACAGAGGACTCAAAGCTCATTCAAGGTCATGGCCATTGCTTTTACCATCCCAGCATGTATACTTTCATGCGCGATCCAGATGGCAAACAATTCGCTGACGGACTTTGCTTCGAGCGGGTTGTCAGCGACACTTCTTGCCCAGTTCAACTTCTCATTGAATGCTGGTCCCTGGATAGACGATGTAATAAACTGCAATTGATCGTCCAGTTGTTGCACGAGTTCGTCCCATGCCGGCGGTTCTTCCTGCCATTCACTAGGCTTCGTCCCCGTTGCAAACAATGCTGGATACGTGTCCGGAATTCGTGAATCCAGCCCTGCCAGCTGAACGATCAAGCTGTCGGTGATCGTTAAGACATGGCCGAGCTGCCAGTGCAAATGATTGTTCATCCCGCGCGGAATCGATCTTCTCAGTGAAGGCGTTACACTGCCAGCGGCTTCAAGCAACTGACTACGCAAATCTTGTAACAATTCCAGGACAAATGCTTCCCTCATGTTCTTCCTCCCCATGTAAACTGAACGTTCTTTTTTCCATGTATTGATGATGAACCTTAATGTAACTCATATTGAACCTCACCGTTTCTTATAAATTGCGAACTTGTTGTTTGGGCATTCACATCTTCTGACCAGGATCGGTCATTTGCCTCTTTCGATCATCGTCCTTATGCATACATTGTGGGAAGAAGCGCTTGTTCGCGAGCATTGGGCGCAAAGCGCAGCATCACCTACCTGTGAACAAAAAGGAGGTTATGATCATCCGACATCGATATATTGCGAGCAAGATGAGGAAAACATATCCCTTAATGCGAGATCGTCGCGTTTCCCAGCACGTGCCGGAGATGGTATGGTATTCGGACCCGCAGCTCATGCACATGCTGCAGAAATGGAGCTTAGTCTATGTGAAGCCGGATCGAGGAAGCGGCGGAACCGGTGTCATTCGCATTGCAAGGCGGAACTCTGGGTATGTCGTGTCGTGGGGACGCCGCAAGATCGTTTGCGAAGCAAGACGGCTGCCGGCCGTCGTCAAAGCGGCCATGCTGCGCGGCAAGCGGTACGTCATTCAACGAGGAATTCGCTTGGCGAAAGTGAACGGTAAGCCATTTGATCTTCGGGTCGTCTGGCAAAAGCCGGGCAAGAACTGGCAATTGACCTGGATGAGCGCCAAAATTGCCACGCGACGCGGAGCTACAGTAACGAACGTAGCCAAAGGAGGGGTGGATGCACGGATCAGGCCTACTCTGAAGCGAATGACTCCACCCGTACAGGTTGATGATCAGCTCACCAAAATTCGCACCGTTTCCCGGAAACTTGTACAGGTTCTTGGCGAACGTTTTCCATTTCGCATTATCGGACTCGATCTGGCCATCGATCAAAAACGTCACATCTGGTTTATCGAGGCTAACACCAATCCGAATTTCAAAGGCTTGAGAAAGCTGGACCCCGTGCAATATAAGCGCTATCTTAGAGCACAGCAAATCATTCGCGGCCAAAGCCGAGGTAAAAAGCGCAGCTCACAGTAATCTGTGCATAAAACCATTCGCGTGCGGGCTTCCAATCACAATGCTGTAAACAAGAAAAGGGGCTGGCCGTCAGATTTCCCTGACATATGCTACAGCCCCTGTTTGTTTTTTGAAGCCCTTACTTCTCACCTGTTGCGATCGGACTGTCATCGTACGAGATCCAGTCGCTCCAGCTTCCCGCATACAGCTTCACATTGCGATATCCCGCTTGCTCAAGCGCCAGCACATTCGGACATGCGGTTACGCCTGAACCGCAATAAAGATAATTTCCTGATCCGGGTCTACTTGCAGCTGCTAAATCTGGCTCGCTGAGCTTCAGCCGACTTCCATGAACCGTCTGATGTCAGACTGTCCTTCCAAAATGCGTTTACCGCTCCCGGAATATGGCCGGCCCGCTCATCCATCGGCTCCTCCAGCCCCAAATATCTGCGATGCTCTGGAGTCTAGAATCACCGTATCGGATCGCCCTAAACGCTCCAGCACCTCATCTCGGCCAATGAGCATGTGTGTCTGGATATTCGGCACGAACGTCTTCGGTACGATCACGGGCGGTTTATCGCTACTGACCGGGTAGCCCAGCCTTTTCCAATTTGCATAGCCGCCGTCAAGAATATACGTCTTCTCATGCCCGTGATATCGCATCAACCAATAAAACCTCGCCGCCATCGCACCGCCTTGATCGTCGTAGGCTACAACACGTGTATCATGATCGATCCCGAGCTTACTGATAAACGCTGCAAATTGAGACGAATCCGGCAGCGGATGCCGTCCTCCATGTCCATGCTCTACGACAGGTGCAGACAGATCTGCCTCAAGATCAGCGTATAGCGCCCCGGGAATATGTTCAGCTTCATAGGCGGCCCGACCTGCATCCGGCGCTCCGAGCTGAAACCGACAATCGACAATGACAAGATCGGGCTCGTACATTCTGGCTAGCAGCCAGCGCCTGACCACGGGATTCATAACAGCATCTCTCCTCAAAGATCGGTTTATCATTTGCTGGCTAAACCTGCAGCAAGCCCTCCCGTGCAGGAGTCAATTTTTCCACCCCGGAATTCGTCACATGGTAGGAGTTCTCGATTCCGACGACACCCTTCTTCGGGAACGTAAATTTCGGTTCAACGGCGATGACCATGCCGGGCTGTAACTCGTAACGGAAGCCCTTCGCCAGCACCTGGCGATTTTCATCGATTTCCATGCGAATACCGTGACCAGAAACTTGACCTGGTCGTCACCATAGCCCATAAAATGGGCCGTTAACCCGGCTTGCTCCGCTGCAGCTACCGCATCGACATACAGCTGTTCGCAAGTGGCACCGGGCTTCATCGCCTGTTCGGTATCATGCAGATGTGCTCTGCAACTGGTAAGCAGCGAGCAGCTCATCGTCCAATTGCCCGATTACTGCTGTCCGTGTTTGGTCGATGACATAACCATCC
>CAVWLN010000016.1:0-23165 GCA_963755735.1 uncultured Paenibacillaceae bacterium
GTGGTGATTTCTGGTCGCTGCCAAAGCTGCTAAGCCAGGCTCCACAACCACCGTAACCATCCTATGAATCTCTTGTGAGTGTTTCTCACGAAGTGCCGTAACTGGCGGGTTACCCAACCATGCAGCTGATTCATATGGCGCTCTCGCGATTGTATTGATGCTGCCGTTTTTGGCGGCGAGTACAAATGTACCACGAGGACACCTATAAAGTCAAGCCTATGCAATTGGAAATTTCATAAGCAGCATATTGCGAAAACAAAACGTTGTGCCTACAAAGAAAAAAAGTCACTCCTACACTGCTGAAGGAGTAACGTTATGAGTAATGTTATGGAATAACGATTATGATCATGCACGTTGCTGAATGATCATCAGTGTATTTTGGACAGCACTTCTGCGATATACAATTTCCGTTCTTGGGCGAGATTGATCGTTCTGTCTTCTACATTCACCCAAGGTCTTGTCGGGTTCGACTGATCCGCATAGACGATCTTCCCAATGGAGCCATCGCTAAGCCGAACGGTGTATCCTAATTGTTGTTGAGTAATTTTGTAGACGAAGGTTCGTACCATAGCGGGGTCAAGCTTACCGAAGGAATCTTCATATAGTTGATCCAGAACGACGTAAGGGGACTGGCCTACTTTGTGCTTTCTCGCTTGAGTCATCGCATAGAAAATATCTGCAACTGCAACAACTTTCGCATAGGTGTGAATTTTGTCTCCCTTTACGCCAAGCGGATAACCGGAGCCGTCTTCTCTTTCATGATGTTGCAATGCTGCCAGCTTCACACCTTCATTGATGCCGAGGACATTTTTCAACCGGTTGTATCCGATCACCGTATGCTTTTTGACCTCTTCCATTTCCTCTTCCGTCAATTTTCCGGGTTTATTCAAGATGGCGGGGTCAACGCCCATATTACCGATATCATGCAATAAGCCGGCAAGCGCCACCGGAATCAGATCTTTCTTTTGGAATTTCATCCAGACAGCAATCAGGTAAGAGGCCAAAGCAACGATGATGCTTTTATGGTACAAGTAATCTTCCGAGCTATTGGTCCTTGCCGAGAAGGTTAAGAGATCCTCATGATCGAACTCTTTGACGAGTTCTTCCAGATGAGAACGCAGTTCCACAATCGGCAATGACTCCGATCCACTCGTACTTTTGAACACTTTCTTCATCAAGGACAATAGCTGTCTATAGTGCTTCTGGAAGGTTACGCTTTCCACCGCACCGGTTTCAACCTTTTGAAACTCTGGCGCTGCTGCGGGTACTTCAACGTTTTTCTCCGGCTTTGGAATTTCTCGCTGCTGAATTTCCACTTCTTTAATAAAGAAAGCATGCAAAATTTCTATCTCACGCGTATCAATGACGCTTCCTTTGTGAAAAAGCTTGTTGCCTCGAGCTGTTCGCACATCTGTCAGCAGCTTATCACCCGGCTCAAGCTGTGCAACTTTGACGAGCACCATTATTCCCTCACCTGCCTGTCGCAATCATTACAATTTATGCTTATGCCGCTATGACAATCACTTCAACCACTTCGCCTGAACGATTAAACGAATAGGCTCTTCAGCGATGCCACGCGTCAGCTATTCACGCACTGGCCATTGTTCAGTATGAAAAATAACGGAAAGCGAAGCTCCGTATGGTCGTTTCCTTGACGTCTTCGTTTCCGTTATTTTCCTAAGAAGCAAGGATGCAATCTCCACTGTCATCATGCATCCAACTTTCACTATTCCTGACTGTCTTGCTCAAGCTCCTCTGTTTCTTGATCGTTCGCTTGATCAACTTCTGTCACGGTTGAGACTTCATCGTCTTCACGAATATGAATCAAGCGGACGCCTTGCGTATACCTGCCCATCTCGGATATGCCAGCCACGCTCGTCCGAATCAGGGTGCCTAATGTTGTAATAATCATTAGATCCTTCGTATCGTCAACGATCTTGAGACTGACTACCGAGCCGTTCTTCTCCGTCACGTTGATCGTCTTAATGCCTTTGCCGCCGCGCGTTTGAATGCGATATTCGGAAATTGGCGTACGCTTGCCATAACCTTTGGCAGTGACGATCAAAACGTCGCGACCATGCTCAACCACATCCATGTCGATGACTTCATCGTTATCTCCGATGCTGATCCCTTTCACACCGGTAGCCGAACGCCCCATGGAGCGCACATCCTCTTCAGAGAAACGTATCGACATGCCGTTCGCGGTGCCCATAATAATTTCTTGCTTGCCGTCGGTCAGCTTTACGCCAATCAGCTCGTCTTCTTCCCTAAGGTGAATCGCGATCAGCCCGCCCTTGCGAATGTTTACATAGTCCACAAGCGGCGTCTTCTTCACGATGCCTCTGCGAGTCGCAAAGAATAGGTAATGATCCGAATCGAAATCCTTCACCGGGATGACGGCGCTAATAATCTCGCCCGGCTCAATCTGAATGAGATTGATGACCGGCGTTCCCCTAGCTTGGCGTCCAAGCTCTGGCACCTCGTAAGCCTTGATGCGATATACCTTCCCTTTGTTCGTGAAGAACATCAAATATTGATGCGTATTCGTCACGAACAAATGCTCTACGAAGTCATCTTCCTTGGTGTCCATTCCGACGACACCGCGCCCGCCGCGCTTCTGACTGCGATAGGTCGTAACCGGCAGACGCTTGATATATCCGGTGTGGGTAACGGTGATGACGACATCTTCCTGCGGAATTAAGTCTTCATCGAGAATTTCGTTCTCGTCCGCGGTAATTTCTGAGCGGCGTTCATCTCCGTATTTTTCCTTAATCTCAGTCAATTCTTCGCTAATGATATTCAGCACCAGCTGCTCGTCTGCAAGAATCGCTTTATACTCGGCAATCTTCGCCAGCAATTCCTTGTACTCTTCCTCGATCTTCTCTCGCTCCAAGCCTGTCAGTCTTTGCAGACGCATATCAAGAATCGCTTGCGCCTGTTCATGACTTAAGGCAAAGCGGCTCATCAAGCCTTCCCGAGCTTGTTCCGTCGTTCGCGAGCTGCGGATCAAGTTGATTACTTCATCCAGATTGTCGAGGGCGATACGCAGTCCTTCCAGAATATGCGCTCTCGCTTCCGCCTTGCGCAGATCGTACTCCGTTCTTCTACGGATGACCTCTACTTGGTGACGCAAGTAATAATACAAAGCATCGCGCAAATTCAATACCTTCGGCTCGCCGTTCACAAGCGCCAGCATGTTGACGCCGAAGTTCGACTGCATCGCCGTATGCTTGAACAGGTTATTCAGCACGACATGCGGATTCACATCGCGTCTTAGCTCGATTACGATGCGCATGCCGTTGCGATCGGATTCGTCGCGAAGATCTGTAATTCCGTCAATCTTCTTGTCATGCACCAGCTCCGCAATTTTCTCAACGAGTCTAGCTTTGATAACTTGATACGGCAATTCATGGACGATGATCCGCGGCTTGTTGCCTTCTTCCTCAATCGTCGTCTTCGCACGCATCGTGATCGTGCCGCGTCCGGTCGTATATGCTTGCTTAATGCCTTCACGGCCGAGGATGTAGCCAGCTGTTGGAAAATCCGGCCCTTTCACATACTGCATCAATTCCAAAGAAGTAATATCCGGATTGCGAATAAGCGCCAAAGTACCATCGATAACCTCGCTTAAATTATGCGGCGGGATATTGGTCGCCATGCCGACCGCAATGCCGGACACTCCATTCACTAACAGATTCGGAAATCTGGACGGCAGCACTGCGGGTTCTTTCTCTTCCCCGTCATAGTTGGGCACAAAATCTACCGTCTCCTTGCCCAAATCACGCAGTAGCTCCATCGCGATCTTCGACAATCTTGCTTCCGTATAACGCATAGCTGCTGCTGCATCGCCGTCAATCGAGCCAAAGTTTCCATGTCCCTCTACCAGCATATAGCGTAGAGAGAAATCTTGCGCCATCCGCACCATCGTCTCATATACAGCCGAATCACCGTGCGGGTGATATTTCCCTATAACCTCGCCAACGATTCTCGCCGATTTCTTGAACGGCTTGTCCGGGGTCATCCCGAGCTCCGACATCGCATACAAAATCCGGCGATGCACCGGCTTCAGACCGTCTCGAACATCGGGGAGAGCGCGGCTTACGATGATGCTCATTGCATAATCCATAAAGGAATTACGCATCTCCTGGCCTATATCAATATCTTTAATTCTAGATTGCATTTCGTCAGCCATGCGAACCTCCTAAAGTAACCCATTATCACGTCATCGAACGAATCGTAACCAACAAAATGTTCATGAATTCCCATTCATTCATACTATCTCTATTATATTACTTTCTCAAAATAAGTACAATTAAACGGCTTTTCATGCATTTCTTGCTCTGCCATTTGCGTGAAGTTCGCTAGCTTATGCTCGACAGTTTTCTATGCTTCCTGGCTTATTCATGGTAAGGGATCGTAAGGACGAATATCGTGCCTTGAGGTCCGCTTTGCTGAAGCAGCAAATCTCCGCCAAGCGAACGAGCGATGAGGCGGCTGAACGGCAGCCCAAGTCCGAGTCCGTGTGTGCGACGTTTTTTCTCTTCACCGCGATAAAAAGGAGTGAAAATATTTTCCTGCTGATCCGTTGCGATGCCGTGGCCGTTATCACAAACTGCAATTTGGCATTGCGAATTTTCCACAGTAACCGCAACTTGAATTTCGCCGTCTTCGGAGATCGCATCATCGGCGTTGTTCAACAAATTGACTATGATCTGCTCAACTCGTTCGGGATCCGTACATACTGGACTCTTAAGCCGCTCACTTACGCTTATGGTAACCTTAGGCAATGGCTCGTCACAGCTATAGATCCAGCGTTCGACGATTCCTTCTACTAACGCATGCAAGTCGACGGGAAGCTTCTGAACCGTAACGGTCTGAGAAGCAAAATAATGAAAGTCCAGAAGATCTTCCACCATCTTCTGCAATCTTTGCGTTTGCTTGAGCGCATTGTTCAGAAAAATCTTGCCGTCCTCTCCGTCAACGATGCCGTCTTTCACTGCTTGAATCAAGCCGCTGATCGATGCGATCGGGGTTTTCAGTTCATGCGTAACGCCTGCCAGCAGCTGGTTCCGCATCGATTCCAATCTTTCTAGACGCTCCGCCATTTCCTCCATCGCATTCGTCAACTCATACACTTCCTTGATTTTAATCGGCTCATTGTCGAACTGAATCTGATAGTTACCTGCAACAATTTGCTTTGCGGCATCTGCAGTTTTTCGGATCGGCCTGACGAGTCCTTTGGTTAGTAAATAAATGACTCCCCAACCGGCCAAAATCAACGTTAGGACACTAAATACCCGCACCAGGCGGAATTCAATGAGCCCGCGAAGTAGATTTTCACGCGGCATCATATAGACAGCATGCCCTGCTATAGACGAATTTCCAAGCGGATGAATCGCGACCAGATAAGGCTCCCTCTCCCCATGAAGCGCCATCTGGACGATCGTTTCCTGAAGCTTGGGGAGTTCTTGCCATCGTTCAAGCATCTGCCTTCCTTCTTCCGTTAGCTCGGATGGATATTGCTGAACGACCTCCCCGTCCTGATTGAACAGTAGGAGGATCGAGCGATGCGAGGGGAGCTCAGCCGCTACTTTCAAACGATCCAAATATTCACCTAATGCCGGGTCTTGCGGCAAGCTCCCGCCTTGAGCAGAAGCATCCGCGGCAATCTTTCGCACAATGTAACGAAGCCCTTCGTACTGTCTTTCTAAGTTTTCATGCTGCACGAAGTATAACGTTGTTGCCATTACCAAGCCCATGCTGACGACGACGACGATAAAATATCGAAGTGCCCCGTACTGCAGCAACCCTTTACGCTTATGATTGGACACGGAACTTATACCCCAATCTTCGCAGTGTGACAATCTCTCCTTGTTGTTTCGGCCACCCTGCCAAGGCCTGCCGAATACGGTTAATCGATAAATCAACTGCTCGATTGCTGCCCTCATAATCAATTCCCCAAACGGATGCAATCAATTGCTCTCGGCTAAACGTCTGATTCGGATGTGCGCTTAGGAACAACAGGAGTTCGAGATCTCGCGGATTCAACGTTATTGGGCGACCTTGCACCGTTACTTCCCGCGCATCGTAGTCGATTCGCAAACTCCCGAATATCGAAATATTGCCGTCTGATAGTTGTCGCGGCCTACGTAAAACCGCTAGCACTCTGGCCACCACTTCCTCGCCAACGAAAGGCTTGCATATATAATCATCCGCACCGGCATTCAATCCGTTCAGCCGATGCGTAATATCGCTTAGAGCGGTCAACAAAATGACCGGACAAGCGCTCGCATCCCGTATCGTTCGCAGGATAGCCCAGCCGTCCATGTCTGGAAGCATCATATCAAGCAGCACGAGTGACGGCTTCCAACTAGCAAACAGGGCTAGTCCCTGCTTCCCGTCCTGCGCTGCTTTCACCTCAAAGCCGGCTTTCTTCAAGTATGCTTGAAGCACCATGGAAATATCCGGTTCATCTTCAATGATTAATATTTTCTTCTCAGCAGTTGTCACGGCTCTTGCCTCCTTCGGCTTGCCTTCCCTATACGAACGTCTTGAGAGCACTTCAGATGTTCGTATAGGCATAGCCGATTATTCGACAATTCCGCTGGAATTTCCTGTTTATGATTCAGCTTTTTTGATTTTTGCTCTTAATAGATCTAACGATTCCCTTGTCACTTCCACCCCCTTTTGAATAAAAGCTGTTGATTGCTTGAATGTTATTTCCTGAATATCGAGCTGCGGTTTTAAAACGACGTCTGCTAGCTGCATTTCTTCCTGAACGATCCTCTGGCTCATGATGTCGATCGTATTGAGGATAGATGCGACAAAATTGCGCGGACTTCTCCTCATAAACGACGGTGCACTGACATCGACCGCAATGACGATGTCTGCGCCCATACTTCTCACTAATGCTGCTGGTACCGGATGGACAACGGCGCCGTCCATCAATAGCCGTTGCTCATATTCGACTGGTCTCATTACGCCGGGGATGGCCGTCGAAGCGCAGATCGCATGCGAAACCCGCCCCTTATTCAATATGCAAGCCTCACCTGTAACCGCATCGGCAGCTACGGCAGCGAATGGAATCGACAATTGATCAAAGGTTACCGGTCCGATATATTTCTCTACGAATTTCGTCATCGGTAAGTTGTTGACAAACGCTCGCGGCGGCAAAATTGGACTGACGAGCTGACGCCAGCGAACGGTTGGCAGCACTCTCTCAAAGGCCGAGATGGGCTGTCCTCCCGCATATAAAGCACCTATAAAAGCACCGACACTCGTGCCGGCAATATAATCAATCGGAATGTGTTCTTCCTCCAGCACCTTCATCACACCTACGTGTGCGGCGCCGCGAACAGAGCCGCTGCCAAGCGCCAGTCCGATCTTAGGACGTTCGCCTGGCTTGCGGGCGCTGCCGAATTTGAGATGAGAACTGCGAATGGTTCGCCCTTCGCTTAAGACGAGAGCATGGTGAATGACACGCGCCAGCTCCTCGATATTCCCTTGCAAATATGGAAAGGCCGTAAGCGCCCGCAGTGCTTCTGGCGTGATCGAATGTTGCGGGTCGTACACTTCAGCTCGCGCTAAAAATTCAAAAACTAAATCCGGAATATCCTCTTTCCTTTCGCGTAGCGGGATCATCTCCACACGTTCAGCCCGCACATGGTTCGGTGCTTGCCGTCCAGTCAGCACGAAACGGACTTGCTGTGCTGAGCTCATGAGCGTATGTAAGGCTGTCGGTTCGAGCTGATCGACATTGCGCACGACAATCGTTCCGCCTTTCGCCGCACGCACCTTCATTCGCCATTCCTCAAGCTGCAAGCTGTTGGCATCCAATGTGATGATCGGGTGGTGGCTTCGTTTGGAGCGATTGTGAATTTCACGGGCAGTATGAAATTTGCCTACTCCGTCCTCGCCAGTAATGATCAGCGGTCCGTCTTGCTGAGCGAGAATCTGGATCCGATCTCTCAGCGACTGCATAAAGGGGCTGCTACCGACCAGCTTTCCGAGCCGCGATTCCCGTTCTGATTCGAGTTGTTTCATCACGACATAACTACGGGTATGTTCATCCATGACGCGATGATTCGATTGCTGGATGCGTTTCACCATTGCTTCCAGCATGTGACGCCGAAAGGTTGGGCTGCTATCCATTAACTGAATCATACCTTCTCTGGGCATGGACAACGTATACACCGTTCCAATCGCTTTCACTGTCGCGCTGACCGGTTCACCTGTGAGGCAGGACATCTCGCCAACAAATTGACCCGGCCCCAGCTGCGCAACGCTGACCAACACTTCATCCTCCAGACATACATCTAAACGGCCTTCTATGACAATATGGAATGAACCACTGCTTTGACCTTGTCGCAAAATCACGTCCCTATCACGATACTTTTGCTCATGCAAATAAGGCCGAATCGCCTGCAATTCCGTATCGGATAATTGATTCAGTATAGGGCAAGACTTCCAACGTATAAGTTCCAATCGTTCTTTCATCTGTTATGTCCCCACTTCAATGGATCGCCTCTGTTGTTCAATACAACACCGTTGGCCACTGGCTCAACGATGCGCATGTTTTTTTTCAACATAGCATGCAAATGTTTCAGAAATATTTCAGTCTGCTCGTTCGCTCCTTACAATTTTCAAATAAAGAAATACTTAGCTGGCGCCAAGTCCTCTAGGACGCAGGTGACTGCTTAGTATTTCTTATGCTTGTGGGGTTAGCGAAATTTATAAACTCTATGTGTATAAAAAAACCTGCTCCGCTTCACTAGCAGAACAGGTAGTTCGTTATATATCAAGATTTCGCACATATTTGGCATGCTCTTGAATGAATTCCCGGCGCGGCTCCACATTGTCTCCCATCAATGTATCGAAGATTTCGTCTGCCTTAAGCGCATCTTCAATGCTCACTTGAAGCAGCGTCCTGCTCTCCGGATCCATCGTCGTTTCCCACAGCTGACCGGGATTCATCTCACCGAGTCCCTTGTAACGCTGAACATTCGCCTTTCCTTCGCCCAATTCCTGCAAAATCTCGTCGCGTTGTGCTTCGTTATACGCATATCTGACAACCTTGTTCTTCTCTATCTTGAACAACGGTGGTTGCGCAATATAGACATAACCAGACTCGATGATCTGTTTCATATAGCGATAGAAGAATGTGAGCAGCAGCGTGCGAATATGCGCCCCGTCCACATCCGCATCGGTCATAATAATGACTTTATGGTACCGTGCCTTGCTAATATCGAAATCTTCCCCGATACCGGTGCCTAAAGCAGTAATAATCGCACGAATTTCCGCATTGGACAATATGCGATCGAGACGTGCTTTCTCAACGTTCAAGATCTTGCCTCTTAGCGGTAAGATCGCTTGGAAGTGACGGTCCCGACCTTGCTTCGCTGATCCGCCGGCGGAATCCCCTTCGACGATGTACAGCTCACTGATCGAAGCGTCCCGAGAGGAACAATCCGCCAATTTGCCCGGCAATGCCGTCGCTTCAAGTGCAGTCTTGCGCCGCGTCAACTCTCTTGCCTTGCGGGCAGCTTCACGAGCACGTTGCGCTTGCAGCGACTTCTCTAAGATCTTCTTGGCTACATTCGGGTTCTCGTTCAAGAATTCCGCGAATTTCTCGCTGAAAATCGCTTCCACAATGCCGCGAACCTCACTGTTGCCAAGCTTCGTCTTCGTCTGACCTTCAAATTGCGGCTCGGGAATTTTCACGGAAATAATGGCCGTCAATCCTTCCCGCACATCATCTCCCGTTAAGTTTGCATCATTCTCCTTGAGGGCATTGTTACGCCGCGCGTAATCGTTAATGATTCTCGTCAGGGCGCTCTTAAAGCCGGACTCATGCGTACCGCCCTCGTGCGTGTGTATATTGTTAGCGAAGGAATAAATGTTCTCTACGAAACTGTCATTGTATTGCAAGGCGATCTCCGCCTGGATGTTATCCCGCATACCTTCCATGAAAATCGGCGTTTCGTGAAGCGGTTCTCGGTTCCGGTTCAAATATTCCACAAACTCAATAATCCCGCCATCATATTTGAATGTTTCCCTCGTGTCTGTCCGCTCATCATGCAAGCTAATTTCAATTCCTTTGTTCAAAAAGGCGAGCTCACGAATTCTTGACTGCAGCGTCTCATAGTCGAACTCCTGGGTTTCCGTAAATACTTCCGGATCCGGCATGAACGTAATGGCCGTCCCTGTCTCTTCTGTTTCTCCGACTATCTTCAGCTCATATTGCGGAATGCCTCGTTTGTACTCCTGCTGATGAATCTTGCCTTCCCGCTTGACTTGTACCAGCAAATGCTGCGACAAAGCATTTACAACCGAGACACCAACTCCATGCAGACCGCCGGAAACCTTGTAGCCTTCTCCGCCGAACTTCCCGCCTGCGTGCAGAACGGTCAGCACGACTTCAACAGTAGATTTGTTCAACTTCGTATTCATCCCGACCGGAATGCCACGGCCATTGTCAACGACAGTAATGCTGTTATCTTGATGCACGATCACTTCGATCTTCGAGCAATACCCAGCAAGCGCTTCGTCGATGGAGTTATCGACTACTTCCCATACCAAATGGTGCAAACCTCTGCTGCTTGTAGAGCCGATATACATACCGGGGCGCTTCCGGACGGCTTCAAGGCCTTCCAACACCTGTATCTGATTCTCATCATACGTATTCTGAACGGATGTCATGACTTCACCTACTCTATTATATTGTGTGTCTGGCGATTCGTTGGAACAGTTGGAGTCGCGTGGTACTGCTAAGCTCAGATGATCTCAGATGATATGATAAAGTCGCTTTTTTAACGTAGACGAGGAAATGGGTGAATAATAAATATAATTTTGCGTGAGTACAATCGATTTGACCTCTTCTTCTCCGACTACCTCGACATGTTGTTGTTCCTTTGCAGCTTGCATAAACTGCGAGGACAGCTTAGACGACTGCTCGATCGAGATATCGAAGATTGCTATCAATTCCCTCGCACGAATCATGCGGTCTCCGCCGATATGAATATACATGTCTTCATCCCTGCTTTCGCTCGTCTTGTCAGTCTTGTAATTGCTTGTGAACCTGACCATTCTCCACTTTATATAAAGCAACGTCCCGGAGATGATGAAGCTTTAAGCTTTCGACTCCTGTCGTTGTGATGAACGTCTGTACCTTGTCTTGAAACGTGGTAATCAGTTGGTTCTGCCTGTCCTGATCAAGCTCGGACAACACATCGTCCAACAGGAGCAGCGGATACTCGCCAATCTCTTGATGGATAAGCTCAATCTCTGCGAGCTTAACCGACAATCCAACGGTTCGTTGCTGTCCTTGCGAGCCGTAAATTTGTGCATCCTTATCATTAATGAAAAAAACAATATCATCGCGATGAGGACCGACAAGCGTAGTGCCGCGCCGAATTTCCTGTTCTCGCATCTGGGATAACTTTATCATAAATTGGTTAATTAATACAGATTCTTGCGCATCCGGATCACATTCCAAGGAAGGTCGATAGACGATTTTTAACCTTTCACCCGAGTTTGTAATGCTGCTGTGAATACGCTCCGCCCAATGCTGCAATTGTGTTATAAATTGTTGACGTTTCCGGATAATTTTAGAACCGTACTCTGCGAGCTGCTCATCCCAGATGTCGATCATCGCCTGCGCAGCTGATTGGCCTGGCGCATGCCACTGCTTCAGCAGGTTGTTGCGTTGCGACAAGAGCTTCTGGAATTGCGTCAGATGGTACAGATAGGTCGGATATACCTGTCCGAGTTCAACGTCAAGAAAACGCCGCCTGATCCCCGGAGAGCCTTTGACGATTTCCAGATCTTCCGGAGCGAACATCACCGCGTTCAAAGTACCGATGTATTGACTTAATTTGCGTTGTTCCAAGCCGTTAATGCTGACTTTCTTCCCTTGTCCGGACAGCTTGATGCGAAGCTGTAGTTGCCCGAGTTTCCGTTCGACTCTGCCTGAGATTTCCGCCTGATCCGCCTGCCAGGCGATCAGTTCCTTGTCCTTGTGCGTTCGGTGTGATTTGGATAAGGCCAGCACATAGATCGCTTCTAACAAGTTTGTCTTGCCTTGCGCGTTAGCGCCGACAAACAAGTTCACACGATGATCGGTCGATAAGGTGAGATGTTCGTAATTCCGATAATGATTGAGCTGTATCTCGTTCAAAAACAAAGGATATCCTCCTGCTGCTAACGGGCTGTAATCTTGAATTTGCCGCAGCCTTCTACAGCAATTATATCATTTTTATAAAGCTTTTTCCCTCTTTTGTTTTCTTTCTCACCATTCACATAGACCGCATACTCTGCCAGGAAGGGCTTTGCTTGACCTCCCGTATCAATACAATCGGCCAGTTTCAAGAACTGGCCAAGTGTAATATATTCAGTCGAAATTCCAATTTCCTTCATGTGCGAATTCGCTCCTTAATTCGTCGTTCGGTATGGCAGAATGAGATGCAGCGTGTCGTCACTTTCCGCCGGTTTTACGATCATCGGGCTCATCGCTCCGGTGAAGGACATGCTGACTTTATCGGTATCCATCACTTTCACTACGTCTAGCAAATACTTCGAATTGAAGGCGATCTTCAGCGGCTCGCCGCTAAATTGTTCGACGGTCAAATGCTCTGTTACCTTCCCTAATTCGGAAGATGAGGAGGAAATTTCAATCGTTTGCTCGTCTATGGAAGCTAGGCGAACGATATTCGTTCGTTCTTCTTTGGATAGCAAGTGAGCGCGATCCAGCGAATCAGCAAGCTCCTTCGTGTCAATAAGAAATTGCGTTTTGAACACTGTTGGAATGATCTTGGATGTGTCCGGATATGTACCCTCCAAAATTCGTGAATAGAACAACAAATTTTCCATTCTGAACAGAACTTGGTTGTCCTCCATCACGATATCTAGCATAACGTGATCGTCAGGCAAAATTTTGAACAGCTCGAGAAGCGTCTTGGCCGGTACAACGATCGGCCGCATCGTCTCCATATCAGTAACTTCAATCGGTACTTCACTGCTTGCCAGACGATGACGGTCAGTGGCAACAAACTTCAACTGATCATTCTGCACATTCCATAGAATGCCCGTTAATATAGCGGATGTTTCACTTGTTGAAGCTGCAAATGCAGTCTGACGGATCATATTGCCCAGCACTCCGCTGCTCAGATGCAGCATACGTTCTTCTGACAATCTCGGGAGAAGGGGAAATTTTTCTGGATCAAGTCCGACAAGTTGAACCTCCGACGTCCCGGCACGAATCATCGTGACAAACTGATCGAAAACTTCGATCTCGATCATCGCTGACGGTAATTTCTTTACGATATCAACGAAAAATTTGGCGGGCAGAACAGCAGTGCAGCGATAACGACAATTCGATGATGATCTAGTCATATATGCTCCGCGGGAATAAAGTTTTGAATAGAAATTTCCGTATCGCTCGCCGTTAATGTGAAATCCGCGTTCGTCTGCATCCAGCTTGATTCCGCTTAAGTATCGGAATCGAAGTTTTGGAGGAAACGGCTTTCGATACGTGTTGAGATCGCTTCATTTAAGCGACTTTTGGAAATAGACAGCTTCATCGCATTTTTCAACTCCCAAGGCAAATTGGTGGTTCTAATGGTTTCGTCTCGCACATATAAATATATTTTAATGAATATAGAAGCAGTCGTAGGCGCTGTGATTATGTGAATATGTGCATATTTTGCTGATGACAGCACGATTATCCACGTGTGGATAACTTGTTTATCGATACGTGCACGATATGGAACAATTTCTGCTTTCGTTTCTTTATATTCCGCTCATGTTTTTGATCTTATCACTTAAATTGTCAATCACTTTATACAGCTCTTGATCTTGCTTCGATTAATTTAGAAATTTTCTCATGAGCGTGAATAACGGTCGTATGATCCCGTCCGCCGAACGCTTCACCGATTTCGGCAAGGAGAAATCCGTCAGCTCACGTGATAGATACATGGCGACTTGCCTAGGGAAGGCGATCGGCTTTCGTCCGCTTTCGCGCTTTAAAGTCTTCAATTTTTACGCCAAAATAATCCCCGACTGTCTGCTGAATATCATGGATAGTAATCGATCTGGACGGCCTGAAGGAATAATGTCCTTTAAGCGCTTGCGCGGCAAGATGCGTTGTAATGTCTTCATTGACCAGCGAAGAATAAGCAATGACACGGAATGAGCGCACCTTCGAGCTCACGAATGTTCGTATTAATATGATTGGCAATATACATGATGGCTTCGTTCGGAATTTCGAGGTTTTCCGCTTTCGCTTTCTTGCGCAAAATCGCGACTCTCGTTTCCAGATCCGGAGGTTGAATGTCGGTAATCAGTCCCCATTCAAAACGAGATCGGAGCCGTTCTTCAAGCGTCGGAATTTCCTTGGCTGGCCGGTCACTGGAAATAATGATTTGCTTATGATCTTCATGAAGGGCATTGAACGTATGGAAGAATTCTTCCTGTGTTTGTTCTTTTCCGGCAATAAATTGAATATCATCGATCAACAAAATATCGATGTTCCGATATTTGTTGCGGAACTTTTCCCGCGGTTGTCCCGTATCGCATTAATAAATTCATTCGTGAATTTTTCTGAGGAAAGGTATAACACTCTGCTGCGCGGGTTATGCTCGAGTATGTAGTGTCCAATCGCGTGCATAAGATGCGTCTTGCCCAGACCGACACCACCGTAAATAAACAGCGGATTGTAAGCTTTGGCCGGTTGTTCGGCAACTGCAAGAGAAGCCGCATGGGCGAATCGGTTACCAGCGCCGATGACGAAGGTATCAAACGTATACTTCGGATTCAGCAGCTTGGCGTACTCATCCTCATGGTTACGATCTTCGGCTGCGGAGCAAGGGTTCCGGTTGTGATTTTTTTGTCGGGTTCGAATTCGCTCTTGTTCAATAACGAAGTGAATGTCCTTCTGCTTCTCCGCAAATTTCAAGCAGCGTATTTTTGATCAGTTGCGCATATTTCCCTTCGAGCCAATCTCGGGCAAATTCATTAGGCGCAAGTACTGTTAAGGTCGAATCGTTCGGAATGAATAATTTTCGTTGCTTTAAACCATGTATCGAAGCTGGGCTTGCTAATCTTGGTTTGGATAATCGACAGGGCCTGCTGCCACAGTTCGTGATACGTTTCTTCCAATTACATTCACTCCTTCATGAAATAAACCAGCGCGATCTACGAGAGGCGATGAACTTGCGAAGAAGAAAAAGAAATTTCAACGCGTAATGGTTGAAATTTGTCGATTCTATTCACATAAGAACAATCATTGAGGATAAAACATTCACAAGTCAAAGATGTTGTTCACAATGTTATCCACAGACTGTGCATAATTCATTGGTTTAAAAAGTTATTCACAACGAAAACATCTTAATAATAGCAAAATATATGCTTGATTTCAATGAAATTCGCCAAATTATCCACAAGCTCAAGACCTTGTGTTTAAAAGTTATTAACAATACTACATATTGTGAATAAATTGTTGATGATTCGACAGAATTCCGTATATTGCGCCATCAAGATATTCACAGATCGATATAACGAACTGCGAAATAGAGTTTTATCTGTTTGCGGGTTGCGGAATATTCTTCTCTGATAACGCTCTGGATTCGAGGCTGGCATGCACTTCTTTATTGACTTTTGCTTGACATAGTGGTTAAATATTTAAAGACTTTTTCTATAAGAACAATGGATAATGAGGTTTTCATCATCATTTCAGATCTTGTTCTGATTTGTATAGGGTTATGGTGATGTAAGTAAGGAGGTGCGATAATGGGTAAACCGACATTTCAACCGAATGTTAGAAGACGTAAGAAGGTTCATGGTTTTCGTAAAAGAATGAGCACGAAAAATGGAAGAAAAGTGTTGGCTGCACGCCGTCGCAAAGGCAGAAAAGTAATCAGCGCTTAAATTCGAACACAAAGGGCCACGAAAGTGGTCTTTTTACTTTCGATAAGGGGAACGTTCTCATCTTTTCCAGATAAGGAAATTCTTAGTTCTGTGGAGTAAGTAGATTTCCGTGCCAGCTAAGGTTTTTTATTCTGTGAAGTCAGTGAAATTTGTAGCCAGCGGTGATGAATTTGCAAAAAGCGTACAGAATTGCCCGTCGTTCGGATTTTCAACTTGTCTATAAGTATGGAAAGTCAACCGCGAACCGGCAATTCGTTTTATATACATTAAAGAAGCAGGAAGTCGAACACTTTCGCCTCGGTATATCCGTCAGTAAGAAGGTAGGCAATGCCGTTGTTCGCAATCGCATGCGAAGGGTCGTCAAGGAGATCGTTCGCAGCTTGGCACCGCAAATCGTTCCGCATTACGATATGGTGATCGTTGTGCGGAAGGCCGCTTTGGACATGGATTATCGAGCAGTTGCGAAGCGAGTGTGATCCATGTTATGCGCAGAGCCTCGATGTTAAAGCGCGAACATTCATAAGAAATTAGGATGTTTTATTTTACATCACGGATATGGTATAGTGGATATTTGGCAGACAAGCTTCGATTGGGAGGAAAATCATTTTGTTACAGAAAAATCGTAAACCCCTATTAGTGGCGGGGTTACTCTTATTTGTCGTATTATTATCTGGATGTACGACGGATGCGATTCCGATGATTCCGACGGATGAATTGACGCAGGGCGGATTCTGGCAAAAGTATATCGTGTATCCGTTTGCATTATCATTGGATTTCTTTGCTAAGTTTATTGTTTAACCAGTATGGATTGTCGATTTTGGTCGTGACGATCATTATTCGTTTTCTGATTCTGCCGCTTACGCTTAAGCAATATAAAAGCTCAAAAGCGATGCAAGCGCTGCAGCCAGAGATGCAGAAGCTGCGAGATAAGTATAAGAACGATCAACAGAAGTTTCAGCAAGAGATGATGAAGCTATACCAGCAGAACAACGTGAACCCGCTGTCTGGTTGTTTGCCGATTCTGGTGCAGATGCCATTCTTATTGGCGCTGTACAATGCGATCATGTACAATCCAGCGATTCGCGGCGAACATAGTAATTTCCTTTGGATGGACTTAAGTGAACCGGACAGGCTGTTCATCTTGCCGGTACTAGCTGCACTCACAACATATATGCAGCAAAAGATGGTCATGACGCAGACACCGAATAATCCGATGCAGGGATTGCTTATTATTTTCCCGATTTTGATTTTCGTTATGTCGATGTCTTTCCCTGCAGCTCTTCCTTTGTACTGGGTTTACAGCAACTTGTTTACACTCGTTCAAACCTATTTCATATATGGGATTGGGAAAAACAAGGGAGGCAAGGTCAAAGGGGGAAAGGCGTAAATGAATAAGATTACGGTGACTGGCAAAACGGTGGAGGAAGCGATTGAGCAAGGGCTTCAGCAGTTACAAGTTGCCACGAGAACGGGTCGAAGTCGACATCTTAGAACAGCCTAGCAAGGGACTGTTTGGCATCATTGGTTCTAAGGAAGCGAAAGTTGTACTGCAAGTTAAGCCTGATGCGGCTGATGAAGCTGAACAATTTCTGCATGAAATCGGCGAAGCGATCGGGATGAAGCTGGTATATTGATCGCAACAATCCGAGCATGGTCATCGTGTTGCAATTATCGAGCGATGAGGATATCGGAATTTTAATTGGTCGCAGAGGACAGACGTTTGATGCGCTGCAATATTTGATCAATATTGGGGCGAACCGTGCTTCGGATTCGCATACGCGCATTATTCTCGATGCAGAGCATTTTCGTGAACGGCGTAAGAAGACGCTTGAGGAGCTTAGCTGAGCGTCTGGCAGGGAAAGCTGTGCGCACGGCGCGATGTCGTACTTGAACCGATGCCGTCACACGAACGTAAGATTATTCATACGTACTTGCAAGATCATCCTGATGTCCGTTCCTTTAGTAAGGGTGAAGAACCGAATCGGCGTGTAGTCATCGGACCAGATAATAAAGGACTCGAAAAGCAATGACTAGCTCGGTTAGTCATTGTTTTTTGCACAGTATAATGAAAGAGTTAGATTCATTAACGGCGCAAACATTTACACTGTGAGGAAGACTTGTAAGATGTATGGCACACTATGAATATGTATGGGAACTATTTGAAATAGCTTGATGATTGGAGGTGCGCGAGAGTGATATCGGACACGATAGCCGCTATATCGACACCGCTTGGTGAGGGTGGAATCGCCGTTATTCGTATGAGCGGGGATGAAGCGCTTAGTATCGCGGACAAAGTATTCGCGGAAGTAAGCCGCTGACGCAAGTGCCGACACATACCGTGCACTATGGATATATCGTCGATCCTGATTCGCAGGAGAAGATTGAGGAAGTATTAGTCACTGTAATGCGTGCACCAAAATCGTTTACGAAGGAAGATGTTGTTGAGATCAATTGTCATGGCGGGATTATTTCGGTTCATAAAGTATTAGAACTCGTTATTAAGCACGGTGCCCGCCTCGCTGAGCCTGGTGAATTCACGAAGCGGGCTTTTTTAAATGGCAGGATCGATTTGGCACAAGCGGAAGCGGTTATTGATTTGATTCGTTCCAAGTCTGATCGTGCTTTTCGCATAGCATTGAAGCAAGTGGAAGGCAAGTTATCGAAGACGATTCGTCTGATGCGGCAGGAGCTTACTTGAATTACTGGCGCATATCGAAGTCAATATCGATTATCCTGAGCATGATGTGGAAGCGATGACGATCGCATTGATTAGCGATAAGAGCTATGCGGTCATTCAGCAGATCGATGCATTTACTTCATTCGGCAAAACAAGGGAAAATTTTACGTGAAGGGATTGTGACGGCCATCGTCGGCCGACCTAATGTAGGAAAATCTTCGTTGTTGAATGCATTCGCGCAGGAAAACAGAGCTATTGTTACGGATATTCCTGGAACGACACGTGATATCATTGAGGAATATGTGACAGTCGATGGAATTCCGTTAAAGCTTGCTGGATACGGCGGGATTCGAGAGACACAGGATGTAGTCGAACAAATTGGTGTTGAACGTTCGAAGCATGCGCTTGGTGAAGCGGATCTTATTCTGCTTATGTATTGAATAATGGTGAACCACTAGCAGGAAGAGATTTGAACTTGTTGCGAGCAATTGCAAGGATCGACAGACTGATCGTGATCGTCAATAAGATGGATTTACCTTCACAGCTTGAACTAGATCAAGTGAAGAACGTTAATTACCGAAGATCGATTGTGAAGATGTCGATCAAAGAAGGGAAGGACTGAATGAATTAGAAGAGGCTATCACTAGCATTGTTCTTCAGCGGCGAGATCGAAAGCGGAGATCTGACCTATGTCAGCAATGTTCGACACATTTCGCTTATTGGAGCAGGCGAAGCAATCTTTGCTTGATGCCTTGCAAGGTGCGAAGATGGCATCCCGATTGATATGATGCAAATTGATGTTCGTACAGCTTGGGAGAAGCTAGGGGAAGATGATCGGCGATTCTGCGCCAGAATCGCTTGATCGATCAAATTTTCTCGCAATTTTGTTTAGGGTAAATAAAATACGATGATGGATTAAAGGAAGGAGAATGAATGGCATATGAAGCTGGACGATATGATGTGATTGTATCGGCGCAGGACATGCTGGTTGTGAATCAGCGCTTGCTGCAGCCACGAATGGGGTGCAAAACGCTAATGATTACGATCAATTTGGATATGGTCGCTTTTATGCCATGTAATCCATCCATTGGCGGACCTGCAAAGGGGCATGTCGTTCGTGAAATTGATGCACTTAGGTGGAGAAATGGGCGAAATATTGATAAAACCTATATTCAGATGCGGATGTTGAATACGGGTAAAGGGCCTGCTGTTCATGCGTTGCGTGCACAAGCGGATAAATTTATGTATCAGCACAAGATGAAGGAAACAATGGAGAGACAACCGAATCTGACACTTGCGGCAAGGTATGGTTGAAGAACTGATCGTTGAAGATGGTGTATGCAATGGAGTGATGACCAAGACAGGGGCACAATATCGTGCCAAAGCGGTCGTTCTGACGACAGGCACTTATTTGCGCGGAAAAGTAATTATGGGTGAATTGCTGTATGAAAGTGGTCCGAACAATCAACAACCTTCTGTTAAATTGTCAGATGATTTGCGCGACTTGGCTTTGAATTGGTTCGTTTCAAAACGGGTACACCACCGCGTGTTCATAAGGATTCGATTGATTTTATCAAAACGGAAATTCAGCCTGGTGATGAGAATCCGAAGTTTTTCTCATATGAAACGATAGAACCACCAGAAGGTGAGCAATTGCCTTGCTGGTTAACTTATACATCTAGCGGAAACACATGCAGATTATTAGTGATAATCTTGCATCGTGCTCCGATGTTTTCTGGGGCGATTGAAGGAACTGGAACACGATATTGCCCTTCCATTGAAGATAAAATTGTTCGTTTAGCGATAAGCCGAAGCATCAAATTTTCCTTGAGCCGGAAGGTCGGAATACGTCCGAATATTATGTCCAAGGCTTGTCTACCAGTATGCCTGAGGAAATTCAACTGCAGATGCTGCGTTCTGTTCCAGGCTTGGAAAATGTGGAAATGATGCGTACTGGTTATGCGATTGAATATGATGCGATGGTGCCTACACAATTGTGGCCAACTTTGGAGACGAAATTAATCGAGAATCTGTTTACAGCTGGTCAAATTAATGGAACTTCCGGTTATGAAGAGGCTGCAGCACAAGGTATTATGGCTGGAATCAATGCTGCACGCAAAGTACAGGGCAAAGAGCCGTCATTCTTAGATCGTTCCGAAGGATATATTGGTGTGTTAATTGATGATTTAGTGACTAAAGGGACGAATGAACCGTATCGTTTGTTAACTTCACGTGCTGAATATCGTCTGTTGTTGCGCCATGATAATGCAGATATGCGCTTGACGCCAATAGGACATGAAATTGGCCTTATTCCTGAAGAGCGTTATGAGCGGTTTTTGCATAAGAAAGGAATAGTTGAGCAAGAGATTGAACGTTTGAAAGAGACGAAGGCTCGCCCGTGAACTGCATGTCCAAAGATGCTTGAAGATGCGGGATCGGTGCAGCTTAACAATGCGGTCGATGCTATAACATTGCTGCGCCGACCGGAGATCAGGTATGACACATATCGAACAGATCTTTCCATCTGCCATATGAATTGACTGAAGAGATGAAAGAACAAGTGGAAATTCAAATTAAATATGCGGGTTATATTGAAAAACAACTGATCCAGGTGGAGCGTCTTGCAAAAAATGGAGAAGAAGAAAATTCCGGACAGATATTGAATATGATGAGATTCATGGTATTGTCTATGGAAGCAAAGCAGAAATTAGCAATAGATTAGTCCAATCTCGATTGGTCAGGCTTCACGTATTTCTGGAGTCATCTCCGGCCGACATATCCATTTTGCTGGTCTACCTGGAGCATTATCAACCGTTATTCGCTGCAAGGGGATCATAATGGATGATATTCATGGAGCAATTTCGAAGCTGTTGGAAGAAACATGGAATTGAGCTGGGCAATGAACGCCAGTTGGAACAATTCGAAATGTATTTTCAGGAACTGGTATACCTGGAATGAAAAGATGAATCTGACTGGAATCACGGATCGGGAGCAAGTGTATACAAACATTTCTATGACTCGGTATCGATATCGTTTTATATTGATATGACTCAGATGGAATCGGATTGCTGACATTGGATCAGGGCGGGATTTCCCGGGATTGCCATTAAAGATCTTATTTCCCCATCTTAGACATTACGATTATTGATTCATTAAATAAACGAATTGGTTTTCTACAGCATCTTGTTTCTGCACTGGGTTTAGAACATATTGAGTGCATTCATGCCAGGGCAGAAGATGCGGCGAAAATGCATTATCGGGACCAGTTCGATCTCGTCGCTGCCAGGGCTGTTGCAGCTTAAACGTACTAAATGAATTTTGCCTTCCTTTTGTTAAACCGAATGGATTGTTTGTAGCGATGAAAGGATCGGATGTTAACGAAGAAGTACATGAGGCCCGGGCAAGTCTCTTACAGTTACATGCTGACATTAAGAAAATTCATGCGATCACATTGCCTGTTGAACAGGCCTCAAGACATCTTATTGTTATTCATAAAAGGGGTACAACCCCAAAAAAATTCCCCAGAAAAGCAGGAATACCTGCAAAATCCGCTTTAATATAATGGAATTGAATCGGCTAGACTTTTACATTCAAATATTTGATGATTAAAGGGAAAATGGGACTTCCAACCAATGTTGTTTTACGGGTATGATTGTTTCACGTGGAACATTTGAATGATTTGAATCGGTTTATTCCAGAATGACAGATGTTGGACAAGCAGTTTGTTCTTGCACAGAAAGACAATGCCAAATTTGATGCCGTAAAGTTAGGTGAAGGTGAGACATGAAAGATTCCATATCGAAGTTATTTGGATTTGCTGAACGGGATCAGGTGGAAGAAGTTAAAAATATTCCTGTCAGCGAATTGTTCCCAGTCCATATCAACCGAGATAGGTATTCAATGAAGATAAGAATCGATGAGTTGTGTCAACAATTGAGCGCATCATATACAACCGATCGTTGTTCTACGCGACGGTCGTTGTAGGTTCATCGCAGGCGAAAGAGACTGCTCAGAGCTCCAATGGAATCCATTCCAGCAATCATGTCATTCATTAGCAAACGGCTTGAGTTGCTCTGATCCAGAACGTGAAAACTTAACTTCAATTGAAGAGGCGGTCGCCTATCAACAGTTAATTGATATCCATCAGCTTACACAAGAGAGCTTGGCGCAACGACTCGGCAAATCACAATCAACGATACAATAAGCTCAGCTTTTTACCTCTGTGATAAAGTGAAGGATGCGCTCGCAAAATTTCCGAAAGACACGCACGTGTGTGTAGTTAGATGGAGGAGACCGCGATGATGTCAACATAGTTAAGAAGGACCTGAACGTTAGCAGAACGGAACAACATATTCAACTTTTACGGCGGGCGGAAAATAAAGAATTCGCGACATTATCATTTTCCAAAGAAGATCCGGCTTGCGATTAATACGATCAGGCAGTCTGTTGAAATGGTTACGGGATCTGGCATGAATATCATGAGTGAAGCAGATCATCAAGATTTCTATGAAATAAAAATAAAATTGCAAATTCATTATTAAAGGTACAAAACGATACCGTAGCGATA
>CAVWLN010000017.1:0-62818 GCA_963755735.1 uncultured Paenibacillaceae bacterium
TTTAGGGCTAGCGTCGGGCATGAGCGTACTGGAGGTAGAGCACTGATTGGGTGCGGGGCCCGCCAAGGGTTACCAAGCTCAGTCAAACTCCGAATGCCAGCTACGTCGCTCCCGGGAGTCAGACGGTGAGTGCCAAGATCCATCGTCGAAAGGGAAACAGCCCAGACCATCAGCTAAGGTCCCCAAGTGCGTATTAAGTGGGAAAGGATGTGGCGTTGCCCAGACAACCAGGATGTTGGCTCAGAAGCAGCCACCATTGAAAGAGTTCGTAATAGCTCACTGGTCGAGTGACGCTGCGCCGAAAATGTAACGGGGCTAAACACACCACCGAAGCTATGGCTCCGAATCTCTCCCCCCCCTTCCCACTCCCTTGCTCTTGTAAGAGACGGCATTGGGGAGGGGAGCGTTCTAAAGCGGGTTGAAGGTTGACCGGAGAGGACAGCTGGAGTTTGTAGAAGTGAGAATGCCGGTATGAGTAACAAAAGACGGGTGAGAATCCCCTCCGCCGAAAGCCTAAGGGTTCCTGAGGAAGGTCGTCCGCTCAGGGTAAGTCGGGGCCTAAGGCGAGGCCGAAAGGCGTAGTCGAAGGACAACAGGTTGAAATTCCTGTACCACTTTGTGTCGTTTGAGCGAAGGGGGGACGCAGGAGGGAAGAGACGCAGGCGATGGAAGAGCCTGTTCAAGCCGTAAGGGTCATGTGTAGGCAAATCCGCACATGGAGAAGCCTGAGCGGTGACGGGGAGGGGAACTGCTAGTACCCGAAGGTCTGGGACTCACACTGCCAAGAAAAGCCTCTAGCAAGACGCAAGGTGCCCGTACCGCAAACCGACACAGGTAGGCGAGAAGAGAATTCTAAGGCGCGCGGAAGAACTCTCGTTAAGGAACTCGGCAACATGACCCCGTAACTTCGGGAGAAGGGGTGCCCCGTTAGGGTGAATAGCGCGAGGGGGTCGCAGTGAATAGGCCCAAGCGACTGTTTAGCAAAAACACAGGTCTGTGCGAAGCCGTAAGGCGAAGTATACGGGCTGACGCCTGCCCGGTGCTGGAAGGTTAAGGGGAAAGGTTAGCGTAAGCGAAGCTTTGAACCGAAGCCCCAGTAAACGGCGGCCGTAACTATAACGGTCCTAAGGTAGCGAAATTCCTTGTCAGGTAAGTTCTGACCCGCACGAATGGCGTAACGATTTGGGCGCTGTCTCAACGAGAGATCCGGTGAAATTTTAGTACCTGTGAAGATGCAGGTTACCCGCGACTAGACGGAAAGACCCCATGGAGCTTTACTGTAGCTTGATAGTGAACTTGGGTACGGTTTGTACAGGATAGGTGGGAGCCTGGGAAGCTGGTGCGCCAGCATCGGTGGAGGCGCCGTTGGGATACCACCCTGATCGTATCTAGGTTCTAACCCACATCCGTGAACCGGTACGGGGACATGTGTCAGGCGGGCAGTTTGACTGGGGCGGTCGCCTCCTAAAAGGTAACGGAGGCGCCCCAAGGTTCCCTCAGAATGGTTGGAAATCATTCGAAGAGTGCAAAGGCAGAAGGGAGCTTGACTGCGAGACGTACAGGTCGAGCAGGGACGAAAGTCGGGCTTAGTGATCCGGTGGTTCCGCATGGAAGGGCCATCGCTCAACGGATAAAAGCTACCCTGGGGATAACAGGCTTATCTCCCCCAAGAGTCCACATCGACGGGGAGGTTTGGCACCTCGATGTCGGCTCATCGCATCCTGGGGCTGAAGTAGGTCCCAAGGGTTGGGCTGTTCGCCCATTAAAGCGGTACGCGAGCTGGGTTCAGAACGTCGTGAGACAGTTCGGTCCCTATCTGTCGTGGGCGTAGGAAATTTGAGAGGAGCTGTCCTTAGTACGAGAGGACCGGGATGGACGTACCGCTGGTGTACCAGTTGTTCCGCCAGGAGCACCGCTGGGTAGCCAAGTACGGAAGGGATAAGCGCTGAAAGCATCTAAGCGTGAAGCCCCCCTCAAGATGAGATTTCCCAATATGTAAGACCCCTTGTAGACGACGAGGTAGATAGGTTCGAGGTGGAAGCGCGGCAACGCATGGAGCTGACGAATACTAATCGGTCGAGGGCTTAACCAGAGGATGTGAAGCTTTGTGAATCGGTATTTAGTTTTCAGGGAGTAAGCTTCCTGGCCAGAAAGAAATATCGAAGCTGCTACTAGCATCCATGAGGACATGGTGCCAGCCAAGGATTCTTTAGAGGTTTGGTGATGATAGCGGAGGGGAACCACGCGTACCCATCCCGAACACGACCGTTAAGCCCTCCAGCGCCGATGGTACTTGGACCGAGGGTCCTGGGAGAGTAGGACGTTGCCAAGCCACAAAACAAACCATATGCTTGAAGCTACGACCTTCTCCGTGAGGGAGAGTGTCTGAATCCGAATCGAAGTCATTCGAGGAGGAGCGACCGCGTAGAGCGGAAGATTCAGACGCCGACCTCGAAGCGGAATCCAAGCAGTGATGCTCGGTGCGGAAGGACGTTGCCAAGCCGACAGAACCACCTTGTTGAAGCCATTTCAGCAGGGTGGTTCTTTTTATGTAGTTAGGCTGAGAGCCCGGTAGTTGGTGAAATCACGTGCGACAGATCGGTTAGAAGGATGGCGGGGGTAGGATGTGCTTATTTTGTATGATTGTTCACACAGAAAACTGGAAAAATCGCTAAAATGGATGGGTTTGTATGATTCCTCATACAAAAAGTCCGTCCTTAGTCTCGAACCGCCGTTTTTTGTATGAGATATCGTATAAAGTGGGCAAAAATGCCGTTGATCGAATTTTTTTATATGACAATTCATACAAAAACGCCTGAATCTGGATCAGGCCAAAGGTCAACTAGATCAATTTAACGAACGTACCCCCACATGCAACTCTAAAAGGAACAGCAATCGCATCGTTACTGTAGAATTTAATTCGCCGATGCTGCATCATTCTTCTGTGATCTAGGTAACTTTTCACGTGGAGACACCATTGCCCACCATTACCGCGAGCACTAAGATCGATCGGCGCTTGAGGCATATAGAAACGCGGCACAAGTAGGTAAGAACACCGCACCTATACGAGTCGTAAGCGTCTGTTCCGTTGATTATGCTTTCAGAACCTGATTGAGGTCAAATGCGATGTAAGTATCGGAATCCAGGCAAAGTTGCAAGCCAGAATAGCCGCAAACTGCACGTCTTGCCAAGGTGGGTGTACCGTCAGCATAACTTCGAAATAACTTCATCAGCATAGCATATGTTCACATAATATCCGTATATTTGCAGATTGGACGAGCATATGATGGGACTTTGTATGTGAAACAGCTGAATCAGGCAGAATACATATTACTGAACAATGCAGGTTTAGTGAAGCCCGTTGTTACCGCGCCTCATTCAGCTTGACATGAAAATTGCGCTTCTGATAAGATAGCAACAATATATACGGATAGCATGATCTAAAGGGAGGATCTTTCTTGTGTGGGAGGACAAATTTAAAAAAGAGGGATTAACGTTTGACGATGTCCTGTTAGTGCCTAGAAAATCAGAAGTGTTCGGCAAAGAAATCAATGTTGCAACGACCTTAACGGAGCGCATCAAGTTGAATATTCCGTTTATTAGTTCGGCTATGGATACGGTAACGGAAAGTGCCATGGCGATCGCGATGGCGAGAGAAGGCGGAATCGGAATCATTCATAAAAATATGTCTATTTCGCAGCAGGCGGAAGAAGTCGATCGAGTGAAACGATCGGAGAGCGGAGTCATTACGAATCCTTTTTCTTTAACACCTGAGCATCATGTTTATGACGCCGAAGAGCTGATGAGCAAATATCGGATCTCCGGGGTTCCGATCGTAAATGAAGATAACAAACTGGTCGGGATCTTGACGAATCGTGACTTACGATTTGTCCATGACTACTCCATCAAGATTAAGGATGTTATGACGAAGGAAGCGCTCGTTACTGCGCCGGTCGGCACAACGCTGCAGCAAGCGGAAGGGATCTTGCAGAAGCACAAGATAGAGAAGCTGCCGATTGTAGATGAGCATAACAATCTGAAGGGCCTTATTACGATTAAAGATATCGAGAAAGCCATCCAGTTCCCGAATGCGGCTAAGGATGAGCAAGGACGCTTGTTAGCGGGAGCGGCAGTTGGCGTATCTAAGGACGTTATGGATCGGGTAGCAGCGCTTGTAGAGGCTGGCGTAGATTTAATCGTGGTCGATTCGGCGCACGGCCATCACATCAATATTTTGAACACTGTACGCAAAATTCGTGAGCAATATCCGGATTTGACGATCTGTGCAGGCAACGTTGCAACAGCTGAAGGAACTCGCGATTTGATCGAAGCAGGGGCGTCTATCGTGAAGGTCGGAATCGGACCAGGCTCTATCTGTACGACACGTGTCGTTGCCGGCATCGGCGTTCCGCAAATTACGGCGATTTATGATTGTGCGACCGAAGCGCGTAAGCACGGCGTGCCGATCATTGCAGACGGCGGCATAAAGTATTCCGGTGACTGCGTCAAAGCGCTGGCAGCAGGAGCGGATGCGATTATGGTCGGCAGCTTGTTTGCAGGTACAGAGGAGAGCCCAGGCGAGTCTGAAATTTTCCAAGGACGCAGATATAAAATTTATCGCGGCATGGGATCGCTTGGCGCGATGAAGGACGGAAGTAAGGATCGTTACTTCCAAGAGAACGAAAGCAAGCTTGTGCCGGAAGGAATCGAAGGTCGTGTGCCATACAAAGGGCCGTTGGCCGACACCGTGTTCCAGCTTGTTGGCGGACTTCGTTCCGGTATGGGGTATTGTGGAGCCAAGGATCTAAAGAGCCTGCAGAACGATACGCAGTTTATCCGCATTACAAATGCAGGATTACGTGAAAGTCATCCGCATGATGTACAAATTACGAAAGAAGCTCCAAACTATTCACTGTAATGGTGATTGATGCAAAAGATCATTCATTGAAAAGATCATTCAGAGCATGTTGGGGGATTTTCGGAGCAAAGCTTACTTGCCGTAATGTTTACTCGAGCAAAGCTAATCACTGGATGCTTAAGTCGTAATAAAGCTTAAGCTTACTCCCCAAAGCTTGCCAACTGCATGACTATTCACCATGAATGGTTATTTAAAATCGGTTATCATTTAATAGGCAGGGCACATGCCCTGTCTATTTCATTACAACGGCGAAATTCAGCGATTGATGGCGATTTCCCCTGAATTTAACTATACAAACATCCGATACACAGTATTTCTTTGCTTGTTTTCATATGATACAATTGAAATGCTGCTTCGGTTAAACATAAGTATTTCAGGGAGAGGTGGAACCTTTGTTGAGGGAAGGAGTTAACGCAGCTGAATTAAGGAAGCTGGGACGCTTATCCGTCGTAATCATAAGTATGATTTGTCTATTATTGTCGTCATTCATTGCATCGCTTGTTCAGCCAGCCGTTGCTTTTGCGTCTGTGGTGAACGAAGAAGACGGTGCTGCTAACGGTGAAGAGGAAGCCGGGAATGGCGCAGATGGGGCAGCGACCGATGTGAATACAGAGAGAAATCCACTTGCGTTACAACTTCGCTCTGCTATTTTGCTGGAAGCTTCAACAGGACAAGTCCTTTATGAGTATAACGCCGATGAGCCATGGGAACCAGCGAGCATGGTCAAGATGATGAGTGAGTATCTAGTGCTTGAAGCGATCTCACAAGGCAAGATCGCTTGGGATAGCGTCGTTACGATTTCACCGAGAGCTTCGCAAATCCGCGGTTCCGGCGGACTGCTTGCGGCGAATCATAAATATACAGTAGAAGATTTATTTAACCAAATGTCCATATATTCCTCGAATGATGCAACGGTTGCATTGGCGGAATTTGTTGCGACAACAGAGGAAGCTTTCGTCGATATGATGAATGCCAAAGCACGTGAGTTTGGACTTTCGGAACACGCTCATTTCTCGAATGCGACTGGACTAGCGAATGAGTATTACAGAGAGCTAGCACCTAACACCTCCGGGGTGAATTTATTTACCGCAAGAGATTCAGCGATCATTGCTTTGCGCCTGTTGGAGGATCACCCGGAAATATTGGAGTTCTCAAGCAAGCCGCAAGAATATCGACGTACAGGAGACACTTCAACAGAGCTGTATAACAACTGGAATCGCATGCTGGAAAGCTGGATTCCATTAGACAACCTGTACTCCAAGCTATATGCTTACGAAGGCGTAGATGGCCTCAAGACAGGGCATACCGATACGGCTGGATATAATTTCACGGCAACAGCTGAACGCAACGGCATGCGTTTGATCAGTGTCGTTATGGATACGGCGGATGAAGATATGCGTTTTGGTGAAACGCGCAAGCTGCTAGATTACGGATTTAATAATTTTGAGAAGCGTACGGTCATTGCCGCAAAGACCGAGATGGAGCAGCTGCCAAGTGTAGAAATTACAAGGGGCAAAGCTACGGAAGTTGCGCTAGTGACGGAAACAGGAATTGAAATCGTCATGGATAAGGCGCATACGAATGACATGCTGGAGATTACAGCTGAACCGTTACCGGAAGAGCAATTGGTCGCACCGATTAAGCAGGGGGATGTTCTAGGAACACTAACTGTAAAATACGGGGCAAACGTTGAACAGACGATTAACTTGATCGCGGCTGAAGACGTGGAAGAAGCAGGATGGTTTACTTTATTACTTAGAGCGATAGGCAATTTCTTCAAAAATATTTGGAACAGCATTTTGAACATATTCTAAAGCTTAGAGCTTGTTATCATCACGAGCAACAATTCCTAGTAATTAGATTGTATATTAAATAAGCATCATGTAAAATGATAAGTTAGATGATTTTGAAAATCGGGAGGAACGGACAATGGAAACAGGAACTTCAACAGTTAAAAGAGGCATGGCCGAAATGCAAAAAGGCGGCGTCATCATGGACGTTATGAACGCTGAACAAGCGAAAATAGCTGAGGCTGCAGGTGCATCTGCAGTTATGGCATTGGAACGTGTACCGGCTGATATCCGGGCAGCGGGTGGCGTTGCGCGCATGGCAGATCCGACCATTATTGAGGAAGTCATGAAGGCTGTCTCGATTCCGGTAATGGCGAAGGCGCGCATCGGTCATTATGTAGAAGCGAAGATGCTCGAAGCGATGGGCGTTGATTATATTGATGAGAGTGAAGTGCTTACCCCTGCTGACGAAGTGTTCCACATTGCGAAGAACGAATTTACCGTACCGTTCGTCTGCGGAGCGCGCGACTTGGGTGAAGCATTGCGCAGAATCGGCGAAGGGGCGTCGATGATCCGCACGAAGGGTGAACCAGGAACGGGCAATATCGTAGAGGCTGTGCGTCATATGCGCCTAATGACGTCGCAAATTCGCAAGGTGCAAAATATGTCGAAGGATGAGCTGATGACAGAAGCGAAAAATCTCGCTGCACCTTACGAGCTTCTTCTGCAAGTGCATGAGACTGGACGCTTGCCAGTCGTCAACTTTGCAGCAGGCGGCGTAGCGACTCCTGCTGACGCGGCTCTTATGATGCATCTCGGTTCTGACGGCGTGTTCGTTGGATCAGGCATCTTCAAATCGGATAATCCTGAGAAATTTGCGAAGGCGATCGTAGAAGCGACAACGCACTACCAGGATTACGGCAAGATCGTCGAATTGTCCAAAAATCTCGGCACGCCGATGAAAGGCATCGAAATTTCCAAGCTGAGCCCGGAAGAACGCATGCAAGAACGCGGCTGGTAATCAGGCATCGACAGCACTGAAGACAAGCATGTGCGCCGCGCTGATCAGCGACAAGTTGGATTCAGACACGAAAGAAGGAATGAACCGATGAAAATCGGAGTATTAGCACTGCAAGGCGCTGTGGCAGAGCATATGAAGGGAATTCAATCTTCAGGTGCGGAAGCCATCGCGATTAAGCGAACGGATGAGCTGAATGAGATCGATGGGCTCATTATCCCCGGGGGAGAAAGCACGACGATCGGCAAGTTAATGGTGGAGTACGGATTTATCGATGCGATTCGTGCGTTCTCTTCAGCAGGAAAGCCGATATTTGGCACTTGTGCAGGGTTGATCGTCATGGCAAACCGTATCGTTGGACAAGATTGGGTTCATCTCGGGCTAATGGATATTACGGTATCCCGCAATGCGTTCGGCAGACAGCGGGAGAGCTTTGAAACGAATCTCCCCGTCAAAGGGATTGACCAAGAGGTACGCGCGGTATTCATTCGTGCACCGCTCATAACGGAAACCGGCCCTGATGTAGAAGTGCTTGCGACCTATCGCGAGCAAGCCGTAGCAGCAAGGCAAGGACATTTGTTGACGACGTCCTTCCATCCGGAATTAACGGACGATTATCGGATGCACGCTTATTTTCTCGATATGGTTAGAGAAAGCAAACAGTCATCATAAACTCGCTTTGCATAACGCTATTTCATTGTAAAGGCACCGAAATGATCGGCAGCATGTGCTGACCGCATGAGGTGCCTTTACAATGGTTAACGAGAGCAATCGTGCAAAGTTGATTATCGGCCTTCGGTGTAGTACATTATATTTCATAATTCAAATTCCCTATTAGGGGAGGGGTATTCGATGCTGGATATTAAGCTGCTTAGAAATGATCTAGATGCAGTCAAGCAAGCACTAATCAATAGACAAACGTCTTTAAGCGATATAGACGGCTTTACGTCACTTGATACGCGCAGAAGAGAGCTTCTGCAAGAAAGCGAAGCATTGAAAAATCGCCGTAACGTCGTTTCACAAGAAGTGGCCAGGCTCAAAAAATCTGGCGAGAACGCGGAAGAGATCATCGCAGAGATGAAGCAAGTATCGGCGAATATTAAACAATTAGACGAACAAATCCGTGAAATTGAAGAGAAGCTAGAGCAAGTGCTGCTTGCCATTCCGAATATGCCGCATGCATCCGTACCTGTCGGCGCATCGGAAGACGATAATTTGGAGCTGAAAACTTGGGGCGAGAAACCAAATTTCGATTTCGAACCTATGCAGCATTGGGAATTGGCAGCGGAGCTGGATATATTAGATTTTGAACGGGCGGGCAAGGTGACCGGCTCTCGCTTTGTGTTTTACAAAGGGCTAGGAGCAAGATTGGAACGGGCGCTGATTCAATTTATGATGGATCTGCATAGCGAGGAACACGGGTATACGGAAATGCTGCCGCCGCTTATGGTGAATCGAAGCAGCATGTACGGAACGGGTCAGCTGCCGAAATTCGAGGAAGATGTATTTAAAGTAAATGATACCGATTATTTTATGATTCCAACAGCCGAAGTACCGGTTACGAATTACCATCGGGATGAGATCTTACCGATTGAGGAATTGCCGAAGTATTATGCAGCTTACAGTCCTTGCTTCCGCTCTGAAGCAGGAGCAGCTGGCCGTGATACGCGAGGCATTATTCGGCAGCATCAATTTAATAAGGTTGAGCTGGTGAAGCTCGTTCAACCCGAGAAATCTTATGAAGAATTGGAAACCTTGACAGCCAATGCAGAACGCGTGTTGCAATTGTTGGGATTGCCTTATCGCGTCGTAGAACTGTGCACTGGAGACCTGGGATTTGCAGCGGCCAAAACTTACGACATTGAAGTATGGATGCCGGGACAAGGTGCTTATCGGGAAATTTCTTCGTGTACGAATTTTGAAGACTTCCAGGCACGCAGAGCCAATATTCGTTTCCGTCGTGAAGCCAAAGCCAAGCCTGAGTTTGTCCATACCTTAAACGGTTCAGGCCTTGCAGTAGGACGCACTGTGGCAGCCATCCTGGAGAATGGGCAACAGTCGGACGGAAGTATCGTTCTGCCGGAGGTTTTGCAGCCTTATATGCGAACGGAATCGATTGTACGCCAGTAAGAAAAATGCTCCAAAGCAAATATAACCAGTGGAATTTTCATTGGCAATGTGATACAATATCTTTTGCGCGCAAATGAGATTTAAGTTTTTTATTGTAACCATCGGTTACATGCACCCGGAGAGGTGGTCGAGTGGTTGAAGGCTCTGGTCTTGAAAACCAGCGAAGGGGCAACTCTTCCGTGGGTTCGAATCCCACCCTCTCCGCCAGTACATACGCAATCTGCCATGCACACTTTTATAAGTGTAGCATGGTTTTTTATTCATATATGAGTTTATAACATTCGCTAACCTCACAAGCATGAGAAAACCTCTATCGAGGTCTTTCAAGGATGAGCGACCGCGTTTAGAGGAAGGTTTTATCGCCAATCAGAATTTGCTCTTCCGCCTGGTACGGAAACTTATAAATTCTAATGTGGTAAGAAATACTAAGCAGTCACCTGCGTCCTGAAGGACTTGGCGCCAGCCAAGTATTTCTTTATTGTCGTGAGAAGTTCCGAATATCGGATGTGAGCATTAAAGACTAAGTCTAAAGAACTGGGAAATCACTATAATAATGAAAGAATCGGTTGATTTTGTCATTAAAAGTAATGAAAGTTACCTATTCTTTTAAAAGTATCTTCCCCTCATCATGAAATTACGTTACAATATAGTTTGTTTGTGAAAATAGCGGAGAGGGGAAACTATATGAGAAAGCTTACAACAGTAGTACTGGCTTTATTTTTAATGGTCAGTATGACATTAGTTGCTTGTGGAAACCAGACAGCAGCCAAGCCTGCGAAAGAAGTTTTGCAAGAAGCGTTTAACAAATCGACAGAAGTCAAAACAGCCAAATTCGACGGAACAATGAAGTTGAATTTGGAAATGCCGGACAGTGCGCTTGAAGATCCAGCAGCAGCTATGGTCCTGAATATGTTGAACAGTGCAGAATTGCAAATTCGCGGCACATCGCAGATCGATCCGATGATGTCCGAAATGTTCGTCACCGTTCGTGTAACAGGCGATACGGAAATGGCCATCAATTTGTCCTTTTTGATGACGGAAGAGAAGATGTGGGTGAAGATTCCGAACACACCATTCTTGCCGTTGCCGGAAGAATTGATCAATAAATATTTAGAAATCGATTTCCAAGAATTGTCCGAACTTAGCGGAGAAGAAATTGACTTTTCAAACCAAAGTCAGTATCAAGAACTCGCCATTGAGCTGATGGAAATTTTCTTCGGCGCATTCGAGGAAGATGATTACTTCTCAACGGTGAGCAAGGAAGATGCCGGATTGCCGGATAACGTAGATGCAGCTCAAATCGTGAAGTTCGAATTAACGAACGATAACCTGCGTCCGTTCATCGAATCCTTCATGGAAGTTCTACCGGAAATGATGGAGAAGCTTGCGGAAATCGACAGCGCTGGAATTAGTCAAGCAGATATCGACAATATCAAAGCAGATATAGAAGAGGGCAAGGCTGAAATCGAGGAAAACTGGGATAAGTTCCAGGAGAAGGTGAGCATTAACAAAGCTGAAATTCTCACTGGAATTAACAAAGACGGATACATCACGTATAACGCAATTGATGTGAGCGTCCAAGTGACAGATGAAGGCGAAACGGGCACGATCGGCTTCACCTTTGAAATCAATCAAACGGAGATTAACAAAGACCCTGAGTTTGAAATCAGCGTGCCTGGCGAAGAAGAATCGGTACCGTTCATGGACTTTATGAACCAAATGATGTTGAGCGGAATGTAATTGAATAAAGCTTGAAAGGTCGGTCCTGATGGGCCGGCTTTTCTTTTACTGCAAGGGAAAGGGTTTGATGTTGAAAGCTCTCGTCAGGACAGGTAGAATAATGACGGACAACAAAACGCATTGATCGTATGCCCAGGGCTTAAGAGTGTTCGAGGCATTCTGTACATAATTTGGCGGAGGGATAAGGATGAGTAAGTATTGGAATGAGTTAACGAGACAGCTTGCCCCGTATGTGCCGGGTGAACAACCGCAGGACCAGGTCTATATTAAGTTAAATACGAATGAAAACCCGTATCCGCCATCACCGCGCGCATTGCAAGCCATCCGTGACAGTGCGGAAGCGAGCCTGCGTCTGTATCCTGATCCGGAGTCACAAGTGCTGCGCGATCGCATTGCACGTTTATACGGATTGACGAAGGAAGAAGTGTTCGTCGGCAATGGATCGGACGAGGTTCTGGCGCTGGCTTTCAAAACATTTTTTACGAAGGAAAAACCCGTGTTGTTTGCAGATATAACATACAGCTTTTATCGCGTTTATATTCAATTTCATGAACTGCAAGCAGAGCGTATTCCGCTTATGGACAATTTTCAACTTGATGTATCTGCATACTGTACAAGAGCGAATGGCGGCATCGTCATTGCAAATCCAAATGCACCTACTGGTATTGAGGTTCCTTTAGAGGATATCGAGAAGATCGCCGCTAGCAATCAGGATCACGTAGTGCTTGTTGACGAAGCATATATCGATTTTGGGGGAGATAGTGCTGTACAGCTCGTGCGCAAATACCCCAATATATTGGTCGTCCAGACCTTGTCGAAGTCCCGTTCTTTGGCAGGCTTGCGGCTTGGCTTCGCAATCGGGCATCCTGAACTCATTGCTGGTTTGAACCGGGTCAAAAATTCGTTTAACTCATATCCGATTGACCGTCTTGCTAGTGCAGGAGCGCTCGCTGCGATTGAGGATGAGGACTATTTTCGAGATACGCTACAACGCATCATTCATACACGGGAATGGACTTCAAGCGAGCTGGCAAAGCTTGATTTTGAGGTGTTGCCGTCGAAAGCGAACTTCGTGTTCGCCCGACACAGCAAGCAAAGAGGCGCTGACTTGCAGCGCAAATTGAAGGAGAACGGAATCTTAGTCAGACATTTTGCTGAGCCGCGGATTGAAGACTTTATTCGCATTACGATCGGCACGTACGATGAGATGCGAACAATGCTCGAGAAGCTGAAAGTCATTTTGGAAGATCAAACCTAAAGGGTGAGCGATTGAAAAGGCCTATCCCTTACGATAATATAGAACATAAAATTGTCTGTGCGAAAGAAGGGCTGATATGGACAACAAACACGTGGAGAGCTCCAACTTCATCCGCAGCATTGTATTGGAGGATTTGAAGCAAGGAAGGGTTAAGGAAGTCGTCACGCGTTTTCCACCGGAACCGAACGGATATTTGCATATCGGGCACGCCCGTGCCATATGTATTAACTTCGATATTGCCGATGCATTCGGGGGAAGGACGCATTTGCGCTTCGATGATACGAACCCGACGAAGGAAGATGTCGAGTATGTCGAGGCGATCAAGGAAGACATCAAGTGGCTCGGATTCGAATGGGAAGCACTATATTACGCTTCTGACTACTTCGAGGAAATGTATCGTCGCGCGGTGCTTCTCATCAAGAAGGGTCTCGCCTATGTGGATGATCAATCACAAGAGGAAATCCGCGCCACAAGAGGAACGTTAACGGAGCCGGGGATCGAAAGCCCGTATCGTAACCGCAGCGTGGAGGAAAATCTCGATCTGTTCGAACGGATGAGAAACGGCGAGTTTCGAGATGGGGAGAAGGTGCTGCGCGCTAAGGTAGATATGAAGTCGCCGAATATTAATATGCGAGATCCGGTTATCTATCGTGTTCTGCACGCTCACCATCACAATACGGGAGACAAGTGGTGCATCTATCCGATGTACACGTTCGCACACCCGTTAGAAGATGCGATCGAAGGGGTTACCCATTCGCTTTGCTCATTGGAGTTTGAGGATCAAAGGCCTTTTTATGATTGGGTCATTCGAGAATGTGAGATGGAATCGCAGCCGCGCCAATACGAATTCGCGAAGCTGCAGATCGAAGGCGCGATTATCGGCAAGCGCAATATTAAGAAGCTGGTGGAGGAAGGCGTGCTCGACGGTTGGGATGACCCGCGAGTGTACACGCTTAGCGGCTTACGTCGCCGCGGCTTTACGCCAGAGGCGATTCGCGCCTTCATTCGGGAGACAGGCGTATCCAAAAGCGGCGGCGTGATCGATCCGCGCATGCTTGAGCACTTCGTACGCGAGGATCTGAAGCTGAAGGCGCCGCGCACGATGGCTGTGCTGAGGCCTTTGAAGGTCGTCATAACGAATTACCCTGAAGGTCAGGTAGAAATGCTGGAAGCGGAAAACAATCCGGAAAATCCGGAGATGGGGACAAGGCTCATTCCATTCTCTCGCGAAATTTATATTGAGCAGGATGACTTTATGGAGAACCCTCCGCCCAAATATTTCCGCTTGTTCCCGGGCAACGAAGTGCGGCTCAAGCATGCGTACTTTATTAAGTGCCATGACGTTATCAAGGACGAGGACGGTAATATCGTCGAGCTGCATTGCACTTATGATCCGGAAACCAAGAGCGGCAGCGGCTTTACTGGCCGGAAGGTGAAAGGAACCTTGCATTGGGTCGAGGCTTCGCAGGCAGTGCCGGCTGAATTTCGCTTGTATGAGCCGCTGATCCTGGAAGGGGAGCAAGGGGAAGAGGAGTCGCTGCTCGAGCGAATCAACCCGAATTCCTTGCAAATCTTGCAAGGGTTCGTGGAGCCGAACATGAAGAACGTAAAGCCGCAGGACAAGTTCCAGATGTTCCGTCACGGATACTTCAATGTGGACAGCAAATATTCAACCCCTGAAAAAGCCGTCTTCAACTTAATCGTCTCGCTGAAGAGCTCGTATAAGCTTGGTTAGTGGGATAGTTGGACAGCTTTACGAATCCTACTCGATCAATGCGAATAAGAAAGGTCAATGGGGGGCGCCGAATGGCGTCCCTTTTGCATGTGACTTAGAAAGCATCCATATACAGGGAATAGATTGGGATTGTATAAGAAAAGTGAAGCATTTGCTGAAATTTGTTTATCGTCAACAGACATGGGTCGTGGTACATTAAGAAGAATATCTTAGCACCAATATGGAGAAAGGAGTTCATCTCATGCTCACCAAAGAAGATATTCAAATTCGCGATCCTTTTGTGTTGCCGATGAAAAGTGAAGGGCAGTATTATTTGTTCGGTTCTACCGATAAAGATATTTGGAAAAGCAAAGCGACAGGCTTTGATGTATATCGAAGCCGTGATCTGGAAGCTTGGGAAGGGCCGTATCCGGCATTTCGTCCGCCGGCTGGCTTCTGGTCAGACAGAAATTATTGGGCGCCGGAAGTGCATGAGTACCGAGGCCGATATTACATGTTTGCAACGTTCAAGGCAGAGGGTGTATGCCGCGGTACACAAATATTAGTCGCCGACCGCCCAGAGGGGCCTTATCAACCGCACAGCGATGGTCCGGTTACGCCGCGAGATTGGGAATGCCTCGATGGAACCTTGCACGTGGACGATGAAGGAAACCCTTGGATGGTGTTCTGTCATGAATGGGTGCAAATTAGTGACGGCACGATTTGTGCGATTCGTTTGTCGCCTGAACTAGACAAAGCGATCGGAGAACCGATCAAATTGTTTGCGGCATCAGAAGCACCATGGGTGGATGCCGTGGAGTCGCCGCGGCACGGCCGAGGATATGTGACCGATGGACCGTTCATGTACCGAGGAGAGAACGGCGTATTGTCGATGGTTTGGTCGAGCTTCAAAGGTGGCCGCTATGCACAAGGCTTGGCTGTATCTGAGTCGGGAGGCATCTTGGGACCGTGGAAGCAGCAGCCGGAGCCGTTGTTTGCGAGCGACGGCGGTCATGGCATGGTCTTCAAGACATTTGACGGTCGCATCTTGCTTGCACTGCATACGCCTAACAAAACGCCGAACGAGCGGGCGATCTTCATTGAGCTTACGGAAGAAGACGGCATCTTACGGAAGAAGTAAGCGGATCTCACGGGTAGATGTAACGGAGTAGATGTAACGGAAGTAGTCTGCTTTAGCAAAATGACAGACGGCTGACAGTGGATCAAGCGATCCGTTGTCAGCCGTTAAAGTTTTTCCCGGATTATCGGAACTCTGCGATCAACCCGCCTGTAATCACCTTCTTAGGCGTACGTCGGAGTTACTACGCCGCCTTCGCGAACGCGTTCAAAGGTGCCGTTTGTGTAAGCGAATTGTTCATTCCCGCCGATCTTAACCGGGATATCCTGTCCATCAACCCATACGTTGCCTTCGATCGTCCGTGCGCTCATCCCGATGATGTGCTGCAAATCCCCGCTGCGGTTCGTGACGATTCGCACGCCGCGCGGCACTTTGTAGAGCAGCTGTTCCTCCCGATACACCATCGTTTCCTGAGCTGTGCCCACGATCTCGAATTTGACGCCGTCGACCGTACGGCTATAAGCCGTTGCCAAGCCGGCATCTCTGCCGTGATCCAGCACATAAGGCGCCAGTCCAGTCATCCATAATGTGCCTTCCGGACGCGGCAAAATGCCGCATAGTCGTTCAACATAATCGAGCATCGTTAAGATGGAAGGTGAATACACCTCCGTAAATCCGGCCTCGCCTGTCCACGGGCTAATACATTGTGAGAAACGCGGCATTCTAGACATCGCGGACAGAATCGGTTGCATGATCCAGGTTAACTCGACATGCCGACCGTGATGCTCGAAAGCGTGCGGCGTGCGAATCAAGGTCAAGAAGTTGACGGCACCTGCCCAAGTATTATATGTCGAGAACGGATCGAATCGCGGATCATCCATCGCCACGGACGTGAGTGGATATTTGGCGAAAAATTTGCGTGTATTGAGCAAGTACTTACGTAGCATACGAGCGAAGAAATCCCCATCCCCCACTTCGCAGGCCAGCACACGCAAGAGAACGTCTGACTGAATGCGCACGAATTGGCCGTTGCGATCTACATCATAGAAGAAATCGTCCTGCTCGTCATAGCAATGCTTCATCAGACTAGCCAGAGACTCCTCTGCCTTCTTCGTCCAAGTGTCTGATTTCCCACCCAATTCTTCTTCCATTAACGCCAGGTATTTGCGCTGTGCATACACATTGGCCGTCAAATCCGGAGCTAGAAATGGCAAGATTGGGGAGTCCGGATCATATTGTGACGGATCGTCCATATGCGGCGTGTCCGGCACATGCCAAAATCGCGAAGATAAGTCATGGCCAGTATCGAACGCACAGAACGCCTCGACACAGCCTGTGTTTCGCGTGTTGCGATGATTCATCAGCCAGGCGTCGTAGCGCTTCATCGCTTCGAACATTTTTGCCAAATACGCTTTATCTTCACGCCCGTTCACCAAATAATGATTCCACACGCTTCTTGCGAGCGGGGTGACCAACTGAATTTGCTTATATGCGGGCCCATCAGCCGTCCATTTGTATGGCATCAGCCCGTCTTCTCGCTGTAAATCTGCATACAGCTCGAAGGAATTCCCGGCTACAGATGGCAGAAACCGCGACAGCACCTCAGAATTGATCGTTCCTGTGCTTTCCAGCCAGCAGCCACGATATACACCGCCTTCCAAAAGCACGGGCTTGCCGTTATGATCCGTGCGAGCGATGCATTGGAACAATTCTCGCACTGCATCAGAGAACCGATTCTCCAGGTCGCTCGATGTGGATACGAAGCGAACGCCGGAGCGTTGAAATTCGTCGAGCAAGGATGGATCGACTCGTTCTTCTTTCTGCAAATCATCAAAATTGCTACGCCTAAGTTGTTCCAAAATTTGCGAGACCATGAAGCACGTCATCCTTTCTGAAATATAGATGGAAAGCTTGTAGTAATGAAATCATATACGGATTATTCACTGAAAGAAAGTCTTGTTAGAAAGATATAACTTTTGTTAAGGTTTTGCTGATTTTTGTTTATTAAACTTGGGGACAATCACTTATACAATGGATGTACAAAAAATAAAGGGAGGTACTTATGGTGAAAAAGAAAACGATATTAAGCATGCTCATCGCGTCAATCATGATCTTCGTGGCAGCATGCGGTGGCGGATATAACGCGGGTACTAACACGCAAGGCAATAACAACTCGTCCGATCAAACAGGTAACAATGCTAGCAATTCCGGCGGGGAACAAATCGAGCTTCGCATGGCATGGTGGGGTGGACAAGAAAGACATGATCGCACCCTGCAGGTTATCGAGCTGTATGAACAAAAAAATCCACACGTCAAGATTACTGCAGAATACTCCGGGTTTGACGGATATTTTGACAAGTTGACGACGCAATTTGCAGCAGGCAATGCACCTGACATCATTCAATACGGTGGTAACTTGAACGATTTTGTCGCTCGTGACGTCGTGCTTCCGTTAGATGAATTCGTTGGCAAAGAGCTTGATCTTTCCAAACATAGCCAAAGCATGATCGATGCGGCTACGATGGACGGCAAGTTCTATGGTGTCACGCTAGGCACGAATGCTTCGGCCGTTCTCGTTAACAAGACATTGTTTGAGGAAGCGGGTGTACCGCTGCCTGACCAAGATTGGACTTGGGAAGAATTTGCCGATATTGCGTTGCAACTGAGCAATGCACTTGACGGCATCTATGGAACAGCTGACTTCGAAGAAGACGGCTTCGGCGTATTCCTGGCACAAAGAGGAAAAGAAGTACACCATGACGGTGTAATCGGTTATGAAGAACAAGATATCCGCGATTACTTCCAAATGTGGCAAGATATGCGGGACAGCGGTGCGGCTGCAAGTGCTGAAGTACAAGCTGGCGCAACGCAAACGCCTGAGCAATCCCTGATCGTTACACGCAAGGTTGCAATGGAGCGTATTACAAGTAACCAATATGGTGCTTACTCTGGGGCAACTGAAGATGAATTAGTGATGTACATCAATCCTTACGATTCGGAAACCGGAAAGAACGGTGTTGCGTTACGTCCGAGCCAATTCTTGGCTGGCTATTCCGGAACGAAACATCCTGAAGAAGTTGCGAAGTTCCTTGATTTCTTCGTTAACGATCCAGAAGCGGGTGCAATTCTCGGCAATGACCGCGGAGCACCAGTTAACTCTGAAGTATTGAAGTCTTTGATTGATAATGCCAATGAAATCGACCAAGCGATCTTCTCCTACATCGACTTGGTAGTGGAAACATCGGATGCACCTTATACTCCGAACTTGCCGGGTTATAACGAAACTTCAGCATTGTTCAAGAGAACGATGGAGTCGATCTCGTTCGGCTACGAATCCGTAGAGGAAGCATCTGCGAACTATTACAAAGAATTGCAAGATATTTTGGCGAAATACGCCAATGAATAAAGCGGAGTAATGGATGAAGAAGGAAAGATCGGTGGATCGCCGATCTTTCCCTCCCATTTATCTAAATACCGGGTTAATCAACTTCGAGTAAGCTTCGTTTGGAAGCTTTTCTTACTTTACAAGCGGGAGAGAGTGAGATGACCAAGAAAAGGAAATACAAACAAGGGTGGGTTGGTTACCTGTTTTTGACTCCCTGGCTCATAGGTTTTTTCGGTCTTGTCCTTGGGCCGATGATCGTATCGCTTTATTTGTCATTCACCGATTATAATTTGCTCAGTCCGCCGGAGTGGGTCGGATTGGACAACTTCAAAGAAATGTTTCGAGATAGACACTATCTAGATTCGGTCAAAGTAACCTTAACGTTCGTATTTTTATCCGTTCCATTTGAATTGCTAGCTGCTTTGGGCGTTGCCTTGTTGTTAAACAAAGGGCTCAAAGGACTGGGCATATACAGAACGATGTACTATATTCCGTCCTTGCTTGGCGGTAGTGTCGCGGTTGCGCTCTTATGGAAAAACTTGTTCGGAGTCGACGGATTAATCAATCAGTTGCTCGCTTATTTCGGAATAGAAGGCAAAGGTTGGGTGTCTCATCCAGACTATGCTTTATATACATTGATCATCTTGTCAATTTGGCAGTTTGGTTCTGCAATGGTCATTTTCCTGGCTGGCTTGAAGCAAATTCCGAGTGATCTGTATGAAGCGGCTTCTGTTGACGGTGCGGGAAGCGCGCGGAAATTTTGGAGCATTACGCTACCAATGCTATCACCGGTCATCTTCTTTAACCTTATTATGAAGTTGATTAACTCGATGCAAGTATTTACCTCTTCCTATATCGTCAGTGAAGGAACGGGCGGTCCGATTAACTCGACGCTGTTCTATACGTTGTATTTGTATCGGAAAGGATTCGCATACTTCGAGATGGGCTATGCATCAGCTATGGCGTGGCTGCTTCTAGTGGCTATTGGCATCATGACAGGTATCTTGTTCTTGACTTCTAAGTACTGGGTATACTATGACGACGGGGGGAAATCATAATGGTAGCAAATCGCCGCTTTTCATTCAATAAATTCATTATCCATTTGTTTATCATTGCGGTCGGTCTGTGTATGATTTATCCCATCCTCTGGATGCTCTCCAGTTCGTTCAAACCGGAAAGTCACATATTTTCCGATCCCGGATTATGGCCGCGCGAAGTGACGCTGCAAAACTTCGTCAACGGATGGAATGTGACGCGCGATGCGAGCTTCGCCATTTTCTTTAAAAACTCTTTCATCATCGCGGTCATCGCTGTTATTGCGAACTTGATCACATGCTCCATGGCGGCATATGCGTTCGCACGTCTTCGCTTCCCGCTCAAGAGCTTGTTCTTTGCCTGCATGCTCATGACGGTCATGCTGCCGACGCACGTTACACTTGTGCCGCGTTACTCGATCTTCCACGGTTTGGATTGGATCGATACGTTCTTACCGCTTATCGTTCCGAAATTGGTCGCAACGGATGCTTTCTTCATCTTCTTGATGGTGCAGTTTATACGGGGCATTCCAAGGGATCTCGATGAAAGTGCGACCATCGACGGCTGCGGACCTATCCAGATATATTTCCGCATCATTATTCCGCTAGCTGTACCAGCGTTGATTACGACATCGATCTTTACGTTTATTTGGACTTGGGACGATTTCTTCAGTCAGATGTTATTCTTGAACACGATTCAAAACTTTACCGTTCCGCTCGGTTTGCGTCTGTTTATTGACGCGCAAGGACAATCGTCCTGGGGTGCCGTGTTCGCGATGTCAGTTCTTTCGATGGTGCCGATTACACTCGTATTCTTCATCTTCCAGAGATATATCGTGGATGGTATTGCCACCACGGGTATTAAGGGGTAGAATAGAACGGCCTAACAAGCTAACGGATTTTGGACAAGGGATTGACCGCGATGTCGAGAAAAGTAACGACCCTCATCGTCATCAGTTTTGTCACAGTATTGGCCGTTGTGGCGGACAGTTCTCAGCCTGGTTTCCTACCAAATCTTCTTCGACTTCACGTCGAAGGAGATCAGTGAAACCAGGCTGACTCTGTTGAATGAGAATGCAGATAAGATGTCGTCGATCAACAATGATATTAGTGAAGCGGGATATTATTTGGCAGCAAATGAAAAGATTATCGAAATATTTTCCGAACCGCTTATCGATTCGTTCTACGCTGTTGCGGAACAACGCGAGCTTCGCAATCAGCTGTACGTGATGGCAGGCCTGAAGCAAGATATTCATTCGCTTGAGATTTATACAGATCGATACAATGGATATCCGATCATTATTGACAACATCATGCCGCTCGCGGAACTAGAGAAGCTGTCTTGGTTTGCGATGTTCGATAATATGGATAGCGGCTGGGTACCGTCGGAGAATAACGGGCAAAGAATGGTCAGCTATTTGCATCGGCTGGTCGATATCGCGGGGCATGAAGGTCGGATATGTGAAGGTCAACATATTGGAGGAAAAGTTTTTTTCCGACATGACAGTAGATGAAGACCGGAATCCGGAGGACGAATTGCTCTTGCTGATCGATGCGGTGGCCGGGTGCTCGCCCGCACGCCGGCGATTGAAAGAGAGACACTTATCGAATCGTTTGACAACGGAAATTCAGGATGAGCCTTATCTGTTGCTCCATGAAGACTATATGCCTCATCGCAATCACCATCAGGTGTTGGTTCATAACAATGAACGGTATTTGATGCTTATATCCAAACCTAATTATGAGCGCTGGCGCTATTTGCAGTTGATCCCGGTCGAATCTCTGTATGCTGAAACGAGGAAGCTCGGCTGGATCGTACTGTTGGTCGGCGTACTCGTACTGCTGCTCTCGATTCCGTTCGTGTATTTGCTTGGCAAGCGAATTATTTTGCTACCGATACGCAAGATTATTAAAGGGATCAAGCAAGTAGAACGAGGCAATTTCAATGTGCATATTGAACCGCTCCGCATTGAGGAATTCGATCATGTAGCCAATCATTTTAACCGTATGACGCGTGAGTTAGTAGGAATCGATCAAGCAGATTGAGAAGGAGCATTTTGCCCGCCGCGATGCGGAAATGAAGATGCTGCAGACGCAAATCATGCCTCATTTTCTATACAACACTTTGGATATTATCCATTGGAAGGCGATGGATCGCAACGCTGAGGACATCAGCTTAATGGTGCACTCGCTTAGCAAGATGTTCCGCATTGGGCTAAGCGGTGGACGCAATTTTATTCGTTTGCGAGATGAGCTTGAGCACGTCAGGTGCTTTATTGATATTCAGCAGGCACGCATGCCAGGACGCAAAATCGATTACGAGGCGAACGTTCCGGCGTATTTGAAAGATTATTTTGTGCCGAAAATTATTTTGCAGCCGTTTATCGAGAACAGCATGAAGCATGGGTACGAAGGGCAGGATGGAGAAGTCTGGATTCGCATTCAAGTCATGCAGGAGGCGGAGGAAGAGCAAGGCGGCGATCTGCTTATCACGATCGTGGATGAAGGAGCTGGGTTCCCGGATCAGTGGAGCATCGAACAAACTTCAGGCATCGGAATGAAAAATGTACAAGAACGCATCCAGATGTACTGCGGTTCGCGTTACGGGATCGAATGGAACAACCAGCCATCCGGCGGTGCGCAAGTCGTCATTAGATTGCCGGCGCTACGCACGCCGCAAGAAGTGGAAGCGTGTCTAACGAGAAACAGCGAACGATTTGACGGGATGTGAGGATACAGATGAGGACGGTTATGATCGTCGATGATGAGCCTAATGTGGTAAACGGCCTCGTCGAGCATATTTCGTGGACGGAGCTCGGACTTTCAGTAGAAATGACAGCGAATGATGGCGAAGAAGCGCTGAACAAAATTCGTGAGCGTCAGCCGGACATTGTCATCACCGATGTGTATATGCCCAAGATGGACGGTTTAACGTTGATTCGCCATTTGCGAGAGGAATTTCCGCACATTTATATCGTCATCCATAGTGGATATGACGAATTTGAGAACGCTAGAATTGCGATGCGTTATGGAGTGCAGCACTTTTTATTGAAGCCTTCTATCGTTAGCGAGATTTCTGCCGTGATGTCGGAAATCGTGCAAGAGATGAATGTGGATGAGAAGCGGCACAGCCTTATTCAACGTTTCGAAGAACAGCAGCAATCGTATATGAAATTCGTGAAAGATACATTTATTCGCGAGCTGTTAGTCACGAGATATCAGGCGGAAGATATACCGGCAGAGAAATTGGAGCTGCTGCAGCTATCCGGTGATACAAGAGTCATTGCGGCCAAGTCTCGCTTTGCTTCGCCCACCTTACTTGACGAAGGCGAAGGAACGGGAATGGCAGCTGATGAAGTTTGGCTCCGGCAACATTATTCGAGAAATTATCGAAGAGCACGATTGCGAGCAAGGATTGGACATTCATGTCGTCGATTATTCAGACTCGATGTTCGTCATTGTATTTATTGCGAAGCAGCCGGAGCTCGATCTTGTTGCTATAAGCAAGCAAGTAACCGAACAAATGATCGACAATATTTTGCTTTATTTGAAGCTTTCTCTGTCAGTCGGCATCGGTGAAGTGAAGCAAGGCCTACATGAGCTGATCAATTCTTATCTGGAAAGTCAGCAAGCACTCGAAGCAGCCGACTATCAAGCGATCAACCGCGCTTTTACGTATCGCGAAGTGCAAGATACCGAAACAGCCGCAGATTATCAATATCCATTTGATATGCTGAAAGAAATTTACGAAGCGCTCGAAAATCGGGAGCTGACACCGATCTTGCAAAGCTGGCGGAAGTTCGAAGCGGGACTGCTTTCTGACAATCGATTGCCGCTGTTCATCACGCAAAATTTGTGTATGAGCTTTATCGGCATACTGACGATGACCGGTGCGCCGCAGGAAGATGATATGAACAAGGACATGCAGCAGATGTCCGAATGGTTCAAAGCAATATATGCGCAAACCTCGACGAAAGAGCTTTGCAATTGGATGGACGGTTGGATCGACGAGTGGGTGAAGCATAGCCAGGAGGCATGGTCCGGCAAGAAAAGTCACAAGCTGGTGCAGCAAGTGAAACAATATGTGCGCGATCACTACGATGAGGAAATCAGCTTGACGGAGATAGCCGAAAATTTGTATGTGAACCGAAATTATTTATCTCAGTTATTTAAGAAGGTGACAGGTGAAACGTTTGTCACATACTTAAACAAATTTCGCATCGAGAAGGCGAAGGAGAAAATGCGTGAGCGCCATTATCTCATCAGCGAAATCAGTGAAATGGTCGGCTATCAAAATTCCACTTACTTCAGCCAGGTGTTTAAATCGATTACGGGCAAGAGTCCGTCGGAATTTTATAAGTGAGGCTGTGGCGTCTCTTTGCGTACATTTTTCGCAGACTACAATTTACTGAAATAAATTAAGATCGGGATCGTTCAGACCTTTTTCATACATAATGAGATCCTTAATTCACTTTTCAGGAGCCCCGGAAGGGCTCCCAAGCAATACCGGTCACTCGCTCAATTGATGAAGAACGTACTGATTCAGCGATACGCCTTCTTTTTCAGCGTTTTCTGCTAGCCTACGGTGCAGGCTTTTGAGAACGCGGACCACAAACTTTCCGCTGTAAGCATCGTCGGGATCGAGGACAGGTTTCGGTATCGGATCGCCATAATCCAGCTCGGCAGATATCCAGCCTTCTTTCGCCTCATTGATTCTCTGCACAAGTTCAATGACGCTGTCGGCCGTAGACTGGCAGCCGTCGAGTTCCGCATATCGCCCGTGAAAGTAATGCCCGCTCTCGTCGTCTACCTCCCGAATCAGGAGCGTATAAGGGAGCGACATGTAGTAAGACAAATCCTTGGCCATAGTTACGAGCAAGGGTTTTCTGTGATATAAATGTGTCGATAATCGGGAGTTGCCTCCCTATTCTATCCAGCAATCTTTTACATACACCGCCTTGAGCGGGTTTTCCTTCTTGATCGTGATGACATCGCCAGTATCATTTCGGAAGTGGTGATGGCTGCCTTGTTCTCACTTCTGTGTATCCGTGAGCTTCAAGGGCTTTGGCAGTTTCCGCGAAGGTTATCCCGTTCGAGCGGTTTCTCATCTTTTCGATGAGTTTTTCGACCCTTGCCAATCTTCAACCTTAATACACAAAGTTTTTTGTTACAAAAGGCAAGACATATTTGAGAATGAAAAAGGGAGGAAGATTCAATTGCCATCATTTTCATCCCAACCACTTGATATAATATATAAAATATGTTTATATCTAATTAATGGAATAATTAGATATATGATTCCAATAATTATAACTTTGAGGAGGGGATGATTTGTGAGATTCAAGTCGTTAGTTTTGTTTGTTTGGGTGGTGGCGCTCTCGGCAATCAGCTTTAGTCCAGCAGTATTTGCTACTTCTAATCAATCTACGTATGAAGGAATAGCCTATAACAAAGTTGATTTAAGTCAGTTGGGACACTTGGAAGATATTAAGCTTTCTAAGGAAGGTAATACTCTTCATATCAGCTTTAAATTGAATGATAAGCAGTACAATATTGACGCCCTCTACTTCGACGAAGATGGGAACGGAGCCAAATATGCTACTAAGGAAAATGCCGATGGTGTTATTTTTAATATTTTGGAATCGGAAGATGCAGTAACCGGCGTCATGGCTAATAGAAAGATTTCTCCAATTAACCTAACTGCAGCGGACAGCGTCAGTTTTGTAATTTCCAAAACGAACACTAAAGAAGAGCTGAAGCAAGTGATTCAGCAAGCTCAAACGGAAAACCAAGTTCTTCTTGAATCCTCTAAACAAAGTATTTATACATTACCACCAGAACAAGTGGCCCATGATGAAGTTAGACTAATGTTTCGCAACCTGCATGTTCTTGCAAATGGATTGAGTATTCCCTTCTTGTTAGACAGCGGAGTATCCGAAGGATGGGCTTATTCACGACACCTAACTCAACAGTATTTCAGAGTAAGCGATTTACAATACAGCGTCGCTTATAACTGGCCGTCGGATGGAGTTTCACTATGGTATGACTATATAGACAGTGAAGTAGCTTATCGTACACCTGCTTGGCCGTCGGCAGGGCTAACCGACGTTTCTGGATCGTGGGATATTGATGCAACTAAAGGAAAATTTGTTGCAGAAACAACAGTAACGGCTCTTGTCAGAGGTGTTCCTATAGGCTGGACAGTTTATGATGTGATCGATGTCACTTAAAAAGCAATTTCATATTCAGGGAAAAGGTTGGCAAATAACGCCAGCCTTTTTTCCATTTAGGTATAGAGATTTAATCTATCGTCCATCCTTCGCATGAGATCGACGAATAACCAAAAAAACATGACACGTTGGGATTTGAAACACTAACCCCCAAAGGGGTAAGCTAGAAGTGTTCCTAATAAGTAAGTAATAGCAAAAGACTATTAAAAACAAGATAAAAGTGGAATAAGGGTTCTATATTACACGGCCTGAAAAAGCAATAATACGATGCCCACGATAAGTAAAATGACTCCTCCAATTCGGTATAGGATCAATGAAAAAACACTGGGCTCAGCATCTCCATCAAAACGCCACCAATTTGAAACATACCACGAAATCCTTGGACTAACAATTGATAAAATACCACTTAATATGAATAGGATAATAAAAATCCACAAGATTTTTCACCCCTCAATTGGCTCGATTCGCCCAATTTAATCCGAGCTCCTATAAAACAGATATCACGTTCGCTGCCGGTTCATCATCTAAAAAACTGAACTTCTCTCCCATTAATCATAATATGTTTTCATTATAACCTAATATGCTTGTACATACATCCAAAAAGGGATTTTTGGGTGGTGCTTATGGAGAGCAAAGCAACTGAAGAAAATTGCTTGAAGTTACACTGAGAGCAAATCATTTTTTTCGGTTCCCATTCCGTTCCCAATAAACGAGATCAGTGAAATGGTCGGCTATCCGAACTCGACTCCCCCTATGGGAGCATTATAAAGAGCCCGTCTGAATTTTATAAGTGAGCCGCGGCTTCACTCAGCGATTATGAAGGTGTATGTAGGATCTATTCGGTCATTTCAGAACCTGATGATGTGACACGAATAGGGCTATTTTGTGTGCGTACCTTGGAGCTGATTATCGCGAATTGGATGAGATCTCGCGACTAATAAAGAAGTACGGCGGTACATATGAGATGACGCCGGGAGCGAAACAGGAGTTCACCGTCGGGGAAGAGCGCGATGCCTCTATCTGGCTTGTGCTACACGATGAGTTAAAGCCATTTATATGCATATGGAGATTGAAAAGCAGAAACAACCGGACAATTCTAATTAGATTGAGAAAAGAACCAATGGGACAAGATCATATTGGTTCGGTATAAAGGGTTATATGGCGCGCCACGGTGGGACTCGAACCCACGACGCACAGTTTAGGAAACTGTCGCTCTATCCGGCTGAGCTACGGGCGCGTGCATGGATTATTATATCAAAAAAACGGCCCCGAACCAAATGTTTTTGGCATTTATCGATCTCTTCGAGGCAGCGAACCATGACATCAGCAAACATCGCTTGCAATTGTTGAAATAAATTCTTTTCATTGTCGGCAGATTCATGATAAACTTTTGCATGAGGCTTCTCCTTTCGAGTGTGGGTTTAAGTCACTTTACACTCTCCCGTCTATTTCTCGAAAGAACTTTCACCCGCAAAAACCGCTGCCGATCAAGCCCAATTTCCGAATTACCATTAAAAACAAGCAAAATATCACAACTTTCCTTGACAAAATAGAGTATAATAAATACTACTACTCACTAGATTAAGGTTGAAGGGGTTATGATTAGACCAATGGAGACCCGATTATTGCGTAAATACGCAGTCTTATTTAGCATATGCATGCTTACATACTTGTTGTCGACAACAGTCTCTGCGCAAGAGGCCGAGATACAAGCAGTTGAAGCTAGCGAATATACGATTTACTTGGATGGAAAGCCGGTAGTATTTGAAAATTCGCCTTTACTCGTTGATAACCATATGCTGGTCGAATTTCGCACGATGTTTGACAGCTGGGGATATGAGATCGGATGGAATGCTGAGACGAAAACCGCCATCGGCACGAAAGACGGACTCCATATCGAAATTCCAGTTGGCAAGGCGGAAGCGATCGTCAACGGGGAATACAAGGCATTACCCGTCGCGACAAGAATCGTAAACGGTCGCACGATGATTCCGCTGAAGTTCTTGGCTGAGGAGAGCGGCTATGTTGTCGAGTGGGATGCGAAGGCGAAAGAGATCCATCTGACTCGTGATCTCAGTGAGCAGATCTCCCTGTCTTCGAACGTGACGTTGAACGGATATATTGAAGTGTCCGGGACGGTCAGTAAGCAAGTGAAACATGTGAGACTTGATATCTCTCATACAGATAAACCGAACGAGGTCGAGAACGTATTCTTGACACCGCAAAACCAAGTGATTCAACAATCGGTGCTTCTGCCCGGCGGTCCCGGCATATATTCTGTAGTCGTACTAGTCACTACAAGTGAAGACAAATATGAAAGCTATCGTTTGCATGATACATATAAAGTAGCCTACGCAGAAACTACAGAGCTGTTGATTTTGCCGGACAATGAAGATCGGAATCGATACACCATTCGTGGAAGATTGTCTGAGCAAGCTGAATCAGCCCTCTTAAAGATCAAGAAGCTGGATCGCGAAGCCTTTATGGTCTTGCCATTGGAGAATACAGGATCACCGTTGATCGAGCAAGAAGTATACTTGGCGTTCGGCTCCGGTGTGTACCAGGTAGAGTTGATTGAATTTTACGATGGGAATCAATCAATCAGCACCGTGACGGTAACTCACAAAGGGAATGCAGAGGTGCAATTAGCGGCAACTCGAACGAACAACAGCCAAGTTCAAATCAGTGGTAACGTGTCTCCGGACATGAGATGGATGTGGGTTCAGTATGCCAATGCGTCTGAGGACAGAATACGGAACGCCTTCGTGCCGGTTAAAGACGGCAAGCTGGATCATAAGCTGCATTTGAACATGGGTAAGGGATCGTATCAAATTACGATTGGTTTTACCGATCAGGAGACTTACAATCAAGGATACACAACGTACGAAAGGTTTGCAGTGGAAAACCTAGATACGCGCGATCGCCATCGCTTACCGAGTGAGACCGTGCAAAGCCATGCTGAACCTGTCATTGCCAAAGCGAACGACATCACAGCCGGATTGGAAAGCGAGATGGAGAAGTCCAAGGCGATCTATAGCTGGATCTCGGATCATATTGAGCATATGCCGCATTCCGGCGGAGCAGATCAGATTCAAACCGCAACGATTGTGTTGGAACAAGGTGAAGCTGGCAGCCAGGGGATGGCGCGCTTGAATGCAGCAATGCACCGAGCCATCGGCATCCCGGCGAAGGTTGTCAGCGGCGAGGCGAACGTCGGCGACGAATGGCATCAACATTATTGGACAGAAGTATTTGTCGGTGGCCGATGGGTCGTTCAAGATGCTTCATGGGATTCCTTAATGGAGTCACATGAGGAGAACCATGAACGTGGTTCAGAAGCGAAGGAATCGTTCTTCGATCCGGATGAACAAAGGTTTAAGAAAGACCACAAGAAAGCAATGGATTTACTAGAGTAAGGCATGAAAAGGAGTAGTAGCGGAGCAGCAAGCTCCGCGCCTACTCCTTTTTTTGTCGGTATGCTGGAATATCGGTTAGCGGCGATTAGGCGATTATTTATTTCGTAAGCTGCGGAAGAAGGATGTTAGCAATTCGGCGCACTCCGCTTGCTCGATGCCGGATATGACTTCTGTCCGATGATTGAACCGGGCATCATCTAGCAAGTTCATCAGCGTGCCAGCGCAACCGGCTTTGGGGTCTGAGGTGCCGAATACGAGCAGAGGGATTCGTGCTTGCAAGATGGCGCCGGCGCACATCGGACAAGGCTCCAGCGTTACGTATAAGGTGCAGTCCAGAAGCCGCCAGGCATCCAATGCTTGGCTAGCTTGTCGGATCGCGATCATTTCTGCGTGTGCGGTCGGATCATGAGAGGTTTCACGCACATTGTACCCGCGGCCGATAATTTTGCCTTCTCGCACAATGACAGCACCGATAGGAACTTCTTGCGCCGACCTCGCTTTCTTGGCCTCTTGAATGGCTTGTTGCATCCAATAATGATGATCGTTCATCGTTTGCCTCCGATACATGCTTTGACTCCCATTGTATGAGAACGATGGTATGGATTCAAGTTGCCTTTCATGTTGTGTGTGCGATGCTATGGCATTATCCCCGTGGGTCAGGTGGGGGAGTGGTGTGTGCGCGTTGCTATGGCATTATCCCCGTGAGTCAGATGGATGGGTGGTGTGTGGCGTTGCTATGGCATTATCCCCGTGGGTCAGGTGGATGGGTGGTGTGTGCGCGTTGCTATGGCATTATCCCCGTGGGTCAGGTGGGGGAGTTGTGTGTGCGCGTTGCTATGGCATTATCCCCGTGGGTCAGGTGGATGAGTGGTGTGTGCGCGTTGCTATGGCATTATCCCCGTGGGTCAGGTGGATGAGTGGTGTGGCGCGTTGCTATGGCATTATCCCCGTGGGTCAGGGATGGAGATCGTGGAACGCTATGGATGAGACTGAGCGAAAGGGATACAAATATAGAGCCGAAGGATAGTTATCCGACACTCAGACTGAGCGAAAGGGATACAAATATAGAGTCGAAGGATAGTTATCCGACACTCAGACTGAGCGAAAGGGATACAAACATAGAGTCGAAGGATAGTTATCCGACACTCAGACTGAGCGAAAGGGATACAAACATAGAGTCGAAGGATAGTTATCCGACACTCAGACTGAGCAATAGGGATACAAATATAGAGCCGAAGGATAGTTATCCGATACTCAGACTGAGCGAAAGGGATACAAATATAGAGCCGAACAATAGATTCCGACTGCAGTAAACGGATGATCCAGAGACCGGCAAACGACCGTTCAAAGAATTCTTCCAAGCACCATTCAGGGAACCGCTTTATCGACGGCAACACACAAAATACACAAACGTAGCAAGGCAATTCTGACTTCCAAGTGGAGCATAGAAGCCGGATGACATCATTCGTTCAATGCTATATAATGAATGTTGGTGAATCACGCGGTGTTGCGGTTATCGATGCAGCGCACGCGTTTGCCCTTCAATTAGGTCACATGAATCAACTCATTAACGATATCCAATTTGCGATAATAAGGAGCGCTATAGATTATGGCTTTAAAAGCAGGCATCGTCGGACTGCCGAACGTCGGTAAGTCCACTTTATTTAATGCAATTACGCAGGCAGGTGCAGAATCTGCCAATTATCCATTTTGCACAATTGATCCGAATGTCGGTGTCGTGGAAGTGCCGGATGAGCGATTGGATAAATTGCCAAGATCGTCGTTCCGCAACGCATCGTTCCGACGGCTTTTGAATTTGTTGATATTGCCGGTCTTGTGAAAGGCGCCAGCAAAGGCGAAGGACTTGGCAATAAATTTCTTGCGCATATCCGCGAAGTGGATGCGATTGTTCATGTCGTGCGCTGCTTTCGAGGATGAGAATATTACGCATGTAGCCGGTAGGAGTCGATCCGATCAGCGATATTGAGACGATCAATCTGGAATTGATTTTGGCTGATGTTGAATCCGTAGACCGCCGGATTGAACGTTCGCGTAAAAATATGAAAGGCGGCGACAAACAAGTACGCGCAGGAGGTTGAAGTGCTGGAGCGCATCAAAGAAGCGCTATACAACGATCAAGCCTGCGCGCAGCGTGGAGCTGACTGATGAAGAGAAGCTGCTTGATTCGCGATCTGCATCTGCTGACGATGAAGCCGGTGCTGTATGCGGCCAATGTGAGCGAAGGCGAAGCGGGCAACTACTGACGACAATCCGTACGTGAAGACGGTTCAAGAATATGCAGCGGGGAAGGCGCAGAGGTTGTCGCTGATCAGCGCGAAGGTTGAGTCGGAGATCGCCGAGCTGGAAGGCGAGGACAAGGAGATGTTCCTAGAGGAGCTTGGGCTTGAAGGAATCCGGCCTAAACCGACTTGATTCGCAGCGCATATAAGCTGCTTGGCTTATAAACTTATTTCACAGCAGGTGTACAAGAGGTTCGGCTTGGACGATTCGCGCAAGGAACGAAAGCTCCGCAAGCGGCAGGAGTCATTCATACCGATTTTGAACGGGGATTTATTCGTGCCGAAGTCGTCTCTTATGATGATCTTGTTGCCCAGGATCGATGAATGCAGCTAAGGAAAAGGGCTGTTGCGCTTGAAGGCAAGGAATATGTCGTGCAGGACGGAGATGTTATGCATTTCCGTTTTAACGTATAGAGTAGAGATGTTCACGATTTGCTGCAGACGGTAATTAGAACTACAGGCATCAGTAGATAGCAACGAAGGATAAAGGGGTGAGTCAGTGATGTTAGACCGATTACAAGCGCTCGCTGGATCGTTATGAGAAGCTAAGTGAGATGCTATGTGATCCGGATGTGGATAGTGATGCAAGCGGCTGAGAGAATATTCCAAGGAGCAGTCCGATCTGCAGGAACCTATGAAGCTATATATGGAATATAAGAAAGTGATGGAGCAGTTGAACGCAGCCAAAGAAATGCAGAACGAGAAGCTCGATGATGAAATGCGCGAGATGGTCAAAATGGAAGATCGATGAGCTGACTGAACGCGCAAGAAGAGCTGGAAGAGCAGATCAAAATCCTGCTGCTGCCGAAGGATCCGAACGATGACAAGAACGTCATCGTGGAAATTCGCGGCGCGGCCGGCGGAGACGAAGCGGCATTGTTCGCAGCGGATCTGTACCGCATGTATACGAGTATGCGGAGATGCAAGGCTGGAAGATTGAAGTGATGGAAGCCAATGGAATGATCTCGGTGGATTCAAGGAAGTTATCTTCATGGTCAAGGGCAAAGGCGCCTACAGCAAGCTGAAATACGAGAGCGGTGCGCACCGCGTACAGCGCATCCCGCAACGGAATCTGGCGGACGTATTCATACATCAACATCAACGGTTGCGGTGATGCCGGAGATGGAAGAAGTCGATATTGAGATCAAGGATTCTGATATTCGCGTGGATACGTTCTGTTCGAGCGGCGCGGGCGGACAGTCCGTTAATACGACCAAATCAGCGGTTCGTGTAACTCATGTGCCGACAGGGATCATGGCGACTTGCCAGGACGGCAAATCGCAAAACTCCAACAAAGAAATGGCGCTGCAGGTGTCTGCGTGCTCGAATTTTCGAGAGCGAATCGGCATGGAAGAAGAGGCGAAATATGCGGGCGAGCGGAAAACCAAAGTCGGTACCGGCGACCGCAGCGAACGAATTCGCACGTATAATTTCCCGCAGAGCCGTGTAACCGATCATCGGATCGGCTTGACACTTGCAAAAGCTCGACCGCGTCTTGAACGGCGAAATCGACGAAATCATCACTGCTCTTACGATTGCTGAGCAATCGGCGCTGATGGAGAAGGAGCAAGTGGCGCAATGAGCGGACGAACGATTAGGGAAGCCTATAGACAGGCTTCCTCTTTGTTATCCAGCAGCGGTATAGAGGATGCAAGGAGGCAAGCGCAGCTTCTTATGGAAGCAGTGCTCGGCTGGAACCGAACGCAATTGCTCTTACGCGAGGAAGAGATGTTTCCGCGGGAGAAAGAAGCGGAATTGAATCGCATGCTGGAGCGTCGGTGTAACGGGGAACCGCTGCAATACATTATCGGCGAACAGGAATTTTACGGCCTGCCCTTTCACGTGAATCGCTCCGTGCTGATTCCTCGGCCGGAAACGGAACTGCTCGTCGAGGAAGTCATCAAGCGTGGACAAGCTTGGTGGCAAGACGACAGCGATTCACCGCAAGTGCTCGATGTCGGAACAGGCAGCGGAGCCATTGCGGTCACACTTGCCGCCCGCTGTCCGAAATGGCGGATTACGGCGTCGGACATCAGTGAAGATGCGCTGGCGACCGCCCGCATGAACGCTGAGCGAAACGGCGTTGCAGAGCGCATGCAATTCGTGCAAGGAGACTTGCTCATGCCTTGGCTAGAGCCGTCCTCGGATCGGTTTCATTTCGATGTGCTCGTCTCCAATCCGCCGTATATTCCGGAGAAGGATATTGCCGGTTTGCAGCAAGAGGTGCGGGCGTATGAACCGCATACAGCGTTAAGCGGCGGTGTCGACGGGCTGCGTATCTATGCCCGCCTATGTGAGCAGCTAGCACAAGTAAAGCGGAAGCCGCGCATGGTTGCGCTGGAGGTCGGCAAAGGTCAACACGAGGAAGTTAGCCGCATGCTTAGAGAGGTCGGCGCGTGGAGCGACATCTCCGTCGTTCCGGATTTGGCCGGCATTATGCGGCATGTCGTAGCGACGAGAGGTTAACACACAATTTTTTCACACATTGCTAGATTTGATAGGTTTATAGATTTCCCTAGCTGACCATACTTGCTAGTAGGTGAGGAGAAAGGGGAAATCGATCATTATGAACCCGTCATTATCTATGCTTACTTATCGGAAATTATGGTTTGGTTCGGTATATTCGGCCAAGCGTTATACGCTTTATGTTGTGCTCGCTTTTGCCGTGCTCATCATGTCATGGGAGGCTGCGGCACAAGATCTTGCGCTGGCCGGTCAATCGATTCCGGACGAGTCGATTCGGCTGCGCATATTGGCCAATTCCGATTCACCCGCAGACCAGCTATTGAAACGGAAAGTGCGGGATGCGGTCATTGAACAAATTAACAAATGGGTGTCCGAGCCGGATGACATTCGGCAGGCGAGAGCTGTGATCGAGGCGAATATTCCTGAGATCGAGCAGCTTGTGCAACGAACTTTGCATGTTTACGGATATGATTATTCGTTTACGGTAGAGCTGGACCGGGTAGATTTTCCGACGAAGCTGTATGGCAACCAAGTGTATCCGGCCGGAAAATATGAAGCGCTGCGCATTTCGATCGGAGAAGGCGAAGGTCAGAACTGGTGGTGCGTCTTGTTTCCTCCGCTATGTTTCGTAGATATGGCGAGCGGAGCCAGCGAGCCGGTAGCGCGTGCGGGAGCTGCGGAGAGCGAATCTGAGGAAAATGTGGTACAGACCGCAAACGAAGCAGGTGAGCGACGAATCTGCAGCGGACGAGAACGCTGAGTCTGGGCAGGCCGAGGGAACGACTGTCGCTTCGTCTGCAGCATCGTCTGCAGAAGCGACCGCAAATGAAACGGCAGTGGACGATGCAAAGCCGCTCAGCGAGCAGCAGACCGAAACGCGATTTTTCTTGTGGGAGATGCTGCAAAATTTGTGGCGATGGATCACGTCGCTTGTTGCTTAAGTGAAGACCGTCATGCGCGAGCAAAGTGCAGACGATAAAGGACGTAGGGATTATCATGAAACAGACGAAAATTTGGACATTTGACAGTGAGGATGTGAGCATGCAATCAAAAGCCGTCCAAGAAGCCGGAAAGCTGCTGCAAGCGGGTGAGCTGGTTGCCTTTCCGACGGAGACGGTATACGGACTCGGCGCAGACGCCGGGTCTGATGCTGCTGTAGAAGCGATCTACCACGCCAAAGGCAGGCCGTCGGACAATCCGCTCATCGTTCATATCGCAGACCGCACGCAGCTGAACGATCTCGTATCGGAGTCTATGCCGCAGGCGCAGCGTCAGCTGGCGGATCAATTGATCGCGCGGTTCTGGCCCGGGCCGCTGACGCTCGTGCTGCCCGTCCGCCCCGGCGCGGTGTCTTCACGCGTGACGGCCGGGCTGGCGACGGTCGCCGTTCGTATGCCGGACCATCCGCTGGCTCTGGCGCTTATTCGCGCCGCAGGACGTCCTTTGGCTGCGCCGAGCGCCAACCGCTCCGGTCGACCAAGCCCCACCGAAGCTCGCCATGTCGCGCAAGATCTTGCCGGGCGCATAGCTGGCATACTTGACGGCGGTCCGGCGACGGTAGGGCTGGAGTCGACGGTCGTCGCGGTCAGCCCGCACGGCCTGGAGCTGCTGCGCCCCGGCGGCGTGACGGCGCAAGAGCTGCGCGCCGTACTTCCCGATGTGCCGCTCGTCCTGGCACCGGAGCTGGCTGCGGCCGACCAAGCGCCGGAATCCGTCGCCGCTCCTCGCTCCCCCGGCATGAAATATGCGCACTACGCGCCGCAGGGTGAGATGTGCGTCATAGTCGGCGGCTACGATGCGGGTTCTGCAAGCTTGTCGGCAGCCGCTTTTCGGCGAATTGATGAGCTATTGAGCAAGGCGAAGACAGCAGGGCAAGCGTACCGGCGTCTTGACATACGCGGAGCATGAAGCTCGCTATGACAAGGCAACGCATCATGTCGCCGTTTGCGGCAGTTTGCGTGATATGCGCACTGTTGCGCAGCAATTGTATGCGGCTTTGCGAAGCTTTGATGAGGCTTCCGTCGATTATATCGTCGCAGAAGGGTGTCCTGTGGAAGGAGTCGGCGAAGCGATCATGAATCGTTTGCTTAAGGCTGCTGCTTATCGAATAGAAAGCATTGAAACGGACAACTAATTTCCCGAGTCGTTTCCTTATTTTCGCAATTGGCATTCGCCCGGTGAAGGGAAAGATTATTCTCGTATATCCTGTCCAATCGCATAGGTTGTACAAACATGGGTGGACAGGGGGTGCTGCATTTGTTGGCGGCCTCGGCGGCAACTGCCTTAGCGCATTTCTTCGCTTCCGCAGCCTCGGCCTCGGCCGTGGCGGCGACATCGTTGATGACGACAACCACGTCTGCGATAACATCGTCAGACACGATCGTCATATCAGCTGCGGCGGCGCATGTCGGACAATTTCTTGCGATTTTGGTGATGGCTTTTGCGCTTGGGATGGATGCTTTCTCGCTTGGTGTCGGCATTGGCGTAAGGGGCATACGGTTGCTGGATATTTTAAAGATCAGCTTCGTGGTGGGCGCATTTCATATTTTGATGCCACTTTTCGGACTGATCGCGGGTGAATATGTGAGTCATCTGCTGGGCAATGTTGCTGTCCTGTGCGGCGGCGCATTGCTTATCATACTCGGTGTACATATGGTGTATAGTTCGCTGCGCGGCGATTCCGTGCAGTCCTTCGACCATCGGACGTTGCTCGGCTTATTGCTGTTTTCCTTCAGTGTAAGCATCGACTCCTTCTCGGTTGGTATCTCTTTGGGACTGTTCAAAGCGGATGTGCTGCTCACCGTCATGCTGTTTGGCTTTTTCGGAGGAATGATGTCCGTGTTCGGTCTGCTAATCGGCCGGCGATTCAGCGGGCTGTTCGGCGAGTATGGCGAAGCGGTAGGCGGCGTGATTTTGATTATGTTTGGCATCAAATTTTTATGGTGAAGTCGCCGGTTTCCTGATGCATACACTGTATGCCGACAAAGCTTTCCTCATAGACCGATAAAATCGTGTACAATAATAGACAATAAATCGAGAGCACAATGACAAGAAGGGGGGAATTCGCTTTGAAGCGCATATTGTTCGTATGCACAGGAAATACTTGCCGATCTCCAATGGCGGAAGCGTTATTCCGACATATGGCGAAGCAGGCAGGATTACAAGTTGAAGTGCGATCGGCGGGCGTAGCGGCGATGGACGGCGCACCGATTTCTCCTCATTCGCGAACGATACTGGAGAAGAAGGGACTAACGGATGATCTTCGCTCAAGAGCGGTCGTCAGCGAGGATATCGCATGGGCGGATCTGATCCTTACGATGACGATGAATCATAAGCGTGTGGTCATGGAGATGTTCCCGGATGCTGTGGCGAAGGCATTTACACTGAAAGAATACGTGTTGAACAGCGATCCGGATGTTCTCCAGAAGATGGAGGAGAAAGAAGCGATCATAGCCAAATTGCAATTGAACCTGGCGCTGAATGAGCCGATTGATGAGCATGAAAAAGAGCGGCTGATGCAGCTTGAAGCTGAAGCGCCGAGCTTCGATATTGCCGATCCGTTCGGCGGCTCGCTGGAAGATTATACAGCTTGTGCGACCGAGATCGAGCAGTATTTGCAGCAGGTGATAGACAAGCTGAAGCAGCAGCGACAGCCAGGACGAAGATTCCGCTTCCGACTCGAACGATTGATTGGTGCCGATGAATCAGGGAATGTCCTCGGATGAGGATAAAATAAACAGCAAGCTCTCTTTACAGACTGTCTCAAATGCAGTATGATGGAAGCATCATATACAGGGCTCGATGTGACTGGCGACGAACTGTGGGCGAACCACGATGGAGCATCGGGCAATACGGCCGGTCGCCTGGGCAGAGCATCTTGCGCATTGTTGCGCTTGGTATGCTCTGCCTATTTTTGCGATCCTAGAGGAGCAAGGCACAGGTCGGACAAAGTCCGTAAGGCCGGACCGCCAATGACCTTTTGGATATAATAAATGACATTGAAGGAGGTCATCTGTATGAAAATTGCGATTGGCGCAGACCATGGCGGCTTTCGTTTGAAGAACGAAATTGTGAAGATCATCGAACAACTAGGTCATGAAGTGATGGACTACGGATGCACATTGCGAGGATTCCGTCGATTATCCGGACTACGCTTTGCCTGTTGTGAGAAGGTCGTTTCTGGTGAAGCGGACAGAGGGATATTAATTTGTGGCACAGGCATCGGCATGACGATTGCCGCCAACAAGATTCCTGGCATTCGCTGTGCTTTAGTGCACGACGTCTTCTCGGCTAAGGCGACGAGAGAACATAACGATTCCAATGTGCTTGCCATGGGTGAGAGAGTTATCGGCCCGGTTTGGCAGCAGAAATTGCGAAAGTATGGCTGACAACGGAATTTTCCGAAGAAGAGCGTCATGTGAATCGCATTCGCAAAGTGAAGGCATTGGAGGAGAGCAATCGCTTCATCCGTAAGGCTGAATTATGTGGACGAGCTGGCTGCAATCATATAAGTTTAAAGAATTCGCAAACCAAGAATGGGTTGAATGAAGGAGTGACTGGGTAGTGGAACAAGCACGAATCATTCAGTCTCAAGTGGAACAATTGGTGCGGGAAATTGCCGAGGCCGCTAAGCTGCAAGCCGGGTCAACTATTCGTCGTCGGCACTAGCACAAGTGAAGTGATCGGTCAAAGAATCGGAACTTCCGGCACGAGTGAAGTAGCGGCAGCGATCTATGAAGGAATTGAAGCTGTGCGCAAGGAAATCGGTTTTTTCCCGGCTTTCCAATGCTGCGAGCATTTGAATCGTGCGCTCGTCCTGGAGCGTGAGGCCTTGCAGCAGTATCGCTTGGAGGAAGTATCTGCGGTGCCTGTTCCGAAGGCAGGCGGTTCCATGGCTGCATATGCCTACCGACAATTTGAGCAGCCTTGTCTCGCGGAAACGGTGCAGGCGCATGCCGGAATAGATATCGGCGAAACGTTAATCGGCATGCATTTGCGGCGAGTGGCGGTGCCGTTTCGGGCTACCGTGCGAAAAATCGGCGAAGCACGCGTTACAGCTGCTTATACAAGGCCGAAGCTAATCGGCGGCGAACGTGCGGTATATAAGCTGAACAGGGAAGACGACTGTTAGTCGATTACGGGATTAATATTTTGTAAATAGAGGGTGATGAAGATGGATCAATTGCGTAAGCAAGATTCTGAAATTTTGGCAGCGATGGGACTGGAGCTGAAGCGGCAGCGCGACAACATTGAGCTGATTGCTTCGGAAAATATCGTCAGCCGTGCCGTGATGGAAGCGATGGGCACGGTGCTCACGAACAAATATGCGGAAGGCTATCCGGGCAAGCGGTATTACGGCGGCTGCGAGTATGTGGACATTGCAGAGGATATTGCTCGCAAGCGTGCAAAAGAATTATTCGGCGCCGAGCATGCGAACGTGCAGCCGCACTCCGGTGCGCAGGCCAATATGGCGGTTTATCTTGCGGCGCTGAAGCCCGGCGATACGGTACTTGGCATGAACCTTGCACATGGCGGACACTTGACGCATGGCAGCCCGGTGAACGCTTCCGGCATTTTGTACAACTTTGTCGCGTACGGCGTGAACGAAGAAACGTTCACGATCGACTATGACGAAGTGCGCAAAGCCGCATTCAAGCACCGTCCGCGCATGATCGTAGCAGGAGCCAGCGCCTATCCGCGCATCGATCGATTTCGAAGCGTTCGCGCCAAATCGCGAACGATGTAGGCGCATTGCTTTTCGTCGATATGGCGCATATCGCCGGTCTTGTCGCAGCTGGTCTGCATCCGAATCCGGTGCCGCATGCGCAGTTTGTCACGACGACGACGCACAAGACGTTGCGCGGACCGCGCGGCGGCATGATCTTGACACGCAGCGCATGGGCAAGAGAGATCGACAAGGCGGTATTCCCGGGCACGCAAGGCGGTCCGCTGATGCACGTCATCGCGGCGAAGGCGCGTTGCGCTTGGCGAAGGCTTACAGCCGACTTCAAGAAGTATGCGGAGCAAGTTGTGAAGAACGCCAAAGTGTTGGCGGAAGCCCTTGATGGCAGAAGGGCTGAATCTCGTATCCGGAGGAACGGACAACCACTTGATGCTGGTCGACCTGCGCAATCTGAACATTACCGGCAAGGATGCTGAGCGTGTGCTGGACTAAGTTCGCATCACCGTAAATAAGAATGCGATTCCGTTCGATCCGACCAGTCCGTTCGTAACGAGCGGCATTCGGATTGGCACGCCGGCAGCCACGACTCGCGGTATGGATGAAGCCGCGATGAAGGACATCGCAAGCATCATTGCGTCCGTGCTGAAGTCGCCGAATGACGAAAGCGTGAAGGAGCGCGCCCGGGCGAAAGTGCAAGAATTAACCGAGCGCTATCCGCTATATGATGGTTTGAACTATTAACGACAACTTATGCACATCTGCACAAGGCTGTCCGATGAGTCAGATTGTTTCACTGACTGTCGGGCAGCCTTTCGTTTTTTTCCATTGCAACATTTCCCACATGTTGATTCTACATAAGTATTCGTCTGTAGTGAAAAAATTTGGAGGAAGCGGTATTCCTGCAGTAATACTCGGTGAAGAAGTAGTGTGGAACGATGACGGACGAACCACTAACAGCGCAGCGGGCTGAGGAGACTTGTGCAAGGAACTTATCGTAAGCAAGTTACCAATCCACCAACCCAGACATCATCCAGACACTGATATCATGAAAGGAGCAGCATGGTGAAGCGGATATTTGTATTTTTTATCGCGATTACAATTGTGGGTGCAGCCCTACTAGCAGAGGAAGTGCACGGCGAGCAGAAGAGCGGGCAGGTGAGCTATAGCGATCAAAAAGACAGTCAGATCAGGAGCGGTCGGATCAGCGACGGGCTAACGAGCGAGCAATTCATAGGAGGGCGCACAAATTACGGCGCGCAACAACTGCAATTGCAGGCTCAATCGCCGTATCACTTCGGCTTCAAGCGCAGTCGCAACGGCAGCTTGCCGTCGATTGATCAAGAAGGGTTCAAGCAGATGCTCCAGAAGCATGAAGCGATCTTTCTCGGTGATACGAGCAAGAAGGAAGTGTACCTGACGTTCGATAATGGATATGAGAACGGCTATACGGCGCCAATCCTTGATGTATTGAAGGAGAAAAAGGTGCCAGCGATATTTTTTGTAACCGGACATTATGTGGAAAGTCAGCCTGAGCTGCTTAAGCGCATGGTGCAGGAAGGTCATCTGATCGGCAATCATTCCTGGTCGCATCCAGATATGACGCAGCTGTCCGAAGCACGTATTGCGGAGGAGCTAGACAAAGTGAAGAAAGCGGTGGCCAATTTGACGGGGCAGCAGGACATGCGTTATTTGCGTCCGCCGCGGGGCATTTTTGACGAACGGCTTTTGGCGACCTCCAGCAAATTGGGATATACGAACGTATACTGGTCGATCGCTTATGCGGATTGGGATACGAAGCAAATTCGCGGCGCACAGTATGCGTATGATAAAGTGATGTCACAACTACACCCGGGGGCGGTGATCTTGCTGCATTCCGTCTCTAAGGACAATGCGGAAGCGCTAGGACGAATCATCGATGACGCAAGGCAACAAGGATATGAATTCAAAAGCCTGGATGAGTTGAAAGTCAAATCGTATTGAGCAGCTGGAAAGCGTGATGTAAACGCAATGGCAAAATGGGGAGCAGAGGCGTATGCGCTGGGCATGCGCCTGTTTACGTTAAGCCTCACTGGACGATCGAGACGATGTGGCGAATAGCGGGTAAGGGCAAATTTTGCTGAGATCGATACAACCTCCTTGAAATAGTGGATAATTCATTTTTGTTAGTGATAAGATGAAAGAGAAGGAGGCGACGATCGATCATGACTTCAAATGTTCAATTAGCAACATTTGCAGGAGGCTGCTTCTGGTGCATGGTCTCTCCATTCGAAGAGATGCCCGGCATTATAAAAGTCGTATCCGGATATACCGGCGGACAAAGGAAAACCCGACTTATGAGGAGGTTTGCTCGGAGACGACCGGACACTATGAAGCGGTGCAGATTACGTTTGACCCGGAAATATTTTCCCATACAGCAAGCTGCTGGAGATATATTGGCAGCAAATTGATCCGACTGATCCCGGCGGACAATTTTATGACCGGGGGCAATCGTACCAAACAGCGATTTTTTACCATAATGAAGCAGCAGCGTCAGGAGGCGGAAGCGTCCAAGCGAGCAGCTTGAAAAAGCGGCCGATTCGACAAGCCGATCGTCACGAAGATATTGCCTGCCAGCCGTGTTCTATCAGGCAGAGGAGCACCATCAAAATTATCATAAGAAAAATCCGCTCCACTATCGCAGGTATCGCAAAGGATCCGGACGCGACGCATTCATTGAGAAGCACTGGTCGGCTAAACCGAGCGACAAGGAGCTGCGGAAGAGACTAACGCCGATGCAGTACGAGGTCACACAAAATAATGCGCACAGAGCCGCCCTTCCAGAATGAATATTTCGATCATGAAGAAGAGGGCATCTACGTGGACATCGTGTCTGGCGAGCCGCTATTCAGTTCTCTAGACAAATATGATGCTGGCTGCGGATGGCCAAGCTTTACAAAGCCCTTTGCAGCATTCGCGAATCAAGATGGTGCCTGATTACAGCCACAACATGGTACGAACGGAAGTGCGCAGCAAGCTTGCCGATTCGCATCTCGGCCATGTGTTCGAGGACGGTCCGATTGATCGCGGCGGATTCCGCTATTGCATCAATTCAGCAGCGCTGCGGTTCATTCCGAAGGAAGATCTGGAGAAGGAAGGATACGGGGAGTACAAATATTTGTTCGAGAAACGTTCATAAAATGCGAGAAAGGCAGCCCCAAAGGCAGCCCCTCCGACAGTAGGAGAGGGTTAAAGTGGAGCGCATGATGTAAGGCGCAAGGCGCGCAGGAATTTCGCTGATATGCTGGGGAATGCGCCTTCTTCTGTGGGAAGCACTTTGTAAGAGTGCGGGAAAGCAAGTGAGCTTTGGCTGCCGCTCATACGTATGCCCGGACATCCGTTTGTGTGCAAAATGTGCCTTACGGAAGTTCGGGCAAATCCATTAAGCAAGCCAGCTCTCCATATGCTACAATAGCAAAGGTATATCAATATGCTGTAATGCTGTGAGTAGGCGTATGCAGGTGAGTGCGCGAATGCGTGGATGCGTGCATGCCGTGAGTAGGCGTATGCAGGTGAGTACGCGAATGCGTGGATGCGTGCATGCCGTGAGTAGGCGTATGCAGTGAGTACGTGAATGCGTGGATGCGTGCATGCTGTGGTAGGCGTATTCAGGTGAGTACACGAATGTGTGGATGCAGTGCATACTGTGAGTAGGCGTATTCAGGTGAGTACACGAATGTGTGGATGCGTGCATATTTGTAAGCACACGCATGCAGTGGTGCACGTATGATGTAAGCGCGTATGCAGTGGGTGTGAGTACGCTGTAAGTACGCGATTGCTTCGTGCACGTGATTTGCGTATATTATATGCGGCTTGTCATTGGACCTGAGCGGTTCAAACGATTGAAGCAGATCACCACTTGTTCTGCTGTTTGTCTGTTTTGTATGAAAAGTCGTACACAAATTTCACATATGACGTCAAATGGACACTTTTATACGAAAAATCGTATAAAATCCGTCGTTTGAAGCGGGTTTTGTCTAATTTTGTATGAAATATCATACAGAATGCTTCGAATGCTGCGTACATAAGCTGATTTTGTATGAGTAATCGTACAAAATCTACAAATTTCCCCATTTGTACTCTTTTCTATGTGAAATATCATACAAACGTTGCAGATTTCCTCGGCAGTATACGAGAAAACGATTTGCATCATGACAGGTGCGGATGACCGCACACGAAACGCGCCAATCCACGTCACTGTACAGCGCGCGGAATCATAAATGGCACATCTTGATGGTGCAACTTGGCGCGCAACTTCTCATCGCGCCGCTTCTATCGCTCACTTGAGCGGTTGTCACACAGCTATAGCATATGCCGTAATCGAAATGCACGTACGTTGGTGCGTGCGGATATTCTTAGCTCGATGGAGGCTCTACATAATGGGTAAAGTAGTCGTTTGCGATCACCCTTTAATTCAGCACAAGCTAACATTCATACGCGACGAAAATACGAAGACGAAAGACTTTCGCCACCTCGTCGATGAAGTGGCGATGTTAATGGCCTATGAAATCACTCGGGAGCTGCCGCTGCAGGAAGTCGATATTCGGACGCCGGTAACGAAGGCCAAAGGGCATGTCATCGCCGGGCGCATGCTTGGATTGGTGCCGATTTTGCGAGCCGGGCTTGGCATGGTGGACGGCATCCTAAAGCTGCATCCGACAGCCAAGGTAGGACACATTGGCCTGTACCGGGATCCGCATACGTTAAAGCCGATCGAATATTATGAGAAGCTGCCTACTGACGTGCAGGATCGGCAGCTTATCGTCATAGATCCGATGCTGGCGACGGGTGGTTCGGCGAATGCTGCGATCAGCTTGCTGAAGAAGCGCCAGTGTACGCAAATTCGGCTGATGTGTTTAGTTGCAGCGCCGGAAGGCATCGAGGCCGTGCAGAAGGAGCACCCGGATGTCGATATTTATGTTGCCGCTGTGGACGAATGTCTGAATGAACACGGATATATCGTACCCGGGCTCGGGGACGCCGGGGACAGGCTGTTTGGCACGAAGTAGCAAGGCCTACCGTTAACGGCTACGACAACGAGCATCGACGTTCGCAGTGGCTAGGTGAAATGGCTACGGTAATGAGCGACAACGGCCGCAGCAATCTGCGTAACGGCTGCGGCAAAGAGCGTCGACGATTGCAGTGGCTAGGCGAAATGGCTACGGTAACGAGCGACAACGGCCGCAGCATCTGCATAACGGCTACGGCAATGAGCATCGACGATCGCAGTGGCTAGGTGAAATGGCTACGGTAACGAGCGACAACGGCCGCAGCAATCTGCGTAACGGCTACGGCAACGAGCATCGACGTTCGCAGTGGCTAGGCGAAATGATTACGGTAACGAGCGACAACGGTCCTCAGCAACCAGCCTAACGGTACGAGAGCTTGTCCTGCGCTCAACATCGCTGAGCGCAGGACAGCCCCGGACATGACAACGATAAAGGAAGGTAACAGTGATGTCGAAACTTAAAATCATGACGATTTTCGGAACTCGCCCGGAAGCGATCAAGATGGCGCCGCTCGTCCTTGAATTGCAGCGTCATTCCGAGCATATCGAGCCGCTCGTATGCGTGACGGCGCAGCATCGCGAGATGCTCGATTCCGTGCTGAGCATTTTCAACATCCAGCCGGATTTTGACCTCAATGTGATGAAGGAGCGGCAAACATTGCAGGAGCTGTCCATCCGCGTGCTGCAAGGGTTAGATCCGGTGTTCGAGGAAGTCGCGCCGGATATGATACTGGTGCACGGAGATACGAGCACGACATTCCTGGCAAGCTATGCGGCGTACTTGCGGAAGATTAAGGTCGGGCACGTGGAAGCGGGTCTGCGCACCTGGAACAAGCTGTCCCCTTATCCAGAAGAGATGAATCGGCAGCTGACGGGAGTGCTGGCGGATGTGCATTTTGCCCCGACGGCTTGGTCGGCTGGCAATCTGCGCAAGGAGAACAAAGCGGAATCGTCCATCTATACGACCGGCAATACCGTGACCGACGTCTTTCAGTATACCGTGCGAGACGACTTCACACATCCGCTACTCGAATGGGCGGCCGGCAAGCGCATCGTGCTGATGACCGCGCATCGCAGAGAAAATCAAGGCGAAGGCCACAGGCAAATTTTTAGTGCTGTGCGGCGCATTGCGGACCAATTTGAAGACATCGCCATCATTTATCCGGTGCATCCAAGTCCGGCAGTCAGAGAGCCGGCCTACCAAATTCTTGGCGATCACCCTCGCATTCGCTTGACCGATCCGCTCGACGTGATCGATCTGCATAATTTTTATCCGCATGCGCACCTCATTTTGACCGATTCCGGAGGCCTGCAGGAGGAAGCACCTTCCTACGGCGTGCCCGTGCTCGTGCTGCGGGATACGACCGAGCGGCCGGAAGGCATCGAAGCCGGCACCTTGGAGCTGGTCGGTACGTCGGAAGAGCGCGTCTACGAAAGAGCGTGCACGCTGCTGACTGACGAGGCGGTATACAAGAGGATGAGTCAAGCCGCAAATCCATACGGCGACGGCAATTGTTCCCCGCGAATTGCACAGGCAATTTTGCATCATTTTGGAATCCTTGATGAGCCTCCGAAACCGTTTTCACCGTAGTTTATAGGATCTGCTGAACAAATGGCAAAGTTATGAATAAAAATCGTCATTAGTTTGACAAAATTGTTATGAGACCTTGAATTGACAAACTTGTTCGGACTTCGCTAAAATAGGTAAGGATTGTGGACGGATCGTCAATATCCAGCCACCAATTACTCAGCTTTTTCCTGCGGATCATTTCTACGGATCATTTCGATGCGGCTGCTTGCGATAGGTTTCACATGATCATGCCGCTGGCATGTGACAGCCACAGCCGCCCGAGCCGGATTTGGAGGAACCCCGAAGTCAGTGAGGACTAGCCATTCATGAATCCCAAGAAACCGAACCAACCATCACCATCTCTGCTGAAATTGGCATTGTATTTTAGCGGCATCGGCATGATGGTCGCCCTGTGTATACTTACAGGTTACTGGATCGGCAACTGGATTACGCACCAGTTTGCGGCATCCGATATATGGCGTGGCTTGGGTGCAATTTTCGGCTTAATCGTCGGAATCGTTAATACCATCTTGCTAGTCAAGAGATTTTTGGGGGAAGATAATGGGTGACTTGGGCGCGATTGTGAATACGATTACGAGAGTAGCTTTCATCTTAATGTCCGCATCGCTGTTCGCTTGGATCTTCTTACCTGATTATCGAGCGAACTGCATAGGGTTTTTGATAGGCGTATCCGTCGGACTGGTGAATATTCGTTACCTGGCTGTGAAGGTAAAACAACTGGCTGATTATGTCGCAACGAACGAGAAGACCCGAATGGGTCTGGGATTCGTAACGCGGCTCTGCTTCACGCTAATCGCCATTATGGTCGCAGTAAGGTTCGAGCAAGTAGCTTTGGCTTGGACGGTGACCGGATTGTTCTTGATGCCGGTTCTGCTGATTCCCGTAAGTATAATGCACAGCATGAAGCGCAAGAAATTGTGATGACTATCTTATACTTCGTGGAAAGGGGTGAATACGTTGAATGCATGATTCACCGATTGTTAACATAGGCGGTTTGAATATTGACTTGTCGGCGGTTTTGATGCTGACTGTGACATGTGTCATTGTTTTTGTGCTTTGCCGTTTGGCGGTTCGCAACTTATCCGTGGAGAATCCGTCCAAGCTCCAGAATTTTATGGAATGGGTTGTTGAATTCGTTCACAACCTAGTGGCAAGCGCCATGGATATACGGAAAGGGAAGCCGTATATTTCACTCGGGTTAACCCTGATTTTGTTTATCTTTATAGCGAACCTGTTGGGGTTGCCGTTTGCGATCACCATCTATTACGATGAACCGACGGCAATTTTCGGTCTGCCGATCTTATCGACATTAGGTTTGGCGGCCGGGGAGTACTCAGATGTTCTGTGGTGGAAGTCTCCGACTGCGGACTTGTCTGTCACGGCTGGACTTGCGCTCATGGTGTTTATCATTATTCATGTTCAGGGCTTGCGGCACAATCGCAAACATTACTTAAGGCACTATATTGAGCCGTTCCCGATTTTCTTGCCGATTAACATCATTGAGAACATTGCCAAACCGGTAGCGCTCGCCATTCGTTTGTTTGCGAACATCTTTGCCGGCGAGGTCTTGATATATGCGATTCTGAAGGCTGGCGTCTTCGGAATTCCATTCCTGGCTGCATGGCAAGGCTTCAGTATTTTTGTAGGCGCATTGCAAGCCTTTATCTTCACAATCTTGACGATGGTTTATATCGGTCAAGCGACGATTCACGAAGAACACTAGCAATGTGAAACAGCAACGATCCACAATGGATCAACCTGATTGACGAAAGTTATTGATCAGATGAAATACACTTTATTTAGGAGGAAATGTCTAATGGAAATGTTAGCAGCAGCAATTGCGGTAGGTTTAGGCGCTTTGGGCGCAGGTCTTGGTAACGGTATGATCGTCAGCCGTACGGTTGAGTCGATCGCCCGTCAACCGGAGGCAAGAGGTCCTCTGCAAACAACGATGTTCATCGGTGTAGGTATCGTTGAGGTCGTTCCCCTTGCCGCGACCGTCATTGCTTTCTTGATCATGTTTTCTTAATTGGATACTTGCTAGAATGGCGGGGAAGGCAAGAGCCGTCCGCGCCTTTGTTTTGCATGAAGCATTAGGTACGCGGTTGAAGGGAGTGACAAATAATGGGTGTGCAATTTGAGACAATTATTATGTCCATTATTGCATTTGGAATTCTTTACTTTTTGCTGAACAGATACGCATTCGGCCCGTTGTTCTCGATTATGGAGAAACGTCGCGAGCTCGTCACGTCACAGCTAGAAGATGCAGCTGCCAATAAGCAAGAGGCAGAGCGGCTATTAGCAGAGCAGAAGGAAGCGCTGGAGCAAGCACGCAAGGAAGCGTCTGAGATTGTGGAACGTGCGAGATTATCGGCTGCGAAGCAGGCTGAGGAAATTATTAACGCGGCACGGAACGAATCGATCAGGCTGAAGGAAGAAGCAGCCAAAGATATCGAGGCTGAGAAGAATAAAGCGATCTCTGCTGTCCGCAGTCAAGTGAGTGCGATGTCCGTAATGATCGCCTCCAAGATTATCGAGAAGCAAATCGATGAGAAGTCACAATCCGAATTGATTGACCAATACTTGAAAGAAGTAGGAGGTTAGTCGGGTGAGTGAGTATGTTGTCGCGAAGCGATACGCGAAGGCGTTGTTCGAAGTCGCGCAGGAAGCGGGGAGCGTGGAGAGCACGGCAGATCAGCTGCAGCTCGTTGCGGAACTTTTGGAACAGTCGAAAGATTTTCGCTCCTTTATGACTCACCCCAGCGTCCCTGGCAAAGATAAGCTGAAATTAGTGAAAGACGCTTTCGGTACAGAGCTGTCCGAGCTCGTGTATCAAACGTTGGAATTGCTTATCGAGCGCGGCAGGTTTCCGATTATACCGGCTGTGCACAAGGCTTTCGTGGCCATTTCGGACGAGCAGTCCGGCCGTGCCAAGGCCATCGTATTTTCAGCTTATGAGCTGTCCGATGCGGACAGCAAGGCGATTGAAGAGCAGTTTGGAAAGCTCACGGGCAAGCAGCTTTCGATTGAGAATGTCATTGACAAATCATTGATCGGCGGGATACGCGTGCGTATCGGCGATCGACTTTATGAAGGCAGTGTTGCAGGCAAACTGGAACAGCTGCATAACCAATTGAAGCAGAACGCTTAAACGATAGGGGTGAGGTTCATGAGCATCAGACCTGAAGAAATCAGCACGCTGATCAAGCAACAGATTGAAAATTATCAAAACCGATATACGAAGTTTATGACGTAGGGACTGTCATTCCGGTAGGTGACGGAATTGCACGCGCTCATGGGTTGCAAAATGTTATGGCCGGCGAACTCCTGGAGTTCCAGAACGGTGTAATGGGCATGGCGCAGAACCTGGAAGAGGATAATGTCGGGATCATCATTCTGGGACCTTATACTGACATTCATGAAGGCGACCAAGTAAAGCGCACCGGTCGGATTATGGAAGTACCGGTTGGCGAAGCATTGCTCGGCCGCGTCGTGAATACGCTGGGACAGCCAATCGACGGCAAAGGTCCGATCGAGACGACAGGAATTCCGTCCGGTCGAATCTCCAGCACCGGGCGTTATGGAGCGGAAATCCGTCCATGAACCGATGCAAACAGGTATTAAAGCGATCGACTCGATGATTCCGATCGGTCGCGGTCAACGGGAGCTGATCATCGGCGACCGACAAACAGGTAAAACGACGATTGCCATCGACACGATCATCAACCAGAAAGACAACGACATGATTTGTATTTATGTCGCGATCGGTCAGAAGCAATCGACGGTTGCAAGCGTGGCAGAGACGCTGCGTCGCCACGGTGCGATGGATTATACGATCGTCGTTTCAGCGAACGCTTCGGAGCCTGCTCCGATGCTGTACTTGGCGCCATACGCAGGCTGTGCGATGGGCGAATATTTCATGTATAAAGGCAAGCACGTGCTCGTCGTTTATGACGACTTGTCCAAGCAAGCGGCAGCTTACCGCGAATTGTCCTTGCTGCTTCGCCGTCCACCAGGCCGCGAGGCTTATCCGGGCGACGTATTCTACTTGCACTCCCGTCTGCTTGAGCGCGCAGCCAAGCTGAGCGATGAGCTTGGAGCAGGCTCTCTCACTGCACTGCCGTTCATTGAGACGCAAGCTGGTGACGTGTCTGCTTACATTCCGACGAACGTCATCTCCATCACAGACGGCCAAATCTTCCTGGAATCTGATCTGTTCTATGCCGGTCAGCGCCCAGCTGTTAACGTCGGGATTTCCGTATCCCGTGTCGGCGGTGCTGCACAGATCAAGGCCATGAAGAAGGTTGCCGGTACGATGAAGCTAGATCTTGGCGCAATATCGTGAGCTGGCAGCATTCGCGCAATTCGGCTCCGATATGGATAAGTCGACGCTGGCTCGCCTGAACCGCGGGAAGCGGATGACTGGAAATTGCTCAAGCAAGGCGTCAATCAACCGATGCCGGTAGAGAAGCAGATCGCTTCGATCTACACAGGAACAAAAGGTCATCTGGATGACATTCCGGTAGAAGACGTGCTTCGCTTTGAACGTGAGTTCCTGGCATTCCTGGATTCTTCCCACCCGGAGATTCTGCAAGCGATCGCAGAGAAGAAAGATTTGACGGATGAAATTGATAAGATGCTGTCTGATGCAGTAGCTGAGTTTAAGAAAGGCTTTCAGCCATCTGTAAAGTAAGGCAGTAACGGATAAATGACGTCTCGAATGAAAAGGTGGTGAAGAGATGGCAAAAGGATTGCGCGAAATCAAGCGCCGTATCAAAAGCGTTACGAATATGAAGCAAATCACGAAGGCGATGGAAATGGTCGCCGCAGCGAATTTGCGCCGCGCGCAACAAAGAGCGGAGGCAGCCCGTCCATACGCAGAAAAGATGCGTGAGGTTATCGCCAGCATTGCTGCAGGCACGAAGGACATCACGCATCCGATGCTGGAGAGCCGGCCGATCAAGAAGACCGGGTATTTGCTCATTACGTCAGACCGCGGTCTGGCTGGCGGCCTCAACTCCAATCTATTGCGTGAAGCGCTGGCTACCATTCGTGAGCGGCATTCATCGCCGGATGAATATACGGTATTTGTGATCGGCCGCAAGGGGCGGGATTTCTTCCGTCGTCGGGATATTCCAATCTTGCAGGAAGTTATCGGCGTACCGGACACTCCTCGCTTCTCGGACATTAAGTCGATTGCATCGAATGCTGTGCAGCAGTTTGCGGACGGACAGTATGATGAGCTGTACATTTGGTACAACCGCTTTATCAATGCGCTTAGCCAGAAGCCAACCGAAAGCCGTCTGCTTCCACTCGTGGATGTAGGCGAGGATACGGGGATCAGTTACGAATATGAACCGTCACCGGAAGCGGTATTGGAAGAACTGTTGCCAAGATATGCGGAAACACTCATTTTCGCAGCCATGCTAGATGCGAAGGCGAGTGAGTTCGGTGCACGGATGAATGCGATGGGCAATGCGAACCGCAACGCGACCGACATTATTTCCAGCTTGACTCTGGAATACAACCGAGCGCGGCAAGCGGCGATCACGCAAGAGATTACCGAGATCGTGGCCGGTGCCAACGCAAGTTCATAAGCGGACGATTACGAACGAATTAGCTAGCTGACGGTAGACGTCAAGCGGCTGTTGAAGCTAGATAAGGGAGAAAGTGCGGAGCAATCCGCGCCTTCTCATCAGATCTTGAGGAGGGAAAGCAGATGCATAAAGGTCGAGTATTGCAGGTCACAGGACCGGTTGTCGACATTGAGTTTGAACGTGGACAGCTACCTGAGATCATGAATGCGGTCAAGATTCAATATACGCCGCAGGAAGAAAACGCTAAGCCGATCGACCTCACTGTTGAAGTGGCAGTGCACCTGGGCGACAACGTCGCTCGCTGCGTTGCGATGTCTTCGACAGACGGTCTGGTTCGCGGTGCGGAAGCGATTGATACGGGGGCTCCGATCAGCGTGCCTGTTGGTCCGCTATTTTGGGTCGCATATTCAACGTGTTGGGCGAACCGATTGACAATAAAGGTGAAGTCAAAGCGGAAACAAGACTGCCGATTCACCGTCAAGCACCGAAGTTCGAAGAGCTTGTCTTCCGGTGATGAAATGCTGGAGACAGGCATCAAGGTCGTCGACTTGCTCGCCCCTTACGCTAGAGGCGGTAAAGTCGGTTTGTTCGGCGGTGCTGGTGTCGGTAAGACGGTCTTGATTCAGGAATTGATCAACAACATCGCACAGGAGCACGACGGATTGTCCGTGTTTGCTGGTGTTGGAGAGCGTACTCGTGAAGGAAATGACCTGTATCATGAGATGAACGAAACAGGCGTTATCAATAAGATGTCCATGGTATTCGGACAGATGAACGAGCCGCCTGGCGCACGTCTGCGTGTTGCGCTTACAGGATTGACGATGGCGGAATACTTCCGCGATCAGGAAGGCAAGGACGTTCTGCTCTTCATCGACAACATCTTCCGTTTCACGCAAGCGGGATCCGAAGTGTCCGCACTTCTTGGACGCATGCCGTCCGCGGTTGGTTACCAACCGACACTGGCAACGGAGATGGGTCAGCTGCAAGAGAGAATCACTTCCACGAAGAAAGGTTCGGTTACTTCGATTCAAGCGATCTACGTACCAGCGGACGACTATACGGACCCGGCTCCGGCTACGACGTTCGCGCACTTGGATGCAACGACCAACCTTGAGCGGAAAATTTCCGAGATGGGTATTTATCCTGCGGTGGATCCGCTTGCGTCTACATCGCGTATTCTTACTCCAGAAGTTGTCGGCCAGGAGCATTATGATGTTGCACAAGGCGTTAAGCGTCTGCTCGCCCGCTACAATGAGCTGCAAGACATCATCGCTATCCTGGGTATGGATGAGCTGTCGGATGAAGACAAGGTTGTTGTAGCACGTGCTCGACGTGTTCAACGCTTCCTGTCGCAACCGTTCCATGTTGCCGAAGCGTTCAACAACATGCCAGGTAAATACGTACCGGTCAAAGAAACGGTACGCAGCTTTAAAGAAATCTTGGAAGGCAAGCATGACGATTTGCCGGAAGCCGCATTCTTGTTCGTAGGCACGATTGAAGAAGCAGTGGAAAAAGCGAAAAACATGTGACGTTAGGAGGCCATTTCATTGAAAACTTTTCAGTTGGAAGTTGTCACTCCTGAACGCAAAGTTTACAGCGACGAAGCTGCTATGGTAATCGTGAAAGGCGTAGACGGCGAATTGGGCATCTTGCCGGATCATGTTCCGTTCGTTACACAACTCCAGATCGCTCCCGTAACGATTAAGAAGAGCGATGGAGTGGAACATGTGATCGCCGTGAACGGCGGGTTCATCGAAGTGCATAAGAACAAGGTGAGCATTCTTGCTGAGTCAGCAGAGCTGCCGGAAGAGATCGATATCGACCGGGCAGAGGCGGCGCGAGAGCGCGCAGAAGAACGGCTCAGGAAGAAGAAGCAAGATGAAATAGATTTCCGCCGCGCGGAGATGGCATTGCAACGTGCGATCAACCGCTTGCGGGTTGGCGGCCGCGGCAAATAAGATCACAACGAAATCCCCATGCGACATCGTTGACTCGTCTAGTTGATAGACGTAGTCCTCTATGCGACATGGGGATTTTTTAATTTAGCGGAAGCCAAATTTCCTTTAATTGCGCAAAACACCTGTTTTTCGCGAAATAGCGGAAGCGAAACTTCCGCTATCCGCTGTAAAAGTGGCGGGAAAGCCGTTTTTTCTACGTATAAATTAAAATAAGGGAACTTAGCGTTCCCTTATTTCATGAATTTAGCCGATTTCGATCAAATAAAGGAAATTTAGGTTCCTTTATTTGAAGCATTACATCTTATGGATATCCATTTGAACGTAATCGAAATATATGTCTAATCATCAACTTGATTGTTATGAATTAATTTGACAGTTGGTGATAACTGATCCCATTCGATGATTCCGTCTTGCTTCAGATGCTTAAGCTGTTTCGTCAAGCTATTAAAGGAACGAATCCCCGTCATCTGCTGAATATCTTGGATCGTAGGATCAACCTTCTTCATTACATAATGATGCTTGATTGCGCGATAAATCATCATTCGTTTCGCTTCACCCTTACTGCTCGGCCTGGGCTCGGGTTCGGGTCCCATTCGTGACATCTACTCCTCTCATGATTAGTATATACAACATTATAGCACTTCAGCACCTCTGATCAAAATGACAGACAAAAACGCTTTCATAAGATTAATGACCATAAAGACAGTTAATATCGGTTTTTACACGAAATATTTAAAATTTACGAAAAAATTAAGCAATTTTGATAGGAATTGACCCTGGAAATGCATAATGCTGAAGGAGAAGATGCTCGCAGGCGTAGAGGGGAACGAAACTGTTAGACAGTTCAGCGCATGTTTTGATATAATTGATTGGAATTTATTAAGAACGGAGGCGGTTGGATGGGTTTTGCCAACAACTATGTCATTGTCGTAATCTTTATTTCACTCGGCATTTTACTGCCAATTATTGCTCTATCCATTGGAAGATTGCTCCGCCCGAACAAGCCGAATGAGACGAAGATGTCCACCTACGAGAGCGGCAATATTCCCGTCGGTGAAAGTCAGATACGGTTCAATATCCGTTACTATTTATTCGCTTTGATGTTTGTTATTTTCGATGTTGAGACCGCTTTCTTATACCCGTGGGCGGTAGCTTACGGTAAGCTTGGACTCTTCGCTCTGATTGAGATGTTTATCTTTGTTTCGTTACTCATTGTCGGACTAATATATGCTTGGAAGAAGAAGGTGCTGAAATGGAATTCGATCTGAGCACAGTGAAGGTAGACGAACAAAAACAACTCGAACGCAATGTCTTCACAGGCACTTTGGAACAGATCAAGGGTTGGGCTCGCAGCCATTCACTATGGCCGCTGCAGTTCGGCCTGGCATGCTGTGCGATTGAGATGATGGGCACTGGTGGCGCGCATTATGACCTTGACCGTTTCGGCGTTATTTTCCGTGCGTCTCCTAGACATTCCGACGTTATGATTGTCGCCGGCACGGTTACGAAGAAGATGGCGCCGCTTCTTCGTAGATTGTATGATCAGATGCCCGAGCCCAAATGGGTCATTGCCATGGGATCATGTGCAACTGCCGGAGGTCCGTATGTGAAGTCATACTCTGTTGTGAAGGGTGTCGATCAGATTGTCCCGGTAGACGTTTATATTCCGGGCTGCCCGCCGAATCCTGCGGCGCTGATCTATGGCATCAATAAGCTACAAGAGAAAATCCGCTATGAGGCGAAGACAGGAAAGCGGGTGACGGATCGTGAGTGAGGAGAACAAGGAAACCACTGCCAGCAAGCAGACAGAGCAGGCGGCCGATGAGAAGCCAAGAAGCGAGACGGTTCAATCCGCTGAGGCTACACAAGCGGTGAGAGCTGAGCAAGCGGAAGGAAGCCAGGCTGCTGATGCTGGGCAAGCTGAGGAGCAGGCGGCTCAGAAGCCGCAACAGCCAGAGGAGCCTGAACAAGCAGAGCAGGCAGAGAAATCTGATAATTCTGCACAAGCTGAGCGACCAGCCGATAAGCCAGTCGCTGAGAAGGTTGAAAAACCGGCACTGAGCGATGAGGAGAAGGAAGCCCGCAAGAAAGCGCGCGAAGAAAGGCTGGCCAAAGCGAAAGCCGCGAAGGAAGGCGCCGCTGGCAAAGCAGCGGAGAAAGCGGAGGGAACAGAAGAAGCCGAGGAAGCGCCAAAGCCTCCGTCCCCGCATCAGCCTTTGCTCGATAAAGTTGTCAAGCTGATTCAGGATGAAGTTTCGCCTGAGGCCATCGAAGAAGCGGAAATCAATGAGCTAGACGGTCATTTGCCGACGCTCGTGATCAAAGGCGAATACTGGGTTAAAACCGCTCGGCTGCTGAAGGATCATCAGAATCTGAAATTAAATTATTTGATCAACTTGTCCGGTGTCGATCGGGAGACGCATCTAGAGGTCGTCTATCATATGGAATCATTTGAGACGAAGGAGCAATACTGCGTGAAGGTGCGCACCGATCGCGATGCACCGGCCATTCCGTCAGTTACTCCGATATGGGGTACAGCGAATTGGCCGGAGCGAGAAGTGTATGATTTGCTCGGCATTCAGTTTCCGGGTCACCCGGATTTGCGCCGCATCATGATGCCGGATGACTGGGTCGGCCATCCACTTCGCAAAGACTATGAACCGCTTGATCCGGAGGTGTAGGAGTTGGCTTTACGAACGGAAGAACTGCTGCTGAACGTAGGTCCGCAGCATCCGAGCACGCACGGCGTGTTTCGCATCGTCGTCAAGATCGACGGTGAGATCATTAAAGAAGCGACACCTGTGATGGGCTATTTGCATCGCGGAACGGAGAAGCTTGCGGAAGATTTGAACTATACACAAATCATTCCATATACAGACCGCATGGACTATGTCTCGGCGATGACGAACAACTACGTGCTCGTATCGGCGGTAGAGAAGCTGATGCAGCTGGAAGTACCGGAGCGCGCAGAATACTTGCGGCTCATCGTGATGGAGCTGCAGCGCATAGCGAGTCATTTGGTTTGGTGGGGTACATATTTGCTCGATATCGGGGCGATGAGCCCGTTCTTGTTCGCATTTAAGGATCGCGAGACGATCATTGATTTGTTCAACGAACTGTGCGGAGCGCGGCTCACCTATTTCTATATGCGTGTCGGCGGCGTCAAGTGGGATGCTCCGGACGGCTGGATTGAAAAAGTGCGCGAATTCATTCCGCATATGAGAGAGCGGTTGAAAACATATGACGATCTCGTAAGCGGCAACGAAATATTCTTATCGCGGATCAAAGGCATAGGCAAGTATGATGCCGCAAACTGCGATCGATTACGGACTTAAGCGGCGCGAACCTGCGTTGTACAGGCGTGAAGTGGGATCTCCGCAAGGATCGGCCGTACAGCATTTATGACCGCTTCGAATTTGATGTGCCAACACGAACAGAAGGGGACTGCTACGCTAGATATCTCGTTCGGTGGAAGAGATCAAACAGAGCCTCGCGCATCTTGGAGCAAGCTGTGGAACAGATTCCGGAAGGGCCGATTATGGCGAAGGTTCCGAGAGTGCTTCGTCCGCCGGAAGGTGAAGTGTATTCGCGGGTCGAATCCCCGCGCGGCGAGATCGGCTGCTATATCGTTTCCAAGGGCAAGGACAAACCGTACCGATTGAAATTTAGAAGACCGTCATTCGTCAACTTGCAGATCCTGCCGAAGCTTCTCGTAGGAGAGAACATTACCAACCTGAGTCACGATACTCGGTGCTACAGATATTGTCGTAGGGGAGGTTGACGCTTAATGGGGGAGCTGCTCGTACAGCCATTAAGCTGGGGAAGCTTTCTGACGTTTACAGTTATGGCGGTCGTCTTACTCTTCATCATTCTGGGCATGGTCACATATGGCATATACTTTGAACGGAAAATTCTCGGATACATGCAATTGCGTCCAGGTCCGAACCGTACGGGGAAGTTCGGCTTGCTGCAGACCGTGGCGGACGTATTGAAGCTGCTGATCAAGGAGGATACGATTCCGCAAAAGGCAGACCGACCGCTGTTTAAGATCGCGCCGGTCATTGCCTTTGTACCGTCCTTCGTCGTTTTGGCACCATTCCGTATTCGGAGAACTTATATTTCGCCAGTCTTGATATCGGCGTATTGTATTATGTTGCGCTATCAAGCATCTCGACGATCGGTATCGTGCTGGGTGGATGGGCTTCCAATAACAAATATTCGTTGATCGGTGCGATGCGCTCCGGCGCACAGCTCATTAGCTATGCGATACCGCTCGTCATCTCCGCAGTCGGTGTCGTGCTGCTCAGCGGCTCGATGAATTTGATCAGCATCGTGGAGCAGCAGGACGGATGGATTTGGAATTGGAACTTCCTGCCGCAAATTCTCGGCTTTGTTGTTTTCGTCATTGCGGCTATTGCTGAGCTCAATCGTTCGCCATTCGATTTGCCGGAAGCGGAGTCTGAGCTCATCGCCGGTTATTTCGTAGAATATAGCGGATTCCGATTTGCATTCTTTATGCTGGCGGAATATGTGTACATGATCGCGATGTCCGCCTTGATCACAACGCTATTCTTTGGAGGCTGGCATGCACCTGCGCCATTCCTTGATTTTATTCCAGGATTTATCTGGTTCCTGTGAAGTTTTGTGGTGTGTTCTTCTTTATTGTCTGGCTGCGCGGCACGATGCCGCGAATTCGTGCGGATCAACTGATGAGCCTAGGCTGGAAGGTGCTGCTGCCGTTGTCGCTCGTCAACATATTCGTCACCGCAATCGTCCTGGAAATTATCAGAGCAGTGAACGGCTAAGACGAGTTGATATATGCAATGAGCAGATAAAGAGGGCTGTGACCCGAAAATCCAGCACATGATGACACAAGGATGAGACGAGGGGTGAGAAAATGAAAGGCTTAGTCAAAGGCTTAGGCGTCACACTGCGAAATTTTACGCAAGAAAAATATCACCTACAAGTATCCCGACGTACCGCTTGATGCCAACCGCTTTCGCGGTGTCCAGCATTTTATACCGGATAAATGTATCGTATGCAATCAGTGTGCGCGCATCTGCCCAACGGATTGCATCACCTTGACCGGAAAGAAAAATCCCGATCCGGAAAGCAAGGTGAAGCTGGTCATTGATACGTTCGACCTAAACTTTGAAATCTGTATTTTGTGCGATTTATGTACGGAAGTTTGTCCGACGGAAGCGATCGTCATGACGAATAATTTTGAATTGTCGACTTACAGCAGAGACGACCTGTTCAAGGACAAGGAATGGTTGGCCACAACAATACGAACGTTCGGGAAGAGAACAACGTGTCCTTAGCGAGGAAAAAAATGACCACCATCCAATCGAAGTTGGTACATTAGCAATAAAGGATAAAAGGAGGCGCGAACGAACCGATGATTGGACAGTTGCTCAGCAACATGCAAACTTTTTTTAGCAGCGGGGCGAATATCATGTTTATGGTGTTCGCGCTATTTGCAATCGGCGGCGCGGTGTTCATGCTGAACTTTACGAAGGTGATCCATATGGTCATCTCTCTCTCCGTGACGTTCATCAGTCTGGCTGCGATCTATGTCATGCTGCAAGCGGAATTTGTCGGTGTCGTGCAAGTGCTGATCTATGCGGGAGCGATCACGATCTTGATGATTTTCGGCATCATGATGACGAATCATCAAGAGATCGATCAAGAAGTCGGCCGTCCGCTGCATCATATCTTCGTCATAATCGGTGTGTTGGTGCTGTTCGCCGTGATCTTCTACGCGGTGCAGCAAGCGGTGTTCCCAATTCAGAATGTGGATCTTGCGACGAAAAATACCGAAAATATCGGTGTACAGCTCTTCACACATGCATGTTATTCCGTTTGAGCTGATGTCTGTGCTGCTTACGGTTGCCTTTATCGGCGCCATCATCATCGCGAAGCGGGAGGAGGAATAAGGGCATGAATGCGATTGCATCTTACCTGATCCTGGCCGCGATTTTGTTTTGTATTGGATTGTACGGAGCCTTGACGAAACGCAATGCCATCATCGTGCTGCTGTCCGTGGAGCTGATGCTAAACGCGGTGAATTTGAATCTCGTTGCCTTTTCCAAGCTGGGGAGTAGCGCCAAGCTAACCGGTCAAGTGTTCTCGCTGTTCACGATTACGATTGCGGCGGTGGAAGTTGCGATCGGAATCGCCATATTATCGCCTACTACCGCAGCAAAGGAACGACCAATGAACGAGATATAAATATTGCTGAACGAAACCAGAAATGTTATGAAAAGAGGCTCTGAATAGAAAAGCCGCCTCGGCAAACTCCGCTGGCAACAAGTGGTGCCTCAATGTGAACATCATAGGAGCCAAATTACGTTAGGAGGCTAAACCGATCATGGAAGCTGTATATGCACAATACGCTTGGCTCGTCCCGTTGTTTCCGCTGATCGCCTTTCTGCTGCTGATGGCAACGGGACGCGGAGCGAATCGGGCAGGGCCGCTTATCGGTGTGACGGCCACGCTGGCGTCGTTCATTCTCGCACTGTTTGTGCTGACTGAACAGACGGCAGGCGAGATGGCCTATGTCTGGAATGACATTGCAGTGGATCCGTGCCGGGGACTTTCGTGCTGGCGATGGGATTTGAAGTCAATTCGCTCAATGCATTAATGTTGGTGATCGTCTCATTCGTCAGTCTGCTCGTTGCGTATATTCGTATAGGGTATATGAAGGATGATGCGCGCAAGTCGGTCTTCTTCTCCTATATTGCGCTATTTACGTTCTCGATGCTGGCCTTGGTCATATCGGAGAACATCGTTCAATTGTACATATTCTGGGAGCTGGTCGGCGTCTGTTCGTTCTTGCTGATCGGATTCTGGTACGCAACGCCGGCGGCGAAAGCAGCGGCGAAGAAGGCGTTTATCGTGACGAGAATCGGTGACGTGGGGCTTGTTTATTGCGATTTTGTTCCTCGTCTGGCATGTTCCGGGCCACGCGCTCGACTTTACGAATATCGCGAATGCCTTCGTCAGCAGGAGATATCGATGGCGGCCTGGCGACACTGATCGCCATCCTTATCTTTATCGGGGCGGTGGGCAAGTCAGGACAATTCCCGCTTCATACTTGGCTGCCGGATGCGATGGAAGGACCGACGCCGATCAGTGCGCTTATCCATCGGCGACGATGGTTGCGGCTGGTGTCTATTTGGTGGCGCGCATGTTCCCGGTGTTCGAAGCATCACCGGTAGCGATGCAGGTTGTCGCTTATGTCGGTGCGTTCACGGCGATCTTCGCGCATCATAGCGCTTGACGCAAAAGATATCAAGCGGGTGCTGGCCTACTCTACGGTCAGTCAGCTCGGCTATATGATGCTGGCGCTCGGTATCGGCGCATACGCTGCGGGCATCTTCCATCTGTTTACGCACGCGTTCTTCAAAGCGCTTGTTATTCCTAGCGGCGGGGAGTGTCATTCATATGTTGCATGAGCAAAATATTTTCAAAATGGGTGGTTTATTCGGCAAGATGAAGCTGACGGGCTGGACATTTATTATCGGTGCCTTGGCGCTGGCTGGCGTGTTTCCGTTTCGCCGGCTTCTGGTCCAAGGATGCGATTCTCGCGGAAGCGTATCACGCCAATCAGCTGTTGTTCTGGATCGGTCTCTTGACGGCGTTCTCTGACCGCTTTCTATATGGCGCGAGTGTTCTTCCTCGTGTTCACAGGACGCTCAGCTGACGCAAGAAGCTGGCATGCCCAAGAATCTCCTGCTGTGATGACCGTGCCGATGGTTATTTTGGCCGTGCTGGCCATCGGTGCAGGCTTCTTCAACACCGGAGGACAGATGGATGCATGGCTAACGGGAGAAGCATCCGGCGGACACGGCGATATGCTCGTGATCGTGCTGTCTAATGTCGTCGCGATTGCCGGTATTGTGCTGGGCTGGTTCATGTATGGCAGACGGAAAAACCGGAAGAGCCGTCCATCGAGAGCGCTTCGTGGTGGTACCGCTTGTCCTACCGCAAGTTCTATATCGATGAGTTGTATGATTACCTGATCGTCAGACCGCTGCGCGTGCTCGGGTATTTCGTACACTTGTTCGATGAATTCGTCGTCGACGGCATGTACATATTGACTGGCGAAACTGACGGTAGCGCATCGGCCGAACCGGCACCAGATTACAGAATGGACAGTTGCAAACATACGGCTCGTTTCGATGCTTGGCTTGGTCGTACTAGCTGTCGCGTTCATCGGATGGAGGTTTGTCATCACATGCTGGATAATCTTCCGATTTTGTCGCTGACGGTTTCTCGCCGTTGTTAGGTGTTTTAATCCTTGCTGTTCATCTCTAAGGATAATGGACGTCTGGCTTAGAATGTCGGTACGGCTCGACATTTCCCCTACTGTTAATCTTAATGGTCTGGCTGCTCAGCGCGTTTGATTTCTACGGGCGGCCGTCAATTCGCCGAGCAGTCTGACTTGGATTCGCTGCCTTTGCCGA
>CAVWLN010000018.1:0-99288 GCA_963755735.1 uncultured Paenibacillaceae bacterium
GATTGGGAAACAAATCAGGATTCCTTTAAAGGAGCTTGAAGAATGGATAAAAAAACAATTAATCGCCTAATCCGCCATATCAGTCACGGGCAAAATAATAGCAAGCGAATACACGCCGATACATACCGGCTGGGTATTTCTTGCTTGCTAATGGTTGTCGTTAAAAAACATTAGCTGCGTCTTCCCTAATGCCATGCTCATTGCTGTTACAGTCTTCTTATGGGTTTTATCAAATCGATGAGTGTAAATTTTGTTGGTAGTCCCAAGATCAGAGTGACCTAGGGCTTCCGAAATTGCTTTCAAATCCACCCCCGCTTCGTAAAGAATACTGTGCAAAGGTATGCCTTAAATCATGCAGCCTAATCTTAGGAAGGCCATTCTTATCCAGAAACTTTTTAAACCGCTCCGTTACTGAGTTTACTTTGTAAGCCTTCCCGTTATCTATGAACAAAAATGTAATCGCTTCTATGTATTCGTCACCCAGCATACTCTATGTTCTCCTGTTGTTTTTTGGCCTTTAACAGGACTTCCAGCAGCTCATCCGTAATGTACAGTACCCTTTTACTTTTCTCCGTTTTCGGGGTCTTCACAACTTCTGACTGCCCGCGCTGACTAACTTCTTTAATATGTATAAGCCTTCTTTCTAAGTAACATATTGCCATTTAATCAGACAATCTCTCCCGCCTTAAGCCAACAATAACCGGCCAAAATATACTGGCAACTCTAAATTTGTATCCTCGACCGTATCAAGCAAGTATTTAATTGGTCCCTAGTATACGATTGTCCAGTAAACTTTTCCTTTTTGGGCAGAGTTACGGCGTCGGATACGTTACGGTAGACGAACTGCTGCTTCAGCCCGTAATCCAATGCCTTACGAATACATGCGTGATGCTTGTGAACAGTGTTTGGAGACAGACCCTTTTCATCCATCAGGTGCTTGTAGTATTGTTGAATATGGACCGGCTGCAGCTTCTGTAGCTCGAAAGAACCGATACAAGGAATCACATGTTTATAGATAATGTATTTTATAGCCGTACGTGGTCGTTTCTTCGCAGTTGTATTTCACGTAGTTCTCCATCCAATGGGCCAGAAATTCTGCAAAAGTCATATTTGTGGTTTGAACCAAAAGGTTTCTCTGCCGGTTATACTCAAATTCATTAAGAGCTTTTTAGCTTCTGTTTCGGATGAGACAGTTGCATATTCCCTGAATCCGTTTACCGCGTGTCTCTACCAAAATCAAATGTAATTCTAAATTTAGTCCCTATTTTTGTAATATTACCGGACACTCTACCACCTCATCCCTGAAATGTAATCGCAGGGGATTCCCCTACCTCAAGTTATATCGTAGCATCGGCGCACTAAAAGTTAAGAGAACTCGCTTGTAGTCCAATGGACTATAGAATAGTCAAAGAAAGGGGGTAAAAAAGTTTTGGACTACATTTGGACTACATTTTCAAGATAAAGCAAAAGCCAGACCGCATGAGGACTGGGTTTTCATGGTGGAGGCGAGGGGAGTCGAACCCCTGTCCGAAGATAACGCCACATAAGCTTCTACGGGTGTAGTGACTAGATTAGGTTTCACCCTAGCGAGCTGCCAAGTCACCCGCTACTCTCTAGGCTAGCCTGATTGTCTTCTTCTGCTCGACCTCAGGCGGAGATCAGACAGCGTAGCCCACTAAAGTTGAGCCCCGTTCCCTCCACATGGGCGATGGAGAGGCGGAGCAGCGGTGCACAATTAGGCAGCAGCTAGTTGTGGTTGTTGTTTGCCGTTTAAATTTGGCATTCGCGTTTTATAGTGGACGCTGCCCCACTACCCGCTACTCATGCTCGAACTATCCCCGTCGAATCCAAAAACGCCCCCGCGTAAATATACGTTGCGCCCGTTTGATCACACGAACACAATCAACAATGTTTTAAGGATAATGATAGCGACCTAGCGGCATATGAAAAACAGCCGCAACACATATTATATCACATTGAGTACACACTATGAACGAATATTGATGGCAACGAAGGTTCTAGTTGGAACGATCATTTAAACTCACAGATTTTATAGAATCATCTTGCGATTTTTTGCTTCTCACGCAATGCACGTTGAATTTGCCGATCAGCATCACGCTTAGCCATGGTCGCGCGTTTATCATATTGCTTCTTCCCGCGGCCGAGACCGATCAGCACTTTGGCGAATCCGTTACGAATGTAGATTTTTAACGGTACCAGAGTGTAACCCTCCTGCTTCGATGCTCCGATCAGCTTGCGAATTTCCGCCTTTTTTAGCAACAATTTACGCGCTCTTGTCGGATCGGCAGGGTTGCTGCGATTGCCTTGCTCGAACGGACTAATATGCATATTATGGAGGAAAGCTTCACCGTTACGTATCGTGGCGAAGCTGTCTGTCATATTCGCTCTCCCACTTCTTAAGGATTTGATCTCCGTCCCGGTTAGTACGATGCCCGCTTCATAAGTTTCTTCAATATGATAATCAAAGCTGGCTTTTTTGTTTTGCACGAGCTGCTTACCATCATTCTTCTTCGCCATACGCCCTCACCTTCCTCTCCTAAGGCGGATATTCATGTCTCTTTCTAATTGTCACACTCACACTCAATTTATTACGGGTGGAGAGTCGAGAGTAATAAGATTTTTCCACTACATTCGACTGTTCCGCGCCGTTTTTGATCATCCCGCACGACTTTCAATTCCACTTGAATTACCAACAGACTATTGCCAGCCGGCGCCAACCAAACGGAGCGATCACTACAGCCCGGCAGCAGTGAGAAAGAGCGACAAACGAGGCGAACGCACCAGCATAAAGCGAAAAAAGTCGAATCGCCTCATTCCGAACTCCCTCATTAAGATTGACCCCGCCGATCGCCAGCGAGCCACATTTTTACATCACGCAATGGAACGTGTGATTCAGCCGGAAGCCCCGTAACTACACTGAAGTGACACTGTAGTGACACCGTAAGTACACTGTATTGTACCAACTTGATCACACGAAATCAAGATCATGAGCATGATCAAATGACGTGCTGACAAGCACCCGCGCGAAGCTTAGGCGCGCTTCGAAAGCTTTGCCTTTTTGCTGGCTTTGGCTTTGCCGCTAGCCGCCTTCTGTCCGCCTTTCGCCTTGCTGCCGCCCTTGCCATTTCCTGTTCTGGATTTGCCTTCACCTGTTGCCTTCGCAGAACCGGCCCGGGCTTTTTTGCCGGCGCCATTACCATTGCTTCTGCTAGCTCCGCCGCTGCTGAATCCCCAGAAGTCCACGCCGCCTTGACCATCGTGACCATGGCTACCGTCATGACCGCCACCGCCATCACGATGATTCCATCCGACTGCCTCGGCCATCGCGCTCGCCACCACCGCCGTGACTTCTCCGGCTCTTGCCGCCTTTGCGCCCTTTCTTCGTCGCATAAATGACCGTCGGCACATCCTGCCGGCCGAGCGATTCGACCAGCTCGAAGTCAATCGTATGCTCATCCATATTCACTCGTGCGACGCGCACCCGAACCTCATCGCCGATACGATATATTTGGAAGTGCGTTCCCCAATCAGCGCCATCTGCATTTCATGGAAATGATAATAATCATCCGCCAGATCACTGAGTCGGATCAAACCTTCGACCGTATTGTCCAGCTCCACGAACATGCCGAAGCTTGTGACGCTGCTAATGATGCCGGTAAATTCCTCACCGATCTTATCGAGCATGAACTCTGCCTTCTTCAGCGCCTCCGTATCCCGCTCCGCTTCAACGGCCACACGCTCCCGCTCCGAAGATTGATCCGCGATATCTTGCATCCGACTGGCTAAGTATTCCTCCCGCGCTTCGCTAAGCTGACCGCCATTCTCCACCACTTCCCGAATGATGCGGTGAATGACAAGGTCCGGATAACGGCGAATCGGGGAAGTGAAGTGCGTATAAAATTCCGCTGCCAAGCCAAAGTGCCCTTGGCTTTCTGCATCATAACGCGCTTGCTTCATCGAACGCAGCATCATCGTGCTGATGACCGTCTCCTCGCGCGTCTCCTTAATTTCCTCAAGCAGCGTCTGCAGTGCCCGCGGATGCACGCGATTGCCTTTGCCGCGCACGACATAGCCGAAATTCGCTGATAAACTGCATAAAATTCATCATCTTCTCGCTGTCCGGATCCTCGTGAATCCGGTACAAGAACGGCAGCTTCAGCCAGAAGAAATGCTCGGCCACTGTCTCGTTCGCGACCAGCATAAATTCTTCGATGATGCGTTCCGCGATCGAGCGTTCACGCTTCACGATATCTGTCGGCTTGCCATTCTCATCGACGAGCACCTTCGCTTCTTGAAAGTCAAAATCGATAGCGCCGCGTGCCATTCTTGCCGAGCGCAGCTTCGTAGCGAGCTCTTCCATAATGCGAAAGTTTCGATCAGATCCTTATAGCGTTCCATAAGCTCCGGATCTTCTTCAGTCAGATCTTGCGCACATTCGTATAAGTCATGCGCTCTACCGAGCGAATCACACTCGTATAAATATCGTGCTTCACGACCCTCGCCTTATCGTCGAACTCCATCTCGCAAGTTAGCGTGAGCCGATCGACATGCGGGTTCAGACTGCAAATGCCGTTCGACAGGCGGTGCGGCAGCATCGGAATCACCCGATCGACCAAATAGACACTGCATCCGCGATTATACGCTTCCTGGTCCAGCTTCGACTTCTCACGAACGTAGTAGCCGACATCCGCGATATGCACGCCGAGCCGGTAGCCTCCGCCCTCTAGGCGCTCCACATGCACGGCATCGTCAAGATCCTTCGCATCCTCGCCGTCTATCGTCACGATCCGTTTACCACGCAAATCCCGCCGACCTTGCAGCTCTTCCTCGCTGATCTTATCCGGCACTTCCTCGGCTTCTGCCAACACATCAGGCGGAAAAGCTTCCGGCAGTCCGTGCTTGCGAATGATCGACAAAATATCGACGCCGGGATCGTTCTTATGACCGAGAATTTCGATCACTTCACCCTGTGCCGAGAACGCCCTTCTGGATATTTGACGATCTTGACGACGACCTTCTGCCCGTCTACCGCACCTTTCATCGCTTCCTGCGGCACGAAAATATCCTTGACGATCCGCTTATCATCAACGATAACAAATCCGTATGTTTCGTAATTTTGAAAAGTGCCGACAACTTCCGTATTCGCCCTCTTCACAATGCGAACGACTTCGCCTTCCAATCTACCTCCGGCCGTACCTTTGGCTGTGATGCGTACGAGAATCGTGTCGCCGTTCATCGCACTTTGCATATCGTTGGCGTGAATGTATACGTCGGGATGCTCCTTGTCATCCGGGATGAGAAACCCGAAGCCCTTCGGGTGCGTCTGCAGCCTGCCGCGGAGCAAATTCATGCGCTCCGGCACGCCGTACCGGTCAGATCTTGTGCGCAAAATTTCCCCGCGCTGCTCAAGCTCATTCAGCAGCTTCAAAAACTGTTTAAATTCATCGGCATCTTGAATTTCAAAATGCTGCTCAAGCTCCTGATAAGTCATCGGCTTATAGGCTGTTTCTCTCATAAAATCTAATATTTGCTGTTCGGTTACGATGCTAATCACCTCAATTATGTGTTCCTTTTCCTAATATATAATTTATTCGACTAAATCAAAGTCGGCTTTACGTTCTGGCCTGCATATGCGTTGGACTCCTCTTGCCGACTAGCGGGCTGCACCTTCGCTTCCCGCTCCTGCTTACCCTTCCCGCAATCCCCTAACAAGGATGCGGTCTCCAGCTGCTCTGCGAACGCTAACATATCCCCAAACACGTCATCCTTCCGCACATCGACCATCATCGCATGCGACGTTTCCGGATAGAAGCGGATCTGCTTCATTCGCGAAGATACTTTTTGATACAAATAATTTGCGCTTTCCGGTCGCACCGTGCGATCATGTAAGCCATGGGCGACAAAGATCGGCGCGTGTACAAGCGGCAATTCGCTCTTGATCCGCTTGATATGCTTGTACAAACTTGCCACACAAGCGAGCGACGTTTTGGAATAGGCGCTTCGTTCCATCACTAGATAATTCGCTAATGGCTGGCTGCTTATGGATATACTTCTTAAAATAATTTCACGATCCCTGCATAACGAATTCTGCGATCGTGGAGAAAAATCGGGGTGGCTAACGTCATGAGGCCACCAACCGGTCTGACGAGCGAAAGCTTTATCGCCAGAAGCCCGCCCATCGAAAATCCTACCGGAATGATGCTCCGCTCTTGAAAGCCAGCTGCCGCCAATAAATCATAGCTTGCGAGCGTATGATTCCACCAGTCTTCAAACCGTGTATCATTCATGTCCTCCGGCGTCGTCCCATGTCCCGGCAGGCGAATCGCACAAACCGAGAACCCTCGTTCATGCATGTAGGCTGTGAGTCTCCGGAAATCGCCGGATTACCCGTAAATCCATGTACCAATAGCAGACAGATATTTCTCCTCGTCCCTCTTCCTTGCAAGAAAAAAGGCTCCGTTGACTTCCATCCGCTCTGTACTGTGATCGCATCCACCTTCTTCCATGCTGTATATATGCAAAAAAACGACAGGAAACCGTGCCTGCCGTTCATATAGTCCATCCTATTCATTCCAATCGAAAGCCTCGCATTACCGGTAACGAAAGATACCAATACCACACATAAGCAGTACGAATAGACACTGAACACAACCAGTTAAGCGAGACGGCACAAGATCGATGCCCACGCGCCTCTGCTTGCCGGACAGATGCTCCGCACCGCCGCTGATCGCACCCGACAAGCCTGCGCTCTTCCCTTGTTGCAGCAATACAACCAATAGTAACCCTAATGAAACGATCACAAGCAGGACCTTTAATGCGATATCCACTGTCAAACCTCCCAAACCTCTATACACAACACACAACATTGGTATTGTAGCATCATTGTCGACATTCGCGCAACATTTTTCATATTCTGGTCGTGTCAGTCTGTGTCAGCTACATTCCTACATGGATGTCTAGACTGTAACGGTTGCACAAAGGCTATTTGCAAGTATTAATACGTTTGGAAGCTGAACGGTTGCTATAAAGGCTATTCGCGTGAAAATGGCGCATTTAGGCTTTCGCTTTTTGCAAACAATTGTAACAAACCATACTATTCAATCAGAAAATAACTAATTAGGAAATATCGTCTTGTAAATTCGCATAAAAAAACCTATTCTAATGGTATAGACGCGTTACCCAAATCCATTAGAATAGGAGCATATTATGGGTAACATTCTATCACCAAATACCGTTTTTGAAAAGTGCTTAGGATTACTTGATTTACAAGAACTTTGGATGTTTCCGAACAGCGATACCTATGCTAAGAAGCTGCTGACAGGCACGACCATCTTATTACTCATCGATGCACAGCTACGTGGTTTAGCAAGCTTACCTGACGTCGAAATCGGTCTTCGAGCAAATGATAAGCTGCAAACGTTTGTCGGTCTCGATTCCATCCATGCCTCTTCCCTGTATCGGAAGATGGAGCAGTTGCCGCTAGATACATTGCAGCGTCTGTGCTTCCAAGTTCTAGGGCAATTGAATCACTTGCATCGGGACAAGAAAGGAATCCCAAATCTCGGCCACTTTAAACGTGATCGATTCCTCTGAAATCTCCTTGCCGAAAAAGGCAGGTGAGTGGGCGTACTGTTCGAGAGATAAAAACGGCGTCAAACTGCATCTTCGTTTGGTTGTTGCCGACCGGGACACCACCTTTCCAAACGGAGCGGCGTTATCCACTAGTGCTGTGTCAGACCAGGAGGGCGCTTTGCATCTAGTGGTGGAAGATGATGCAATCTACGTTTTCGATCGTGGTTATCTCAACTATCATTTGTACAACCAGTGGTCTAAGCAGAACATCTCATTCGTCGCACGAGTGAAAGCCAATTCCAAAGTGCGCATCGTGCAAGAACTTCCCGTCCCTGTGGGTTCGAACGTGCTCAAAGATGCGATCGTGGAAATCACGGATCCAAAGACCGAAGAGACGTTCCAACTCCGGCTCGTGGAATACACGGATGAGAAGCAACACACCTATCGTGTCGTGACCACCCTTCGTGAACACACCGCCCAAGAGATCGCGGAGATTTACAAAAGTCGCTGGTTCATTGAGCTTTTCTTCAAATGGATCAAAAGCCATTTGAAGATCAAACAGTTGTTTAATCACAAGCCCGAAGCCGTATGGAGCCAAATTTACATCGCACTGACCGCTTACGGTCTAAGTGAATTAGTCCAACAAGAAGCTCAGACCAAACAAGATACATGGACCGTCTTCCGACAATCGCGACATTACTGGTTTCTGAAGTGGGAAGCGTTCGTTCAAGAACTGAACCGAGAACCCACACGATCATCGAAGGGACGAAAGAAAAAAAGGGAAGCCTGGCCGTCCTCGGAAATATCCGAAAAAGTTAACGGCCCAACAAATCCTAATCACATCAAACTAATACTGGTATAAAATGGGTATCCGTCTAGGCATATGCTGACGTTGACTTTTTTCCACTATCCCCTTTAACTGAATGGTAATATTCTTGATATATTTCATTATGATCCAAATCTTCTTCGAGGACTCATTCACTCAAGATCACAACCTCAATGGAAACATCCTAATTGTGGAATAATTGGGTTTACCAGAAAGTTTGCTGCAAAGCTAGTGGCATTTGGCGAAAAAACAGCGGAATAACCCCCAGTACAACCGTTACAAATCAAACCAGGGCTAATTCGCTATAATAAGCCCTATAGCAACCGTTAGAGCAAAACGACCCTTAAACCTTTTTCCTTACAAAGAAAATGCCTATAAAAAAGCCGCCCCCAGATCGTACTGAAGGCGGACTCAAGCCTAATAGAAAATATGTTTTATTTTAAGTTATAGAAAGCAGCGCGGCCACCATATTGAGCGACATTGCCGAGCTCGTCTTCGATGCGAAGCAATTGGTTGTACTTCGCAACGCGATCCGTACGGGGGCGCGCCTGTCTTGATTGGCCCGCATTCGTCGCTACGGCGATATCGGCAATCGTGCTGTCTTCGCTTTCGCCGGAACGGTGGGAGATGACCGCCGTATATCCAGCACGCTTCGCCATCTCAATCGCGTCGAACGTTTCGGTCAACGTACCGATTTGGTTCACCTTAACGAGGATGGAGTTGCCGATGCCTTTCTCGATGCCGTCGCGACAGACGCTCGGTGTTCGTCACGAACAAGTCGTCGCCGACAAGCTGTACTTTGCTGCCAAGTTTATCGGTCAACAGCTTCCAGCCTTCCCAATCGTCCTCGGAGCAGCCGTCTTCGATGGAGATGATCGGATATTTGTCCGCCCAGATCGCCAATAAATCACGAATTCAGCGGAAGTGAAGGATTTGCCTTCGCCTTCGAGATGGTATTTGCCATCCTTGAAGAATTCCGTGGAAGCGACGTCCATACCGAGGAATACATCTACGCCTGGCTTGTAGCCAGCACTTCTCGATCGCTTCGATGATCGTAGTGATCGCTTCTTCGTTGGAGCCAAGGTTCGGTGCAAATCCGCCTTCGTCGCCAACAGCTGTGTTCAAGCCTTTTTCCTTCAGAACAGCCTTCAGGGTGTGGAAAATTTCTGCTCCCGTACGCAAGTGCTTCCTTGAACGTTGCTGCACCAACCGGCAATGACCATGAATTCTTGCACGTCGACATTGTTGTCTGCATGCTCGCCGCCGTTGATGATGTTCATCATCGGAACCGGCAGTTTCTTGGCATTAAATCCGCCCAAGTATATGTACAGCGGAACGCCAAGCGCTTCAGCAGCAGCACGAGCAACAGCCATCGATACAGCAAGAATGGCATTCGCGCCTAGCTTGCCTTTGTTCGGCGTGCCATCAAGCTCGATCATTATGTTGTCGATGCCGACTTGATCAAGTGCGTCGAAGCCGATGATTTCCGGCGCGATGATCTCATTCACGTTCTCAACAGCCTTCAGTACGCCTTTGCCCAGGTAACGGCTCTTGTCGCCATCACGCAATTCAACGGCTTCGTATGCGCCTGTGGATGCGCCGGATGGAACGATCGCGCGGCCAATGCAGCCGGATTCCAGGTATACTTCTACTTCAACCGTCGGGTTACCGCGGGAATCTAAGCACTTCGCTTGCATAAACATCAGAAATAATTGTCATTGATACTGAACACTCCTTTTATTTATATTTTAGTATAGGTGCTACTTACATCTAGACAATGAACGATTCCGGTCATTTCTTCCGGCTGTGGCAACTTCAGCAAGTGTCAAGATCGTCGGCGCAACATCGGCCAGAATGCCACCTTCTCTAAGTTTACCATGCTTGATCGTAACAATAAACGGCACAGGATTCGTCGTATGTGCCGTATGCGGACGGTCTGTCATCGTCAAGACCATTTCCGCATTGCCATGATCGGCCATAATGATCGCAACGCCGCCTTTCGCCAGAATCGGCATCCACAACTCTGCCAAGACATTCGTCCGTCGCTTCGACCGCCTTAATCGTCGGCTCCAGCAAGCCGCAATGACCGACCATATCCGGATTGGCGAAGTTCAGAATAATCACGTCATGCTTATCCGCTTCGATTTCCTTCACCGTCGCATCCGCCAGTTCATAGGCGCTCATCTCCGGCTGCAAATCATAGGTCGCGACTTTCGGCGAATTGATCAGGATCCGCGTTTCTCCTGGCAAGCTCAACATCGCGACCGCCGCTGAAGAAGAAGGTGACATGAGGATATTTCTCCGTCTCGGCGGTGCGAAGCTGCTTCAATCCTTGCTGAGCAACGACTTCTCCCAAGTGTATTATCCAGATTCTTCGGCTTATACGCAACATAACCCGCCGACCGTTTCGCTGAACAACGTCAAGCAGACATAATGCAGATTTTTCGGACGCTTCGGTCCGCGATCAAAGCCACGAAAATCCTCATTCGTAAACACTTGCGACAGCTGGATCGCGCGATCCGGACGGAAGTTGAAGAAAATAACCGCATCCTCTGACTCCACTAAGCCGATCGGCTTGCCTGCTCATCCACGATAACCGTCGGCATCACAAATTCGTCATACACAGACTGTGCATACGAATCCTCAATCGCTTCGATCGGATCTGTATACTGTCGGTCCTTCGCCATACACCATCGCCCGGTACGATTTCTCCACCCGCTCCCAGCGCTTATCGCGATCCATCGCATAATAACGTCCTTGCACCGTGGCAATCTTGCCGACACCAAGCTTCATCGATCTTGCTCATGCAGTTGCTCCATGTAACCTTTCGCACTATCCGGTGCCACATCACGTCCATCGAGGAACGCATGGATATAGACTTCCGTCAAGCCTTCCTTCTTAGCCAGCTCCAGCAAGCGCAAACAGATGGTAGATATGGCTATGTACGCCGCCATCGGACAACAAGCCGTACAGATGCAGCTTCTTACCATTCGTCTTTCGCATGCTGAATCGCTGCCAAGCAGCGTATCATTTCGAAGAAATCGCCATCGCGAATCGACTTCGAAATCCGCGTCAAATCTTGATAACAATGCGACCTGCACCGATATTCAGATGCCGACTTCGGAGTTGCCCATCTGGCCTTCCGGCAAGACCGACCGCTTCCCCGCAAGCAGTTAAGGTCGTATGCGGATACGTTGCCCAATAGCGGTCGAAGTTCGGCTTATTCGCTTGTGCGACCGCATTGCCCTGCGTCTCTTCACGCAATCCGAAGCCGTCCAGAATGATCAGCGCAACCGGTTTCGGTCGCTCGCCATGTTACTTGCGCCCCTTCGACCAGCTGCGATATAGGAAGCTGGCTCTAAGCTGGCGCCGCCGACCAAGCGCTCCGTCGATATCGGACTGCTGCATATATTCGCGCAATATTATCCGGCTTAACACTGCCGCCATATTGAATGCGAACCTTCTGCCGCTGTCGTTGCATCGATATAACTCTGCAACAACGCTACGAATGTAGCTGATCACTTCATTCGCATCTTCCGCTGTTGAGGATTTGCCTGTGCCGATCGCCCAGATCGGCTCATAAGCAATGACCGCTTGCGCAGCTTGCTCAGCAGTCAGACCCTGCAAGTGCCGCTTCCGTCTGCACCTTGCAAACGTTCTTCGTCTGGCCGGCTTCGCGTTCTTCCAGCTTCTCGCCGACACAGACGATCGGAGTCAAGCCATGCTTAAACGCCGCATGCACTTTCTTATTCACGGTCTCATCGGTTTCCGCAAAATAAGCTCTGCGCTCCGAATGGCCGATGATGACATAATCAACACCGAGATCCTTCAGCATCGCACCGCTGATTTCGCCTGTATAACGCGCCATTATCTTCCCAATGCATATTTTGCGCGCCGATCTTCAGCGACGTTCCTTTCACCGCCTCGACCAGAGCCGGAAGAGCCGTAAATGGCGCACAGATGACACTTTCCACGCCAGCAACCTCCGCTTTGCCTTTCACTTCGTGCACGAATGCGGCCGCTTCGCCGACCGTTTTGAACATTTTCCAGTTTCCTGCAATGATCGGTGTTCTCATGCATGATTCACTTCCTATATTCCTCTCTACTTTACTTGTCGTTCAAGGCCACGACGCCTGGCAAGCGCCTTGCCTTCCATAAATTCCAGCGAAGCGCCGCCGCCGGTGGAAATATGATCCATCTTGTCAGCTAGCTCGAACTTCTCTGCCGCTGCAGCCGAATCACCGCCGCCAATAATCGTATAGCCTGCCGTTGTCTGCACAAGCTTGCGCAACCGCTCTGCGTGCCATGTGCAGAACGGCATCGATCTCAAACACACCCATCGGTCCGTTCCATACAACCAGCTTGGATTCTTTGATCACCTCCGCATACAGTTTCACGCGTTTTCGGTCCGATGTCGATGCCTTCCCAATCTGCCGGAATGCTGTCGATATCGACGATCTTCGTATTCGCGTCTGCGCTGAAATCGTCCGCAACAACGATATCACAGGCAATAGGAAGTTGACGCCCTTTGCCTTCGCTTTCTCAATAAAGCTCAGCGCCAGATCAAGCTTCTCATTGTCGACCAGCGATTTGCCGATCTCATAGCCTTGCGCTTTCAAGAAACGTATACGACAAGCCGCCGCCGATAATGATATTGTCGGCAAGTTCGAGCAGGTTGTCGATGACAGCGATTTTATCCTTCACCTTCGCGCCGCCAACAATCGCCGTAAACGGACGCTCCGGATTCGTCAGCGCTTTGCCGAGCACAGTCAGCTCCTTCTCCATCAGCAAGCCGGATACAGCTGGCAGGTGATGCGCGATGCCTTCCGTCGAAGCATGAGCGCGATGTGCTGCGCCGAATGCGTCATTCACGTAAAAATCAGCAAGCTCCGCGAATGATTTCGCCAGCTCAGGATCATTCTTCTCTTCGCCCGGGTAGAAGCGGACATTCTCCAGCAACAGAACATCGCCGTCCTTCAGCTGTATCAACCTGCGCCTTGCACAGCATCGCCGATCGCTTCGTCCGCTTTAGCTCACCGGCTTGCCAAGCAGCTCGGACAAGCGAGCCGCCACTGGCGTCAAGCGCAGCTCTTCTACAACTTGTCCGTTCGGACGTCCGAGATGGCTCGCGAGAATGACTTTCGCACCCTTGCTCGATCAAATACTGAATCGTCGGCAACGTTTCGCGAATCCGCGTATCATCCGTAATCTTACCATTCTCCAAGCGGAACATTGAAATCTACACGCACGAATACTTTCTTACCTGCTACATCGATATCACGAACACTTTTCTTATTCATACGAACCTCCTGTTTTTCATTCATCATACATTGTGCTAATTGGAAACAGATAGTGATCAAGAGGAGAATCTTGCACTATTCTCCCTCTCGATAAGTTCTACTCATTGATATATTGCATTCAATTACAGACCTTTGTTTGCGATGAAAGTCGCACAGATCAACAACGCGGTTAGAATAGCCCCACTCGTTGTCGTACCAGGAAACAACTTTCACCATGTTGTCGCCAACAACCATTGTGGATAGCGCATCGATCGTGGAGGAAGCTGGATCGCCGTTGTAGTCGCTGGATACAAGCGGCTCTTCGGAATAGTTCAAGAATGCCTTTCAGCGGGCCTTCCGCTGCTTCTTTCAAACGCAGCATTCACTTCATCGACCGTTACATTCCTGCTTCAATTCAGCAACAAGATCCGTTACGGATACGTTAGGAGTCGGAACGCGGAAAGCCATACCATTCAGCTTGCCTTTCAGCTCAGGCAAGCACGAGGGAAACGCTTTAGCAGCACCTGTCGATGAAGGAATAATGTTCTCTGCAGCGGCACGTGCGCGGCGAAGCATCTTTATGCGGCAAATCCAGTACGCTTTGATCATTCGTGTAGGAGTGAATCGTGGTCATCATGCCCTTTAACAATTCCAAACTTGTCATTCAATACTTTAGCAAAAGGAGCAAGCAGTTCGTCGTACATGAAGCGTTAGAGATAATCGTATGGTTAGCTGGATCGTATTTATCTTCATTCACGCCAAGTCACGATCGTAATATCTTCATTGGAAGCAGGTGCGGAGATGATAACTTTTTTCGCTCCGCCTTTCAGATGCAGCTTCGCTTTTTCTTTAGCTGTGAAAATACCCGTGGATTCAACAACGATTTCAACACCATATTCTCCCCAAGGCAAGTTGCCAGGATCGCGCTCAGCGAATACTTTGAACGCTTTGCCATTAACGATAAGCTCGCCTTCGCCAACTTCAACCGTTCGCGTCCAATCGCCATGAGTCGTATCGTATTTAAGCAAATGAGCAAGCATGTTCACATCTGTCAAATCGTTGATCGCTACGATTTCTACCTCCGGGTTGTTCAGTGCTGCGCGGAATACATTACGTCCAATTCGTCCAAATCCATTAATTCCTACTTTTACCATGAGTAATTCCTCCTAAATGATTTGTGATTTATGTAAAACCTATATCGTCAATGACGGATGCCATGATAACTACTCATTCGATGCAGTCAACCTGTGTATGCTCCATGATCGACGTTCGAATGAATCGTTACGCTTACGAATCACTTGGCTGCCGCTTCATCCGTAACTCAGTATATCCTCATGGCCAAACTTCATGATCGGCTCGAATCGCTTCTCGCCTTACTCTTTCCGCCGGCTACCGCGATAACGGTTTCCGTCTGCTGAATATCCTCCAGCCGCAGTCCGACCGTCGGCATCTTATGAACGACATGGCCTTCGCGATTGAAGTAATATCCGAACGCTTCCGCTAACGCGCCATCCTTGCTTCAGATCTTCAATCGTGTCGCTCATCGAGTTTGCGTCGTCTGCGCCATACGTACAGCATCCCCGATTCCATGAATGACGATGCGCGCTTGCGAATGACTGTCAACGATTTCTTGAAGTTCGGTTCGTGAATGAGCGATTGATACGCTTCTTCGCCTAAGATGATCAGGAACATGCAGCAACCGATATTGTCCGCCGGTTTTCTTCGCCATCGTCGAAGCGATCGTATTCGCTTGCAGCTCCACGCTTTCTCCCAATCCGCCGCGAGCCGGCACGAACATATACCTTTGAGCTGGTGAAGTGGCCGTCAACAATTGGCGACTTCAGCCATCGTGGATCCACCTGTAACTGCAATGATATCATGCTTGGTGACAACGCTTGCGCAGCGCACTTGCACCTGCCCGCCCAGCTCCTTCTTCGTGAAGTGGCGATTGATCCGAATCCCCGGCACGACGATCACCTGCTGACAAACCGAAGCTTTGGCGTATCTGGTCTTCCATCTCGGCTAAGACCGAACAGATTCCTTCACCATCGGCTCCATCTGACTCAGCAGTATCTTCGCCTGCCGACTAATCGCATCCCGCTGACTATCGATATCGAGCAGACCTTGCTCCTTCAGAAAGTCGGTTTCAGCACGCAGTACACGCTCCGTCATATCGAGCGAGGCAGCTAATGTTCTACGTCCGAGCAGTCCCAGACACATGAATGGATTCAAGACGGTATAGCGTTTCTTCAACGCGTCGATCAGATCCGGCAAAAGCTGCTTCTGAATGTCTATAATTCCCTCATTTCGCATTCCACCTCACGAGTTATCATAAGGAGCTCAACGAATGTCCCGATAGTGCAATTACGTCCCAATCAGTATACAAATAATTGTCCCGCATTAGTATAAAAAAATAAGCAACTTGCTCCAATGTTATTATTATTCAGGAAATTGAAAATTGCAACTGAGCCAGATGTCATCGATCCAGTTTGAATAAGCGCATGCTCAAAGAATACCCGCTTGCATTTTTCATGCTTCGCTGTTATAATTATATAATTGCTTCTTGCTATCAAAGGAGCTCTAATGTGAGTTGAATATGCGCTCGTGGTCCAATGGATATGACGTAGGCCTCCGGAGCCTGAGATCGAGGTTCGATTCCTCGCGAGCGCGCCATATTCTTCACGTAAATTTTTTTTGATCATAGTTTGACCTTTCTTGACCTTGAAACAAAGATCGATTTATGATCATGATTACGACTTGATTTCATGAACTTAATAGACAATTATCGACTAATACTAGAAGGAGGATTTCGATCCATGAGTTTAATTCCAATGGTCGTTGAACAAACGAACCGCGGCGAACGCGCTTACGAATTTATTCTCGTCTGTTGAAAGACCGCATTATCTTTCTTCGGTACCCCGATCAACGATGCCGTAGCCAATACGATTATCGCGCAACTGTTGTTCTTGGCTGCTGAAGATCCGGAGAAGGACATCAACCTGTACATCAACAGTCCGGGCGGTTCGATTACCGCAGGGATGGCGATCTACGATACGATGCAATATATCAAGCCTGACGTCTCTACCATTTGCGTCGGCATGGCTGCATCGATGGGCGCGTTCCTGCTGGCAGCCGGAGCCAAAGGCAAGCGTCTCGCTCTGCCGAACAGCGAAGTGATGATCCATCAGCCGCTCGGCGGAGCCGAAGGGCAAGCCAGCGACATCGAAATTCGCGCCAAACGCATCCTCAGCATGCGCGACAAGCTGAAACAAATCTTGGCCGAACGTACAGGGCAAACTTTGAAACGGATCGAGAAGGATACAGATCGCGATTACTTCATGACCGCGCATAGAAGCCAAAGAATACGGGCTAGTGGATAACGTAATCGAGAAAGCATAATGCACTGGGGCATAGGGTGGCATAAGGCACAATCTGCAAGGCATGATCCGCACAATCGCATCTAATTTTGGAAACAGAAAAGAGCTGTAACGAATGAAATTCGTTGCAGCTTTTATTTTCGTTCATATCGTAAATCGTTCGTAACGTGAAGCTTTAGATTCGATAAAGATTAACAGCATAAAGAAGAACACGCACGCAGAGCCCATTATGTAAGATAAGACGTCATCTGTAATGCACTAGGCTAGATGACGCTTTCATATTCCATCACTACTCATAAGATCATCGATCAAGGGTTTTCGATTTCTTCTTTGCTCACCAAAGCAACCAAAGCGCTGACAGCTTGATCAGCGTCCGCTCCTTCAGCAATAATATTGACTTCCGTGCCGGAGCTGATTGCCAAGCTCATGATTCCCATGATGCTCTTGGCATTCACTTTCTTCTCATCTTTCTCAACGAAAATTTCAGAAGAGAATTTGTTCGCTTCCTGCACGAACAATGCAGCTGGCCGAGCATGGAGTCCTGTTTTTAATTTGACCACGACTGGGCATTTCGCCATTTCAACCTTTCCCCCTACATCAATGTATTTAAAAAGATATCACGAAGTTCAATACGCTTTGAAAGCTATCTGAATGTTCGGTAGTCGCCATTATACCGTACATACATATACATAATTATTATAACATTAAACACGTTTACGCACTAGAACCAAGTTCATAGCTGCCAAAACTGTTTGGCTAACCGATAACCTTACTTAGCCTTAATAACCTTACTTAGAACCTTATTGTAGTCTATTGCGCACCTTGCTTGCAAGTTCATCCAACTTTCGCAGCCGATGATTGACCCCGGACTTGCTGACATTTCCCTTCAGCAATTCGCCTACTTCTTTCAAGTTTAGGTCTGGATGCTTGAGCCGCACGATCGCGACCTCGCGGAGCTTCTCCGGCAATTGATCCAGGCCAATCTCTCTTTCCAGCAGCTTGATGTTTTCAATTTGACGCATCGCTGCGCCGATCGTCTTATTCAAGTTTGCCGTTTCACAGTTGACGATACGGTTAACGGAATTGCGCATATCGCGCATAATTCGCACATCTTCGAATTTTAGCAGCGCTTGATGGGCTCCGATCAGACTTAGAAAATCAATGATCTTCTCGCCTTCCTTGACATAAAGGACAAACCCTTTCTTCCGCTCAATAACGCGCGAATTGATCCCGTATCGATTGACCAGACTGCTTAACGCTGTACAATGCTCCTCATAAGAAGAAGCAATCTCCAAGTGATAGGACGAACCTTCAGGATTGTTCACCGAACCGCCTGCCAAAAAGGCCCCCCTCAAGTACGCTCGTCTATCACATTCTTTCCTAATCAAGTTCCGATCAATCCCGGACTCAAATGCAAATCCTTCCTTCACAATCTTCAAATCCGCCAGCATTTCCTGCACGCTTGCCGGTACGCGAACAATGTAGACGTTATTTTTCTTCAGACGCATCTTCTTGCGAACGAGCAATTCCGCCTGAATCCCGTACAAGCGCTTGATCAGCGTAAATATCCGACGCGCAATCGCTGCATTTTCCGTAGACACATCTAGCAAAACCCTCTTCCCGGAAACTTGCACCGTACCGATCATCCGAATTAAGGCGGCCAGCTCGGCGCGAGCACAGCAGGTCTGGTCTGCTTCGATCATCGTCAGTTCTTTTTTCGTTTGCGCAGCGAAGGAGGACATCGCCGTCTCACCTCTTCCGTGATCTCCAAGCGTACACTAATTGAAAAATATGCTTGCTTAACTTCTCAGTATCATGTCGCAAATAAGTTCGATATAAAATTAATCGGTCGGCGATGATCTGCGCTCCCGTGCGCCGCAGCGCTTGCTCGTCATCGATCATGACCGGAACCGCGCCTTGTTCGGCATACTTGTCAAGCACTTCCTGCGAGATCGGACCGTTATTGACCACAATATAATCGAAAGCTAGGCCTGGCACATGCCGCGTAATCGCAGCAACATGATCACCGACGCTGTAGCCGTCAGTCTCGCCGGGCTGTGTCATCACATTGCAGACGAAAATCTTGACCGCTTCAGAGTCAAGGATCGCATCAGAGATGCCTGGCACCATCAAGTTTGGGATAATGCTTGTATACAAACTCCCCGGACCGATGATGATCGCATCCGCTTCCTTAATGGCATCTACCGCCTCCGCAAGCGGCTCGGCATCCGCCGGTTCGATGCGGACTCTTTTGATCCGTTTGCGAGTATTCGGTATTTGTGATTCGCCGCGAACGACGCTTCCGTCCTCATATTCCCCCACAAGTTCAATTAATTGTGCACTCGCCGGAAGCACCCGGCCTCTAACCGCAAGCACCTTGCTAAGCTCCTTAATACCCGTGACAAAGTCGCCTGTAATCTCTTTCATCGCGGCCACAATCAGATTGCCCAAACTATGTCCAGCGAGTAAGGAGCCAGATTGGAATCTATGCTCTAACACCTTCGACAACATCGGTTCCACATCCGCTAATGCGAGCAGCACATTGCGTATATCCCCCGGAGGGGGAATCTGCAGCTCCGTGCGCAGCACGCCCGAGCTTCCGCCGTCATCTGCGACCGTCACGATCGCGGTAATATCGAGCGGCAATGCCTTAAGCCCGCGCAACATTACGGAAAGTCCGGTGCCGCCGCCAATGACGACAGTGCGCGGAAGTTCACTTCGAACGTGAGCTTTCCCCATACGATATTCACCTCTATTTAGCGATGATCACGCGCAGCATCGCGGTGTGAGACCTGAGCTGCTTCAGATTCCCCGCTGCCGATCATCTTGCCGAGATACTCGGCGATCGCGACGGAACGATGCTTGCCGCCGGTACAGCCGATCCCGATGACAACCTGACTCTTGCCCTCCTTAATATATTGCGGAATCAAAAATTGCAGTAAATCAAGAAGCTTGGTCAAGAAGCTTTGCGTCTCCGGCCATTTCATAACATAATCGTACACATCTTGCTCAAGACCTGTCTTGGGACGCAGTTGATCGATATAGTGAGGATTGGGGAGAAATCGCACGTCGAATATTAAGTCAGCATCGATCGGAATACCGTACTTGAATCCGAATGATATAATATTCACGTTGATCTTATTTCGTTCCAGCTGGTTAAAGCGCGACTTGATGGAAGCTTTGAGCTCAGCCGGCTTAATATTGCTTGTATCAATGACTTGCGTCGCCATTCCCTTCAATTCCTCGAGCAGCTTCCGCTCCTGCTTGATCCCGTCAAGCGGCAAGCCGCTGGCCGCAAGCGGATGGCGCCTGCGACTCTCCTTGTAACGCTGCACCAGCACCGAATCGGTTGCATCTAGAAACAATATTTCAAAATGGATCGTCGAATTGTCTCGGAGCTGCTGCAAAGCTTCATTCAGGGCTGTAAAAAATTCACGTCCGCGCAAATCGATGACTAGTGCAACTTTCTCAATATTGCCACGGGATTGTTCAATCAATTCCGCAAACTTAGGAATAAGCACCGGCGGCAGATTATCCACGCAAAAATACCCGAGATCCTCCAGACATTGAACGGCTATCGTCTTACCAGCACCGGACATTCCCGTGATGATGACCAGTTCGGCCGGTGTGTGCACTTGCGTCATGTCAAGCAACCTCCATTAGTTAAGCTAACACTTCCGTCTAATCTGCTTGCCCTCATCATATGTGAAACGTAGACCGTTAATTTCTTATGAACAGTCCGGCTGCCCCTACGACGCCTGCATTATTGCCGAGCGTAGCCGGTACAATGTCCACGCCTTCCTGGATGTTTGCCGTAGTATATTGGGCAAAGGTCTCTCGGATCGGTTCAAACAAAATATCTCCTGCCTTGGATACACCGCCACCAATAATAAACCGCTGCGGATTTAGCACGACGGCCATCAAGCTCATCGTTCTGCCCAAATAATAAGCCGCCCGATTCACGATGCGCTTTGCCACTTCATCACCTTGCCGAGCGGCATCCAGCACATCCTTGGCCGTTACTGGACTATGCAATGCCAACGTTGTCTTCTCACCGCGTTCCAGTGCATCATTGGCCATTCGCACAATGCCTGTTGCAGACGAGACAGTCTCCAGACACCCTTTCTGACCGCAGCCGCAGCCGACTGCTTCCAAATCAGGCACGATCTGCACATGTCCAAGCTCCCCGGCCATGCCGTTAAATCCTTCATGAATCTTGCCACCAGCAATGATGCCGCCGCCAACGCCAGTTCCAAGCGTGAGCATAATCAGATCGTCAATCCCTTTGCCGGCGCCCGCCCAGGCTTCGCCCAATGCAGCGATATTCGCATCGTTACTAATACGCACCGGCTTTTGCAGCTTATCTTGCAGTACGTCCCGCACCGGAACGTTTGTCCACTTCAAGTTGGGCGCTAGCTTGACAATTCCGTTCTTCATATCCATAAATCCCGGGAATCCGATGCCGCATCCGACAACTTGTTCCCAGTCATAGGAAGATTGCGCGACGAACTTTTTGGCGTAATCCGCAATATTGTTCAATACGACCTGCGCACCTTCTTCCGTTCCTGTCGGCCCTTCGAATGTATTTAACAATTCCCCTTCGGCATTACAGATGCCGAGCTTAATCATCGTCCCTCCGACATCAATGCCGACATAAATCGACTGCGTCATGACTTGTATCACCCCGAACAAAATGGTCATAGGCTAACCGTGTATCATACCAACTATAATTCAAGGTGAAAATAAGGTCAAGATTTCAGGCGGTTGAGCTGTCATTGTGCTGAGATAATGTCACTATGTGACAGGAGCTAATGACATTGACCAGAGCAGAATTGAATAAGGTACTTGTAGTGGAGAAGATTTTGGATGGGTGAATGACGAATGCAGAGAGGGAGGAGAACAAGCAGCAAGCCATCCGTGGAGGAAGGCCTGAGTGTAAAGCAACTTCAGAATAGCACAAAATCAACGACTTTAAATGAACTTAATCTTTACGAAAGTCGCTCGTTAACGGTGTTATCAATTTTTATGCACAACCTCGGATGAGAGCGAATTGTGATGTCCGGCAAGCCGGACGGGACAAGGATGCGGGATACGAAAAATACGCACTCCCCGGTCAAACCTTTTAGGTGCTCAGGTTACTCTCCAGCCTTGCCTTATCCCCCTAGAAGAGGTATTAAACAGTATAAGCTCAGACTTGGACAATCAATCATTTACACAAAATATATGACACTCCTAGAAGGAAAGGATATGTGAGGCGGCTGAATCTGAATCCGAATGTTCATCTACAACTCCAACCAATGATCTGATTATTGCAAATATCCAATTAAATCGCCACTTTGCATACCGATCACCTCATATTATTGCAAATATCCAATTAATTAACGCCAGAATCAGCTTTTCTAACCGAATTTGAGAATATAATTGGATATTTGCAATTAAACTGGCAAATCGTGCGGATCACACTGCGGATAATTGGATATTTGCAACTATCTTCATTTCAACGACTCGCTCAAAGGTAATCAACTTCTCATACACTCCATCACTCATTCATCCCCGTACACACAGGAAGGAGGCTTCACTCGCCCATCTAAGCACAACCTAGGATGAGAGCGAATTGCGATGTCCGGGATATCGGACGGGACAACAGGAATGGGAATCAACAAGCGCACCGCGGTGGAGCGAGTGAACAGCCGGTTGGACGTGTCGAGCGGATTGGAACTGCACACCAATCGCAGGATGGACAAGATGAACTGCACCACATTCGATACCATTATATATTTGAATGCATTTCATAATGCCTTCATCATAAACAATTTGCGATATGCTTTTGGGAGGACAGTAAAAACGGAGGGGAAAGTGTTTTTGCCGTGCGCTACATCCAGCGCGCGGCAAAAACTTGTGAAATCAGTATCGCTCCTACAGAAAAAAGCGAAGAAATAGATACATAAGATTTAATTCACCAAGCAACCTGTAGTTTAAGCGTTCAACGACTGACTCCAATCGTGCGCGGCGTTTTCCTCGAGGAATCGCTCGCAATCCAGCGCGGCCATGCAGCCGCTACCAGCTGCCGTAATGGCTTGCCGGTACTTGCTGTCCTGCACGTCACCGCAAGCGAAAATACCCGGTACACTCGTCTCCGTCGTGCCAGGCTTGACCTTGATATATCCGATTTCATCAAGATCAAGCACCCCTTTCAGGAAGTCTGTATTCGGTTTGTGACCGATCGCCACAAAGATACCGCTAGCTTCCAGCACTTCTTCTTCTCCGGTTTCATTGTTGCGCACTTTCAGACCAGTAACGCCATGCTCACCAGATATAACGGCGAGCGGGGTGCGGTTCATGCTCCAAGTAATTTTCTCATTGGCGCGAGCACGCTCCTGCATAATTTTCGATGCTCGCAATTCGTTGCGCCGATGGACAATGCGAACTTCAGTTGCGAACTTCGTCAGGAAATTCGCCTCTTCCATCGCAGAGTCGCCGCCACCGACGACAATGATCTTCTTGCCGCGGAAGAAGAAGCCGTCACATGTTGCACATGTGCTGACACCGCGGCCAACATTGTCCTTCTCCTCCGGGATGCCTAACAGCTTCGCTGTGGCGCCGGTCGATATAATGACGGCTTCCGCCTCGATTTCCCCTAAGCTGTCGACGGTCAGCTTGAACGGACGCTGCGCTGCATCCAGCTTCGTCACCCAGCCACGAGCAAACTTCGCACCGAATCGCTCGGCTTGTTTACGCATGTTATCCATAAGTTCAGGTCCCATGATACCGTCTGGAAATCCGGGGAAGTTCTCGACTTCAGTCGTCGTCGTTAATTGCCCGCCCGGCTCAGGTCCTTCGATGACGAGCGGTTCCAGATTGGCTCTGGCCAAATAAATGGCAGCCGTTAACCCAGCAGGTCCTGTTCCGACAACTACTGTTTTATACATAGAATCACCCTCCTGCCTTATCAATAATGGTTAAGCCGTTGTTCAAAGACCGATAAAAGAAATACTGATAGTTAACATATCTATATTTTGCCGCCAAGCTGCGGGAGTATGGCCTCCATCTTCTTCCTCAGGCCGCAAGTCGAATCAATCTCTGCCACGTTCCGACGAACGGTCGAAACCGAGATGCCGTACCGCTCGGCGACATCCGGAAACGTCACCTGACGTCTATGCATCTTGGCGATCAAATATTCCAGCGCTGCCGACCATCCTTCCGGACGCCGGATGTGCGGCGTCTTCGGGTAAGTGCGGCTCAGGAAATCCTTCCACAGCGTCTGCATATCATACCGCTCGACCATATCGTAATGCTTCTCCATCTGAGCAAGCGCGATATCGAGCACGTCCTGCCAGATCGGCTCCCAGACCGGAAGCCCCGCACTTGCCGGTGAACCTTGCAGCTCGATCTTGCGCCCGCCAAGCACTACATGAAGTGGCCCTTCCGCGCCAATCGCATTCAACACCATGACAGCAGCCTTCTTCAATTCGTCGGCTTCATCGTCACGCTGGATGAACTCACGCAACGCCTGCTCCACTTCATCATCGCCTAGCATTCCGAGCGCTTGAATGACTTGCAGCTTCGCATCGTAATCGCCGTATCGCAGCACCCAGAAGAACGACGAGCGAACGACGGGATCGCGTCTAATGTGTTCCGGAGATCGAGCCGTCCGGCTGCGTGAACCATTTGAACTGTTCCTCGAATGGGAGATGATAATTATAGCTTAAGGGCAGCAGCTCCTCATAAGACGCTTCAGGCGACGCCTCGTGCGAGCGTTCCATGAACTGTTCGAGCCGCTGCAAGTAATAGTCTGCAACCGTCGTCTCCGGATCCAGCTTCTTCACTTGCTGCCACAGCCTTCGCGCTTCATCGTAACGACGCAGATGTGCGGCCGCGACCGCTGTATAATGGTACAAGCTCGGTTCAGCTTCCATATTGCCAGTGATCAGGAGCCGCTTGAAATGCCAATAGGCCGTTTCATGCTCGCCCAGGATGCCCATCGTCGTTGCCAGCTTAAAGCTGTGCTCCGCCCCCATCGGCACTAATTTCTTCAGCATCCGCATAATCGCCTGCAGTTGATCATGCTGCTCAAGCTGCAATAGGAGGATGCTCAAGTTACACAAGGCATGCAGATTGCCCGGATCTTCCTCCAGCACTTCCTCCACCGTGCGCACCGCACGATCTAGCTGCCCCATATAATAATACGCTAATGCGAGGTTGTTGCGTGCCGCAATAAATTCAGGATGCTGCTTAGAAAGCTTCTCAAGCAGCTGCACCGCTTCATTGAACTGGCCTTCTTCCAGTAACACGCGCGCTCTATCATGCTCGAACAAAGCTGCGCGGCTGCGAATATGCTTAACGGGGATCGGGCGCCCGAGTTCCATCGCAAGCAGCTCCAGCAATTCCTCGGCCTCATCCATATACAGCCCTTGCTCATCCAGCTCCAAATAACGAAGCAGCGCCTCTTCCGATTGTTCAAGCATATCCATATTCAAATAATTATTCGCCATATAAAAATGGCACTCCGTCATATTCGGATCGAGCGATTCGAGCACGTATTGCAAGATCTCGTTCGACGCTTCATAGTCACCGGTTTCAGACAGCACTCCCGCCAAATTAATATGGTGGACTGCATGATCCGGTTCGGTCTCTACAGCTCGGCGAAAATACTTGAGCGCCTTCTCATAATGACAGCGATCTAGTGATTGCATCGCCCGCTCGAAGTAAAACTCAGCGTTCAAGTGGAGCGGTATGACGTTATGAGCAGTCTTCTCGGCAGTATTATCACTCTTCTTCACCTTACCGGCACCTCCTGTCCTCCATCCGGTTATCTGTATCTATTTATAGAATTCGGCCTTGAGCCTTGCCGCTCGCTCTTATACGCCTCCCGATTTGAACAGCGTACTGATCGAGCCGCCTTGCACGATAATGCGAATCGCATCGGCAAGCAAGTGGTCCATGGACAACACTTTAAACTTCGAAGGCACATTTTCCGGCAAGGCGATCGTGTCCGTCACGATCACTTCCTTGATAAACGGCTGATTCAGCTTCTCAATCGCATTACCAGAAAAAAGTCCATGCGTCGCACAGACGTATGCATCATTCGCACCGCGTTCCTTCAGACCCTCGATTACATTGACGATCGTCGTTCCCGTATCGATCAAGTCTTCAATGATGATCGGCGTCTGTCCTTCGACATCTCCGATTAGGTGCGTAATAACCGATTCGTTATGTTTCGGGCGCTTCTTAATCATGATGGCGAACGGAGAATTCATAAAGCTCGCCAGTTTTTCCGCAGTCGAAGCTCGTCCGGCATCCGGCGAAACGACGACCGGATTTTGGATGTTTTGCTTCTTCAAATAATCGACAATCATGTCGAGTGCTGTCAAGTGATCGACCGGAATATTGAAAAATCCTTGGATCGCCGGAGCGTGCAAATCAACGGTGATCACGCGTCTTGCACCTGCTGTCGTCAACACATCCGCCACCATCTTCGCGGAGATCGGTTCACGTGGTTTTGACTTGCGTTCCTGTCTCGCATACCCGTAATACGGGACGATGACATTCACCGTTCGTGCCGACGCACGCTTTGCAGCATCGATCATCACCAACAACTCGACAAAATTTTCATTAATCGGATGTGAGAAAGACTGCACCAAGAACACATCGCAATTGCGGACGGATTCTTCAAAATGGCAATATACCTCGCCGCTTTTGAAGCGGGAGATGTTCATCTTGCCAAGCGGTTTGCCTAACTCTTTGCTAATACGTTCGGCCAGCTGCGGGTTTGAAGTTCCTGTGAATATTTTGGTTGATTCGCTTTCCACCATGATACGACAAGGCCCCTCCCAAAAACTTGTTTGAAAATCGTTACCGGGTAGCATCTGATCTAGAATAAGATCATTCACTCACATTATACCTTTCTATAGCATTTGTTTCAAAACTTCTATTCAATCGGCACCATACTTCTACGCCGCTTGTCGAAAGTTGCAAGCTCCGTAAATCCTACATCAAGCAGCAGCGCTCTCGCTTCATCCAAATATTGCCCCAGCTTCTGCGGATCGTGCGCATCGGATCCGATCGTAAGCGGCACACCGCGTTCATGACAATACGACAAAATTTTCCGCGAAGGGAACATTTCCTCGCATGGCATTCGAAGCCCGGATGCGTTCAGCTCAATGGCCATGCCTTGCGCATGAATGACATCGATCGTTTCACGTTCCAGCGCGTGCATGTCCTTCTTAGGCCACTTCGCGAAACGCTTGATCACATCGAGATGGCCGATATAATCGTACAGGCCTGTCTTTGCCGCTTTTTGCACCGCATCGTAATATTGCTCATACACTTCTTCGACATGCTTGCCTTCCCAATTATGGGTCTGTCTGTAATCTGTAACGTCCCATGTGCCGAGGAAGTGTACCGAGCCGATCACATAATCCCAAGGGTACGCTTCAATGATACGCGCAATTTGCTCCTCGTATCCTTCGATATAATCTCCTTCCAGACCGACGCGAATGTCGATCTGATCGCGATACTTCTCCTTGAGTTCCAAGCATTCTTCGACATATCTCGGCAGTTCATCCAGCGGCATGGCCATGCCTTCATAATAAGTAGCCGGGTCCACGTGCACTAGCGGCATATGATCGGACAGACCGAGATGATCCAATCCAAGCTCGATGCCTCTTCGCACATAGTCCTCCAGATTGCCGACAGCATGACCGCATCGGGCATGATGCGTATGATAATCAATCTTCATCGCTCTATTCCTCCTGCTTAAGGCGAGTGCGGCCAGCGCGCTCCATCAGTCGTCCTGCGGCTTCTTGTGATGACGGGCTTCCAGCTCACTCAGCACGCGATCGAGCGGCAGCTTCTGCTCCCGCAGCAGCACCAGCAAGTGGAACAGCAAGTCACTGGCTTCCCAGCTCAGCTCATCGTGATCACGGTTTTTCGCTGCGATGATCACTTCTCCCGCTTCCTCACCGATCTTCTTCAAAATTTTGTCCACGCCCTTGTCGAACAAGTACGTCGTGTAAGCTCCTTCCGGACGCTCCGCTTCGCGGCTGGCAATGACCGCCTCCAATTCATTCAAGATCGCATAGCGGTCCGCCTTTGCGACTGGCTCGACTGGCGCATCCAATCTACGATAGAAGCAAGAATATTGTCCGGTATGACAAGCCGCCCCTTGCGGCTCTACAAGAACGAGCAGCGTATCTTTATCGCAGTCATAGCGTATTTCCCGAATGTGCTGCGTATGGCCGGAGGTCGCTCCCTTATGCCACAGCTCCTGGCGCGAGCGGCTCCAAAACCACGTCTCGCCGCTTTCAATGGAGCGTTCGAGCGACTCTTCATTCATATAGGCGAGCATCAGCACTTCCTTGCTAACGGCATCCTGCACGATGGCCGGAATCAAGCCTTGGTCGTCCCATTTTAACTCCTTCGGGTCGAGGCTAACGTTCGTCATCGCACTTCCACTCCCTTCGCCCGCAAGTCTTGCTTCACATCTGCGATCGTCATCTCTTTATAATGGAAGATCGTTGCCGCTAGACCAGCATCGGCTTTGCCTTCCGTGAATACTTCGTAGAAGTGCTCCACCTTGCCCGCTCCGCCGGAGGCGATGACCGGAATCGACAAGCTTTCCGATACAGCGCGAGTCAGCGGAATATCGAACCCGTCCTTCGTGCCGTCCGCGTCCATGCTCGTCAGCAATATTTCTCCAGCGCCGAGCCGCTCCGCTTCCTGCGCCCATTCGAGCGCCCGCATGCCGCTCGCTTTGCGCCCGCCGTGCGTGTACACTTCCCAATCACCCATGTCCGCATTGTATTTGGCATCAATCGCTACAACAATGCACTGTGAGCCGAACTGTCGCGCCCCGTCTGAGATCAAGTTGCGGATTGGTGACGGCCGCAGTATTGATGCCGATCTTGTCCGCACCAGCTCGCAGTAACCGTTTCATATCGTCCACTTGCGAGATGCCGCCGCCAACCGTGAACGGAATCGTAATCTCGCCCGCCGTTTGCCGCACGACCTCCACCATCGTCGCACGCCCTTCCACAGAGGCTGAAATGTCCAGGAACACCAGCTCGTCTGCGCCTTCCTTATCATAAAGCGCCGCCAGCTCCACCGGATCGCCCGCATCGCGCAGATTGACGAAGTTGACGCCTTTCACTACGCGACCGTCCTTCACATCAAGACATGGAATAATGCGTTTTGTGATCATCCGCGCATCACTCCTTCCCCTATCGTTCATTCAACCGGCTGATGGCATCCTGACAACTTCACAGATAATACGCCGGTATACAGTGCCTTGCCGACAATTGCGCCCGATACGCCGCTAGCCGCATACTCGGCAAGCTTCTGCAGATCTTCATATTGACTTACACCGCCGGAAGCGATCAGGATTGTCCCGATACTTTCGCCATCTCGACGATCGCCTCCACATTCGGACCCTGCATCATCCCATCGCGTGAAATATCCGTGAAGATGAACGTCTTCGCCCCTTGCTCGGCTAACTCCTTCGCCAAGTCCGTCTGCTTTCACCTCCGAAGTTTCCAGCCATCCTCGCGTGGCCACATATCCGTCCCGTGCATCAAGGCCAATCGCGACCTGATCGCCGTGTCTGATTCAGTAGCCGCTTCGTGAACGCGCGGTCCTCGATCGCCGCTGTACCGATAATGACGCGCGATACGCCGCGGCTGAGCAGCTCCTCGACATCGGCTACTGTACGCATGCCGCCGCCGACCTGAACCGGCACATTAACTGCTTGCGCAATGCGGCCGATCAGCACATGGTTCACAGGATGTCCGGCTTTCGCCCCGTCCAGGTCTACAAGATGAATCCATTTCGCGCCTTCCTTTTCCCATTGCTTGGCGACTTCGATCGGATCGTCGTGATAGACGGTCTCCTGCGCATAGTCACCTTGCTTCAAGCGCACGCACTTGCCGCCCCGAATATCAATTGCCGGATAAATCGTAAACAATGACATCGCCTTTCCCCCCTTAACATCAATCGTACTTAATTAGTGGATTGTCGTGACGCGTTCCGCCTGCTTCCTGTCTTACTTCTTCCGCGTCATTTGCAAAAAAGATCAAGCAAACGCATGCCAAGCTCTCCGCTCTTCTCCGGGTGGAACTGCATGCCGAACACATTGCCTCTGCCGACGATAGCCGTTACTTGTTCGTAATAATCGGTCGAGGCCAGCAGGTCGCTGGCTTGCTCAGGCAATGCTTTGATAGGAATGGACAAAGTACACATGCCCTTCTTGCAGCCCTGCCGTCAGCGGATCTGCTGCATGAAACATAAGTCGATTCCAGCCCATATGCGGGATTTTCCCTTGTCCGCTGAAGCGCACGACCTTGCCCGGCAGCAGATCCAAGCCCTTCATGACGTCCATGCTCCTCGCTCTCGTTGAACAACAGCTGCATGCCCAGACAGATGCCGAGCAGCGGCTTGCCCGAACGGGCGTATTCACGACGATAGCTCCAGTCAGGTTCGTCGCACGGAGGTTATCCATCGCATCGCCAAAAGCGCCGACACCTGGCAAAATCGCACCGTCTGCCGCCAAGATTTCATCCGCATCCGACTGTCACCTCGCTTCAAATCCAAGCCGCTCTACCGCTTTGCTGACACTGTGCAAATTGCCCATGCCGTAATCGATGATGGCGATCAAGCTTAGAGCACTCCCTTCGTCGAAGGAACGCCCGTTACGCGCGGATCAATCCTCGTCGCCTCATCCAGCGCGCGTCCAAGCGCCTTAAATATCGCCTCAATCATATGGTGCGTGTTCTCCCCGTAATGGACAATCACATGCAACGTAATGCGAGCTTCGAGCGCGAATTTCCATAGAAATTCCTTGACAAGCTCTACCGTGAAGCTGCCGACGTTCGCAGAAGGAAAATCTGCGCGATATTCAAAATGCGGCCGGTTGCTGATATCGATGACGACTTGCGCCAACGCCTCATCCATCGGCACAAATACACTCGCATAACGCTTAATGCCGCGCTTGTCCCCGAGCGCTTCGCGCAGCGCCTGACCGAGACAGATGCCGATATCCTCAACCGTGTGATGATCATCGATATCCACATCTCCGCGCGCTTCGACTTCCAGGTCGAATTGTCCGTGCTTCGTAAACAAGATCCAACATATGGTTCAGGAACGGTACATCCGTCTCCAGTCACGTTGTTCCCTTGCCCGTCTACATTCAAGCTTCAGCGCGATATCCGTCTCATTCGTCGTTCGTTTAACTCCGCTTGCCTCGCGGACTTCTGGCTTTCTGTCATCATCTTATTCCCTTCCTTCTTCACTCGAATTTCCACTGCTCGCGCATGGCCTTCAAACCCTTCGGCTCTGGCAAGTGTCATAATGTCTCGCGCATCGCGCAGCAGCGCTTGCTTGCTATATTGAATCACACTCGATCTTCTTGACAAAGTCATCCACATTCAGCGGCGACGAAAATCGTGCCGTGCCATTCGTCGGCATAACGTGATTCGGTCCCGCAAAGTAATCACCGACCGGCTCAGTGCTGTATGCACCAAGGAAGATCGGCGCCGGCATTCTCGATGAACGGCAGAACAGACATCGGCTCCTGCACCATGATCTCCAGATGCTCCGGCGCAATGCGGTTCACGACGTTCATGCCTTCATCCAGCGAATCCACCGAGAGGATACCGCCGTGCTGCTCAGAGCGACTTGTGCAATGTCCTTGCGCGGCAATGTCGCCAATTGCCGCTCGACTTCAGCAGCTACCGCTTTGGCAAGCTCTGCTGAAGGCGTAACGAGCATAGCAGATGACATCACATCGTGCTCGGCCTGTGATAGCAAATCCGCAGCCACATAGCCGGGATCAGCCGTCTCATCGGCAAGCACGACGATATCGGTCGGGCCGGCGATACTGTCGATATCGACGACGCCGTACACATTGCGCTTGGCCAGCGCGACGTAGATATTCCCCGGTCCGCAAATTTTGTCAACGGCCGGAATCGTCTCCGTGCCGTAAGCGAGCGCTGCGATTGCCTGCGCACCGCCAACGCGGTAAATCTCTGTCACGCCTGCTTCTGCAGCCGCTACAAGAATGTACGGATTAATGCCTTCCTTACCGCCAGTAGCTGGCGGTGTGACAACGACAATCTCCCGCACGCCTGCCACCTTCGCCGGCATGACATTCATCAGCACGGAAGAAGGATATGCGGCCGTGCCGCCCGGTACATACAAGCCGACGCGCTGCAGCGGCCGCAGCACTTGGCCGAGTATCGTGCCGTCCTCCTGCAAATCCATCCAGCTTGACGCTTCTGCTTCTCATGAAAGGATCGAATATTGGCCGCTGCCTGTCTGCAATGCTTTAAGGAACTGACTGTCCACCTGCTCATAAGCGGCTTGAATGTCCTCCTCCGACACCTTCAGCTGCTCTGCAGTCAGTGTCGTATTGTCGAACTTTGCTGTATAGCGCAACAACGCTTCGTCTCCACTTGCGGCGACATCGCTAACGATCTGCCTTACTGTTTCGTTCTGTTCCGGCGTTCCGTATTCGACATTCCGCTCTATCTTGAATTGATCGGCCGGGAAAATACGCATCACGATTCAACTCCTTCTTCCTTCGACTGTCCATTTCATCTATCAACCATTTCAGCCAACGCCTGCTCGCTGCACATACGCCGTCCGACCGATCGTTATGTAGTCGGAATGACTTGCTGCAACCGATCGCACAGCGCTTGGATCGCTTGATTTTTCATGCGATAGCTGACGCGATTGGCAATCAGTCGGCTCGTCACGGCGAACATTTCCTCCAGTTCGACAAGGCCGTTCTCGCGCATCGTTTGCCCGGTTTCCACCATATCTACGATGCGATCGGCCAAGCCGATCAATGGTGCAAGCTCAATCGAGCCGTTCAGCTTGATCACCTCGACCTGCTGTCCTCGCTCACGAAAATATTGGGACGCCACACGCGGATACTTCGTCGCCACGCGCGGATGAACGACCGGCTGCCAATCCGGCAAAGCGATGACCGACATGCGACAACGGGCAATCCCCAGATCGAGCAGCTCATAAACATCGCGTTCGTCCTCCATCAGCACGTCCTTGCCGACGACCCCGATATCCGCCACTCCGTATTCCACATAAGTCGGTACATCGACTGGTTTGGCCATAATAAATTCCATGTTTGCTTCCGGTACGTAATGACTAGCTTGCGCGAATCATCAAAATCATCCGCGTATCGGCAGTCCCGCATCACGAAACAGCCGCGATGCCTGCTTATAGATCCGTCCTTTCGGCATGGCCACCTTGAGCCATTCCTGCATGTCTACACCTCCTTCTCGATCCCCAGCGACATGATCATCCATCATAGCGAACTCCGTCCACCATATAGGAGCCGTCTGCCGTACGATCGGCGCAGACATCCTGCGTATTTCTTCCCCTTCCACCTTACGGGTGATCGACCATGCAATCCCCGCGCCTCCGCAATTGCTGCGCCGCTTGCAGCGCTTCACGGCGACTGTGCGCCTCATATACGATCAGCACGCTTCGCAGCTGCTCTACTGGCTGCATGCCTAACACTTCGAGAATTCGATTCGTCTTCAATGCGAACCCAGTTGCCGGAGCCGGACGACCAAACTGCTTGAGCAGGTTATCATAACGTCCGCCGCTACATACAGGAAACCCGAGATCGGCAGCATAGCCTTCGAAAGTCATTCCCGTATAATAAGTAAAATCACCAATCATCGTCAAATCAATCATTACATCTTGTTGCGCACCATAATCCGCCAGCACTTCCCACACTTGACACAGATGCTCCATCGCTTCGCGAGCCGCTCGATCAGCGGTCAGCTCGTGCGCTTGCTCGCAAACTTCCTTACCGCCGCGCAGGCGCAGGATGCCTTCCAGCGCATTCTTGGCGGATGCCGGCAAGTCAAGCTGCCGGAATAACTGGCGATAGCCAACATGATCACGCTTCAGCAAGCAATCCTTCAATGCTTGCTGAATGTCCGGCTGATCGGGTAACAGTTCTTGGAAGAAGCCATTCAGAAAGCCGACATGTCCGACGGAAAAGCGAAACGTAGTAATGCCTGCTGCCTTAAGTGAGGCGACAGCCAGCGCGATAATCTCCGCATCCGCTTCGGCTGAGCCGTCACCGACGAGCTCGCCGCCGGTTTGGAAAAACTCCGACTCCTTGCCCGCCTCCTCCTCTAGTGCTCTGAACACGTTGGCATGATAAGCAACGCGAAGCGGAAGCGGCTGCTCCTTGAGCAAGGAGGAGACGACACGCGCGATCGGCGCCGTTAAGTCCGATCGTAGCACGAGCGTGTTGCCCCGCTTATCCAACAATTTGAACAGCTTCGCATCAGATGTCGAGCTGGCCATGCCCACTGTGTCGTAATATTCGAGCGTCGGCGTGATCATCTCCTGGTATCCCCAGGTTTTCATACAGGCGAGCACGCTGCGTTCGATATGGCGAAGTCTGGACACTGTCTCTGGTAAGTAGTCCTTGACTCCAAGCGGTTTTTCAAATACTTTTGGCTTATTCATAACCGTGGCTGTTCACCTCCACAACGAAATACAGTATCACAATTGAAATATCGCTTTAGCACACTACCATACTAACAAGATAAAGAGAATATACGTATTCTACCATGACTGCCGCCTTAGGTCAATGTTGTGAGCGAAGATTATATAGCGCGCAAATATGGCTTCGAGCTTGGACTTAAGCGAGGCTGTTGGCGCTCATCGGAGCAAACCGTCCATTTCATGCGATGCTGGCGCCTATAATGAAAGAAAGTGCGATCGAGATCATCATCGACAACAAGCCGACCGCGCGGTTGTCCTTACCAATCTCCTCGTCTACATTGATGGACAATGTCAAAAATTCGAATAGCCAATATGCTATTAAGAGCAGCAGGAAGCCATACCCTCCCCATATCAACAAGCCTCCGAGCGTATCCTGATGCTGGATCGTATAGCGCATAATATTCGCTAGCCCAAAGATCTTCCCGCCGCTCGCCATCGCAACCGCGACGTTGCCTTTGCGAATTTCTTCCCAGTTGTTATATCGCGTCACCATCTCAAAAACGATCAAACTGATACTAAGTAAGAGAATCCCCGTAACATAATAAATGGCGGTATCGAAAAAGGAGTTGCCTGTCATAACATCCGTCCTTCCTTCCCGTTTGATGTTCGCTAGCCTTCTTCTCATCTGCCGCTATGTTGTTTACACTTCATACGATGGATCTCCGCGTTACGTTTCAACAGCCTGAAGTTTCTTCAATAATACTCGGGAATAATATCTCGGGGCAACAGCAAGAGGCTGCCCAATCTGTTCAGTCAAATCTGACTCATGGGACAGCCTCTCTCAGGCTTCATTATGATCGCTTGTTCCCTGACGAATGACGCGCAGCGGATTGCCTGCGACAAAGCTGCCAGCGGCGACATCCTTATGGACGACAAAGCCCGCTCCGACAACCGCCCCATCGCCGATCGTGACGCCGGGCAAGATGGTCGTATTGGCGCCGATCATCACATTCGATCCGATGATCACATCGCCCAATCGATATTCCTTGATTAAATATTCGTGCGTAAGAATCGTAGTATTGTAGCCGATAATCGTATTATCCCCGACGCGAATGCGCTCCGGGAAAAATACGTCCACCATGACCATCAGAGCAAATGCCGTATGGCGGCCGACTTTCATCCCGAGTATATTGCGGTAAATCCAATTCTTGAATGGTAGAGACGGAGAATACCTCGCCAGCTGAATAAAGATGAAGTTACGCACCGCCTTCCAAGGGCTGACGGTACGATATACTTGCCACAAGGAGTTCGCTCCGTCCACGGGATACTTTTCCGTATTGCGCACCGCTCACCCCTCACTTTCGGCCGTATTGACTCCGATAATCGCAAGCAATTCCCGCATATCGCGGATGAACATATGCGGCGCAAAGCGGCGGAGCTCATCCTCTCCCTTGAGCGACCAGCCGACCGCAACCGATCGAACACCCGCTTCATGAGCCGCTTGAATGTCAAACGGGCTATCGCCCACCATCAAGGCTCGCGCCCGATCCGCTCGCAGCTGTTCGAGCGCCTTCAGCACCGGCTCCGGATGTGGCTTTGGATGTTGTACATCATCCACGGTCACCAAGCAGTCGAAGTACTTGTCCAATCCGCAATACGCCAGGCTACGCTGCGTAGTCGCCCGCATCTTGGTCGTGACAGCGCCGATCTTGACGCCGCTTGCTTTGAGCGCATGCATCACTTCACGCACGTATGGAAAAGGCTTCACGTAGTCGTCATGCACCTGAGCATTGAACGACCTGTAGGCAGCGATATATTCGTCCACATCGTCCTCGCCTGTGAATGCTTGAAACTGCTCGCGAATCGTCCGTCCCATGTGGCGGATGATGATGTCTTTGGGCAGAGGCTCCTGGAAGCGGCTGTTCCAAACATGCAAGATCGAGTGAATAATCAGTTCGTTCGTATCGATAATCGTTCCGTCCAAGTCGAAGAGTACTGTGTCGTAATGTTGCATTCCGTTCTCCTGTCAGGTTAATGCTTCAATGCTTCACGAAAACATTGCGGTGAATCGGATCCGAATATTTCATATTGGCAAGTCCCGTCACTCTGCGCACGATGACGATGGCGATTGCAACAAGGATGATGATCACACCAATAAACTGCGCAATGCGAATATTGCCGTATGCCGGGTCGAGATAGCCCGGTTCGAACAGCATATACATCGGCGACCACAGGGACGCAAGCAGCGATTCCAGCCAAGCCGGCCCGTGGAAGGCCAAGCTGTCTGTACGCAAGCCCTCGATGAAAAACCTGCCGATCGAATACCATATAAAGTAAGTTGCAAACAATTCTCCAGCACGCATAAAAGCTTGACGGCGAAGAATGAGCAAAATTATTAGACCGACGAAATTCCAAATAAATTCATACAAAAATGTCGGGTGGTGGTAAACACCCTGTACATTCATCTGCTCAACGATAAAGTTCGGCAAATAAAGCGTGCCGCGCAAAAATTCCTCGGACACTTCTCCGCCGTACGCTTCCTGATTGACGAAATTGCCCCAACGGCCGATCATCTGGCCGACAATGAGCGATGGCGCACATATATCGGCAATCCTCCAAAAGTTATACCCTTTGCGGCGGGTATACCAAATCGCGGCAATAATCGCGCCGATCAGCGCACCGTGAATGGCAATGCCGCCTTCCCATATTTTGAATACGTCCCAGAAATTATGTTGATAGTCCTCCCACTTGAACGCTACATAATAAATTCTAGCTGCGACAATAGCAGAAGGCGCCCCGATAAGGAGCAAGTCCATGAAAAATTCTGACGGTATGTGAAATCTCTTGCCTTCCCAAATGGCGAGCAATAGTCCCACGACTGCGCCGGTACCCAAAATAATGCCGTACCAATGTACTTCGATTGGACCGAGCGCAAACGCGACCGGGTTCAACATCTTCTTAACCCTCCTATTCGGATTCCTCCAACTCATCGCTAATGGCCGAAGTCAATTTGTTCGTAAACTGTTGTGCAGCATTGTATCCCATGACCTTCAGACGGTAATTCATCGCCGCTACCTCAATAATGACTGCAATGTTCCGACCCGGTCGTACCGGGATTGTCAGAAGCGGAATCTCTGTATCGATGATTTGTGTCTTCTCTTCGTCCAGTCCGATACGGTCATATTGCTTATCCTGCTGCCAATTCTCGAGCGCCATCACGATGGAAATCTTCTTGACGCTGCGCACCGCTCCTGCTCCGAATAAGGTCATGACGTTGATGATGCCGATGCCGCGAATTTCAAGCAGATGCTTGATTAGTTCCGGCGCCGATCCGTACAACTGGTTATCGGCTGTTTGTCTAATTTCAACCGCGTCGTCCGCTACGAGCCTGTGTCCGCGCTTCACCAGCTCAAGCGCAGTCTCGCTCTTACCGATGCCGCTTGAACCGGTAATCAACACCCCGACACCGTATACATCGACGAGTACGCCGTGGATCGTCGTAGTCGGAGCCAGTTCATTCTCCAGGAAGTTCGTCAGACGGCTGGCCAAGATCGTTGTGGTCAGCGGACTGCGTAGCACTGGGATCGAGGCTTTCTCCGCTTTGCAGAGCAGCTCCTCAGGCACTTCCAACCCTCTGGATATGACAAAACACGGAGTCTCATCCGTTATCATGCGCAGAACGCGATCCCGTCTCTGCTCCAGGGACAACGTTTCATAGAAAGTGAGCTCCGTCTTACCGAGTATTTGCACTCGTTCCTGCGGATAATAGTCGAAGTAACCGGCTATCTCCATACCCGGTCGGTGTAGATCCGCTACAGTAATCGGTCGGTTCAGGCCGCTCTCGCCGGCCAGCACATCCAAGTTCATACGGTTCACTAGCTTTTGCACGCTAAGTTTTTTCGGCATCCGCTGATAACTCCTTATGTATCCGAAATTTCCATCGTTCTCATCGTAATGCAATCGGTGACCAAAAATCAACCTTAAGTGAAAATTTATCCGAATTCAGTGCCGTAAGCCTTGTCCTTGTGAATTTGTTCTGCTAATAAAGAAATACTTGGCTGGCGCCAAGTCCTTCAGGACGCCGGTGACGGCTTAGTATTTCTTATGCTTGTGAGGTTAACGAAATTTATAAACTCTATAGTTATAAACGAAAAGGCCGGCGTATGCCGACCCTCGTTTCTATTATATAGATCTGTATGATTATTCCACGATTGCCTTTTCCGTTTCCACGTCGAACAGGTGAATCTTGTTCATATCCAATGCAAGCTTGATGTTCGCGCCATCTGCAACCGAGTTGCGTGCATCAACGCGAGCTACGAACGGACCTTCACCAACACCGCTCAGGTACAGGAAGATCTCGTGACCGAGGTTTTCCACAACTTCAACCGTTGCATTCACGATGACTGTTCGGCGATGCTTCGAGGAAGATCGGCTCATCGTGAATATCTTCCGGACGTATGCCGAATACAACTTCCTTGCCGACATAGCCTTTATCGCGAACAAGCTTCGCACGGCCTTCCGGCAACGCGACATCGACACCGGTCGCCTTGAAGCGTACTACGCCGCCTTCCTCTTCCAGACTGTCCGTTGATGAAGTTCATCGCCGGCGAACCGATAAAGCCTGCCACAAACAGGTTTTCGGATGGTTGTACAGCTTCTTCCGGCGTATCGGCTTGCTGGATGACGCCGTCCTTCATAACGACGATCCGGTCGCCCATCGTCATCGCTTCGGTCTGGTCGTGAGTAACGTAGATAACAGTCGTTTCCAGACGCTTATGCAGCTTGCAGATTTCCGCACGCATCTGTCCGCGCAGCTTCGCGTCCAGGTTGGACAGCGGTTCGTCCATCAGGAACACTTGCGGCTCACGGACGATCGCGCGACCCAGAGCAACACGCTGACGCTGACCGCCGGAGAGCGCTTTCGGCTTGCGGTCGAGCAGATGCTCGATATCCAGAATTTTCGCGGCTTCCGAACGCGCGCATCGATATCGCTTTCTTGAATTTGCGCAGCTTCAAACCGAACGCCATGTTCTGATACACGTTCATATGCGGATAAAGGCGTAGGATTGGAACACCATCGCGATGTCGCGGTCTTTCGGTGCGACGTCGTTCACCAGGCGGTCGCCGATGTACAGTTCGCCTTCCGTAATTTCTTCCAGACCGGCGATCATCCGCAGCGTCGTCGATTTCCCGCAACCGGACGGACCAACAAGCACGAGAAATTCCTTGTCCTTAATTTCGAGGTGAAAGTCGGTTACCGTCGGCTCGTTCGCGCCCGGATACCTTTTATAAATATGTTCAAGCGTACGCCTGCCATGATCAATTCCCCCTATCTCTATGTATTGAATTGATAATTCATCATACCTACCGAGCCGTGCATGCTGACTATGCACAATCTTCACAAAAAAATCATTTCCTTTTCGTCACTTTATACAATAGCAGGGCAATCTGGACAAGAACCGCGTCTTGAAATTGCGCACATCCAAGCCGGTCTCCTGCTTGAACTTATCCAGCCGATAAAGCAGCGTATTGCGGTGAATATACAACTGTTTTGGCCGTTTCGCTGACGTTGCAGTCCAGCTCGAAGAACGTTTCCAGCGTGGTGATCGTCTCCGAGTCGAGCGCAGACAACGTCCGCATTTTTCATCAGCTGTTCAAGGAATTTTCGCTTCTCCCGATCGTCCATCGAATATAGAAGACGCTCCAGATGAAGCTGCCACGGCAAGTGAACCGATTCTTCCCCTGGAATAAGCGGCCCCAAAGCTTAATCGCACTGCGCATCGTTGCAGTCGCCGTGAGCAAATTGGCAGGAGCATGGATCATGCCACTCGTTGAACGTGGCAGCATTCCAGCCATTCAACGATCATTTCATGTAAAGCAAGCGCATCGATTAAAAGCAGTTCTTCTTCCGACTCGCCATAATCTCCGTCCTCATTCGCCGCATGGAGCACCGCACCCGATGCCAGCACGATCCATTCCCGCTCGCTCAGTGGAATGAGCACGGTTTCCGATTCAAAATACGTCTCCAGCAGCTTCTTCAATTCTTTATAAGTAAAGCGGTTCGGCTCTGCAAAATCAGCATCCAAAAATAACGCCAGACAATCGTGAAACTGGAACGAAACGCAGAAACGGCTCATCCTGCAACGTGCCTTGCAAGTCACCTTCCTCCAGCTTAGCTGCCAAATATTCGCCAAATCGGCGAGCGCGTGTTTCCTCATCTGTAACTGGCTCTAATGGCTTGCGGTCATGAGCGGCCTCATCGGAACGCACTGATCATCTCCACCAGCTTGCGTTCTTTATCCGTAAGCTGCGTCATCCGTCGCTAATGCGCGAATCCGCTTGCCGCTCTGCCCTTCTGGTTTGAAATATACCGTATCTTCGATTTGCCAGCTCGTTCCGCTGCCTTCCCAATTTCGTCTACGTTCCCATCGAAATGGGACGCCAAGAACTTGTTCGAGACGTTGCACCACGTGATCCCAAATCCCAACCGCTACCCACCTTCCGCGTGTTTCACCAAGACTTCAATACCAAATAACTTGTCATCATCTGTATCACAGTCATGCATAAAACAGCACGAGACAGAATGGGGGACAGCATCGACAGCACGATGCCGGTCACGTACAGGAAGCTTGCGGTCTGAACCTGCGTGAATCCGCGGTTTAACAACGTATGATGCGTATGCAAATTATCCGCCTTGTATAAGGAGCGACCGCTGAGCAATCTCCGCCAAAACACGATGAGCGTATCGAAGATCGGCACTCCGAGCGCCAGTACCGGCACGAGCATGGAGATGACCGTCGCCGACTTAAACGCTCCATCCACGGCAAGCACGGCCACACAATAGCCGAGAAATACAGCGCCGGCATCCCCCATAAAGATTTGCGCGGAGTAGAAATTGTACAGGAGAAAGGACAGACAAGCGCCGGCCAGAATCGCACCCATAACCGCAGATCCGTATTGCTGCTTGATCAGGGCGGCGACAACGAGCGTAAGGGAAGACATCATGACGAGGCCTGCCGCCAAACCGTCAACGCCTCGATAAAATTCACCATGTTCATCAAGGCAAAAATCGACAGCATCGTCGAGAAGCTGGCGAGCCATGTCGGGAACAGCATCATGCTGCCGCTAAACGGATTGGAGATTCCACTAATCGTAATATCAAACCATAGCGGTACGGCGGATACGATCGCATACACGATGATACGCGGCCATACCGGGAACTCGCGGGATCTGGTTTTTTGCCAATCATCCATCAGCCCAACCGCAACAAGCGCTGTGCCGCCGATAAAATCGACCATGTGCGAGGTGAAGCGCCGTCAAATATAGCATCGACAAACTCGTGCTGGCATATATGGCAACCCCGCCCATTGAGTGGTACCGGCGCTCGGTGAATTTTGCGTTTGGCAGGGCGATCGACGAATCCACAGGCTAGTGCCAGCTCCTTGATAATCGGGACAAGCGCCATGCCGATAGAAAAGGTGGTTAGTAACGGAATGAGCGTAATCATGACAATCCCCTTAGAGATAGGTTATCCGTGATGAAAGCATTGCATGGTAAGCTCACGGTCGTGCGTTCTGTTAGGTTGTACCTCTCATATGCGGAAACATTCTGGAATCACGGGCCAGACAGGGGGAAGGATAAGGAGCACAAGAAACAAAAGGTTCCAGCTCATGCGCTAAACCTAATGATAATTATGGTGCGATCGAGAGGACTCGAACCTCCACGGGTGTTAGCCCACTAGAACCTGAATCTAGCGCGTCTGCCAGTTCCGCCACGATCGCATAATGAGCATGAGTTTATCGACAAGAACGATCATATCATGGTGAAGGTTAAGTAGTCAACAGATGAGTGTAAAGTGGTGGAGGCTGATGGATTCGAACCACCGAACTCGTAAGAGAACAGATTTACAGTCTGCTGCGTTTGACCACTTCGCTAAGCCTCCATAACATGGACATAAATGGTGGCTCGGGACGGAATCGAACCGCCGACACGAGGATTTTCAGTCCTCTGCTCTACCGACTGAGCTACCGAGCCGTATGTAGCTCTTTATCATTGAAAAACAGCTCTGAATCAGAGCTGGCATTAAACGATTAAAATGGCGGAGCTGACGGGATTCGAACCCGCGATCTCCTGCGTGACAGGCAGGCATGTTAGGCCTCTACACCACAGCTCCATAATAATCAAAGTGGTGCCGGCGAGAGGACTTGAACCCCCAACCTACTGATTACAAGTCAGTTGCTCTACCAATTGAGCTACACCGGCTAACTATGAAGTTGGAAAAAGTACAACAACTGACCAACGTAAGCGTAATATACGATGGACGCTGACGGGATCGAACCGCCGACCCTCTGCTTGTAAGGCAGATGCTCTCCCAGCTGAGCTAAGCGTCCGCAAAAACGCATCGATCCTATACGAACACAAAGTTATGAATAATGATGGTAGCGGCGGAGGGGATCGAACCCCCGACCTCACGGGTATGAACCGTACGCTCTAGCCAGCTGAGCTACGCCGCCACGCCTTATCGTCCTCGCTTGATGCCGCCTAACTATCTTACAGCGACTTTACCAATATAGCATGGTTCGAGAGAAAATGCAAGTCCTTTTTTGTGAAATTTCTCATGTAAAAAATAACAGCCTGAAAATGTCATAAAACCCGCCAGGTAAGGATTTCATGCCCTTATGAACCCTTGATGGGAGGGCTGTTTCACCATCGCATGGGAATAAGGACACGAATCCATATAGACGGAGCCACGGCTTACATGGAGTCCTGCGCTCCGACGATCAGATCGGAGCACTGCCTGATCATTCCTGTGAACGTTCCCTCATGTGCGGGAACAACAGAACATCGCGGATCGAAGGCGCATCAGTCAACAGCATGACCAAACGGTCGACGCCGATGCCCAGACCGCCCGTTGGAGGCATCCCGTATTCGAGCGCTCGGACGAAGTCTTCGTCCATCTCATGCGCTTCATCATTGCCTTGTTCACGTTCCACGAGCTGATCCTCAAACCGTTTCCGCTGATCGATCGGATCGTTCAACTCGGAAAATGCATTCGCATGCTCCCGGCCGACGATGAACAGCTCGAAGCGGTCCGTAAAGCGAGGATCGCTCTCGCTCTTCTTCGCAAGAGGAGAGATCGCAACCGGATGGCCAGTTACAAAGGTCGGTTGAATGAGCGTATGCTCCACGAAATGCTCAAAGAACGCATTGACGATATGTCCGAACGTCATACGTATCCTCCACCGGCACTTTATGCTCCTTTGCCAAGCTGGTGAGCCTCTTCATCGGACATCTGACGGCTGAAGTCGACTCCGGTCGCTTCCTTCACCAGATCGACCATCGATACACGGCGCCATGGCGTATTCAGATCAACCTCCTGGCCTTGATATTGGATCTTCGTCGTGCCCAGCACTTCCTGCGCGATGCTTGCGATCATATCTTCCGTCAGCCGCATGATATCTTCATAATCGACATAGGCTTCATAAAGCTCAAGCATCGTAAATTCCGGGTTATGGCGGGTGGAAATGCCTTCATTTCGATAAACGCGGCCGATTTCATATACCTTCTCCAAGCCGCCGACGATAGCCGCTTCAAATGAAGCTCGATCGCGATTCTCATATATAGCTGCATGTCCAGCGCGTTATGATGCGTCACGAAAGGCCTTGCCGCCGCACCGCCCGCAATCGTGTGCATGGTCGGCGTTTCCACTTCCAAATAGCCTCTGCTCATCCAAATATCTGCGCATCGATTGGATGATTTTGCGAGCGCATGATGAACGTCTGCTTCACTTCTGGATTCATGATCAAATCGACATATCGTTGCCGGTAGCGAAGCTCCACATCCTTCAAGCCGTGGAACTTGTCTGGCAACGGATAAAGAGATTTCGTCAGAATGGTTAGCTTCTCTACTTTGACAGAAGTCTCGCCTGTTTTCGTCTTGAACACCTTGCCGACAACCCCGATGAGATCGCCCAAATCAAGCAGCTTAAATGCTTCGTACTCATTTTCTGCAGACGGCATCTTTTCTGACATATATTTGGATTCTTCCGGTCTGATCCTGCAGATGGGCAAATCCAGCCTTCCCCATCTTGCGAACCTGCATGACGCGTCCCAGCTAAGCTGACTTCGACCGCTAAGCTCGTCCAACTGCTTCTGCCGACATATCCCCGTATTGCTGACAGAATGTTACTGGCCCAGTGGGTGCGATTGAATTTGTGTCCGAACGGGTCGATCCCCAGCTCCCGCAGCTCGTCCAGTTTGCTTCGGCGAACCGCGAGCAATTCATTCAATTCCAATTCCTGACTCAAAACTTTCAACTCCTCATCTAAAGTATGACGCTTGCCGCATAACACCAACGCTCCATATGTACATGAATGAGCTTATTCATTGTGCAACTGAAGACTTCCAACATTTTAGCACAAACGCCCGTCCCGTTTGCCAAAACGTGTATGTTGCTTTTCTTCAAACAAATATAGAAAAAGCTCCATTAGGAGCTTTTTACAATTCCTATTTCAATTCGCTGACTTCCAATGCTTCCTTATGTTTATTACTTCTTGATATCGATGATTTTATACTGGATGATTCCCGCCGGCACTTGAACGTCCACGACCGCCCCTTTCTGCTGGCCAAGGATGGCTTTGCCAACCGGACTTTCATTGGAAATCTTGTTCTGGAACGGATCGGATTCCGCTGTACCGACAATCGTGTATTCGACTTTGTCCCCGAATTCCAAATCTTCCAGGATAACAGTAGAACCGATACTTACGATGTTCGTATCGACTTCGTCGCTATTAATAATGCGCGCGTTGCGAAGCATTTTCTCCAGGGTAATAATACGGCCTTCGATGAATGCTTGCTCATTCTTCGCATCTTCATATTCTGAGTTTTCACTGATATCGCCGTAGCCGATGGCCACCTTGATACGTTCTGCCACTTCACGGCGCTTTACTGATTTGAGATTTTCTAGTTCTTCTTCCAGCTTCTTAAGCCCTTCCTGTGTAAGAAGCACTTCTTTTTCTGACATAGCAACCGATCTCCTGTCACTTCGATATTTTCACAGCGTGGTGTCATGATGACCGCCGTGTATTATTACCTATTCATATAATATGGGCGCCATGACGTATGCCAAGATTAAATGCTTTTATTTGGAAAATATTTGAAGCATCATTCTTACTTTTGATTGAATATTATATTACTCGCATTTGGAAATGTCAATTCAGCACTTGCTCCATTTCCGATGCTTCCGCTGCCTCGAGCGTTTCCACATAATCATACAAAATGGTTACCAGATCCGTCTCTGGTCGTCTGCTCCATCACCTGGTCCTTCACCTTAGCCGAGCCTTTCAGTCCTCGCAAATACCAAGCCATATGCTTGCGCATGTCCCTGACCGCAACTCGCTCGCCCTTCAAGGCGATCAAACGATCCAGATGAAGAACGGCGATATCCATCTTCTCACGAGGTGTCGGCTCAGGCGGAAGCACGCCCTTCGTCAAATATTCGATCGTCCGATACAGCATCCACGGGTTGCCAAGCGCCGCGCGTCCGATCATCACGCCGTCACATCCCGTCATATCGAGCATGCGTCTGGCATCCTCCGGACTGAATACGTCCCCATTGCCAATGACCGGGATGTTGACCGCTTCTTTCACTTCCTTAATGATCCCCCAGTCCGCTTTGCCCGTATACATCTGCTCTCGCGTACGGCCATGTACACTGACCGCCTGTCCGCCAGCACGCTCAACGGCTTGCGCATTTTCAACAGCATAAATATGCTCGTGATCCCAGCCGATGCGCATCTTCACGGTAACCGGCTTGCTCACGGCATCGACGACGGCCGCGACCATCTCGTAGATCTTGTTCGGATCGAGCAGCCATCTGGCACCGGCGTCACACTTCGTCACCTTCGGCACCGGGCAGCCCATATTGATATCGATAATATCTGCGTTTGTTTGCTTGTCGACGACTTTGGCTGCCTCAACAAGCGTTTGGCGATCACCGCCAAAAATTTGCAGGCTGAGCGGCTTTTCCCGCTCATCGACGTACAGCATTTCCATCGTCCGTTTATTTTTATGAAGAATCGCTTTATCACTAACCATCTCAGCACAAACAAGCCCGGTGCCGAATTCCTTGGCGATCAGACGAAATGCAGGGTTACATACGCCGGCCATCGGTGCCAGTACGACTTGATTGTTCATTTCAATATGTCCGATCTTCAGCAAATCACCTGCCTCCTTTGCGGTGAGAAGTCGCTGTCAATGTTGATGTTAGGACCTTCAAGCGTAAGGCCCCTTCAATTCTTCTATAGATATGCCGAGCACTTCAGCGATGCGGTGCAGGATGTTCTCGTCTGGATTTCTCGTTCCTCGTTCGATCGAGCCGATCACTGCAATCGAAATATTCACTTTCTCAGACAATTCTAACTGGGTATATCCTTTCAATTTACGAAACGCCCTTACGCGTTTGGCAATTGGACCTGCTTCCATCTTTCGACTCCTTCCTTATCCGGCAAACCTTCCGTAATTGCAGATAGCTTTACATAGTCCGGATGGTGCGGCTCCAACACATCAAGCAGCGGAATCAGCACGAATGCACGCTCCAGCATGCGCGGATGAGGCACGATCAGCTCGGGTTCATGAATTTGCTGCGTGAGATTATCGATCATCAGGAGATCCAGATCGATCGTACGCGGACCCCAATGAATGTCCCGTTTGCGACCGAGCCGTAATTCGATCGCCATCATTTCCTGAAACAGTTCATGAACGGTTCGTTCACTCGTTAGCGCAGCTACCATATTCAGAAACGGCCCTTGATCCGTATATCCGACAGGAGCTGTCTCATAGATGTGAGAAAGTGCGGTCACTCTCACACCTTGCAATTGATTGAGCTGTCGAACAGCTTCCATCAGCCAGTATTCCCTATCTCCGATATTGGAGCCGAGTGCAATATAGAAGCGGTCGTAGCTCCAGTTTTTCCGGTCATCATGCTTGTTCCCGACTCCTCGTAAGCTCCACGGATACACCTTCATAATCACCTGCGAACGGCGGTTGTGGCTTCGTTACTCGGACTGTGATTTGGGCAATACGCGGATATGCATCAAGCAGCGTCTGAGCGATTCGTTCACCGAGCGCTTCAATAAGCTTGTAAGGCTCGCCTTCCGCAATGCTGCGGACCTGCTCGTACACTTCCGCATAATTGACTGTCTTATGCCAGATCATCGCTTCGCCCAGCTGACTTCAGATCAAGCAACAGATCTACATCGACAATAAAGCGTTGTCCGAGCGTGCGTTCTTCGGGAATGACGCCATGATATCCATAAAACGTCATGCGATTAAGCGATATTTTGTCCATGGCTGTTTCCTCCGAATTTTCCTGTAACACTAACTTCAAGATGATCGAAATGCGTCACATGAATCGTCACATGATATAGAAATGATCGGTTCATCCGTCCATGTGCTTATGAGTCGCTGTAAACAATCGCATCGCTCATAAGCACCGTACGCTTAATCTCTTCCACATCATGAACTCGCACGATGCGACAGCCTTTGGCGATGCCGATCCGCGGTCGCAGCTGCTGTTCCGTGGCCTTCTCATCCTCGGCAGTTGCAGCGTGTGGCGGATAACGCGTTTGCGAGAGTCGCCTAAGAGCACCGGATAACCAAGCGCCACAATGTCTTGTAAGTGATTCATGACATGCAAGTTTTCCTCATGCGACTTGGCAAAGCCGATGCCCGGATCGAGGATAATTTGCTCATCGCGCATGCCGGCTTGCTTCGCAATGGCGATGCTTTCGCGCAAATCTTCCAGTACATCGGGGATCAAGATCGTGCATATTCCGCCTTCTCGCGATTATGCATAATGACAACCGGACAGCCGAGCTGAGCAGCGTAGGTTGCCATAAGAGGGTCGCGCTTCAATCCCCATATATCATTCATCCAATCCGCGCCGGCCAAGATCGCTTGCCTAGCGACCTCCGCTTTGTAGCTGTCGATCGAGATAGCCACTTGTTCGCCGACTGCCTCGCGCACAGCCTTGATGACCGGAATGACCCGTTCCAGTTCCTCTTCAGCGCTGATCGGCGTATGTCCTGGACGCGTAGATTCCCCGCCGATATCGATAATGTCAGCGCCTTGTTCAATCATCTCCAGCGCTCTGCGCACCGCAGACTCCGTATTGTTATATAAGCCGCCATCGGAGAAAGAATCCGGCGTCACATTCAAAATCCCCATAATGAATGTACGCCGCTGCCGTAGCAGATCCGTTCCGATCAGCGACGTGACGGCGTTATCGTATCGTGTCATCATCATCAACTCCTTTATATGCGGCTTCTTCTGCAAGCCTCGCTATAGCCTCGCATAAGCTGCTGCGTCACCGCACCCGGGATACTGCCGGAGAGATCGTTCTGCTTGTCCCGTCCGTATCGTACACTTTACTGACCGGGCACAATTTCCTGAACAGAATTCGTCAAGAAGATCTCATCTGCTTCCCATAAAGCTTTTGCACAGTATAAGCCTTCTTCTGCTTCTATATTCAATTGCTCTGCCAGCTGCAGAACGAAGCCGCGCGTCACCCCCGGCAAAGCTCCGGATTCCAGTGAGGCGTATAAAGCTTGCCCGTCTCGTAACCCAGAACACATTGCTGACGATCGCTTCCGTCAATTCCCCCCGTTCGTTGAGCTGTATGCCTTCCGCACCTGCCGCCCACGTATAACTTAGCAGCTCTCGCTTCGCAAACCATCCGTTCATATATGAGAACGATTTTAACCGTACGTTTGGTCTCGGGCAAAGGACGTACGGTTTGCAAAATTTGCACGGTCTTCCGAATGTCGTACCATTCTTCACGACGCACAAGCGGCTTCACATAGACGATCACCGTCGGACGCTCATAGTCTTGCTCTGCTAGTCCGAGTAGTCCTGCGCCTGCTGAGACGGTATAACGGATGTACGCATCCTCAGGCGATTCACCTCTAGCAAGCGATGAATGGCTTGCGCACATCTGACGAATGAACATGATAACGAATGCCTAGCTACCCACAGACTATCGTGCAGCCGCTCCAAGATGAGCTCCAGCATAAAAGGCTCCCCGTCATAAGTGCGAAATGTCTCGAAAACACCCAACCCGTACAGAAAGCCATGATCAAACGCCGACACGACCGCTGCATGCTCCTCAACAATTTGACCGTTCACCATAATCTTCATCGAACTTCAGCCGTGCTCCGCCTGCAACTTTAGGAAATTACTCAAAAGCTGGTGGCCATGATCGGTGATGATCGATTCAGGATGGAACTGTACGCCTTCAATCGGATATTCCTTATGACGGAGACCCATAATTTCGCCTTGCGCCGTCTCCGCACTAATCTCCAGACATCCGGCAACGTCTCGCGACGAACGATAAGGGAATGGTACCGTGTCGCCGTGAACGGGTCGGCAATCTGTTCGAATACGCCTCGGCCATCATGATGAATCTCCGAAGTTTTGCCGTGCATGAGCGTTTCCGCGCGCACGACTTCGCCGCCAAACGCTTGACCGATCGCTTGATGACCTAAACACACGCCGAGTATCGGAATTTCGCCTTTGAATCGTTCGATCAAGCGCCAGACTGATTCCCGCTTCGTTCGGCGTGCAAGGTCCAGGCGAAATCAAGATATGATCCGGACGCAGCTCGGCTATTCCGGCTAAATCGATCTCATCATTGCGTCTGACCGTAGATCTCTTGCCCAAGTTCTCCCAAATATTGCACCAGATTATACGTAAACGAATCATAATTATCGATGACCAAAATCATTGAACTTCCCCCTCATTTCGGGTCTGTCGGATGCTGATTCCGCTTCCAAGCTGTTCTGCTATATTGAATGCGCTTTCCATAGTGCTTTCGCCTTGCTCAGCGATTCCTTATATTCCCTCTCCGGTATGGAATCGATGACGATTCCGGCACCCGCCTGCACATAGCGCACTGTCCATCCATCGACAATAATGTGCGTATGATTATATTAAATTCCATATTGCCGTTATAGTCAATCCATCCGAAAGAGCCTGTATAGACCCCTCTTCTGACCGGCTTCAAGCTCCTCGATAATTTCCATCGTACGGATTTTCGGTGCGCCGGTAATCGTGCCGCCCGGGAACAGTCGCCGCCAATGCATCAAACGCATCCAATCCCGCTCACGAAGCTCACCGGAAACTTCAGATACGAGATGCATGACATGCGAATATCGCTCCATGGCCATAAATTGATCGACCTTGACAGTGCCATATTCGGCCGCTCTGACCGATATCGTTCCGCTCCAGATCGACGAGCATAATATGCTCGGCCCGTTCCTTCTCGTTGTGCAGCAGCTCCTCCTCTAGCCGTGCATCCTCTGTAGGCGTCTGTCCGCGTCTTCGTGTACCCGCAATCGGCACTGGTACTGATCGTTCTTCCTTGCTGTTTGATCAGCAGCTCTGGTGAGGCCGAGTACGAGCTTCACATCAGCAAAACGAAGCAACCCATATAAGGAGACGGATTTAACAGCCTTAGCCATTCGTACAGCACTTCCGGCTTTACTAGCGTCTTGCGATCTTGTCGCACGGACAGATTGACCTGAAAAACATCGCCTGCGCGAATGTAATCTTGAATCGCGGTCACCGCTTGCGTAAACGCTTGTTTCGACAAGCTCGACTTCAGCTCTGTTCCTTGCTCTAGATCGATATGCAAGCCGTCATCCATCACTGCTTGCTCATATTTTTGTTTGCGCTTAAGTCCCGCTTCATGCCCCGCACGCGCCCATTCCTGCCATTTGCTGATCATCGTACGCGCTTTTTGCCGGGCTCGTTCATACTGATCGAGCAATTTCGACGCTGAGGCCGCATCGTTTGTCATTTCCCGGGAAATGGCCTCATAGACACAAACCGTCAAAGTCCGCCTTTGATGATCATAGATCCAACATTCATCGATTAACATGAACGCATAATCCGGGACGTTCAGATCCCGCTCCGCAAGATTCGGCAGCTTTTCCAATGAGCGAACGACATCGTATCCCCACACTCCGACACATCCACCTGTAAAACCTGTCCTTGCTTCAAGTGAAGGTGCTCGATAGTTCGACATCCATTCGCGCACAACGTCCAACGGACGGCCGGTGAAAGTTCGAGCATGTCGATAGCATGATTCATTGGAAGTTGCAGCAGTGTCGAAACCATGCTCATCTTGCACATCTTGCACATCCTCAAGGTTGTTCGCTTCCGATAGCGATTCTACCCTGACTCGTTCTTCCGCTTGCATTCCTATGCCGGATAGTACGGCGGATGGCCGTATGCCCACATAAGGTATCTGGCTGTGCGACCGCTCTCCAGGACGAAAGAATGCAATCGGCCTCATCCCAAAATTTCTCCCATGACAAGGGCAGACCGTCCGGCAATCCATCTCGCATATGACGGGAAGCCGGTTGTAGGTTTTGCTCCATTGCTGCCAATCGGAATAACTGATCTGCATGATTACGCCTCCTGCATCACCGAAAATCCATGTGCCTAGCATATCGAAAATACCGATGTTTTACAATTCCCTATTACAGTTCAATTATCCTATAAGTAAATATCCTGTCGCTGACGAAATCAGCCATTCGACTTTTCCAAACAAAAACAGCAATCTTGGGTGAAGATCACTGTCCAAGATTGCTGTCTGTAAGAAAAGTGTAAGTTATACTCGGTATCGCATCATTCTGTCTCGTTCGTCTGCCAGACGAAGGTCGGAAATGCTCTCCCTTCATCAATCGTCCAAACGGCATCATCCGCACTAAGACCATCATCTCCCAAGAATGCCCAGCCGATATACGTTGCTCTCTTTCTCATATTATCTTCGCTAGTTTTCACCCCGTAACCGTTATCCGGGTCCTGGAAGTAGTACGACGCATGGATACTCGCATACATCGCTCGGTCTCCTAGAAGTCCGCCTGCACGGTAAGCAGGATCGTCTGCGGCAAGTGTCGCGCTCACCGCTCCTGCAGCATACGTATTCTTAATTTGACTACTGTAATCGCCATGACCGCTCAGCCCACCCACAAAGTTCTCACCAGTAACATCACCTGTGGCATACGCATTCGAGATATTTCCTTGATTCACTCCGACCAGTCCACCTACTTTCTCTCGCCCACTCACATTTCCAATGGCAAACACTTCTTTAAGTGTGCTGGTCATTCCGTTAAATCCGATGAAACCGCCGATGTTATTCGAGCCGCTCACATCTCCAGTAGCGAAAGAGCGCTCGACCGTTGCGATGTTATATCCGACAAATCCACCAACCTCCGAATCTCCAATTACTTTGACATTTGCGCTTGAATCCTTGATTGTGCCGGAGTTTCTGCCGACCAGTCCGCCTACATTACTTACCCCTTCCACTTGCCCTGAAGCCGTCACATTCGTCACGACAGAATCGCCGCCCAGCCAGCCGCTTAACGCTCCGAATTTTGGCCGCGCTCAGGACTGCTGATATTTACATTGACCAGATTGAGATTCCGAATGGTACCACCCGATACGGTGGAGAATAAACCCAACGATGAGGCGCCATCATCAGCCTTCTTATTGATCGTCAGGTTGTAGATCGTATGTCCTCCTCCGTCAAACGTGCCGCTGAATGCCTCGCCTGAAAGTTAACCTATCGGTACCCAGCCGCCGGGAGTGTCATAGTCTTCCACGCGATCCGGCATCACAATATCAGCACCTAGCTGAAAGTGCCTCGACAAGTTGTTGGAAATCGCACTTAATTGTTCGTACGTTTCGATGATGTATGGATTGTCCGCTTCCCCATTGCCACGTGAATACAGACCTGTCACATCGAACGGATCGGTAACAAGGACATTCTTGCCATCGCTGAAACGCAAGGTTACACCTTGGCTGATGCTGATCAGTGACAAATCGGTGAAACGAGCAATGCCGTTGATCACGAGCGCTTCTTTATCTCCGACTAGCACACTGCCTCCTGTGCCCGGATGCTCCACGGCCACAGTCAGCTTATTTGGAATAACACCGGATGCTGGATTGCCATATGCATCCGTTCCTGCTGACACTTCTATCGTAAACCGTTCATTCTCTTCAACATTTGCCATCGGTGTGTGCATGAATAGCACAGCCTCTGCGGCTTGCGGCTCAAGCGCGATCATATCTGACAACGCCGTATCGGTTATGGCGAACGTGAGCGTTTGCTGCGCCGCATGATGCAGGATCAAAGGTTGTGTTGCCGTCCCTCCGTGAAAGCTCAGCGCTAACACTGTAGAGCTTCCCGCAAGCGGCGTGCCTGCAAAGCTGCCCGCTGTTCCGTCCGGCGCAGGGGTAAAGCCGCTGACGGCCACATTGACGCTGCCGTAAAAGTCCGTATCTAGGCTGCCATCAGAACGATACACGGCCATCGTCACCGTCACCGCTTCCCCAACAACCGGAGTAGAATCATCCGCCTTGACTTCCATGTAGAAGGCTCCTGCCACGACTTCCACAGGGATCTGCATCACATGCTCGCCATATTCAGCGCGAATGATTGTCTTGCCATGTCCGACCGCGGTCACGGTGCCGTCTACTACCGAAGCGACGCTCGGATCATCCGAATGCCATGCTGCTTCAGCCGTTACATCACGGGTCGACTTATCGCTCCAATGTGCCGTCACGACAACATTTACCGTCTGACCGAGACCGATCAATCGCATCGTTTCCGGTGTATACGTCACGTCTGTCACCGTTGGCTCTGGTTCCGGGTCCGCTTCTGGAGCAGTGCCCGAGCTGCGACCGGGACTGCGACGATCCGCGTCCTGCAAACAATCGCCAAGCACGTCCTCTCTCAATATCCCGCTCCGAATCGTCCAAGAGCGCGGACAAAGCTCGAATGTCACGCCTTCTGCACGAATATCGGCACGTCCGATTCCGCCTTCGCCATAGATCCGATAGTTGCCTTCGCTGATCAGTCTTCTTACTTCGCTTCCAAGCGCGACATGAACACGTACCGAATCCGCTTGCTCAGTCATATGCAGAGCTTCGATCTCGCTTTGCATCAGTGCAATGTCCAATGATTCCCCGGTGACCATAACCGTACGGAAGCCTAGTCCAATAAGGTCATCCGCTTCCTCTAAGCGTACGGACGCACGCACCTCAGTCTGCTCAATGGCTGTGTCGCCTGAAGCAACGATCCGCACCGCGCCTCCTTCTTTGTCGACAAGCAGCTGCGGGATGTAACTGTCCTTAATATAGATGCTCTCCGTCCCGCCGCCGTACACTTCCATGCTGCCTCGCACTACTACATGCCGCAAATATACGCGGCCTTCCCCTACATCTTTCGCAATGTATAGATTCCCTTCGATCACGAGATTTTGCAAAGTCGTATCCGGGTTAGTGACGGTCACATCACCTTGAATCCGTCTACTTCCGATGTCCGGTCCAATCGTCTCGCCCGGTTTCTGCACTAACTGTCCACCGCGTGCCACCCATTCCATGGCCCGGTCCAGCAGTACGACAGTTTGTGCCCGTGTTAGATTGTCCTCCGGAGCGAACCGGCCGTCCGAATATCCGTTCATCAGTCCTTCCGCGAACAGCGCCCCGATCGCTCCGCGGCTCCAATCCGCGATTTCCAGCTCATCCGCAAACGAATTTGCCGCCAGTGGCGATGACTCCAGCTTAAGGAGGCGATGCAGCATCACGGCCGCTTCTTGCCGACTGACCAGCTCGCGCGGCATGATTCTACCATCGGGTGTACCTTGCAAATATCCGGCTGCCAACGCCTTTCGCACCTCACGGGCAAACCATTCTTGCTCATCGACATCCGCCAATACTGCTTCATGCTCGTCTACAAAATCAAAGGCGCGATTCACGAACGCCATAAACTCCGCACGCGACACAGGCCGTTCCGGATGAAAGCTGCCATCAGGAAGGCCTTCCGCCAGCCCTTCACGCATCCACTTCTCGATCGTGCTGCGAGCCCAGCTGTTTTCATAGTCAGTTGCCACGCCTTGACTTGCCGAGACCGGGTGCGGCATTCCGCCAGTAATCAAACCTAGCACCAGGAGCAAATACAAGACCTTGACGGGAAAGCTGGCACTTGCTTCCTTCCCCTTCATTACATACCCCTCCCATAATCGCCATATTCCGAATGATCAAGAGCGATTATTTTCATGACCATTCTATCAACAGATCTATTTAGAATAGGTTTATATTTATGCAATAATTGCAAGTCATCTAATTTTATACCATTATTATATTATGGTATATTATTCCTACCAATTCAATAAGGAGATTGAGGAATAAAGAAATATCGGACAATTGCTCTGGGTCAACCGTTATCATAATTGGGAGAGATTTGAGAAGGGACTCACAATCGAAAATTTGGAGATACGGCTACCGATATGTGTCCTTTACGAACGGCATTGTCAAGACGATTTACTCGTTCTAATTCGAGAGGATAAAGGTGGAGCAGGGACAAACCTGCTTCACCTTTATTTTTGGCGTGGCAAGCCATAATTAGCACCGTCTAAACGCCGAATGGATTCATCTCGTAGCTGACATGTTCTACATGCGGCATATGATCCAATACAGGAGGTCTGGACGCAATCAGATTGTTGCTCACGTTGAGCGACTTCAATCGTTTCAATTGGCGAATCGACTCCGGCAAGCCTCGCAATGCTGTGTACTGAATATCCAAACTTTCCAAGCTTGAAAGCTCACCGATCTCGTCCGGCAGTCGATTGAAGAAGACCTCCTCCTTCTTAATGATCTTACCATCCTTGGGAGATTCGTGGTAACACCCACAGTAAATCGTCAGGTGCTTTAGCTGTTTCAATTGTTTCACGGCACTAGGCAGATTGTGCATATTCGTAGTCCAGATGATCAATTTCTCCAATCCGGTCAGGTTGAACAACGGTTCCGGAAGACGGTCGATATGTTGCTCGAAGAGATTCAAAAATTTTAAACTATGCACTTGGAATAACTGCTCGGGGATCGTCTTGATGCCATACCCGGATATGTACAAATATTCAGCTTCATGTCTGATGGCGTCATCCAATAAGCGATTCAAGTCTTTGTTGAACGTTCCCGTGAGAAAAAGTCCTCGGATCTTTTGGGATAGCTTCTCTGCTTCTTCTTCCGAAATACGGATTTGCATGATGCTTTCGTGAGCGATATTGATGAGCCAGTCGTTCTCTTCATGATCTAAGAAGCACAGATCCTCCGGCAAATGGGGATGCTGCCAATCCAGCAGTGAATTCGCAACGGATTTCAAAATTTCAAGCGACTGTTCATTGCATTCATAATAGTAAATGTACGAGTTATACGTATAGTCGATACTATGCCGGGGGCGCTTCTTGTGGGACAATTTCGTTAGTTCTTTCTTGATCAAGTACGGCTTCAGCTTCTCAAAAACCTCGAAACACGATCCATGCCTGCTCAAATCATAACGATCGGCAAGCACGAACACCGGTGCATGATTTGCTGCATAATCAAGCAGTTGACGATACGCCTGTCCTTTCGGGTTATTGTAAATCTTAATCAAACGATCAACTCCTGAAAATCAATCTTACTCCGCCTTAGCATTTTCGTTTCGACAGCTAAATTGCTCATGACTGCAGCAACACTTCATCTGCCGATCGCCTTGGGCTTGGCAGCGCCTGATCCTGTGGATAGCCACAACGAAACATAAAGATATGCTCTCCATCGCCAGCCAGCCTTCGCAGAGCATTGCCGAATAACGGCTCCAAGCCTAGCTGCCTTTCCCTGTCTTGACGCTCATTTACTTGATTCAACGGTTGTACGGCCAATCCTTTGCTAGTCGCCCACAAGTGGATACGTTGCCACAGGCGACCCGCTTCCATTAGGCGTGTTCTGGAACGCGATTGGATCACAATGCTTCCGAATGCAGCAGCTGTGGGAATCTGCGTCTCCTGAGTCATCCTAAGCCAATGCTTGTTGGAGGATTGCTCGGATACGGGAAGCAGCTTGCCAATGGCTCGAATAATCGCTGGGTTACCCGTTGCATCCAGCGTCGTTCCGTCCTTGAATCGCTGAATCTCAGCACGATCATGACGGTACCAGCGATGACTGTCGCGCGATTGTTCCGCATCGCGAATAATCGCTTGCGTCGCTTGGATGATCAGCGATCCAACGTGATCCTTGGCTTGCTTATCCGCATGCCATAACAGCTTCACGGAAGAAAGTTCCTGCCCTAGTGCGGCCATCTCCTGCAGCAACTTTTCTGGAACGGATTTTGCCGTGTCATACGCTCCGCGATGCGTATGCCGCTTCGTGATCATCGGAAATAATGGTGCCAAATCAGGCATGTCACGATCACTACTGGTTAGTAATATATCCGCGACCTTGATGTGTTCAAAGCCACCTTCCAGCAGCTTCACCTGTGGCGCATAGCCATGCGCCTGTGCAGCGATACACAAGCTTTCTATGGCGCAGCCCAGACTAATGTACATTTCCCGATAGACGGGATCGATTGCCCCGATATTTCTGGCAATATCCGAATAGAGCTCTACCCGTTCAGGTCGTATGCGAAACAACCACGGCTGCGTGTTATGTGCATTAGCGGCGAGGATCGCGTAGCGGACAAGACGAAGCGGTCCCTTGTCGCTCACACCTGCTTCAATCTCCGAGCTCAAATTCCAAGGCTCATAAGCCGTTCCTGTAGCCGTAGTAAAAACACCCTTATCGAAAGCGCGGTATATTCCTCCCCCCGCGAGCAAGACGAATGCCGCTCCAGAAATTTTCAAAAAGCTTCTCCTTGACACTTTCTTGTGCTGCAGCTTCGGTTCCATCCTTCATCCTCCTGTATGTATGGTCAATTTCTTAAATACGGAGTCAGAATCGCCCAAATAAACCCCACTCCTTCCTTGAACGCCTCTTCATCGACAGGCCGCCCGTTCATCTCTAAGAAGGTCAGCCAATTGTTCGCAATGATCCAGCATGAGATCAGCAGCTTCTCAAGCTGCTCGGCATCCGCCTCAATTTGCAGCACGCCATCCGTAACGAATCGTTGAACGAATGCTTGCTGCTCAACTAGACGAGTTTGCATCATGGCGTTATGCTTCTGTCTTAAGTTCTCATCGGCTTGAAATAAAGACAATGCCTCGCGATAGAAAAACCGATATCGCCACAATATTTCAAAGTTCATCATTAGTCTCTGCTCCAAATGTTGCCGGCTCAACCGTTCGTGCTTTGGGAGAGCCCATACTTCATTCCATTCTTCATACATCTGATGCAAAATGGCTCCAATGATCTCGCTTTTATTCTTGAAGTGATAGTAAAGATTGCCGGGACTCATGGATGCTGCAGCCGCGATGTGGTTGGTCGATACCTTGCCGACCCCTTGCTCGTTAAATAACTGAACAGCTGTCTGTATAATACGCCGCTTCGTGCTCAATACGCATCACCTTTTAGAGTAATTACTCTAAAATTAGACGATATTACGATTTTTGTCAATACTTGTTTATTTTTCGGCAGACGATTGCATTTTTCAAATTCATCCTGTATACTTCATTACATGAGTAATGAACCAAATAGCTAATGAACCTGTATGTCTCACATACTTAACGCTATGTTTATGGTTCAGCAACGAAGAGACGGAGGTGAAGAGGTGGCTGCTTCCTTGCACGACAATACTGCCATCTATCTGCAGATCGCCAAGAAGATCACTGACGACATCGTGGAAGGCCGAATTCTTGAGGGAGAACAGGTGCCGTCCACCAACCAGTTTGCAACCTTCTATCAGATCAATCCCGCTACTGCGGCCAAAGGGATTCATCTGCTTGTAGAAGAAGGTATTTTGTTCAAGAAACGTGGCATTGGCATGTTCGTCGCTGAAGGAGCCAGATCAAAGCTCATGAACAAGCGCAGGGAATCTTTCTACGAGGAGTTTGTTGTTCCTTTGATCAAAGAGTCGGAGAAAATCGGGATTTCCAGATCAGAACTGTTGCAGTTGATCGCACAGCGAACAGAAGGGAGTGAAGCTTAGGCTATGACCATTCAGTTTCGGCATATTCATAAAACTTATGCAGACGGGAAAACAGCTTTAACCGATATCGATTTCACGCTAGAAGAGAACCGAATCTACGGGTTATTGGGTCGTAATGGTGCTGGCAAGACTACTTTACTGCATCTATTGACCGCGCAGCTGCTGCCGACTTCCGGCAGCATCGAAATCAATGGCGAGTCGCCATTTGAAAATGATTCGCTTCAGCAACAAATCTGTTTCGTGAAAGAGAGTCAGCCCTTTAAGAAGAACTTCAAAATTCACGAACTACTGAGGCTTGCTTCCTTGTTCTATCCGAATTGGGATCATGAGTTTGCATCAAGGCTTCTGGAAGACTTCGAGTTAGATCCCAACAAGAAAATGACATCGCTTTCGCGTGGTATGGAATCGGCTGTAGGCATTATTATCGGTCTGGCTTCGAGAGCACCCATAACGGTCTATGACGAGCCATACCTGGGACTTGATGCCGTCGCGAGGAAAATTTTTTATGATCGATTGCTGCAAGATTTCATCGACCATCCGCGGACAATCATTTTGTCCACACATCTGATCGATGAAGTGAGCAAATTGTTCGAACAAGTAATTATCATCCATCAAGGAAAGATTATTCTCAATGAGGAAGTGGATGAAATATTAGCCTGCGCCAATATGCTGAACGGCAGCACCGACAAATTAACCAGCTTGCCCAAGACTCACGTATCCTTCACATCGAATCGTTCGGGCGCTCAGCCTATGCCTCGTGGTTTGGCAAGATGAACGAGGAAGATCGCAACCGGCTCGCAGAGCTGGCAATCGAAATTAACGATATGCCGCTGCAGCAGCTGCTCGTTCAATTGACGCAAAATGCGAAGAAGGAGGAAAGTCTATGAGCAACAGACTGAAACCCGTTCTATATTTGCATCAAGTTATGATGCGTCCTCCACTCATCATATTTTGGAGCATCGTGTTAGCGATTCAAGTGATCTTGCTCGTTCTTATGGCGGTTTCCAGCAGTGAAGATTCACCGTCATCGCTGATGTTGGGTGGCTCCGGTGCGGTCTATGTGTTTATGTTCATTACGGGTTTATTGACTATTAAGGACACGTTTCCGTTGGCGCTCAGCATGGGAGCAACCCGGAAGCTCTATTTCCTGAGTACGCTCTATTTTTATTTGCTGTTAGCATTGCTACAGACCGTAATCATGACATTGCTGACAGCCTTAGAAATGTTCCTAGATCCGCTTCTTGAGCATGTGAATCTGTATCATTATCGCTTGCTCGGCACGAACAATCTATTGGAATTGTTCATGTTCCATCTGGTTTTACTCTTAATGATCACTATGTTCGGAAACACGCTAGCATCTTGGGCATATAAGTTCGGGCGCATGTTCTGGTTCGGGTTTGGAGCGTTTGCCATCCTGTTCTTTACGTTATTCATCATCTTCGAAGGGTTTATCCCGACTTATCAATGGTTGGCCAGCTTCCCGTCTTATTGGAGTGCTATACCGTATATGCTGGCTTGCCTGATCGTCTTCAGCGTCCTGTCGTGGCTGCCGATTCGCAATGTGGAGCTAAGAAGGATTTGACCTTGTACAATCAAAGGGGGATGTCCAGAAAGTCTGTGCAAACCGACTGATGACCCGACTGATGGACGTCCCCAATTCGTGCTTTCCTAGAAGCATTGATGGCCTTGCTAGGGCTTCTGAGTTGTAACGGTTGCCACAAAGGCTATTCGCCAGTAATCGCACGTTTGAAAAATCTAACGGTTGCCATGGAGGCTATTCATGATAAAATGCCACATTTGGGCGGAAAAACAGCAAAATAGCCGCCATCACAACCGTTACAAAACAAACCACGGCTAATTCGCTATAATTAGCTCTATCGCAACCGTTAGAGCGCAAAAATGGACGGAAACCGAAATCGGCTTTCCGTCCATTTTTTCAATTATGTGATCCTACTAAAGATTAGTCAAACTGATACAGCGGTGTGCTCAAGTAACGCTCACCGTTTGAAGGAAGAACCGCAACAACGCGTTTGCCTTTCCCGAGCTTCTTCGCCACTTGCAGCGCAGCGAAGATGGCAGCGCCGGACGAGATTCCGCCGAGGATACCTTCTTCACGTGCGACGCGGCGGGAAGTTTCGAATGCTTCCTCATTGTCGACTGTGATGACTTCGTCGTAAATATTCGTATCGAGAATATCCGGCACAAAGCCTGCGCCGATCCCTTGGATCTTATGCGGTCCCGGTTGTCCGCCAGATAGAACAGGCGAAGCTTCGGCTCAACGGCAAAAATTTTGATGTTCGGGAAGTGCTCACGAAGCACCGAGCCAGCACCGTGATCGTACCGCCGTACCGATGCCGGATACAAAAGCGTCCAGCTTGCCGTCATGACATTTGATCGCTTCTACGATTTCCGGTCCAGTCGTTTCGCGATGGATCTTCACGTTCGCTTGGTTCTTGAATTGCTGCGGCATGAAGTAGTCTTTGTTCTCCGCTACGAGCTCTTCCGCACGGCGGATCGCGCCTTTCATTCCTTCTGCTCCTGGTGTCAGCACCAGTTCTGCGCCGTAAGCGCGAAGCAGGTTGCGGCGTTCCATACTCATCGTCTCCGGCATGACAAGAATCGCTCTGTACCCTTTCGCAGCAGCGACCATAGCTAGTCCAATTCCTGTATTTCCGCTTGTCGGTTCTACAATCGTAGTCAGCCAGGCTTCAGTTTACCTTCCTTCTCAGCTACTTCCACCATGCTGATTGCGATCCGGTCCTTTACGCTCGCACCAGGGTTTTGGTACTCTAGCTTGACATAAATTTCCGCACTGTCCTCCGGTACGACACGGTTCAGGCGAACCAGCGGCGTATCACCGATCAATTGCGTAATGTTTTGCACTAATTTGGCCATTGATACGAATACCTCCTATTTCCCATATGAATGTTGAATATTGCCTTCTCGCTTATTTCCGAGTAATCAAGTCGGCTTTATTTGCATTAATATTATCAGTCTTTTCAGGCGGTTGTCAATGGCCTGCGCTAGCAATCAAGAAATTTTTTCGAGCAGTTGTCTCAATTGCTCGTGATTAAAGTTATATTTCTCATTGCAGAAGTGGCAGACGACTTCGACGTCATCATCTTCCTTGAGCAATTGTTCAATCTCCCCGCGCCCCATGCTGATCAATGTGCGCTCCACTCGTTCTTCAGAGCATTGACAGCGGAAAGAAACATCCAGCGTCTCCTTCACATCGACGCGCTCAACGACACGGGATACCATATCCTCCAGCGTCATTCCACTGTCCAGCATTTCGGTCACCGATCTCATTTGCCCTAGCTTGTTCTCGATGCCCGTAATCTCATCGTCCGAAATTCCAGGAAGCAGCTGGATAATAAATCCGCCCGCAGCGCGCACCGTGCCATCCGGATTCACTAGCACACCGACAGCTACAGCCGAAGGTGTCTGTTCCGATTTTGCGAAGTAGTACGTAAAATCTTCGCCAAGCTCGCCGGATATGAGCGGCACACTGCCGCGATACGGCTCCTTCAAGCCCAAATCCTTAATCACATATAACGTGCCGTTCTTTCCTACAGCTCCGGCTACATCCAGCTTGCCTTGCTCGTTCAGCGGCAAATCGACATGGGGTTCGTCTGCATAACCGCGTACCTCGCCTCTGGCATTGGCATCGATAACGATTTGTCCAGCCGGTCCGTCCCCTTTAATTTGGATCGTCAGCTTGTCTTCATCCTTGAACATAGCGCCCATCATCAAGCCTGCCGCACCGCACGTCCGAGAGCTGCTGTAACTGACGGGCCACGTATCATGTCTGCGCCTTAGCTCCTCCATAATGCCGGTCGCACGCACGCCAAAAACACGCACCATGCCGTCCATCGCGGTACCGCGAATAATATAATCTTGCATGATGGCTCCTCCCTTGTTTATTCTGTCTTATTCCGTCAATTGTATCATACCCGTCCACCGGACTTCACATTACGTTCATACAATATGCGAAGTCCGGTCAATGTAAGCAAAGGATTCACTTCTGAGATCGTCTCGGAATCAGCTGCGATGAGCTCGGCCAATCCGCCCGTCGCTATAACTCGCGGCTGTTTGCCCGACTTCCTTCAGATGCGATTCACGATGCCATCCACTTGCCCGACATAGCCGTAGATGATGCCCGATTGCATCGACGTGAATCATATTGCGGCCGATCGTATCTTTCAGGCTTGCTTAGTTCAATGCGGGGCAGCTTGGCCGCTCTTTGATACAAGGCTTCAGTCGAGATGCCGATACCTGGAGCGATCGCACCGCCGATATATTGGCCATGCTCATCGATATAATCATATGTAGTAGCTGTTCCGAAGTCGACGAGAATGAGCGGCGACCATACTGCTCGATCGCGGCGACCGCATTCACGATCCGATCCGCACCGACTTCTTGAGGGTTCTCGTAGCGAATATTCAGTCCGGTTTTCAATCCCGGTCCGACAACAAGCGGTTCCTTACGTAAATATTGCGCACACATTGCTTCCAGAATGGCATTGAGCGGCGGAACGACAGAGGAAAGAATGACGCCGTCAACGTCAGCAATATCCAAACTGAGCATGTTGGAACAAATTGCAGATCGCAATGCCGTATTCATCCGCCGTAGCGGACCGGTTCGTGCTGAGGCGCCAATTGTGCAGCAATGTCTGGTCCGCTGTATACGCCAAGCACGATATTCGTGTTGCCCGACATCCATCACTAGAATCATGCATGCTTGCCGCCCCTTCTTCGCATTCAGATCGAGACTGATGTCCAGCGACATCACCGAATGCGTCAAGCCGCCGACCGAGATGACATCGACGCCGCGTCGAGCGCGATCTGGCGGATCGCCTGCAAGGTAACGCCTCCCGATGCTTCGATCGACGATGGCGGCGAGCGGCGACTTTGATGACTTGACTGCTTCCTCCATTCGATCGGGCGGCATATTATCCAGCATGATGATATCCGCACCCGCATCCAGGGCTTCCTTCGCTTGTTCCAGCGATTCCGTCTCCACCTCGATCTTCATCGTATGCGGAATGCCGCTTCGCGCGCACGATGACGGCTGCCGAATGCCGCCGGCCGCTTTAATATGATTATCCTTGATCATCACCGCATCCGACAAGTCCGAAGCGATGATTATGCCGCCGCCGACCCGCACCGCATATTTCTCCAGCAGGCGATGACCCGGCGTCGTCTTGCGCGTATCCACGATGCGGACGGGGAGCCTTCCACTGCCTCACGTATTGCGTGTCTTCGTTGCGATGCCTCACAAACGCTGCAACAAATTGAGCGCCAGCCGCTCGCCCGTCAGTATGCTGCGTGTACGGCCGTGAACGCGGGCGATGACATCGCCCCGCTCGACGCTTCGCGCCGTCTTCAGTAAGTGCGCGGAAGTGCAGAGCTGCTGTCCACTATAGCGAAACACCGCTTCCGCCACTGGCAAACCGGCGATGATGCCTTCATCCTTCATATGGATAATGCCGATCGATTCGTGCTGCTGCCGGCACGGTCGCCATCGACGTCACATCGCCGTCTCCCATCATCCTCCGCCAGCCAATGCGAATTATCGCCCGAACCGTTTCCTTGTTACAGCATCGAGCATCGCGATGCTTTCCACCACGTACGCTGTATTCTCTATCCGAAACAAACGATGCTTCCGCCAGCCTTCATCGTCCCGCTCTGGATAGTCTTCCCGATAATGCGCGCCGCGGCTTTCTTCGCTGAGCAGAGCGGCCTCAGTCGTCAGCGGCAGCAAAGGTCAGCAAATTAGCGAATTCCAGATCATCTCGAGTTGAAAGCCGACAATCAAAGATCGTCTGATTTCGCTCAGCTCTTCCCCGCCCTTTCTCGGCGAGAATTCTGGCGCTTCAGGCCGACATGGCGCAACATCGTCTTCTGCAGCTTCAGCCGCTTCTCGATGACCGCCTGACGCGATGGCTCTGTGCGGTTAAACTCTCGTTGCGGAAACGTTCCATCGTGCGTTTCGAGTGCAGTCCGATTCGGCTGGCGATGCGGCGGCCGAACACGACCGCTTCGGACAATGAATTGCTCGCCAGCCGATTGGCCCCGTGTACGCCTGTAGACGACACTTCCCCACAAGCGAACAGGCGCTTCACGATCGTTTCCCCGTTCAGATCCGTCTTAATCCCGCCCATCATATAGTGGGCGGCCGGGGCAACGGGGATCCAATCCGCGGTCAAATCCAACCCATACTGTCAGACACGTTGATAGATAGTCGGGAAGCGAGTGCGTAATTTTGTCTGCGGGCTTCATCGGTAATATCGAGATAAACAAATGAAGATTTCGTGTAGCTCCATCTCACTGACGATCGCTCGCGCCACAACGTCTCTCGGTGCCAGCTCCAGCATCGGATGATAGCGCTCCATGAAGCGATCTCCGTGGATGTTGCGCAGCACAGCTCCTTCCCCGCGCACCGCTTCCGAGATCAGAAACCTTGGTGCGCCAGGGTAGCACAGCACCGTCGGATGAAACTGGATAAATTCCATGATCCCGAATATAAGCGCCGGCCCGGTATGCGATCGCTATGCCATCACCCGTCGCCACATCGGGATTCGTCGTGTACCGATACAGCTGACCTGCACCGCCGGTACAAAGCACCGTCGCTTTGCCGGAGGCATACAATCAAGATCCGTCCGGCCTAAGCAGGAGCGCACCATGACATTCCCCGTCCTGTGTAATCAGATCTATCACATAATGATCATCCCAGATCGATAGTGTTCGCATCGTCTTTAGCTTTGACAGATAATGCCCGAATGATTTCATATCCGGTCGCATCGCCGTTGGCATGAAGGATTCGCCGCTGGCGAGTGCGCACCCTCCATCGTCAAGGAAAATTCCCCGTTCGCTCCACATCGAAGTGCGTACCAAGCCGAATGAGATCCTCCACACCCTGTGGACCTTCATGGACGAGTACGTCTGCTGCACGCGGATCGCACAAGTCCTGCCCCGGCTCTTAGCGTATCTTCACGGTGGAAGGCAGGCGAGTCATTGTCAGAAATAACGGCAGCAATACCGCCTTGCGCATAGCGCGTATTGCTGTCCATCAGAGATTTTTTCGTAATCATAAGCACCCGATGACCCGAGTCGCTGGCTTGGATGGCGGTATATAATCCGGCAATGCCGGCACCGATGACAATTACGTCATACTGTTCACGTGGCAATTCATCCAATCGAAAAATCAACAAGATATCTAGGACGATCATGCTCCGTTATCCACCTTTTCCCGAGTCTTCAAGCCGCTCATTTGACGACATGTGCAGCTTACTTCACTTGCAGCATGCGTTCCAAAGCCAATCTCGCTTTATCGGCCACATTGCGGCGGCACATAAATTTGCGGTTTCATCGTCTCCAGACAACGCACGACCTTCTTCAAGTTGTTCACTTTCATATTCGGACATACGAGAAACTTCGATGCAAAATGGAACTTCTTCTGCGGACTGTCCACACGCAGTTGGTAGCCGGTGCCGTCCTCTGTGCCGACGATAAATTCCTGACAGTCAGATTCACGGCAATATTTCAAGATCGCTGTCGTACTGCCGACAAAGTCCGCTCTCTCCACTACTTCTGGGCGGCATTCCGGATGCGCGACAAATTGCGCGTTCGGATATTTGGCACGCATCTCCTCCACATCTTTCAATGTGAGCATGTCATGTGTATTGCAATACCCTTCCCATAAGATCATTTTCTTATCTGTGAATTGCTGCACATACCGGCCCAAATTTTTATCCGGGGCGAATATAATCTCATCTGTATCCAATGACTGTACAACCTTTACAGCATTGGAGGATGTGCAACAAATATCGGTAACGGATTTTACTTCTGCAGAAGAATTAATGTAAGTGACAACCTTCGCATTCGGATGCTGACGTTTTAGTTCCAGCAATCCTTCGACATTTGCCATATCGGCCATCGGGCAGCCCGCTCGTTCGTCCGGAATGAGCACCGTTTTGTCGGGAGCGAGAATTTTCGCACTTTCCCCCATGAAATGAACGCCGCAAAATACGATCACATCCGCATCTGTTTCTGCGGCTTTCTGCGCGAGTAAGAACGAATCTCCACGGAAATCCGCTACTTCTTGTATTTCATCGCGTTGATAATAATGAGCAAGGATAATCGCGTTTTTCTCTTTCTTAAGCTGCGCAAGCCGCTCTTTCAGCTCGCGGTTTTGTTCTTCCTTGCGTTGCTGCGCAAGCTCCTCCATCGATAATGCCGTCGCCACGTATGACGCCTCCCCCTTCGTGAAAAAATGTACAAAGTTAGCAAACAAATAAAATGGCCTTCCCTGCAGCCAGTTATCACTAAATGTACACAACGCTGCTCTAGGTGTCAATGCGAATTCAAACTTTCATCAAGATTTTCTAAAGGATGAAACCTCCTGCAATAAAGAAATACTTAGCTGGCACCAAGTCCTTTAGGACGCATGTTATAAACTCTATATGTAAAATCAAAAACCGCCCTCCAGTCGGATCGCCGGAGGGCGGTTTACGGTTTACGCTTCATGATGCGAAGTACCACAGAGATTGCACTAGATTACTTCGGATCTTCTTCGTCTTTATCGTCTTTCTTCTCTTCTGGCTTCTCAGACTTCTCAGGCTTCGCCTGTTCGTCTACAGATGGCTTCTCGCCTTCCTCGGAGGATTTCTTCTCCTTATCGAAGTCCAGCTTATTCGCATCGCTCTCGCTAGCTTGCTGGCCGATATTGACTTTCACGTCCTTCGACCCTTCACCGGAACCGTTCGATTCCTCAAACTTCACCGGCTCTTCCTTCAGCTTGCCGGTTTCGAGCAGCTCCGTAATTTGGTCTTTATCCAACGTTTCGTATTTAAGCAAGGCCTCAGCGAGCAGATGCATTTCCTTTTCGTGTTCCTTCAATAACTTTTGCGCCCGCTCATAGCAGCTACGAATCATCGATTGCATTTCCTGATCGATCTCATAGGCGATTGCATCGCTATAATTTTGCTCATGACCAATGTCGCGGCCAAGGAAAACTTGACCTTGATTGTTGCCGAATTGCAGCGGCCCCAGTCGATCGCTCATGCCATATTCCATAATCATCGCACGCACGATTTGTGTCGCCTTGCGGAAATCGTCATAAGCGCCAGTGCCAATCTCGCCAATGAACATTTCCTCAGCGACCCGGCCGCCTAACAAACCAACGACGCGATCGAGCAGCTCAGACTTCGTCTGCAGCAAGCGGTCTTCGCCTTCCTTCGGAATCATCATCGCATATCCGCCGGCACGACCGCGCGGTACGATCGTCACTTTGTGAATGACGTCAGCGTGCCGCACGTAATAGCCGATAATCGCGTGACCCGCTTCGTGGTAAGCGATCGTACGCTTCTCTCGCTCACTGATGATGCGACTCTTCTTCTGCGTTCCGACGACTACGCGATCGAAAGCTTCATCCAATTCTGACATCGAGATTTCCTTACGGTTGCGCCGCGCCGCAATGAGCGCAGCCTCATTCAGCAAGTTCTCCAGATCGGCTCCGGTAAAGCCGGTCGTATATCGCGCCAGCACCTCGAACTTAACGTCCTTAGCCAGCGGTTTGTTCCGGGCATGAACCTTCAATACGGCTTCGCGTCCCTTCAGGTCAGGGCGATCGACAGTAATTTGTCGGTCGAAGCGTCCCGGACGCAGCAGCGCCGGATCGAGAATGTCCGGACGGTTCGTCGCAGCAATAATGATAATTCCTTCGTTCGCACCAAAGCCGTCCATCTCAACGAGCAACTGGTTCAGCGTCTGCTCGCGCTCATCATGACCGCCACCTAGTCCAGCACCACGCTGGCGACCGACGGCGTCGATCTCATCGATGAAAATGATACACGGGGCGTTTTTCTTTGCATTTTCAAACAAATCCCGTACACGGGAAGCTCCGACACCGACGAACATCTCGACGAAGTCAGAACCGCTTATGCTGAAGAAAGGAACTCCGGCTTCACCGGCTACCGCCCGGGCGAGGAGCGTCTTACCTGTTCCAGGGGGACCATTCAGAAGCACGCCTTTCGGAATTCTCGCACCCAAAGTTGAAAATTTGCGCGGATCTTTCAGGAACTCAACGACTTCCACAAGCTCCTGCTTCTCTTCATCCGCACCAGCTACATCATCGAACGTGACCCGCTTCTTCTCTTCATTATATAGCTTTGCGCGGCTTTTTCCGAAATTCATCACCTTGCCGCCGCCGCCCTGAGCTTGGTTCAGCAAGAAGAAGAACAGCGCGAACATAATGATGAATGGAATGAGCGTCGTCAGAAGTGTGACCCAGATGCTTTGCCCTTCCATCGCCTTATAGCTTTCCTTCAGATCTGCTTGCTCGAGCTTCTCGATCAGAGAGTCTGAAAAAGGCGCACGCGCAACAAATTCAACGGAAGGATATTCGCTCGGATTCGGGTTCACTTTCATCTTACCCGTCACATAATACGTATATCCGTCAAATTGTACAGTAACTTGTTCAATATTGTTTTGTTCAAGTTGGGAACGAAACACGTCATAGGATAATTCGGATCTCTGGTCGTTATTGCTACTGATGAAGTTCACGATACCTACAGTTATAAGTATGATAATTAGGTAAAATCCGGTGTTCTTTATGAATCGATTCATCCCCACCCTCCTCTCAGTGGCACTTTTGGTTCTGCTATTGATTCGGCAGAAGTTCTACTCATTTTATCATGGTGAATCAATGAATACAATTCGGGTGACACAATGCTACAAGCGTAAAGTTTAAGCATAAATTTCCGGCTTCAGAATGCCGATGTAAGGGAGATTTCGGTACTTCTCGGCATAATCCAATCCATAGCCGACTACGAAGGCGTCAGGCAGGATAAATCCCCTATAATCCGCCTCAAGCTCGACTTGCCGTCCGGCAGGTTTGTCAAAGAGCGTGACGACCTTAACGGACATCGCGTTGCGTCTTTCCAGCACATCCACCAAATAACTGAGCGTCAGTCCGCTGTCGATAATGTCCTCTGCGATAATGACATCGCGACCTTCAACCGAAACATCCAGATCCTTCATAATCTTGACAACACCGGAAGATTTCGTCGACTGACCATAGCTGGAAACCGCCATAAAATCAATCTCCACAGGCACCGAAATTCTTCTCGTCAAATCTGCCATAAACATATAAGCGCCTTTAAGGACACAAATCACGAGCGGGTTGCGATTTTCATAATCCTTGCTAAGGATTTCACCCAACTCGCGAATCTTGTCCTGAATTTGTTCTTCCGTGTACAATATTTCCTTGATGTCGTTATGCAAAAACATTAACCTCCTAAATAGTCTATGTCGTTAGACGAGCCCACATTCGGCTCAACCTTAATACGTAAAACTTTTTTCACGGTTTCATGCACAGGCGCTTCACGCGACCGTCTGATGCCGCAAATCCATAGCAGCCGCCCCTCTGCGTCAAAAACGAGCGGCACTCGGCTCCGCTCGCTGTGAGGGACCTTCAAATCGATAAACAAGTCCTTCAGCTTTGTTGTCCCTTGCATATTCATAAGATGAATGCGATCTCCCGGCCGTCTGTTACGGACGGTAAGCGGAAACGAAATTTGCTCCATATCAAAGTATGCGCTATGCGGTGCAAAGCCATTACCGCGACCAAGTGCTGCGAGTGTTTCGCTCTCCAAGAGAGCAAAATCAACGACAACACCGGCTTCCGGAATTAGGAGCGTCTCGTTCGCATGTGCCACTTCATAGCTGTAACTGACCGCGTCCTGCTTCACGGTGCCGGAAACAAAGGTAAGCTTCTCATACTCTCTTATGAAAGTCATGCCGGGCAAATGCAGAGTGACAGTCGGAGGAGTGCTGCTTTCAATCGCCTCTCGCACCTGTTCAATATGTATCATTTCCAAAGATTCCTTATGAAAACACAGATAACTTAATATTAGTTTAATCACTCTTCTTTGTAAAGCGACATCGAGCTTGAGCCAGTCTTCCCTCGAGCATGAGTAGGCACGGTCACGCCGTTGAAACAATCGTTCGAACTCCGCTTGCGCCAAACGCTGTAACAAGCGATCTTCATCGCGAACGATATCGGCCATGCGGCTGAGCCCTTGCACGAATTCAGGGTTAAACGTCTTCAGCTGCGGCATCACCTCAAGTCGGAGTCGGTTGCGCGTATATTTTCGCTCCTCATTGCTGCTATCCACACAATAAGAATAGTGATGCTCATCCAGAAAGGCAATCAGTTCCTCCTTATTTATACGGAGGAGAGGGCGGACAAGTTTCACCTCGCCGCGCATCGTAACTGGACTCATGCCGCTTAACCCGCGCAAGGACGATCCACGCAAAAGACGCATGATGATCGTCTCTGCTTGATCATCCGCATGATGACCGAGCGCGATTCGATCGGCGCCAATGTGCGCCGCCTCGCTCAGCAAAAATTTGTACCTTTCCTGCCTCGCCACATCCTGCGGGTTCCCTCCGTGCGTAGCAATCATGTGGGGAATATTTACACTTTGCACCGTGCAAGGAAGCTTCAGCTGCTCCGCAAGCTGCTTTACCCATTCCGCTTCCCGCCGCGATTCCGCATCGCGAAAGCCATGCTCCATATGGGCGACATGCAGCGTCAGCCGCCAGCTACCAGCTAAAGCGGCCAACACATGCAGCAAAGCAGTGGAATCCGGGCCGCCCGACACGGCAACCAGTACGGTCGTTCCCGGTTCCAAAAGCTGTTCCTTCCTTATATATTGTTCGACTTTGTGGATTAATGACATGCGGCTTTGTCCTCTCCCTTTATGTTTGCGAACATAGCTGCTCAGATTGCGAGGCATAACGTCTGTGAAGGCGGTCGAAGCTGTTTAGGGTAATAGCGCCGGCTGCAACGTCCAATACAGCACAGCTCCGAACAGTGCTAAAGATAGTACAAATGTTGCCGCCAACCCTGCGGTCATGACCACGGAATCTCGACCTCCCAGACGGCTCTCTAGCCGCTGCTCATCAGATCGACGCTTTAAGGACGCGTATACCATCCTCCGCCAAGCGGCGAGCGCATCGGCAGCAGATGGCATTCGACCTTGCAAGCACGAGGTGATCAGCGGCGCTACTTTGCGCAGATGAGGCAGCTCTTCCGCTAGTCGGCACAGATCGTCCACACTGCGTGACGGCCGCGATTCGAGCTCACTGAGCCTCAGTCCCTCCGGATCAGCCAGCTCCACACACGTCACCGCAAATGAAAACAAATCATATTGCGCATCCGCTGTACGCGAGCCGGCCTGCCAATACCCTCTGTCGTACCGTTCGGAGTATTGTCTGATCGCTTTGCCGCAAGCGGTAAGTCCGCCGTAATCAATAAGCTCGGTCGTACCGTAGCCCGATATTAATATATTATCAGATTTTAGATCGCCAAAAACATAGCCGCGACCGTGAAGCTCACTTAATTTGGCGAGCAGGCGGTAACCGATCACCGCAAACCAATCCATTCCGTTCTCATACAGAAAGCGAGCCGGATGAATGCCCTCTACATACTTCATCGTATAGAACGGAAATTCCTTTTTTCCGATTCGAACATCATCCGATATATACAACCATTTTGCTGACTGTTCACTTGACGATTGTAGCTCGAGCAAACCGTTGATCTCCGATTGGAGATCAATGGGATCGTAGCCGATTTTCAGCGCCACTTGCTTTGGCGCACCAGTAAGATCGGCTTGACGCCCCCCACCGTTAGCTGACGCTCGCGGCGCCTCTTCTTCTGCGAGATAGACCTGTCCGTTGGCGCCCTTGCCCAAACAACGTTTGATGACATACCGATGGCCGCGCCACTTGCCAACAACATGATCTCCTGGATGAAGTAATGGTTCAAACGACATAATCTTGCAACAGCCCGGTTTCGCGCCGCTGTAACGCTTGATCTTCCTCAGCACCGTCATCCTCGAGCGCTGATTCGCCATTCACATAAGGAATCGCACACATCATGGCCGGCCCTGTAGGGGTTACACCTTGTAACGTCAGCGTGCTTAACACGGATCGCATATCTGCCGCATGACTCGTCCAGGGCAATGCAATTCCGGCATCGCGGTCCCCTTCCGCAGGAAAATACATGACGGATATCTCGCTCTTGCCGCTTCTGGCTTCCAAGCTAAGTGACAAGTCACGTATCGCCTCTTCAAGAGAGTGCAGCTTCGGTTTCATACTAGCGCTTGTATCAATCAAGAGACAAACACGCAAGCTCACAGACTCACCCAAATCATCCATTACTTTCACCACATGCGCCCGCTTGACCGGTGACAATTGTTCAACGGAATCCACTGCGAATGTCCTTTTCAGTTCCTTCTCAACCGCTTGCTGGATCGTTTGGGTTACAGTTTTGCGTGTCATCATCTGCACGGTCTGAGCGACGTCGCGAATGGAGACAATCCTGCACATTCCACCTCCTGCTTGGGCAATCGCTTCCGCTTCGAGCGCGCCGTTTCTGCCAATCTCTCCTTGCTCGACGACGCCGATGACATTGACAGTGATGCCGCTTTCAGCAGCGTGAGCGGCCGCCACGACGGGATTCACTCCGCTGTTGGAGCAACCGTCCGTAATGAGCAATAATTGCTTTAACATCGTTTATTCACCCTCCTCTTCTACCCTCGCAAACACGAATCTATTAAGCAGTGTCGCCAAATTAGAGGAGGTTTAATCATGTAAGCATTCGCTTTCTACGGATTGGGACGAAAACAACAGAGAGGGTACCTTCGCCGGACGTGCATTCATATCAATAGCGAATGGATACGGTGTAACATGGCAACCAGGCCAACAAGAAAAATGGGCAGGCTTAATGCCGGTCCGTGGATAACAGCCTCAACCTAATGATGTCAAGTGGAACTACAGCCTAATTGCGATAGAATGCAAGAAGCGGTTGGTAGAAGCTTGATCGCTTTGATTGATGAGGAGGGATAGGGAAGGAATGTTCGCGGTAGTGTCAAATCTCTTGGTTCTTGGATGATACTATCCCAACATGAATCCCTATCATGACACAAACGATAGGACACGCACGCATATAGGACATCCACGCTCCACGCTAAGACAACTCCGCATAGGACAACCCCGCATACGACAACCCCGCACTTGTTGTACGATTTATCGTACAAATTTTTCTGTTTTTCACCGAAATTGATGGTTTTGTACGATTCCTCATACAAATAAGTCCATTCTCCAAAACAATCTCTGATTTTTGTATGACGTTTCATACAAATCTACTATTTTTGGGATTTTTTCAAGAAATTTATATGACATTTCATACAAAACGACTCATTCCCATCCCATGCCACACCTCTTAGGGATAAGTGCGACAGGAGGCAAATGCGGACACATAGCGGCACTACGACGATCGAGCTTCATAGGGGGTAAGTACGACAAGGGCAAATGCGGGCACACCCCCTATGAACAGCTCGATTCACTGGCCGCCGAATTCGACCTAATTGGCTATGTGGCTTACAGCCATGTTGCCTACAGCTTACCGCCCGACGTCGCAATGCCTTCGATGAACTGACGCTGGAAGAACAGGTAGACGATCAGCATCGGCCATACCGCAAGTACGGCAGCGGCCATTAATTCCGGATATTTGACGGAATAGGCACTTTGAATTTTGGCAAGCGCCGACGACAGTGTAGCGGCATCCGAGCTCGTATTAATAATGAGCGGCCACATCAAATCCTTGAATGCAAAGAGCGCGGTGAAGATCGCCAAGGCCACAAGGCCTGATCTAGCTAGAGGGAGCATGACTCTAACGAACGTTTGACCGATGTTGCATCCGTCAAGCTTCGCTGCCTCCTCCAGCTCCTTCGGCAAGCCCATGAAAAATTGGCGCAAAAGAAACGTACCGAACGCACTTACCAAGCCTGGGAAGACCAACGCGAAGATCGTATTCCGCATGCCGATAAGGTCAATCATCAAGTATTGCGGAATAATAAAAATTTGCGTCGGCACCATCATCTGAAACAATACGAGTCCGAAGCAAAGATTTTTCCCAGGGAAATCCAGTCTAGCTAATGCATAAGCGGCCATCGCGCTGAACAGCACAGAGCAAATAATGCGAAAAAACATCATCGCAATCGTGTTGAAGTATAAGATTACAAAATCATACTGCCTCATCACTGCTTCATAATTTTCAAGCCGTAATGAAGAAGGAAATATGATAAAAGGATTCATGGACGTCGATTCTGTCACTGTCTTAAATGAAGTAAGCAGCATCCATACGAATGGAACGACCATGAATAGCGCACCCACAAACACAAAGAGATGGATGGCCACTCGGGATTTCAAACTTTCGTGTGTCATAAATTCGCCTCCTACCCCGCAGATGTTCTCCCTACATGTAATTGACCCATTTTTTCTGCACACGCAATTGAATGACCGTAATGATCAAAATAATCACCAACAGCAGCATGACGATCGTGGAGCCATACCCCTGATCCGAATATTTGAACGAATTGTTATAAAACAAGTAGACGAGTGAGACGGTACGCTCATAAGCCGGATTCGTCACATCGATCATCATATAGATAACATCGAACACTTGCATCGATTGAATGATCGTGGTGACCATCACGAAAAACAACGTCGGGGTCACAAGCGGTAAGGTAACTACGAAAAATTGTTTGAACTTGCTCGCTCCGTCAATCTCGGAAGCTTCATAATAGTCGCGTGGAATTTCTTGCAATCCTGCCAGAAGCAAGACCATATTATAGCCGATCAGACTCCAAATCCCGATGATCGCGATCGAAACAATCGCAATATTCGGATCCGTCGTCCATTGCACGGGTTCGAGTCCCAGCTTGCCAAGCATCGCATTCAGCAGACCAAACTGCGAATTGTACATCCATCGCCAAACCATCGTAACCGCAGCCGGAGCCGCAATCATCGGAATAAAATAAATCGTTCGATAGATGAAGCGGCCTGCCATCCGCCGATTCAAGAAAACCGCAACCACCATGGCGATCGCAATGCTAAACGGCACGACTAATACCGTATAGAGAAGGGTATTCAAGACGGCATGCCATACTTGAGCGTCTTGAAACATGCGAATATAGTTGTCCAATCCGATAAAAATATTACCCCGCCCAAAGTCCCCTCTCTTAAAAAAACTGAGATAGGCGGTTTGGAAAATCGGGATAATATTCAGGATGATCAGCCCGATCATGGTCGGGGCGACTGAGAAACCAAGCCCAGTACCATTCATTTAATTTCTTTTTGGACAACTTACGTCGGGTTGTGTTCTCCATCTGTGATCTCTCCTACAAATTTGCGGCAACCTCTTGTGCAAGCGGTTGCCGCAATCGTTGATTTCTAAATAACCTCCCGTTACTCGCTTGCCAGCGTTTCGTTCATCATCTCTGCTGCATTTCTCGCGGCTTCCGCAACTGATATTTCGCCTCGTGAATGCCGGCATTAGCTGCTCATATGCTTTGTCTTCCCAAATTAATGTCGTTTTGGAATAAGGGCGAATGACCCCATAGTCCACCATATCGACGAAGGCTTGAACATTGAACGCCTTGTAAGAGCTGACCCATAGATCGGCCGTTCCTTCATATGCGGAGATCGCAACGCCGAGCTCTGCATGACGCTCCTGGCCTTCCTTAGATCCGAGGTATTCGACAAACTTCCAAGCTTCGTCAGGATGTTCCGTGTTTATGCGCGATCGCATAACCAAGTCCGTTATAGATCGAAGCTTGCCTCACTTGCTTCGGCAGAACCGCGACATCAAAGTTCTCCCTCATAAAGTCATTGTCCACGAAGCCCGCCAGATTCCATGAACCGAAGAAGCCCATCGCAACCAGACCATTTTGAATCGCTTCTGCCCGTTCAGCATCAGCGAAGATCGCAGGGGACAAGCCTTCTTTCACAAAATTCACGTAGATACTCCAGTGCCTCGATCGTCTTCGGATCGTCATAGCCCGATTTCTTGTCGTCCGTAATAATGGTACCGCCATTTTGGTAGACAAAGTTATAGTATCCTTCCTGATTGTGCAGCGGTGTCAAGATGCCGTATACTTGATCGTTCGTTAATACTTTGGCGGCCTCATACAAGTCATCCCAATCCCACGACTCATCCGGATACGACAAGTTCGCTTCATCGAACAAGTTCTTGTTGTACCAAAGTCCGATCGTGTCGAAATCTTTCGGCACTGCATATTGTTTGCCTTCATGGTTATAAATTTCATTCAATCCTTGCGGGAATTTGCTTAGATCGACAAGATCTGCTCGCGCTAATGCGGTCCGTTAAGTCTAGCAGCATATCATTGGATGCATAACGATAAATTTCATTGGAGTGCATCCAGAACACGTCCGGCAAAGAGCCGCCGTTGCACCAGCTTCAAGCATCGTCCAATAATCGCCCCATCCCGTCACCTCGATGTTGATCTTGATGCCTGGATTCGCTGCTTCGAATTCATCCGCCATAATCCTAAGTCCAGGTTCTTGGTTGGAATCCCAGATGCCGAACGTTAAAGTGACCTGCTTTCCGCCAGACCCTGATTGATCGGCTGGCTGATTGCCTGTTTGATTAGACGGGTTGCTGCACGATTGCCTGATGTGTTGTTACCTGAGCAAGCCGCCGCCAAGGCTATGACCATGGCAAGCAGCAGCATCAACATCATTTTCCTCTTGTTCATCGAATAAAACCCTCCTTATTTCATCTAGTTTTTCTGTTTCTTCCATCATAAGGGAGGCAAAATCGGCTGAAAATCAACGTTTTTGACCGCTCCTTTTCTTTTCTTTACTGAATGATTGCAATGATTGCGGACACAAAAAAGAAGCACACGCCTTACGTGCACTTCCTTTACTTTATGTTTTCTTTTTTTTACTAATGTGGAATTAGACGTTGACTACCCGGGTATCGTATTGGCTACGCCCACTAATGCCTCACTCCTTGCATGGATTGCTGAAGCTCCCGCGCTTCATCAATCGCCTTCTGAATCCCTTTAAGCGTCGCCTCCAGATCACCGCTGGACATATACTGATTCACATGCTCAAGAATTTCCACTTGCAGCGATTCGGTAGATACGGTGTGCGGCCAATACAATGTCGCATCCTTTCTCGTCACCGCCGCTGCAAGACCCTCTATGACCGGCCCGTCAAGTTCGTATTCCTTGACAGAGGGGATGCCTAATGCGCCCTGTGCAAGTCTCTCCTGATTGCTTCGCCCGTTCATGAAGGCTACGAACTGCTTGGCTTCCTCTGGATGCTTCGTTCCCGAACTGATGACGCGATACGTACCAATATTAATGTTAGGCACGGTTCGCTGTTCACCAGGCACCATCATAAAGTCATACTCGTATTCCGGGTATCTTTCCATCACGCTTGGCACATCCCATGTGCCGGCGATCATCATCGCCGCTTTGCCTTGGCCGAGCAAATCTTTCGATTGCTCGTGCTTGAGCATCGTCCAATTGTCCGGAATGTAGCCATTTGTCATGAGCAGCCTCGTCTTCTCCAGCGCATCTACAAGCTTCGGATCACTCGCCAGCACTTCTCCACTCTCCAGCATGGCCGTCCATCTTCGATCCGCACCGTTGTTGCTTAGAATCGATCCGAAGAAATACTGCGGCACCCACCACTCAGATCCCATCGCGATCGGAATCATGCCTTCTCGCTTTAACAATTCGCAGAGCTCGACAAATTCCTCCCATGTTTCCGGTACCTGTAAGCCCATTTGCGCGAATAACGTTTTGTTGTACACAAGTCCATCACTGTGCATGATCTCCGGCACGCCGTACACTTTTCCGTCGATCTTGACCGGAGCAAGCGATGAAGGGACAAAGTCCTTCAACACCTCCATATCGCTCAAATCCAAGTAGATATCCTCATCGAGCATGCGTATTTCATTGAATAGACTAGCTGACCACGTATCGAATACGTCCACGGGCTCTCCGCCCAGCAGTCTCGTTTTGATGCCTGCCGTATAATTGGTGTTCTGGATGAAATCTGGTTCAATCTTGATATTCGGATGCAAGGCTTCAAACTCTGCAATCGCTTCATAATACACTCTTCCTGCTTGTGCAGAATCTAGCAAATAGCTGGAGTAACGGAGCGTCACAGGTCCTGGCTCCGCTCGCACAGATGTCACGTTGTTGGCAGGCAAGCTCTGGCTGCAAGCCGACAATAGTAAATGAAGATCGTCACGCCAGCCAGCCATTTTCTTAGGCCATTCATCTCCGCTTCCCTCTCCTGCTTATTGTTCTTACCTTATTCATTCTTGGCTTTCAGAGCGGCGCGATAATCTTCCGGAGACATTCCGGTCACCTTCTTAAAAATTTTGCTGAAATATGTATAGTTATGATAGCCGACCTGCTCCGCCACCTCATATACCCTCAGTGCTTTATTCGCAAGGAGTGACTTCGCTTTGTCGATCCGCACTCGGGTCAAATAATTGATGAAATTTTCCCCTGTCTCTTGCTTAAAGATTCGACTTAGGTAAGAGGGGTTCACATTGATCTTCGCTGCCGCGCTCTGCAAAGATATATCTTCATGGTAATAGTTCAGAATGAGTTCCACCGCTAATTCCGAGTATGTGCGTGGATCGCTGGAAGAGCTATCATGGCGGAAGCAGTTATGGATGCAATCGACGACGAATAAGCGAATCTCCTCCCATGTATCTAGTGTCATGACCGATTCATAAGACGAGCGATTGTCGACATTCCGAAACAACGGCAAATGTGCAAAATAAGCGCGAACCATCTCCATCAAATAAATATACACCCGACGGATAACAGATTCAGAAGCGCACACCGAACGCAGTCGTTCGTCAAGCTGGTTGAGAAAATCATGCAAGCGAGCTTCATCTTTAGTTTCTAGCACGGAGAGAAATTGCCGATCATCCTCGCGGTCAAGCGTCAACTTCCCGTCACGGGATGGCTCGTGCATGATATCTTCATAGAACAACACGCGACCAAGGCCGGCGAAGAAGCGACTTTGCACAGCAAGATCCGCTTCCTGATACGCCACTCGAAGAAATGAGTAGCCTTCGACCGGTGTACTCACTCCTATCGACACTTGGATATTCATAAAGTCCTTGAGTGAGCTAGCAGCTCTTCTACAGATCGATTCGATGGCAGCGCGCAGCGACTCGCCCGGCTTCTGTCTCGGGTTGGCAAACCATAAATATTCAGCTGAACTTTCCACGACAAGCTCATGCTCCCACTTGGCCGGCAAAATCTCATTCAAAATATTGACTACCGAAAAGCGCAGCAATTTTTCATCTGCTTCGACGTATTTTTGTTTCACATCCACGAAATGATCAATGGCAAATTTCAGCACGACGATTTCCTCAGGCTTGATCCGCACCTGCAATTGCGTCGCTTTCGCGGCAAGCTCCTCTCCGCCCTGCAATCCGCTGATCAAATCCTTGAATAAGCTCTCTTTGAGAAAGGACAAGCTCTGCGTAAAATCAATCGACGAAGGGAATCTGTGTCTTGCCTCGGCTCCTTCTTCCATCAGCTTCTGCTTCACGCGCTCCAACAGATCGGTTAACGTATCGGACTTAATATCGCTTTTGATAATGTAATCCATAGCGCCGAGCCGCAAGGCTTCCTTCACGAAGCGAAATTCATCAAAATTACTCAGTACGACGTATTTGCACGCTTTTAACACTTTCGAAGTCTCGCGCATAAGATCCAGGCCGTCCATGATCGGCATCTTGATATCCGTAATGATCAAGTCTGGACGATGCTGGTGCACAAGCTCCAGCGCTTCTCTGCCATTGGATGCTTCGCCAACGATACAGAAATTGTAATGCTCCCAATCGATCAGCGAAGTAAGGCCGACCCTCATTAATAACTCGTCATCCACAATCAATACTTTGAACATCGTTATGGCAACTCCCTGTTAGAAAGTCTTGTCTCGTTATTTGGCGGCTTAAATTCCATGTGACTCGGCAAGCGAATCGTGCACTTCGTTCCTTCGCCAAGCTTGCTTTCATAAGTGACGTTATACCGTGTGCCAAAATGTAGTTGAATGCGGCGGCGCACATTGTCCAATCCGATGCCCTTCGCTTCTCCCTGACTCAAATTGCGACGATTCCCATTCAACTCCTGCAGCGTTCTTTCATCCATTCCCACTCCGTTGTCTTCAACTTCCACGATCACGTCCTCTTGCTCGCGATAGACGCGAATGCAGATGATCCCGTCCTCTTCAGTCTCGGCAAACCCATGAAATACCGCATTTTCTACAAGAGGCTGTAAGGTCATCTTCGGGATTGGCGTTTGAAGCAACGATTCGTCCACCTCATCCTTCACATGAATCCGATTGTAATAGCGAACATTTTGAATCGTCACATAATTGTTTACATTGTCCAGTTCCTCCGCCAGCGTCACCAATGAACCTACATCCCGTGCAACGTATCGCAGCATCGAGATTAAGGCCTCAGTCATTTCCACGATCTTGTCCGATCGTTGCATGGAAGCAATCCATTTGATCGAGCCCAGCGTATTGTATAGAAAATGCGGATCAATTTGCGCTTGTAGCGCTTTCACTTCTGCTGCCGCTTTTTCCGTTTCTTCTTGGTGGATGCGATGGATTAACTGCTTTAATTCTAGGGACATTTGATTGAACCGCAACGACAAGTGGCCGATCTCGTCGCGAGATCGAATGACGGCTAGATTATCAAATCGCCCTTTCTCAACAAGCGTCATGTTATTCATCAGCCGTTTAATCGGTCTTGTGATGATCATTACTGAGAAGATGAATGTAAATACGGAGAAGATAAATAACAACGCGGCCAAATATAGAAAATTATTGCGAAGAATAACACCTTCAGAGGATACTTCATGCAATGGCACATGCAGATAGGTCGACCATGGCAGATCATCGAATGGAACTTTCACGATCAAGTGGTCGGAAGACCGTTCAATAATTTGCCCGAAGCGTTTGGCACCATAATGAAACGGCACTGATCTCGTGATATGATGACCGATCAATTCGGTGTTTTCATGGTATATGATCGTATCGTTTTTATCAACGATCGTAAAGCCTGAGCGCAAACTTTCCTGCAGACGGTTGCTCACAAATTCAATGAACCTAATATCCATGCTGACTACCATCACACCGAGCAGCCGTCCGGTTTGCATGTCAAAAATCTTGCGCACGTGTGAGATGACATAGTGATCGCTTCTCGCCTGTTTGTCGAGATGCGTATCTAGGATCATCACCTTATCTTCGGATGCAAGAAAATCTTGAAACCACGGCTCCTTAACAGCACGGTATGTATAATCGATCGGCTGATCGGAGCTGATGAACAAATCATGCCCACCGTTTAGATTGTATAGATAGATCGAAAACGTTCGATCCTTCATCAGGATGTAATTCATGAGCACGCGATAGGCGGCATTCTCATTCTCTTCCGTGCTGGAGCGCAAAAAAATTTGCACAGGATAGTCCTCCTGTGACGATGCCGACACATAACTGTTCACACCGTAGCTGACGATTAGCGAAATTTTCTCGATCTCGTTAATAAACTCATCGATCCGAACGTTGGATTGCTCGGCAATATCCAACATAAGCGTCGTATATTTTTGCTCCAGCAAGCTTTGCGAAGCGAGATACGAATTAATGGTCATGATAAAGATCGGGACGATAATCACGACTAAGAATATCGCGATTAGTTTAGTCTTGATGCTAATCATCCGATGTTTTCTCCGCACGAAGACCATCCCCTGCTCCGTTAGTGCCTACAATATTCGACAACTTGCGTTTGAACTCCTTTATTTCGGATTCGCGCCGCACGAGGGAACCCTAGTCTAACCAAACATAAATAATCAGGAGCGTGCACCTGATCATAGATAACTGGAAAACGCACAATAGACGGCCTCAACATAAAGCCGTCTATTTATCGCCGATCCATCCGATTTTCCTGTATTGTACAGTCGAATCACTCCATCCTAACTGACCGTCTTCGGACGTCGATATGCGGTGCATTCGGCAAGCGGAATGTCGCCCACTCCGGTTGATACTTATGAATCATTGCAACGACAACCGTCATATCGTCCTTAATCTCCCCTTGGTCGTAACTGAACAACCCTATCCAGCAGAATATCAGCAAATTCTTGGGGATCCTCCGCATCAATTTCCATAATCATGCGCTTCAGCCACAGCTCTTTGTTCACCGCCAGGGCCCGGAGCGTCGTAGATGCCGTCCGTGATCATAATCAACGTATCCCCCGGTTTAAGCTGAAGTTGAATTAGATCCACCTCAATATCTTGCAAAATGCCGACCGGTAAATTATGCACGGAAATCGTCATCACTTCCGATCCGCGCTTAATAAAGCTTGGTGTGGAACCTGTTTTCAAAAATGTAGTCAACGCATTATACTGATCGATCAAGCGCAACATCAATCGTCGCAAACATCTCTTCCGTCGATCTGAGAAGTAAAACCGAGTTCACCGATTTAATCGCCAGTTCTTCATCCATACCGGATTGCAACAGCTGTTGCAGGATCGTCAAAGCCGTACTGCTCTCCATCTTTGCCCGTTCGCCGTTTCCCATGCCATCGCTGAGGGCCACTGCAAACTTGCCGTTACCTAGCTCCACCGTGCTGAAGCTGTCACCAGAGAGCAGGTCTCCGCCTTTCGCCGCGCCGGCAATGCCGGTATCCACTTCATATTCCTTCGCTGAGCCGAACAGTACAGTATAACAGCCATCCTCATTTCTCTCCAGTTGCTCCTTTTTGACTGCGATATTTTCCCCAAGAATATCCGATAAGAGGGGAGCGATGATCTTGCGGCATTCGTCCAGCCCTGTATGGTATTGGTGCTTGATTTCGATCTCCACATTGCCTTCTTCCAGACTGATGATGTCGATGCTAAGAATCGGATAACCCGAGCTCTTCAAGCGCATCGCGAATTTGCTCCTCTTGCAAGTACAACGCTTGACCTTCACGCTTATATTTCATTCGCCAAATCCTCCATCACTTGTGAGACGCCGTTTAACTGTTCAGCCACCAGCAGGCGGCTTTCTTGGATTTGCTTCCGCCACCGCATATCGTGCTGGTATTTGGCATATTGCGCTTTCATAATGCTGAGTACCGGCTCTGTCTTGATGCACGCATGCCGCCATTCCGGCAGGATGTCGTGCTTGCTCATATTCGGTGCGACCTCAATCGCCGATATCATATCGGTCATATATTTGATACGTTCGCTTGAAATTTCCTTCCCAGCATTTGTTTTTCTTCCAGCAGGTGGCACACGCTCTTCTCGCTACATGATTCATGAAATGACTGACTTGCTCTTCATGTCTGTCTTGCGGATCAGCTTGCCGAAGGCTTGAAACTTTGCGACAGCTGGCGGAAAACTTCCGAAAACTGATTGACGCGGGAAGCCGTCATCGCTCTCACTCGCTTAGCATAGTCGTATTGCGACTTCATATTTTGTCTCGTCCAGGTACATATTTGGCGATCGAATCTGAGCAAGCTGCGCGGGGTCATAAGGAACAGAGCAATGGCTAGAAGAGATTCCATCGTCGAGCTCATCAATTGCGTTCCTTCACCAATGTAGAAACACGAGGATCGAGGAGCCAAGCAAAAGCCCGAACGAGACCGCAAGTCTCCTGCCATCCTTCAATAAACCCGCAAGCAAGCCAGAAAAGCCAGCAGACCGATCTGATAAACAGCCGCTGAACTAGCCAGGCTCAAGATCAATCCGGTAACGACACCGACAGATGCTCCAAGCGGCGCCCCTCCTGCCATCGCAAAGACGAGAATCAGATATCTGGAAAACACATGCTCAATCGAGACTTGATCGCCAATCAGCCAGCCGACGGTCCCCGTCATAAGTGAGCCGAGCAAAATAATCAAGCAAATAATTTCTTCATTTTTCAATTGAACGTTTCGTTTGGACAAAGTGATGCACCGGGATGGCTTGCAAGAAAATTAACGTGAGGATAAAGCCAAGTCCTGCTTCTACACCGCCCATAAGCAGGCCATACCAAGACAATTGCGTCTGCACCACATTAGCCGTAAAGTCGACGAAGAACGAAGCGACGAATACCAAGATCGGAGCATAGGCAAGGTCTGACTTGCCGAAGTTTTCCATCCCCGCTGCAGTGCCATGAAGATTAACATCTGCGCGCCAAGAAAACCAGTCTGCGCGCCGTCCGCATTCGCGGCTGACAACAAGCTGCCGAATAAGAGTGCCAACGCTACCCATCTGACAAGGTCTCGTCGCAGGAAACAGATCACTCCAAAATAAGCGAGTGCAAACGGAGACAGCTCGTCAAGAATGACGGCTCGTCCCAGCAAAAAACCCATCATAACCAACAAAACAGACCATTTCCGTGCCGCCAAAGCTTGTACCATCCGGCTTGCCGCGACATAGCTGGCGATGCGGCTTGCGATTCCTGGCTTCAATTGTTCCGTCTGCGGCTTATGTTTAAGAAATCCGTTCCATTTCAGCATTCATCAAGCACCACCTAGAATCATATTCGTGTGCCCACTATTATAGAACGGTGCAGACAGCAAAGTTTGTCACAATAAGTTGCTGCAGCCAAAGAAATTTACGACAATTTCCTTGAGCGGCAGGCGGCATCTGCTAAATTCCATTTTCCACATATTGCCTGCGGTTTTCTTGGCTCGATGAACAGGTGTCTTGCTTGCAAAACATGAACACCCATTCCCCTGTTTCGTGTGAACTAGCGTGTAACTTGTGAAAGAACTAGCATGAATTTTTGCACAATAAGCGCGAACGCGTCGAACGAAAGTGATGGCTCGACAGATGCTGCAAGGAAGAGAAGAATAAAGAAATACTTGGCTGGCGCCAAGTTCTTCAGAACGCAGGTGGCTGCTTAGTATTTCTTATGCTTGTGAGGTTAGCGAATTTTATGGTATAAAAAAAGGCCGATCCCCGAATCAAGCAGGAATCAGCCTTAAAACCTTCAATTATCGTCGACATCACTTACGTCAGGATCGTCTGGATCCTCGACCGCCACGCTTCGAATCTGTCGACTTCCTCAAGGAAGAAATTCGCTCTTCACTATCTTTCAGAAAACGCGACATCTTATCTTCGAATGACAACTTCGAATCGTTCCGGTATCCGCCTGAACGGTCACCGCGATGAGGTCTTCTGTCATAATGAGGCTTTCTATCACTTGAGGGAGGACGTCTATCACTTTCGGGTCTGTCTACGGCTTGTTTAATAGAAAGACCAATTTTGCCGTCTTTGTCAACGTTGATGACTTTCACGGTAACGACATCATTAATCTTCAGGTGGTCGTTTACGTCTTTGACATAGTTCGCCGCCACCTCAGATATGTGCACGAGTCCGGTGACACCCCCTGCGAGTTCAACGAAAGCTCCAAAATGGGTAATCCCCGTCACCTTGCCCTCTAACTTCGTGCCTACTTCGATTGCCATAAAATCAGATGATCCTCCCTTGGAATGCCTGTCAAATAGAGCTATATTGATATGCCGATTATAACCGAAGCAAGACTTACGGTCAATATCTGAATATGTACTGGATAGTTACGGATACACTTGGTAAAGCGTTTCTCCTTCTTTCTTCATTTGCAAGTTCTTGTTAATCATCTGTTCGATGTATTCCATATCTTGCAGTCGCTTGATATCGCGTTTGTATTGTTCATTGATCTGCTTCTGCTCGTAGAATCTCTGCTCGGTCTCCCGCAGATGATCTGCCTTGACTTGAGCCAGTGTATATTGATCGTATAATCGTAAATCCGGCCCACACCATAAAACCGAGCAAGATTAACATAAACAACCGAACTCGGCGTCTCTTGCCTTTCCCGGCTGCAGGACGTAGCTCTGCCTTCTCATTCGAATGTTGATATGGCATCCGTATGCAACCTCCTAAAACTTACGCCTGATGCGGTCTGTCCACTTTCGAAACCACATTGCGAGCGCAGCGAGCTTCAAGATTCTTGCGAGATGAAGCAGCGGTCTGCGCAGAAGCTTCCACAAGGGATATAACAATTGTAACACAAATTTCAAGAGGAATATAGTAGCACCACCAAAAAACATCAAAACCGCCGTCACCGAGCGAAAGGCGAACTTTATTGGGACGATGATGAGCGCGCGAAACAGACGGACGGCAAAGCTCGCGCATGCCCGGATGATTTGTATCAGTTTGCGGACGAAAACAATGATGAATCGGCTAAGCAGCGTATAGTAAACAGCAACGCCGACCAGCATGCCCAGAAACACAAACACGCGAACTTCCCCGAGATTGCTCCAATACAGCACGCGAAATACGAGAACCATGGCAAGCAGCCAGTACACGATATCAAAAACGGGCACGAGCCACCGCTTCAAGCGAATTTCACCGGATACGACCCGATACGTATCGAGCATACCGCCCAGCATGCAGCCGCAGGCAAACATCATCCACAGCGTTAGAAATTGCGTATTCAGGCTCACTTGAACAACTTACCGAAGAATCCCGACGACTTGTTGCTGGAGCTTGCATCCAAGTAAGCCATTTCGTTGACAGTCCCTTCAATCGCCACAAGCCCTTGCTCCAAGTTGAGATTCTTAATATGCAGATTCGCCCCGCGCACGCTTAAAAATCCGCACTCCGTCTCCAGCAAAAACTCCTCGCTGTCGAAGCTTTCCACATTCAGCACTCCGGAAATTTCGAGTAGCTTGCGGTTCAGCATTTTAATTTCCTGGCGCTTGTTTTTCCCTTGTTCGATCATAGCCTGTACCCTCCTCTTATTCTCTAATATATGGGGACAGGTTTTGGAGTAGAACCAGGAATAATTTGGGTTGCTTTATAAAAAAAGAACCGGTTCACAAAGAACCGATTCCTTCTTCTTTAAGAATCGTATACATCTCGCTTGCTTCTTCCTTGCGAGCGGATTCAGAAATGCGCTCGACACGTACGGTGACAAGCTTCTGACCAAACTGAACGGTTAGTTCATCTCCCGGTTTCACCTTGGCACTCGCTTTCGCCTCGCGTCCATTCAACCAAACCCGGCCTTGCTCGGAAACATCCTTCGCGACGGTTCGCCGCTTGATTAAGCGAGATACTTTCAGGAACTTGTCAAGACGCATTATTTCACGGCTTCTTTAAGCTTGTTACCAGCCTTAAAAGCAGGGATCTTCGTAGCCGGGATATTGATCGTCTTGCCTGTTTGCGGATTGCGTCCCACACGGCCGGAGCGGCTGCGAGTTTCGAATGTGCCGAAACCGATCAGCTGCACTTTCTCTCCGCTGGAGAGCGCATTCGTCACTTCGCCGAGAAATCCGTTCAGTACGGTTTCGACGTCTTTCTTCGTCAAACCGCTCTTTGCAGCAATGTTGTTCACAAGATCCGTTTTGTTCATTGTCCATTAACCTCCTGAAAAATAAATGGTTTAATCAACTTTCATCGCCTGAATCAGGCGTGAAAACTTGTCACATACACGTGCATGAATCTATGTATTCTTCCTTCATGAGGAAATTCCTGCCGGAGAAATCGATTTCCGCATATTTTTTTGCTTTTCTGGCGCTATTTTTCCCTTTCACGTGCTATTTCGCGGCTTGTTTGGCCTCCTGCCACAGTTGTTCCATTTCTGTTAAGTCAGTTTGGTCAAAAGTTTTCCCTCTTAAACGCAGCTGCTGTTCGATATACGAAAATCTCTGTACGAATTTGCGATTCGTCAAGGAGATCGCTTCTTCCGGATCAAGCTTGAGGAATCTCGCCACATTCACAATCACAAACAACAGGTCGCCGAGCTCTTCAAGTCGTTCAGCTTCCTTGCCTGGATCGTACAGCACCTCTTTCAATTCTTGCAGCTCTTCCTCCAGCTTCGCCCATACGTCTTGGGTATGATCCCAATCGAAGCCGACCTTGGCCGCCTTCTTCTGCAGCTTCAAGGCCTTCATCAGTCCCGGAAGATCCCGCGGTATGCCTGAAAGTACGGATTGCTGCTTTGTATCGACTCCGCGCTGCTCCTTCTCCTTCTTCTTTATCGCTTCCCAATTTTCCAGCGCTTCATCGGGATCACCTGCATCTGCATCGCCAAACACATGCGGGTGTCTGCGGACGAGCTTCTCGTTCAATTGTGCGATGACGTCGTATACCGTGAAGGTGCCCGCTTCTTCCTCCATCTGCGAATGAAGCATAATTTGCAGCAGCAAGTCACCCAGTTCTTCGCACATATGCGCCGGATCATCATCGTCGATCGTTTCCAGCACTTCGTACGTTTCTTCGATTAGATTTTTGCGAATGCTCGCATGGGTCTGCTCTCGATCCCATGGGCAGCCTTGCGGACTCCGCAAGATGCTTACGATTTCATGCAATCTGTGAAAGCTGCGGCCGCGTAATTCCTCTCGCTCATCCTTAGGTACCCAGATGACTGATAAGTTGCCGTATCCAGCAACACGGTCCAACTCATAAAGCGGTACGCGAACAATGTGCTCCTCGCCCGATACGCCAAGCGCATGGCCGACGACGACCTCATAATCGTCCGGATACCACTCCATCAAGGTAAGCTTCACATCGGAAGCGATCATCCGATCGTAAACTTGCGCGAATAGAACATGCATGAGCGGCTCAAAGCGATAGGTCGACAGCTGCGTAGCGTCCACGAGCTGAAAGCCGTCGAGCGGATCGAAGCCGAATCGAAGGAAAGCTTGATCGAGGAAGCTTTCGCCGCCCTTGACGGTAAGTGCGACGCCATGCTGCTCGGCACGCTCCCTGAGCAGCTGCACCGTGGCCTCCGCTACTTGCGGATGCCCCGGCACCGCGTACACGATGTGGCTGTCCGCACGTTGTGCGGCCTCCTGCAATAACCGCTGGACAATTTCCTCATAAACGTCAGCGAACGTTGCTTTCGCCTCGTAAATAAAATCGAAGCTCGTATATGAAATTCCTTGTTGCCGTAAATACGGGACGACGGGATGCTTGTCCGTGCGCAAATAAAGCTGATCCGCCTCCTGCAGCAAGCGTAATGTACCGAGCGTCAGCTGCGATTCGTCACCGGAACCGAGGCCCGTGATGATTATCAAACCTTTCATCTAGTCCAACTCCTTCTTCGTGAAATGTGCGCGCAGCCCTTATCTGCACCTACCGTCCCTCACATCCACGGGCGGTCATGATTTCTCTTACTTCCCGCTTTGCGGCGGTAAGATGCGCCATTTGCGCAGCCACGGTGCCATCCTGCGATATAGTCCGGGCAGCAGCTTTAATTCGTCCTCACGCAAGGCTCCGCTTCTTATGGCGGCTACGATGAACACGATCGATCCTATACCGACCATCAGCAAGGCTTGTACGGTATTCCACAATCTTCCGGACGTATCTATGCCAAAAGCGGCGCCGGCTCCTGCGAATCCCCCGTACAGGACGATAATGGCGCCAAGCATCGCCGCCAATGCCGGTGCCGCAAGCTTCCATTCGCGGATAGAACGGAAGTGAAGCCCGATATGCCGCTTCATCGCATGAAGGTTCAGCAGGCTGGCAACCGCAAAGGCCGCGATTCCCGAGCAGGCGGCTCCCGCGATCCCCAAGTATGGAATCAGTGCAAGATTTAATATCACCTTCACCACTGCGGCCAGCAGCAAATGTAGTGCCGGCAGCTTCTCCAGCCCGACGCCTTGCAAGAGCGCAGCGGTGATAACATTGATTGAGCTGAATAAAGCCGTCCAGGCAATAATCGCCATGGTTAGCGTGCCGCTGCGATCAGTGTACAGCATAATATTGACCGGCAAGCTGACAGCAGCAAGGCCTACCGATGCAGCCAGGCCGATCAGCCAAGTTAGCCTGAGCGAAACGGCAGCGCGGCTCTGCACCGACGCATCATCTCCGCGCGCCTTGGCATTCGACAGCGCCGGGACGAGCGCCGTCGACATCGCGCCGAACAGCATCGCGACCAACTGCACTAGCGGCAGGCCTCGCGCATAAATGCCAAATTGGTGCAAGGCCTCGCTTTCCGTCAATCCGTATGACGCAGCCACGAGTCGCGGCAGTGTAAATGAGTCGATCATGCTGATGAGCGGAACGACGATCGACCCGAGTGCTACCGGCATGGCATACCGAATAATGCGGCGCATCAGCTCAGAAGAAGATGTTGCTGGCGCGCGGTGTGCGAGCTTCTTCTCGCCCTTCAATCTCGCCCGCTCCCGTACATCATATAGCATCATCACGATCAATCCGGCACATGCTCCCGCCGCCGAGCCGAACGTGGCGCCAGCTGCGATCAGGCCGCTGGACGCCCCGCGGCTGGTCAGGATGAGCAGTAGGGCGATCATCACCGCTACCCGGATCGTCTGCTCCACGACTTGCGAGATAGCTGTCGGCACCATGTTCTGCAAGCCTTGAAAATATCCGCGGCTCGAAGCCATAAGCGGCACAAGAAGCAGCGCGAACGATACGCTTCTTAATGCTTGTGCTGCCTGTGCACTGCCGATCCAATGCGCGATCAGATCCGCTCCGCCGTACAGGATCACGAATCCGGCGACGCCTGTGCCACACAGGATGAAGGCCGCCATGCGATAGATGCGCCTTGCCTCATATGCGTTACCGGCAGCCGTCTGTTCCGACACAAGCTTGGAGACCGCGGTAGGAAAGCCGGCCGTCGCGAGCACCAAGATCAGCACATAGAACGGATAGACAGCTGAATAAATGCCATAAGCCTCATCTCCCGCCAAATTTTGTAGCGGAATTTTCTGCAGTGTGCCCAGCAGCTTCGAGAACATGGCCGCAGCTCCCAATATCGCGATGCCCTGCACGAGTCGTATACTGCCGCCAGCCTCCGTGCTTTGTCCAGATTGATTCATGATTGCCTCCAAGTCGCTCTCTCTTACCCAAACTTTATCATCAAATATGCATCGGTTCAAACAGCAAAAGGCCCCCGTCATCAGCATGGAATGTGATGAACGGAAGCCCGCCATGGTGTCCGTACACGCTGTGCATCTATTGTTCCATCTGTTTGCCTAAGAAACCTGCCGCGGTTTCCGCCATCTTCACTTCCATTTGCCCCATCTTAACGCCGTCTTCCTTGCTTAGCATGATGACTGCGCCGATCGGATCCCCTCCTGCGATGATCGGGGCGATTGTATATGAAGAATAGTGCTCTGTTACGTCCCGGATAATATCGTACTCTCCTGGATTCGTTTCAGATACCGACTTGCGTGAATCCATCGCTTGTTCTACGATCGGTCCGACTGGCTTCTCCAAATATTCTTTCTTGGATGCTCCAGCAACGGCGATCATCGTATCCCGATCTGAGATCATCGTAATGTGATTCGTACTTTCATACAACGATTCCGCATATTCCTTAGCAAAGTCTCCAAGTTCACCAATTGGTGAGTATTTTTTTAAGATCACTTCTCCATCGCGGTCAACAAAAATTTCCAGCGGATCTCCTTCGCGAATTCGCAATGTGCGCCGAATTTCTTTCGGAATGACGACCCTTCCCAAATCGTCGATACGACGAACAATTCCAGTTGCTTTCATCGATCTTGATGCCTCGCTTTCCTTGAAGTTTGTATTGAACACTGGATACAGGGATGTATGGATCTTATGGTGAAGTGGTGCTGACCATAGTGTTCTTCCGTTCCCATTTTTTTATGCACTTGGCCGGCTTCGTTCAACACGGACTTCTTGCGACATGGAAGGTGATTCGTCATACTGCTTCGGCGGCACTGCAGCGCTTTAGTTCAAGGCTGACAGCCTCGCTTCATGATGATCGCTGTGGATCGCTGTCTCCTCATGAGGTTTCGTTCACCGACTGGTCATCCGATACGGGAGATTCCAACTTGACGATCAGATTCGGCAACTCCTCATTTAGAAATTCCGCGTAAAGCTCATTGACGGCTTGTCCTTCCACGAGCTCCGCTACTTCCTCCAGCGTTTGTTCATGCCGCTTCTCGACCATCATGATATGGTAGCCAAACTGAGTCTCTACTGGATCACTGATCGTGTCATACGGTAAGGACAGCGCTGCTTCCTTAAACGGTTCGACCCAATCGTTGACCATATAAGACACATATCGGCCGCCGCTCAAATTGGAGCCTGGATCGTCAGAATATTGTTTGGCAACTTCTGTCCAATCTCCGCCGTCTTCCAGCAGCTGCTTCACTTCCAGCGCTCGGTTTAGCGCCTCCTCCTTCGTCCGTGTTTCCCCGGCTTGCGGCTCAAATGCAACGAGTACATGGCGCACTGTAGCCGTTGTAAAAGCATGCGGGTCCACAGCCAATGCTGCGTCGTATGCTTCCTGAACTTTCGCCTCCGTCACTTGCGACCGGATATAGTTCAGCGCTGTAGCCTGCAGCATGATATATTGCTTGACGTCTTCTTTCTGTATGCCCCATGCCCGGGATTTCTCCTGCCAATTCAGCTCGGCTTCTTCGTAGTTTTGCAAATCCTGCTCAAACAAATTCATGCGCTGTTCCACTTCCTCAGATGTGGACGTCTTAATTTCTTCTGGTGCGCGATCAGACAGGATGCGAAACGAAATATATCTTTGCAGGAGCTGCTTCTGAAACTCCTCCTCATCAATCGCCGCATAATAATCATGCATCGTACCGTAAAAATATTTGTCTACATAATAGTAGCGGTTAAATTCCTGCTCGTTCACTTCGCCGCCTTGAAAGACAGCGACGATCTTGTCAGGGTCGCCCGCAACCTGCCGATCAGCACCTGCTGTGCGATCGCCGCCTCCACATGCGGACAGCAGGGCCGCAAGCAGGACAGCAGCGATCACCGCCGTCATCCTGCTGCCTGTTCGTTTACTTCGCTGCATGCTGCAGAACCTCCTTAGATTTCAAGCAATCGTTGTATCCGGACAAGAACTGTTCAACAAGCTGCACCGATTCCTCCGGCGACATGCTACGACAATTGAAGATGACGTGGATCTTTGAGCCTGATTTGAATTGCACTTTTCTGGAGAATTGATTGCCAAGTCGAAACAGCTTCTGTCCGTCTATGAGAGCATTTTGCGATTCATCGATCAGCAAAGTAATGTCCTTGCCCTTTTGCGTAATCGATACGATCTTGTAAAGACTTCCGTACACTTTGAGCCTTGCGACGGCAAGCAAGTTTTCCACCGCCTGCGGCATCGGCCCGAAACGGTCGTCCAGCTCTTCACGCAGCTCCTCCACGTCGCTTAACGTCTTCACAGCTGCGACTTTTTTATAGATTTCTATTTTTTGCATACTGTCATAAATGTATTCCGCCGGCAAATACGCATCGATCTGGATGTCGATCTGCGTCGTGAATTCCTTGCTCTCGCTCGTCTCTTCACCATGCATCTTCGACTTGCGCTTCTCGATTTCTTCCGCCAGCATTTGCGAATACATCTCGAACCCGACAGAAGCGATAAAGCCATGCTGCTCCGCACCGAGCAAGTTGCCCGCACCGCGTATCGCCAAATCCCGCATGGCGATCTTAAATCCGGAGCCAAGCTCGGTAAATTCCTTGATCGCTTGCAGGCGTTTCTCCGCTACTTCATTGAGTACTTTGTCCCGCTGATAAGTAAAATACGCATAGGCAATCCGATTGGAACGCCCGACGCGTCCTCGCAATTGATAGAGCTGACTTAACCCCATTTTATCGGCATCGTGCACGATCAGCGTATTGACATTCGGAATGTCAACGCCCGTTTCGATAATCGTGGTGCTGACCAAAACGTCATATTCACCGTCAAGGAAATCAAGAATGACCTTCTCAAGCTCCTGCTCGCTCATCTTGCCGTGACCGACCGTTACTCTCGCATCAGGCACGAGGGCTTAATTTGCTCGGCCATCTGATGGATGCCTTGCACACGATTGAACAAGTAATATACTTGACCGCCGCGCGCCAGCTCCCGCTCCACGGCTTCGCGAATTAAGGACGGACTGTGTTCAACGACATAGGTTTGCACAGGGAAGCGATTTTCCGGCGGCGTTTCGATGACCGACAAATCACGCACGCCAAGCATCGACATATGAAGTGTGCGCGGAATCGGCGTGGCGGTCAGTGTCAGCACATCGACATTCGTCTTCAGTCGCTTCAGCTTTTCTTTATGAGACACACCAAAGCGCTGCTCTTCGTCAACAATGAGCAGTCCGAGATCCTTAAACTTGATGTCTGCCGACAAAATGCGGTGCGTGCCGATGACAATATCGACCGTGCCGTTCTTCAAGCCCTTGATCGTCTCGTTTTGCTCCTTCCGGCTGCGGAAGCGGCTGAGCACTTGAATTTCAAATGGGAAGCCGCTGAACCGTTCCTTAAACGTCTCAAAGTGTTGCTGCGCCAGAATCGTCGTCGGCACCAACACCGCTACCTGTTTCCCTTCTATGGCTGCCTTGAACGCTGCGCGTATCGCGACCTCCGTCTTGCCATAACCGACATCACCGCACAGTAGGCGGTCCATCGGCACGGGCTTCTCCATGTCCTGCTTAATTTCCATAACGGCTCGCATCTGATCCGGCGTCTCATTATATGGGAACATGCTCTCAAACTCTTTCTGATAGGCTGTATCCTTAGAGAAAGCGTACCCCCGGCTCGCTTGCCGCTCTGCGTATAGCTTAATCAGGTCGTCCGCGATGTCCTGTACGGAAGATCTGGCCTTCGACTTGGCGCGCTGCCACTCTGTGCCGCCCAGCTTATACAGCTTCGGCTCTTTCTCTTCCGAACCGATATATTTTTGCACGAGATCGATTTGCTCAATCGGCACGGATAGCTTATCCCCGCCAGCGTACACGATGTGCATGTAATCTTTGTGAATCCCGTCGATTTCCAGCGTGCCGATGCCGACATACTTGCCGATGCCGTGGTTGACATGCACGACATAGTCTCCGACTTTCAGATCCAGGTAGCTCTTGATTCGTTCAGCATTTTCCAGCTTTCGATCCGCCTGCCGCACTTTTCGTTGCTTCTGAGAGAATACTTCACTTTCCGTAATGACGGCTATTTGTCCGGCTGCAAATTCAAAGCCGCTTTGCAAATTGCCGCGCACGATCGTCGGCGCTTCTATCTTATAGTCTCCTAGCACGCGCTTGAGCCGTTCGATGCGATCCTGGCTGCTGGCAAGGATTAGCACCTTCATGCCGGACTTTGCCCATCTATCAGACTCGGACTTCAATACATTCATCTGTCCGTGGAAATTTTGCATCGCGCGCGTCACGAAGTTTACGATATTTTGCGGCTGAGTATGCGGAATTTGCCGCAAGAACAATTGAATATACAAGTTCGGAAATTTCTTGTATTGCACGAGCTGCTCATAAGTTTTGGACAGCACAAAAGACGGCAGCATCTTGCCCTCGCCGAGCAAATCAGTTACCGACTCCGCTTCGTCTCGCTCCAGTTGTCTGGCCGTCTCGATCAGCCGCAGCGGCTCATCTATGACCATCACAGTATCTTCCGGCATATAGTCAATGATCGTTTGACGCTCCGGATAAAGTAGAGAGATATATTTATAGATTCCCTGAAAGTACTCTCCTTCCCGCAGCTTCGCAATCTCTTCTCCAATCGTGTCACTGAGCACGTCTTTGGCTTGCTTGGCTGTCATCTTCTCCAATTGCTTCTGGAGTAGATCCGCAGCATGATCGGCCGCATTGCGATAACGGCTTTCATCCGCGATGATCTCACGAGCCGGGGTAATCGTCACAGAGTCGATGCGATCGATGGATCTTTGATCATCAGGATCGAACGTTCGGATGGAATCGATCTCATCATCAAACCATTCGATTCGGCACGCATCGGCGGATGTATGCGGATAGACGTCCACGATGCCGCCCCGCACGCTGAACTCGCCTTTCTTCTCGACCCGCTCGACGCGTTCGTAGCCAAGCGCAACTAGACGGCTTGTCATATCGGCAAGCGGTAAGGTTTGATTCACTTCGACCGTCATTTGCGCCTGCTCGTAAAATTGCTTGATCGGCAATAGCTTCCTCAGACCGGCATAAGGTACAACGACAATGCCGCGAAAGCCGCTGGCAAGTCTCGCCAGCACTTCGATGCGCTGAGCGACCGTTTCCGGACTGGACACCGCGATATCGATCAAGGTTAATTCATTTGCAGGATAAAGAAGCACAGAATCGGGATCGCAAATTTCCTGCAAATCATCGGCGATTTTCTGTGCTGCATATAAATTGTGAGTCACGATGAGAAGTGGTCGATCCAGCTCCTGCTTAAGGGCTGCAACCATCACTTGGCGAGCCGAACCGGCCAGCCCCGAAATCAGTTGTTCTCGCATGCCGGAACGAATGCCGGAAGCGATCGTTTGGAAATCACTATCGTTCTGAAACGTCTGCAGTAACGTCTGCAAAATGTTACACTCCTCTCGCAGTAACGGTAAACCGGCTTAGCAGCAGGCAACAACCTGTGGCTAAGCTTGGCGGAAAGCTATCGGTTCCACCCCTCAATCACGCATTGTTGTCACGTATCTATTCGCATGCATCTATTCGCATCACTCACTTCTAGGTGCATCTATAAATGGAGCCTATCCAGATGTCAGGCAAAACAGGCCTCGGCTCCTGCCCAGGCCACGAAACGCACCTTGCTTTTCACAAACCAAACAATTTCTACCATCGAATTTGCCTCGCGATCTGCTATGATTACGCTCACGCTTTGCCAATATCTCATCACGCCTCCATGCACGGTTACGTGTCTCGGCTAGGCACTGTAGAGCCAACATCACGATGGCGCGTCTCGGTCTGCAGCACTCACGCTCCGAAGTCACAGTACGTGCCTCGACTGCACGACATCACGATTGCACGCCCGGTCTGCTACGCTCACGCTCCGAAATCACGGTTACGCGTCTCGACTGTACGACGACACGTTTGCACGCCCGGCCTGCCACACTCACGCCACGACTGTCACTCTACGCCATGCAGCACGCGGATATTACCACTCTCGTTCTGTCATTATACCTGGCGCTGCGCCAACGTCTCACGTAAGGGTTATCCTACTGCAGCGGGTTCGGAAGCAATGATAGCTCCGGATTCGAATCCAGGGCACTCTTACAATAGTCGCAAACTACCTTAACATTCACATCGCCGTTAGAATCGTAAGAGATCACTCGGCTCCGCTCCCCGGCGTGAGATGATGGAAGCCCAATGCGTATTCACTTACGGTATCTTCCGTTAATTTCACCAATTTTGCCACCGCAATGACGACAATAATATATGAACAGACATACTGACTCCACCTTACCTACAAGGTTACCTTAAGTTCAGTATGTCCGAAACATATCAAAATCAAAACGAAAAACCCGCTTACTTCTTACCGTTATAGACGGGCCATCACTTTATCAAACGATTCGACACAAGCCATAAGCGACTGCATCGCATATATCGTCTAATACTTGCTTTATTTGTTCTTGTTCTTTGCTTATGAAAATCTTGCAAAACATAATCTATGACGCCATTTCCTTCCGGATGCCGGGAGATGCTGATCCGAATGCGCTTAAATTCTTGCGTGCCGATATGCTGAATAATCGATTTGATGCCATTATATCCACCGTCCACCCCCCTTGTAACGGAGGCGAAGCTGGCCAAGTGGCGTGTCCATATCATCATATAGAACGATCATATTATCTACTACAGCTTAAAAGTAATCCATATATGCTCTTATGGATTCCCCTTACAAGTTCATGAAGGTTTGCGGCTTGATGAGTACGACCTTCCTCACCGTCTCCCGTTCGCCCTTCGCCGATTAGGGCACGACATCTTGCTTTCCAGTTTTCCAATCTATTCCCCATCGCTCGGCCATAGCTATCAACCGCCATAAACCCGACATTATGCCTGGTACCTTCGTAATTACGGCCGGGATTTCCAAGTCCAAGCAATCCACTTCACCGTCAATTGTCTCCTTTAGTTACACCGGCATTGCGTGACAGAGCATCGCGCAGTCTTACT
>CAVWLN010000019.1:0-28656 GCA_963755735.1 uncultured Paenibacillaceae bacterium
TACCGTGCCTACCGGACCATTCCGTTGCTTGGCGATGATGATTTCGATAATGTTCTGTCTTCTCCGATTCCTTGTTGTAATAATCATCCCGATACAGGAACGCGACGATATCGGCATCCTGCTCGATCGAGCCCGATTCCCGAAGGTCGGACATCATCGGCCGTTTATCCTGCCGCTGCTCCACACCCCGGCTAAGCTGGGACAAGGCGATGACCGGACTTCCAGCTCACGGGCAATCGCCTTCAGCGTACGCGAGATTTCCGATACTTCCTGCTGCGGTTTTCGCCGCCTTTGCCACGCCCTTGAATGAGCTGCAAGTAGTCGATCACAATCATGCCGAGACCACTTTCCTTCTTCAGTCTCCGGCATTTGGCGCGGATATCGGCAACGGTAATCGTGGCGAATCATCGATAAAGATCTGCGCTTCCGACAAGCGCTCCGATCGCCATCGTCAGCTTTCTCCCAATCGTCGTCTCCAAATAGCCGGTACGCATGCGACCCGCATCCACGTTCGCTTCCGCGCAAATCATCCGCTGAACAAGCTGCGCCGCGGACATCTCCAGACTGAAGATGGCAACGGTTTCCTTCGCCCGCACGCCTACATTCTGCGCAATGTTCAGCGCGAACGCCGTCTTACCCACGGAAGGACGCGCCGCAACGATAATCAGATCGCTGCGTTGGAAGCCGGACGTCATCTTGTCCAGATCCGGGAAAGCCCGATGGAATGCCGGTGATGCCGCCCTTATTGGAATGGAGAAATTCGACCCGCTCGAACACTTCCATCAGCACATCGCTTAATCGGAATAAATCCGGTATGCTTGCGGTTCGAAATGTCCAGAATGCGCTTTTCCGCTTCGCTCAGCAGCTCACTGACGTCATCCGCTTCGGCATAGCCGCTGCTACAATCTCCGTCGCTGTCTCGTATTAGCCGGCGCAGCATCGATTTCTCTTCGACGATCGCTGCATAATAATCGACATTGGCCGCCGTCGGTACCGCATTGGCCAGCTCGCTTAAATAGCTGACGCCGCCGATTTCCTCAAGCAAATGCTTGTCCTGAAGCTTGGCGGTTAAGGTAACCAGATCGATCGGCTCATTTTCCTCAGACAGCTCTTCCATCGCTTCGAAGATGCGTTGGTGATTCGTGCGATAGAAATCCTCTGCCCGTATGCGCTCCTGGGATACCGCAAGTGCTTCGGCATCAAGCAAGATTGCACCCAGAACGGCTTGTTCCGCTTCGATATTTTGCGGCGGTACGCGGCCAACTAACAATTCCCCGTTCATATGCTCTTCTCCTCTTTGCCGATACGTCACATTGTTATTGATCCTCGGATACTTGAACGTCCACCGTCGCTGTGACTTCCGGATGGAGACGGATCTGCACCTTCGTTACACCGAGCGAGCGGATCGGATCGTCGAGCGCAATTTTACGCTTGTCGATCTTATATCCGTGCTTCGCCAGCTCCTCGGCAATTTGCTTGCTCGTAATCGAACCGAACAGCCTGCCGCCTTCTCCTGCCTTGACGCGAAATTCAAGCTTCAGCTTGCCGATCGCTTCAGCCTGCTGCTCTGGCTTCCGCCTTCTCTTGTTCCTTGCGGCGGTTTTGCGCTTTGTTCAGTTGTTCCAGCTGCTTCAAGTTGCTTTCATTCGCCGGAGCAGCCAAGCCTCGCGGGATCAGAAAATTGCGTGCGTATCCTTCCGATACTTCCTTCACTTGCCCCTTCTTGCCTTGTCCCTTCACATCTTTCAAGAAAATAACCTTCATTCAAAAAGCCCCTCCTCTGCGTCAATTTCTGCTAGCACTTGCATGAGTTGCTCCACCGCTTCGTCTAATGTTCCTTCAAGCTGCGTAGCCGCATTCGTCAAATGTCCGCCGCCGCCCATCCGTTCCATGATGACCTGCATGTTGATCTTTCCGGAGAGAGCGGGCGCTGATGCCGATGCTGCCGTCCGGCAGCTCGCCGACGACGAAGGATGCGTAGATGCCGGCCATGTTCAGCAACGTATCTGCGGCTCTGGCAATGACAAGCTGTGAACAAGGATGTCCTGTTCCGCGACAGACAGCGCGATGTGATCGTAGATGATCTTTCGCATTTTTGATAATTTCTGATTTCTCGATATAGTCCTCCAGCTTTTCTTTGAGCAAATGCTGGGTAACTGCTGGATCAGCGCCGTGACGGCGCAGGAATGAAGCGGCCTCGAACGTCCGGGCTCCCGCCTTCAGCGTAAAGTTCTTCGTATCGACGATGATTCCCGCCATAACGCCGCTGCTTCGATCGGTTCCAGCTTGATTCGTTCATGAAAATATTGCAGCAGTTCGGTCACTAGCTCGCAAGTGGAAGAAGCGTAAGGCTCGATATAGATGAAACCGGATCGACGATAAATTCTTCGCCCCGACGATGATGATCGACGATCACGATGCGGTTCGAATGATTGAAGATTCGAGGTTCCGCAAGCATCGATGCTTTATGCGTATCGACGATGACGATCAAGTTCTCGCTCGTCACAACATTCAGCGCTTGTTCCGGAGTAATGAAGCTGTCTATAGCTCTCGTCATCATAGCAGTCAGTTCATCCATCAACTGCTGGATGGACGGATTCATCTCCTCCAGGACGATATAGCCCTTCTTATTGCTTACATGCACCGCCTTTAACACGCCGATCGCAGCGCCGATCGAATCCATATCCGGCGTCCTGTGCCCAGCAATAATGACTATGATCGCTTTCTTTGATCAAATCGCGCAGCGCATGAGAGATCACACGCGCCCTTACCCGCGTTCGCTTCTCAATCGCATTGGACTTTCCGCCATAGAAGGAAAGCCGCTGGCCTGCCCGTACTGCAACCTGATCTCCGCCGCGGCCCAGCGCAATGTCCAGACTGGACTGCGCCATCTGTCCGAGCTCAATCAAGCTTTCTGATTCGGCTGCGATGCCGATGCTAAGCGTCAGCGGAAGCTTGTGCTCTGCTGTCAGATCACGCACATGATCGATAATTTCGAATCGGTTTTGCTCCAGCTCTTTTAGTGTTCTTTGATTTAAGATGATGATGAACTTGTCAGAGGCACTGCGTCTTAGGTAAATTTCATGCTCCAGCGCCCACTCATTGATACCGGCTTGTGACTTGTGCCAAGAGGACCGCTCTCGCTTGGTCTTCCATGCCTTGTGTCACTTCATCGAGATTGTCCAGCGTCACGATACCGATGGCAATTTGCTCTTCGTTATACTTTTCCTTCAGAAGCTCGTACTCTGTCACATCTTGAATATACAGCAGCCGCTCTTCCGACTTATGAAGCACTTCATAGATCCGATCATTCAAATGCCAAATGATCTTATTCTCCTGTTGCTCGCGTTTCTCCGAAAGCTCTGGAAACAGCTCGCGCACCTCTTCGCCAACAGCGGATTCACGGTCAAGCAACTTGCCGACAAACGGATTGTGCCAGTCAATGAGTCCGTCTTCTCCGTACAAAATAATGCCGATCGGCATCTCTTGAATGACGGAGCTGCCGGCGTGTTTGACGCGGTGTGTCAGCGTCATGAGATAGTCGTGCAAGTCGCGGCGAAACGCCCTCTCTGCCCGGATGGAATAATAGAACACGATTCCGGTCAGGATGAAGCCTGCAATGCTTGCTATCCAATCATAAAGCAGCAACCCGATGTTCAGTAAGATCAGCACAATCATACTGAGCAACATATGGTGGCCATGCCATCGTTTAACGAGAAATTTATGCATGGATCATATCGCTCCCAATAAAGAAATGCTTGGCTGTCCCGGGTCATTAAGGACGCTGGTGACAGCTTCGTATTTCTTATGTCTTGTGTATGTCTGGTATTTATTCCGATTAACAGATTAATAAATACGATTCTTATCGGCGATTATTTCTTCCCCATATAATTGCGAATCGGAAATGCTGTATCGATTAAGCCGACCATGCTCATCAAATACATCGCCGGCGGAAACAGCAAGCATAGTACGGCGCCCGTCACAGGCAGCGCACGGGATCGCTTCTTCATGTGCGCCCAGAAGAACAAGAACGCAATGCCCTGAACGGCAAATGTAAAGAGCAGAATCGTCTGCACATTCATGATCAACGTGTAAAAGCCGCTCTCTCTCTGAACGAAAAAGTCTAAAACGAGTACGATTAAGTAGTACCAGATCAATGATCTCGGTAGGCGCCATTCATGCACCGGCGGCAACGCCTTCGCTGGTACACCTAGCTTGCCGAGCAGCCTTCTGCTGACAACGTGCGTAATGACCGTATAATAGAAGGCAATTACGATAATGTACAACGGCAACAGCCTCATTGTGACATCAAGCAGCGAATTCAGAACCTCTTCGCTCATGACGGCCTGACCGGTGATTCTCTCGAATATTTCCAGCTGTTCTTGAACAGCTGTCTTCAGCTCCATCTGGATGTTAATGCCGCTCATCGATATCGCGATAAGGAACAACAGCAATACGCCGATCATCGCAGTAATGCCGGCCGTCATCACCGTTACAGCGCTGGAGCCTTTGCGATAATAATAGCCCACGAGCGCTCCTGGCACGAGCATCAACACTAACACGGCAGCCGTGATCGGCCATGCGAGCCCTGAACTAACAAGCAGCAGCAATGCGGGTATACCGAAGTATAGAGCAAATTGCCAAACGGTGTGCGATAACGCCATCATCATTACGATCGGTACCATGATGAAATGAACCGTAATCAATTGTAACGGCGTTAATAAGGAAAACCCGACTAACACCATAAGGGCGGACCAAAAGATCGGCTGTCGTGCCCACTGCTGCATACTGTCACCTCATGGAACGTATTTCAATACAATTTCAACACATTTGTTTTTGATTATATCACATTTTAACTTTCGCAGATAAGTTTGTGCAAACAGGCGGTTCTGCGCCATACGAGACGATAGCAAAAAGTAACGGCCTTCGTCTCAAGGAGTAGATCTGTTCCCATTCATGCATGGGGTGCAGATCCAAATCCAAGATCCGAAAGGCCGTATCATTGTTAATCGTTTATGTTCTATCTTTCATGAATCCATACCCTCATCTCGCCGACTCCGCGATTGGCCCAAGCGAAATACGGAATGAGCTTAAGCTCGATCTTCTCCTTATATTCCGGAGCTTCCGATTGATCCTTGTATAGCTCATCATCCCAATGATCGCCTTTGCTTCGATAGGCTTCACCAACGATTGCTCGAATGCCGCCGGGGATGCTTTCGTCTTGCACAGCTTGCAATTCGCTTTCCTGCCCGAGCGCTATTTGATGAAGATGAGGGCCATTATCAACCTCTTCCGCGCAATACACGAAGGGACCGCGCTGAATCGCCACCTTGCCCGTCGTATGGCGGAGCAGCGGATGTCCTTTCATTCGCCGAATCGGCATGGCAAAGGCAACTTCCAGCACATCTTCCGGCTTCCACTTGCGCGTGATCATGACATATCCTCTCTCTTTCGTCAGTTCGTTCATATCAAACGGCACTCCGTTCAGCAGCATCGACACTTCGCCGCTCCAGGACGGGATGCGAAGTGCTAACGTAAACGCTATGTTCTCTGCACCCATGACCTGGAATCTGACGGAGCCGTCTTGCACGTACCGAGATTGTTGTTTGAGTGTAAAGTCTTGATCGTGAATCGTCCATTTGGTTTCACTGCCGATATATAGATGCGTATAGATCGTGCTGTCCTGCTGCGTATAAATATAATGTCCCAACGACGCCAGCAGCCGGGCGATATTAGGAGGGCAGCAGGCACATGGGAACCACCCTTGTCTTTGTGGTTTGACATGGTCATAAATATGATTTTTCTCACAGGCGTCAGGCACAACTTCCAGCGGATTGACGTAGAAGAAGCTCTTGCCGTCGCGCGACATGCCGCCGACCACTGTATTATAAAGAGCTCTTTCCATCACGTCAGCATATTCGCTGTCCGGCTCGATCAACAGCATACGTTGGGCGAAGAAGATCAGACCGATGGAGGCACATGTTTCCGCATATGCCGTATCGCTAGGCAGATCATAGTCGAGCGAGAACGACTCTTCCTTAGCCATCGAACCAATGCCGCCCGTAATGTACATGCGCCGGCCTACAATATTCCTCCACAACCTGCGGCAAGCTTCAAACAGCGATTCATCTCCCGTCTCCGCGGCAACATCAGCCATCGCTGTCAGCATATAAACGGCTCGCACAGCATGTCCTTCCGCTGTTTGCTGTTCGCGGATCGGCATATGAGATTGACTGTAAGAAAAGCGATGCGCCATATCCAGATCTGGAAAATGCGTTCTGCCTCCGCGTTTCTCATATTCTTCCAGAAAAAAATGCGGTCGCTTTCCCCGTTGCTCAAGAAAATATCGGCTTAGCTCCAAGTATCGTTCATTTCCGGTGACACGATATAGTTTGACGAGTGCCAATTCGATCTCCTGATGCCCGTCATAACCGTGAATTTTGCCTTCTTCTTCGCCGAACACCGAGTCGATATAATCGGCAAACTTGCATACGACATCGAGAATTTTCCTTTTGCCTGTTGCCTGATAATAAGCAACCGCTGCCTCGATCATATGCCCGGCACAGTAAAGCTCATGGCATTCCGCCAGATTCGTCCACCGATTATCCGGTTCTTTTAGCGTAAAATATGTGTTGAGATAACCGTCCGGATGCTGAGCCTTAGCGATCAAATCGATGAAATCATCCGCTTGGCCTTCCAATTCATGGTCTCTAGAGCTTTGCAGCAAATAGCCAACCGCTTCAAGCCATTTGGCTACATCGCTGTCCTGGAACACCATGCCGCCGAATTCGCCACTCTCCTCTCCTGCTGCAATGCGGAAGTTGCGAACGGCATAACTTGGTTCTGCCCCGGGTACCTTGTCATTCAGAACCTCCCATTGATACGGCACGACAACTTCTCTAACCAGCTCGATGTACGCCGACCAAAATTCATCCTGGATGCGAATGCGGTTCAGCGGTAATGGATACATGCTGCGAGTTGTCCCGGGTTGCTTCTTCATCAAAATCCCTCTCCCTTCCTGCACACCGTCAAGCTTGAGGAATGCTGACATTCCTTAAGCCATTATGCCTTCGGCGGTGCAACAGATTCTCTATCTATCAATGTACATAGCGGGGATTGTTCCAGAGCGTCTAATTCGTGCTCTTCGCCGCTTATTTGATGCATGATTGATTTCATCGCAATATACCCCATTTCATGTAAGGGCAGGTTCATCGTCGACAGCCTCGGAACAACATAGTTGCTAAAATCCCGATTGTCGAATCCCATAATAGAAAGTTGTTCTGGAACTGCGATCTTCGCATCGTGAGCTGCACGCAGCGCACCGACGGCCATTAAATCGTTCATCGCCAAGATTGCTGTCGGCGGATTTGACAAGGCTAAGAGCTTCTTCGTTAGCTCATATCCGGATTCCAATCCCCAGTCACCCATTTGGATATATTGCGGATCGAATGTTAGCTCCCAATCGGTTACCGCTCGATAATAGCCGTTTAATCGAAGGCGCGAAGGCATGGAGTCGATCAGACCTGTAATGATCGCGATACGCTTGTGCCCTTTCTCCACCAAATATTTCATCGCATCGTATGAGGCTTGTTCGTCATTGTACTGAATGGAGACGTCTTCTTTCGTATAGCAATACGTGTAGACAATCGGCTTGCCTTGCGTATCGATCAGATCTGTGACATCACGAGGATGAACGCCAATATAGATAATGCCTTCTACTTGTTTGGACAACAATTCGTTAACCGCATTTTCCGCATGCATGCGATACTTGTCGACTTCGTCATAGCGATGACCGACTCTCGTCTGCAGCCTCATGTTCGTTAACAAAATATGCAGATCGTGTTGGTCCGCATAATAGTGAATGCCGTCAATAATTTGCGGTACGTTGAATACAGTCACATCCTCCGCGATGACGCCGATCGTATTCGTACGTTGACTTTTCAAGCTTTTGGCGATTTCGTTCGGCTTGTAGTTCATTTCGCGAATGACGCTGAGCACGCGTTCGCGCGTCTTCGGCCTCACATTTCTTGTCCCGTTCAACACATAAGAGACGGTGGCTGTTGATACGTTCGCATTTTTGGCGATGTCTTTTATACTGATCTTTTTCACCATACCTGCCTCCAAAATCGTCTTATTCATCCTCAGCTGCAAGCCTTAGCCTTTCACTGCACCTGCCGTCAATCCGGTGATGACATATTTCTGCATCATCAGATTTAATAACACCACGGGCAATGAGGCCATGACTGCTGCTGCCGACATCTGTCCCCACTCCAGCTTGTGCAATCCTCTGAACATGGACACGGCTACCGATGCCGTGCGAGCCTCATTGGAGGATGTGAAGATCAAGGCAAAGAGGAATTCGTTCCAGGCCAATGTGAATGAAATAACGGCCACGGTTACGATCCCCGGCAGAGATACCGGAATTAAAATTCGCGTGATTAAGCCGATGAGACTGGCGCCGTCGATCTGAGCTGCCTCTTCCAGAGAGCTGGGCAGCGTCTTAAAAAATCCGCTCAAGATCCAAATGACCATTGGCGTAATATACGCAATGTAGGGAAGGATCAGCGCAAAATACGTATTCACCAACCCAAAATCGGAGTAGAAGTTAAACAGCGGACTGATAATAAAAATTCCCGGAAACACCGTAATCGCCAAGATGATCGTAAACAAGCCACTCTTCCATTTAAAATGCAGCCTGGAAAACGCATATGCCGCCGGAATGCCAATCAGTAGACATGCAATTGCCGATGCGGACGCCACGACGATACTGTTCCAAATGTTCACCAGAAATTTAGCTTCGAACACATTTTGATAATTGAGCAGCGTCACGTCTGTCGGGAAGATGCGCAACGCGAATATTTCGTTCTCTTTCTTCAAAGAGGTTAGGATGCTCCACGCGTATGGCGCCGCATTCACCAATATGATCACAAGCACTGCGAGGATCAGGACGATTCTTCGCATCATGGTTCCCTCCATAAGCTTTTCGGTCACTGACTTAACGTTTTGTTCATACTGCGAATATAAAAGGAGATCAGTACGATCGTGATCGTGACGCTGAGCATGGCCAAAGCCGCCCCTTCTCCAAAGTTGAGAAACTGGAAGAATAAGCGATAATTGAACAACGTCAAGAGCTCCGTCGCCTCACCTGGACCACCATTGGTCATGACATAGATGAGATCGATCGTATTCACTGTGTGCAATGTGGTAAAGATCAGACCGAGCAAAATAAACGGTTTCAACAAAGGCAACGTGATGTATATATACTTCTTCACGGTGCCGGCCCCGTCAATCGAGGCGCTCTCGTACAAATCTTTGGACAGTGTCTGCAGTCCCCCAATCAAAATTAAAGCGAGCAGCGGATACGTCTTCCATATGTTCGCCATAATGACGCTGGCAACTGCGAAATGCTTCTCTACCAACCAATTGATATTTTCCTGTAAGATACCAATCTGGCGCAGAATGTGATTGAAAATACCATAATCCCCTTGCAAGATGAACTTCCAGGATTGACCGGCAACGACATACGATATCGCCCACGGCAGCAAGATCATGGCTCGAAACACATTTTTGCCGCGAAACGATTGATTGGCGATCTGCGCCGTCACAAGAGACAAAACGAGCATCCCCAACATGGAGAAACCCACGTAGATTAACGTAAAAATTAACGATTGATGAAACTGCGGTTTGTTTAGCACCGATAGGAAGTTATCAAAACCCACAAAAGGTGTACCTTGATGCAATTTGGTTAATTGAAATAATTGAACACTGTATTTCATCGTGACGGCTAGCGGGATGAAGATGATTCCCACAACCATAACAAATGTCGGAAGCAAGAGCATATAGGGCAGAAGTTTTCGTTTCATGGCTACACTTCCATTGTTCTAGTTTTTACTATAAGCAAAACATGCGGGAAGCGGCTGCAACTGGCTCAGTCTTCAACACTCCCCGCTGCTTAAAGCGTTACTGCAGATTACGCAATTCCTCCGCAAGACTCTTCAACGCTTCATCCGGTGCAATCTCTTTGGATAAAGCACGATGCACATAAGATTGCGTCAAGTTGGAAACCTCTGCATAATTCGGTGCTTTAGGTCTTACCGAGCCTTCTTTGAACACCGCATTGTATTCGTCAAGGAACGGGAATTTCTCAATAATCTCAGCATCGGATGCCAGCGCGTTGCGTGTTCCGATATAACCTCCACCCATCATCATGAACTTCTGATTGTCGAACGACGTAAACCACTCGATGACTTCCCAAGCGGCATCCTGATTCTTTGAGAACTTTGAGATCGCAAAATTCCAACCACCGACGGAGTTTGCGTGTCGTCCCCCTTCGAACTTCAAATTGGAGCGAATCCATGTCTTCCCTTTGACCGCCGAATCATCTGCCTCATTCAGCTGATACACATATCCCCAATTCGGATTGAAAAGTGCATTGCCTGCAGTGAACGGGATGCGGGAATCCTCCGGCGCCGTGGAACCGAGATCAGCCTTGGACACCACTCCCTCGTCTAACATCGTGATCATAAATTCAAGCGCTTCGATCGCTTCCGGTGAATCTATGATCACGTTGCCTTGTTCATCATAGAAGTCGCCGCCATTGGCATGCACAAACTCAGCAAAGCTGACGACAAGCTGTTCTGCTTTGCCCCAGTGCATGGTGAAGCCTTGAACACCTTCCGCTTCCTGAATGACCTTAGCCTGCTCCAGCGCCTCCTCATAAGTAGTCGGCACCTCGAAATCATACTTCTCCAGCAGATCCGTTCTATACCATAACGTGTGCATATCGTTCATCCATGGAACCGCCCATATATTCCCATTGTACTGCATAGCGGATATGCTGGCCGATATATATTCCTGCTGAATTTCTTCCGGAAATCTGTCATTCAGTGGCACAAGCCAATCCGCCTCAGCGAATTCTGCGACCCATACAACGTCAAGATTGACGATATCTAGTTCATCCGATTTTGAGGCCATGATCGTTACAGTGCGATCATGCATCTGTGTTGCATCGATCGGCATCTTCACGAATTCCAGCTCGATATGGTCATGCTCCTCGTTAAATTTCACTCTAGCTGCTTCCATCATGCCGTTCGGATCATTTTCGAATGTAGCCATGCGAATCACGGTCTTCTCATCGGACGATTGGCCACCTCCGCCTGAACAAGCACTTAGCACCATGATGGCCGTTATGGCGATACACAACATCCATTTCCATTGTTTGCTCCTGCACATGAGCAACTCCCCCTCAAACACAAAAATAATATTCATGCAACCGTTTTCTCAAATCGTTTAACTTATTTTTTCAATTATCTTCCTCCTATAAACCATGTTATTTCCGTTTCATCCCTAATGATGCATTCCCCGTTTCCCTGATTACTATTATAGTTTCATAGGTTTCCTTCTGTATTTAGCATAAAGTCACAATCATTTAGTCAAAAGCCCAATTTTGTTAAACGTTTAGATAAATTTGATTGTCTTTCAGACACTGTGATGAAGCTTGCAGCATGCCCTATACTGCTACGTATCAATCTCTAATGTTCTTGACTGACATTCACTTCCGTGCTATATTTCGATTAAATTTCAGTTAATCGTTTCATTCCCTTTTTTGCAAGCGTTCTCATAGCAGCATTCACCCGTGAATACTTATTTGTGAGAGGGGAGAATGAACATGACTTCTGAACCTTTCGAGGGCGAACGTCATTCGTCCGATTATTATTTCCCGCCGTATATTCCTTTAGCTCGTTTATCGCATTTGTCGGCCAACGAACTCGTTCAGCAAGGCGAGAAAAAGCATTACCATATGTATTACACGATGAACGGCTCCATCCTATTCAGTGACGGAGCGAAGGAACACAAAGCATCGCCAGGCGATCTGTTATTATGCAAACCGAATCAAAATTGGTCTATCCGTAGCTCTAACCGTGACCCCATCGTATATGTCACCATTGGTTTTCACTTTGGAAGTTCAGGATTTCCTCTGGACTGTCTAGTGAAGGAAGGATATCTCGGCAATTACTACAATCAACCTGTCGAGAAAGCTATTCAGAAGCTTGTTTTGCATCATACAAAGCAAGGTTTGCAGAACCGGATATTATGTCAGCAGTTGCTGATGCAGATTATTCATAACCTATGCCGGTCGAACTCGCACGAGTCTAACGACACGCATGCTAGTCAGAAGGTCATTTCGAAGATGATAATGGTAAAAAATTATTTAACAGATCACTATAACGAAAACATCAAGATCAAAGATCTCGAAGAGATCAGCGGCTTGAGCAAAAACTATATTTCCGCTCAATTTAAACAAGTGTTCCATATGCAGCCGATGCAATATGTGATTTGGCTCCGCATCGAAAAAGCCAAAGAGCTTGCCTTACAGACCGACCTTTCATTTAGCGAGATTGCTGACCGTGTCGGATACTCCGATATTCATACGTTCAGCAGGATGTTCAAGCGGAAGACAGGTTACAGCCTTAGCCAATTTTGTTCATCGTTCCACAGAAGCAAGATTAGAAGCTGAATGCAGCGGCATCCCCCTAAAGATGCGGAAGGTTATTTGAACAATTACAAGCGATGTTCGCCTAAGGCTAAGTTTCAAGGCCCAGAGGTTTTCGTTTTTGCCCTAAACGGTTGCCATGGAGCTTATGTTAGCGAATTAGCCAGGTTTTATTTTGTAACGGTTGTGCTGGGGGCTATTTCGCTGTTTTTCCCCCAAATGTGCCATTTTATCATGAATAGCCTCCATAGCAACCGTTACAGTTTCCAAACGTGCGATTACTGGCGAATAGCCTTTGTGGCAACCGTTACACTCGAAGAAATAACCGAGATCATTTACGCTTCCAAGAAAGCATAGATTTCGCATGAAAATTAGCTTGGTCTCCATATCCTCTTGTGCACATCCGTTCCAGCCGGTGCTGAAAAAGGATGACCTCGATAAAATGCCATTTGCGTGATGCAAAAAACCGTCCCTTCCCGTAGTTTGTGGGTAACTTCATTCTACAGGAAAAGACGGTTTTTGTGTTTCAACAAATAGGGAGCGTCCATCAGACCGTTTCACTGACTTTCTGGACACTCCACTCGTACCCGATTACTCCGTTGTATACGGCAGTAATGCTAGTTGACGTGCACGCTTGATCGCTGTAGTGAGCATGCGTTGATACTTCGCGCTTGTGCCCGTTACGCGGCGCGGCAAAATTTTACCACGTTCGCTAATAAACTTCTTCAGCGTATCTACGTCTTTGTAATCGATATATGTGATCTTGTTAACTGTAAAGTAGCAAACTTTACGACGCTTGTTGCGGCGGCGGTTATAAGGTCTTCTCTCTTCGCGATGTTCGCGTTGTCCGCCTTCGCGTGCCGCAGGCTTACGCTCTTGCTGCTGTGCAGGCTGAGCCGCTTGCACTTGCTGTTGTTGTTCGCTCATGCTTATTCATCCTTTCCTTATTAGAATGGTAAATCATCATCGGATAGGTCAATGGGGCTGCCATCGTTCGCGAAAGGATCGTTGTTGTCCGCGTTCTGGTTCCGGTTGTTCGAACCGCCGAAGTCACGGTTGCCGTAACCGGATCCGCCGGCATCATCAGTCCGAGAGGATTCCAAAAATCTGACGTTATCCGCCACGACTTCTGTTACGTATACGCGGCGTCCCTCATTGTTATCATAGCTGCGAACTTGCATTCTTCCTTCCACTGCCGTCAGACGGCCTTTGCGCAAATAATTTGCACAAGTTTCGGCCAGCTGCCGCCATGTGACAATTGGAATAAAATCAGCCTCACGTTCACCTTGGCTGTTCGTATACGGTCTGTCGCATGCCAGCGTAAATTGCGTTACCGCAACGCCTGAAGGAGTATATCGCAATTCTGGATCTCTCGTTAGTCTGCCAATTAAAATGACGCGGTTCAACATTCTTATCCCTCCTGAATTAGAACATTAGGCAACGTCTCTGACAACAAGATGACGAATGATTTCATCCGTAATCTTGATGACACGGTCAAGCTCATTCACTACGGAACCGTCTGCTGTAAAATTCGTCAGCACGTAAATTCCGTCACGGAACTTGTTGATCTCGTACGCAAGACGTTTCTTCCCGATCACTTCGTGACCAGTAATTTCCCCACCGCCGTTCGTGATGATTCCGTTGAGTTTCTCAACAAGCGCTTCTACCGCTTCTTGCTCAACGTCAGGACGAATAATGTACATCACTTCATATTTGCGCACAACTTTCACCTCCTTTTGGACTTAAGGCTCCCTTGACCGAATTCGCAAGGGAACAAGGAGCGATTAAACTCGCATTTATTAGATATACCAAATGTGAACACCTATGACAAGATAAAATATGCTGCCGTCTATCTCAAGCTTTTCTCGGTATTCTTTTCACAACAATAGTTCTGCAACCCTTTTTTTTACTTTTTTCCAGCTACCGCGCGATTTTCATCGCTTGGTGGCCTTGGCGTAAATTTCCATGAGAACTATTTTACACATACTCCACGATAAGAAAGACTGCCGACAAAGGGTGTGATATGCTCCCTGTCAAGTAGACAGTGAAAAAAACAAAACTAATACTGTCTGGACTCCGTTAATTACGGGGTCCATTTTTTATGCTGTATTTTCAAACTGCTGACGGTAGGTCATCGGAGGCAGCTTGTTTAACCTTTTCTGTCTACGCTTGTAATTGTAAAAGTGTATATAGTCCTCTATTGCCTTAGCCAAGCTTTCGTAATCCTTAAAATGTCCGTTCAGGTAATACATCTCACATTTGAGGATGCCCCAGAACCCTTCCATTGGGCCGTTATCGATACAACGACCTACACGTGACATACTCTGCGTCATCCTCGCCTTGTCTAATCGCACTTTAAATTGTTTGCTTGTATATTGAAATCCCCTGTCGCTATGAAAGATGGGACGTGCGTCAGGGTATCTGGATACAGCTAAATCAAAGGTGTCGAATACAAGTCGGTTATTATTGCTCTTGCCCATGGCGAAGGAAATGATGCTGTTATCCTTCAGATCGAGAATCGCACTGAGGTACAATTTTTCGTTATATCCGTACTTGAATTCAGTGACGTCAGTTAGCCATTTCTCATTCAGTTCATCTGCCGTAAAGTCTCGATTCAAAATGTTTTCTGCCGTAACCTCAGGTGTGGAACGCTGGTATTGTGGACGCTTTCTTCGGATCACAGCTTTGATACCAGCTAACTGAGTCAGGCGATAGATCCGCTTGTAGTTATACTGGGTCTCGTACCTTTCGTTCAGTTCATCGGTCAGTCGCCTATATCCGTATATCCCATGAACTTCTGCGTAGATAGACCCAAGCTTGTGGAGCAAATCTTCATTTTCTCGCTCCCGAGCACTTTTTTCGCGGTGCATCCATTTATAGTAGGACGATCTGTTTAAGTCTAAGATCTCGCAAATCTTTACGATCGGATATCCTTCTTGTTCATGAAGCTCTTTTACAACTAGGTAAAGCTTTTCCTGGCGTACTCCGCTTAGTACCGCCTCCTTTCGATTTCTTGAAGCTTTTTTAATATCGCATTCTCCATTTCCTTTCGTTCGATTTCGGCTCTAAGCATTTTATTCTCTGCCTGCAACCGTTCCACTTCACTCATTTTGTCTAGCGTTTTACGTTTCCCTCGCCTGTCAATGAGTCCATCTACACCAAGTTCCTCGTATTTACGTACCCAGCTATAAATTTGTTGATAGGATACGTTGTACTTCTCCGTGGTTAAGCCATAGTCTTTGCCTTTAGCTAAGCAGAAACTTACAATTTCAATACGCTCGTCCAATGTGGTATTGCGACCTTTGGTCATATTGATCGTTCTCCCTAGGCTTTTTCCAGCCTCAAGATCTTTATGACCATTATTATACAGCCTTATCCAGTCGAGGAGTTGTGTTTTACTACGGATTTTAAACTTCTTGCATATACTTCTTAGGCTGCCTTCTCCGCGAAGATAAGCCTCTACCGCTGAGGATTTCAATTCTGCACTATATCGTTTATTCGTATTTGTGTTGGCAAGTCCAGATGGCCCCATAGCTTCATAGTTAGCGAGCCATTGTTGAAAAGAGCTTTGTTCGATTCCGTACTCACGTGCTATACTTTCCTGGCTTCCTTCACCACGAATATATTTTTCCACAGCTTCTATTTTTTTTATGGAACTTATTCCTTTGCCTCTTCCACCCATAGAAAAACTCCCCTCAATGTAGCCCTGATTTTTATTATTTCAGGTGTCTACTTTGAGGGGAGCATATCAATGTCAACAGTCTGAGTCGCTCTTTGAGGATTAGAGTAGTATTCAGTTATTTCTATGCCATTTCTTTATATCTCTAATTAACATAATAACACCTAATAATAAGAATATTATCAAAAATGTAAAATGGATATACTTTTCTTTGTAAGCAGCGACTATGATCCCGATTAGTGTAATTACAATAAAAACGCTGTTGGCAATGATTGATCTTAGGATCATATTTTTCGGAGCAAACATTTAACCACACCCAAAAAGGAAATTACTTAAGAATAAACTACAGCGACAAGATAAATTCCCCAATCTAACAGTTGATCATTCGTTCTTTCATCCCCACCATCATATGCGCGGACGGTTTCATCATCGAATTCGACTTCTATTACATATCTTCACTTCTTAAAGCAAGCTGGTCTTGCGAGTAGACTTCAATATCTTGTTGGTACCTAGTTGCATCCATAACTCCAATCAAATCACCGTCTAATAAACCGCCAGCAAAAGTATAACTAAATTTAGTCTTATAAAGTTGGTATATATACCCTTTTTTAGCATCTACAACCTTTTTGTTGTATGTATGATATCATGTGAAGTGATAGCGTTCAATAGCGAATAAAGTTTTGTCTATTAAAGTTGTTTCTCAAAAAATTGGTTATTTTTGTTATAGAACTTTATAGAATAGTTCGTAGAACAAGCCTGAATGCTTGGTACTAAACTATCTTGCTTCACACGTAACCGAGCTTTCACCAGCTAGAAGATACGTACATAACTTGGCATGGAGAAAAAAAGAACCGTTGATTTCTCTAGGTTTTAAGCGACTTTAATAATTGGACCATGTTAGTTGTCTGAGTTAGTTGTCTGAATGGTAAATCATCATCGGATAGGTCAATGGGGCTGCCATCACCCATGACAAGATAAAATATGCTGCCAACATGTTCCCCCACGGCGCAGTATGATGCCTGATCGCTGAGCACATACTAACGCTTAATGGAAACGGAAAATTTCCTGCAAATCGAATAAGGCTGCAAACAATCGAACAATTGTTTTCAAATTTATAAATGGATGAAAAGGAGGCCTGTATCGATGGAGAACGTACGGAGTTTAATCCAGGCGATGAAGTGCCGAATGACGGCGAGTATATTGAAGTCGGGGAGAATGACCGGATTATGGGAATCAACGATCCGAAGACCGTCACTTTGCAAGCCGGTGCAAGCTTCCCGGAAACAACGAACCATAATCGCAAGTGGAAGCGCAAAGGGAGGCACGGATAGCCTCCCCCTTCTTATCTATATATGATCTAGGTGCCGTTCAACTGAAAGCCTATTCTGTGTCTTTCTCAATGAAACCGACGCTTCGTGAAGTGATATGCGGCAATTCCGACGGCAACGGCCAAATTAAGGGAATCGATCGCTTGGCTGTGCGGAATGACAACGCTCGTGCCAATGCTGGCAAACTCTTCGCTGAGCCCTGCTCCTTCATTGCCAAATACGATCGTGAACGGCTGGTCGGTGTCAGTCTCAACTTGCTCCAATTTCGAGCTTACCGTTCAGCATGAACGGATAGATGTTATTGTTCCGTTGGAACTCTTCTTCGTATTGCTCGAATCGCTCAAAATATTGAATCCTTACTTGAAACAGCGATCCCATGGAGCCGCGGACAACTTTCGGATGATATACATCCACTCCCGGCCGAATAATGCCAACATTTCGGATGCCGAAGCCAGCTACCGTGCGTATGATCGTCCCCATGTTTCCCATGTCGCTCGGATTAACTAAAATAAGATGTTCCTTCTCTCGCTCAAGCGGCTGCTCTTGTTTTGTGAATATACCGACCGCATAGCAATTCTCCTTATTGCTCAGCCTTTGCACAGCCCGATCGTTAGTCTCAGCGGCAATACCAAGCTGCTGACACTTCTCTGCGATCTTGCGCACCCCTTCGCTCGCTTCCCCTGCCGAATGCAAATATACTTGCTGTACTAGCTCTGGGCGGTGATCCAACAGCTCCAGCGTCGGGAATGCTCCAAGTGTATAGGAATAATCGAAATCTTTCTTGTACGGTTTATACGCCATAAACGACACCCTCACTTATGAAAGATCGATTGAAAAAAGCGGCTCTTCTTGAGCCGCTGTTCGATCCTATGTATGGCGGAAAGGGTGGGATTCGAACCCACGCACGCCTTGCGACGCCTAGTTGATTTCGAGTCAACCCCCTTGGACCTCTTGGGTACCTTTCCATCTTGTTCACTTTAAGTCTGAGTGGAACAAATCGTATTTTAGCACATCCGCTCGTCTCTTGCAACTGCTCGAGCAAATCCTTTATTTCCCCAACTCTTACGATTGCTCGTTGTCCTTCTTCATCATGCTTTGGCGTCCTCCGAGCAGCATACGATGCGTTGATCGATCATGCTCTAGCAGTCGGTTCCACGACCAGCCCCAATTTCTGCCATCCTATTTTTCGATTATGCATCTTGCTCCTGTTCACTCTGTCGGCGGATCGCAGCACTTTCTTAGCTTTTTCTCAAATTCTACCCTTGGCATCATAATGCTATGCTTGCACTTCGTGCATTTGATGCGGATATCCATGCCCATACGAATGATCTGCATCTCATTATTTCCACATGGATGTGTTTCTTCATCATCACGATGTCATACAGCTTGAATTCTTTCTTCTCCATTCCATTACACCATCCTTTTATCCTGCTCCCTACGATAATTGACGATTCTCAGTGATCTAGCTTGAGCTGAGTTTCCTTAGGGTCAATAAGTCATATTTCCGTTTCTATTTGTATATATCCCTTTGATCTCGATTTGTTCTGATTCGAATAATCTCCTGCACAGTATCCAAATAGTCTGCCGGAAATTCAATGGAAATCGCACAGCCCGCCGTAATTTCCTTCGGTGTCGGTCTTATATCGATTTCAATATTTGCGTATTCCAGCAGCATCTCCGCTCGTAAAGCCTGTTGCGTTGAATCAAAAGCAATCAGCATGCTCATCGCCAGGACTCCCCGCCAGCGTAATCCGCCGGATTTTTTATTTCATTCCCTGTGAACTTTTCTATATTTTGACGTATATATCAGCGCTATATTCGTATACTGAATAACAGCCTGTTCTGCAGATTTGGGGCATACTTTCGCGCCGCAATACCCTTACTTTTTCACTATTCATCGCTAGACTGAGAGATTTCGCAAATCAATCAGCATAATTAATTTCACCAAGTCTTGCATCATGTTAGGGCAACACATTTTTCCATAGATGCAAGAATAACGAAAGGGGCTGTAAGATGCCGCTAAAATTCGGTTTTCCTAAAGCTCGAAGATCATCATTGAAGGTTCCGTATACGGAGCGCTAACTACCGGATCGTATTTGTGCACGAATGACCTCATATTATGCCGATTTGGCGGGTAAACGCGGAAATCGTAATCGTCTGTATCGGCACTGACCGATCTACCGGCGATTCCCTTGGACCTCTCGTCGGTTCACGTCTTATTCAATTGGGGTTTCGGCAAGAGCAGCTGTTCGGTACGCTGAGTGAGCCCGTCCATGCGATGAATTTGTCGAAGTGATGGATACGATTCATACGAAGTTCGAGCGACCGTTTATCGTTGCGGTTGACGCTTGTCTTGGACAATCAGCCAGCGTCGGGCATATACAAGTCGGTATCGGTCCGGTTAAAGCCTGGTGCCGGAGTGAATAAAGACCTTCCCCCTGTTGGGGACATTCACTTAACAGGGATCGTCAATGTTGGAGGATTTATGGAATATTTCGTATTGCAAAACACACGTTTGAGCATCGTTTCAACATGGCAGACATTATCGCAGATTCACTTTATCCATTCCTATCAGCATTTACATAAGATATCGCCAGCTCATCTTGCAAAGCTTGATTAATCGCCTCTTTCTCTTCCGGACTTAAGCTGTATTTGGACTGTCCATTAACTAGCGGCTTCGCATATACTTGTGTCTCATGCCGATTGCGAATACCTGTCAGCACATGCCCGTTGCCTCCCTCATCCACTACTGCAATCGAGAAGCTTAAGTCACTTCCCGTTTCTTGAAAGGCATTATAGCGAATGATGGTGACCTTTGCTTTCATGCTTTTCATCTGTTGCGCTAGTTGGTCCAACATTTGACGCAATTGATTGTTCTGTTTTTTGTTCTGAAAACATTGCTGCACATTTATGATCGCATCTTCAATCAACACATCACCTGAAGTGCCAAGCATCTTCGTTATTTGTCGCTGTAGCCTCGAAAATTTTACGGACAAGATCAGCATAATAATGAGCATGAAAACAATGACACCTAAGATAGACATACAACGAGTTCAATAGATCAGTTATGATTTTCAATCCTTCTCCTCCCGATTCTAACGATGGGCTGCTATTTGCTCTACAGCATCGATGAGCGCTTCGATTTCGCTATTGTTGTAAAATATCCCGGGCTTGCTCGTACTGCCCCTTTCTCATACGTACCGGCTGTTTCATGCGCGAGCGGAGTACAGTGAAACCCTGCTCGGACGGCAATATCAAAATGTTGGTCCAGTATATAAGCAATTTCCGAACTATCCATATCATCTATATAGAAAGATGCAATTGCTGTCTTATTCACACCACGCTTGGGCCCAAGCAGATGAACACCTTCAATACGTATGCAAACCCTCCATTAATAGTTGGGTCAGCTCCCATAGTTTATTATGGATTTTTTCGACTCCCTCATTCAGGACAAAGTCGACCCCAGCTTTGAGACCTGCAATACCTGGCGTGTTTTGCGTGCCCGATTCGTAGCGGTCCGGCCTTACGTCTGGTTGCATTACCGCTTCCGACTGACTGCCTGTGCCGCCTTGCAGCAGAGGGTTCCAGTTCAAGTTCGAGGGATGACATAAAGCCCTCCTGTTCCCTGCGGCCCCAATACCCTTTATGACCCGGGAAACGCTAGCATATCGATCCCCATTTTTTCACATCGATCGGGATCGTCCCTGCTGTTTGCGCTGCATCAACGAGCAATTTTATATGATGGCGGTGACAGATTTCAGCCAATTCAGCGATAGGCAATATAGTTCCTAATAAATTCGAACTGTGATTGACTACGACAAGTGAAGTATTACGTTGAATGGCTTCTTGTAATTGTTGCGGAGTCACATTGCCCTCTTGATCCGCGGTTAAGTAGCTCAGTTGAACCTGGCTTGTATGCTTTAAGTATTCGAGCGGTCGCCGAACAGAATTGTGCTCAACTGAAGTGAGGATGACATGATCGCCAGGCTTGACAAACCCTTGGATTGCTTGATTCAATGCAGCTGTTGTATTCAGCGTAAACATAATGTCGTTAGGGTTTTGAATATGAAACAACTTGCTAAGCAACACCCTTGTCTCAAACAAGGTACGACTTGCTTGCACGGACATTTTATGTCCGCCTCTCCCCGGGTTGGCGCCGTATTGTTCGATGCAATCTTTCATAGCCCTGGCGACAGTTTGCGGCTTTGGCCATGTGGTTGCGGCATTGTCAAATAGATGACCATCGATTGCCCTCTCTTCGCACAATCTAAGAATATTGGTACGAGTTCTTAACGCTCGACAATTTCTACACATAAGATCATACTTTTGCATCTCTAAATTTACTTTCGAGTTCATAGTGTGACTGATCAGCTAGGCATGTTTTTGTTTCAGAATCTCCAACAGTCGTTCGAAATCATCCATGGAATAATATGCGATTTCAATTTTTCCTTTTGTTCGATCGTGTTTGACCTTCACTGTAGTCTGCAACATTTCGCGAAGCTCTTCTTCAATGCTGGCGATGAAAGGATCTCTTCTCTTCCCTTTCCGGATAGGCTCTGGTTTACTTTTTTCGCTTGCAGCTTTTGAACAGCTTCCTCCAATTCGCTGACACTCCAATTTTCTTCTATTGCTCGATTCGCCAGTTGTCGCTGCACTTTGGGATCTGATACTGTAATGATTGCTCTAGCATGTCCCATGCTCAATGTTCCACGTGAAACATATTCTTTAATTTCTGCTGGCAGTTGCAGCAATCTAGAAAATTTGCGATATGTGAACGGGATTTGCCTACCTTCATGGCCAATTCCTCTTGCGTTAACTTGAAGGTGTCAATCAAATTTTGATATGCCATCGCGATCTCCATCGCATTCAAATCTTCGCGCTGCACATTTTCAATCAATGCAATTTCCATCACTTGCTGGTCGCTAAAGCTTTTCACAACAGCAGGAATCGTTGCTTTTCCACATAATTGAGAAGCTCGAAAACGGCGTTCACCGGCAATAATTTCATATCCCTTTCAACACTTGCCTGACGATGATCGGTTGAATAACACCATGTTCCTTGATCGAATCGGCTAATTCCCGAATAGCTGCTCGTCAAATGTTTTACGCGGTTGATACGGATTCGGACGTAAGCTGTGAAAGTGGAATTTCTACTACCTTATCATCGTCATTGATGCTAAGTGCAGGAATGAGCGCATCTAACCCTTTGCCCAGCCTCTTACTCAACAGACACCACTTCCTTTGCGAGTTCAAGATATACTTCGGCGCCTTTCGATCGTCGGATCATAAGTAATAATCGCTTGTCCATGACTAGGGGCTTCGCTTAACCGCACATTGCGCGGAATAATCGTCTGATAAACTTTTTGCTGAAAATATTTCTTTACTTCCTCAATGACTTGAATTCCCAAATTCGTACGAGCATCAAACATCGTCAGCAAGCACTCCTTCAATTTGCAGAGAAGTATTAAGATGCTTCTGCACAAGCCGAACCGTATTTAGCAGTTGGCTTAAGCCTTCTAACGCATAATATTCGCATTGAATCGGGATGATAACGGAATCAGATGCCGTTAGAGAATTGACTGTTAGAATACCGAGTGATGGCGGGCAATCGATTAAAATATAGTCAAATAGATGTTGAACTAATTGTAGAGATTTTTTCAGCCGAATTTCCCTCGATATCGTAGGAACTAATTCAATTTCTGCTCCAGCAAGCTGAATCGTTGCCGGCATAATTTTCAAATTTTCAACTTCCGTATCAACAATGGCGTCTTTAGGATGTACATCATTGATCAGCACATCATAGACACAATACGTAACATCAGCTTTATTGATGCCGACGCCGCTAGTCGTATTCCCTTGCGGATCAATATCAACAAGCAAAACTTTTTTGCCGAGTGTGGCGAGACATGCTCCTAAATTTACGGTAGTCGTCGTCTTACCGACTCCGCCTTTTTGATTCGTTACGGCTATGATCTTTGCCAAATTCGTTCACCTCATAATAGTTGAAAGAAATTCTCAGCTGATCTCCCGCACTCCAGTTGACTACAGCTTTAAATCTCTCTATTGACGTACATATTTGTATAATATATCGGATTTTAAGCCCCGTTCATTGACGATATGTAAGTAATTGTTCAAACTTCACCTGCAGTCATTTAGCCATATGGGGATATCAAAATTAATCATACCAACTATTTGCATGAAAAGAAAGCTGATTCATATTTTCATCGAGGTTCACTTGTCGCGAAATTGTGGGTTCGCATACATCTTCTGTCATCGAAGAGATGAAAAATACCTCTGTCACCGCTCAAATATTGATCGAGCTGTTTGAAGAGGCATTGAAAACGGTATCGTTTTGTACCTTAATAATGAATTCAAACTCGATTTTTAGGAATTTTGATTTTTATTTCATAGAAATCTTGATGATCTGATTCACTCATATCTATATTCATACCAGATCCCGTAACCATTTCAACAGACTGCCTGATCGTATTAATCGCAAGCCGGATATCTTTGGAAAATGAAACTCGTCGTGATTTTTTTATTTTTTTGGCTTGCTTATAAAAGTTCACACGTTGTTCCGTCTGCTTAACGTTCAAATCCTTCTTAATGATGTCGTCGAGAACTTTCAATTGAAGTTCTTCATCTAATGACAACAACGCGCGTGCGTGTCTTTCGGAAATTTTGCGCTCGCGCAGCGCATCCTTCACTTTATCAGACAGGTGTAAAAGCCTAAGCTTATTCGCAATCGTCGATTGTGATTTGCCGAGTCGTTGCGCCAAGCTCTCTTGTGTAAGCTGATGGATATCAATTAACTGTTGATAGGCGACCGCCTCTTCAATAGAAGTTAAGTTTTCACGCTGCAAATTTTCGATCAGAGCAATGGAAGCCGTTTGCGAATCATTAAACTCACGAATGATCGCTGGAATGGATTCCATTCCTAGCTTCTTAGCAGCGCGCAATCTTCTTTCGCCTGCGATTAACTCATACTGTCCATCGCGTATACGAACAACGATCGGTTGTATGATGCCATGTGTCTTAATCGTCTGACACAACTCATCAATCTTATCTTCATCGAATACGGATCTCGGTTGATACGGACTCGGACTTCACATCTCGCAACCGGCAATTGTTTCACTTCATCTTGCTGATGCTGATTACGGTCTGCGAGACCAAACATTTTCGTCAATTGTTCTCTCATCATCTTTATCACCTGTCCGATAATCAAATTTACTTCATCAACGTCGATACTGCACCGAACATCGTTAGAACGCCCTGATCTATACATTCTGAAATTTTTCAAGGTTGTTCAATGAACCGTTTTGTCATGACAGAGGATTTGGTCACTTTAAATTCGCCGCAAACCATCAGATTCCTTCTAAACGAGAAGGATGATATTGTTCCACGTGAAACATTTGCCTTGTTAAGTTTCGTTACGGTGACAAAAGTGGTTGTTTCAGCGGTGTTCCCGGCTTCCGCGGATAACCTTTCGGCGTTTTGCTCTTTGTCGATGACAATAATATGTCGTTCAGATTCATCGGGCAATTGCAGTGGATGTAATTTGTGATAGCTTCGCGCCAACGTTTCGATACTATAGGCCGCTTCTGCAATTTCTTCATTCGGGTCCATGCCCTTCATCGCGACAAACCTTCCCCCAACCTTAACAAGCGGCAAACAAAATTCATTCAGAACGTTAAACTTCGCTACAGCACGAGCGGTAACCAGATCGAATTGTTCCCGATATTGCGCGCTTTTTCCCTGCCTCTTCGGCTCTCGCATGAATCGCATCAACATGATCCAGATCAAGTAATGAAATAAGATGATTCAGAAAGCCGATTCGTTTATTTAAAGAATCAATAATCGTCAGTCGCAAATGAGGAAATAAAATTTTCAAGGGCAATCCGGGAAATCCCGCGCCTGATCCAACATCAGCAATCTGTTCGATCTGCATTCAATATCGAGAAAGAATGCAAGGAAGCCGAATCGTAGAAATGCTTAATATAGACATCTTCCCGCTCCGTAATAGCAGTCAAATTCATCTTTTCATTCCAAGTGATGAGTTCATGGTAATACGTTTCAAACTGTTCCGCCATCTTCTGCGTAAGTGCAATCCCCTGATCCGCCAACAAATTGCGAAATATGTCCACTGATATGCACCATTAGGACCCTCTCGCAGCCAATACTTTATGATATTGTTCGATATAGACGAGTAAAATCGAAATGTCAGCCGGAGAGACGCCCGATATCCGTGATGCTTGCCCAATCGATATCGGTCTGAATCTTATTCAGCTTTTTCCTTTGATTCCATCGACAAGCCATGAATTTTATCGATATTCGATATCCTCAGGGATTTTCTTGTTCTCCATCTTATGCAGCCGTTCTACTTGCGCAAGTTGCTTCTCAATATAGCCGGAATATTTGACTTGAATTTCCACTTGCTCCTTCATCTCGTCATTCAAATCATACGGAGAAGGAGTAAGCGTTCGATTTGCGCATAGGTGATCTGCGGCCGTCTTAGCAAAGTTATCGCATCTACCGCATTGTTCAGCTCAACCGTCCCCGCATTCTAAGCATTTCTTGGACATCAGGTTCAGGACGAATCTTCGTCTTCTTCAAACGCTCAAGCTCTTGCTCCACCATCTTCTTCTTATGCAGAAAACGCTGGTAACGTTCCTCAGGGATAAGACCAATCTCATACCCAATTGGCGTCAAGCGCAGATCCGCATTGTCATGACGCAAGAGCAAACGGTATTCCGCACGTGAAGTAAGCAGACGATAAGGTTCTTTCGTTCCTTTGGTCACCAAATCATCAATGAACACACCGATATAAGCGTCTGACCGCTTGAGAATAATCGGCTCCTGCTGTCTAATTTTTCGCTACCGCATTAATTCCTGCCATAATGCCTTGCGCAGCAGCTTCCTCATATCCCGATGTCCCATTAATCTGCCCAGCCGTGAACAGTCCTTCGATTAATTTCGTCTCCAAGGACGGTTTAAGCTGCGACGGCTCAATGGCATCATATTCGATCGCATAACCCGTACGCATCATCTGCGCCTTCTCCAAGCCGGGAACGGAATGCAGAATTTTCAATTGAATTTCCTCTGGCATACTGGAAGAAAGCCTTGAACATAATATTCCTAAGTATTCCGTCCTTCCGGCTCAAGGAAAATTTGATGCTTCGGTTTATCGGCAAAACGAACGATTTTATCTTCAATAGAAGGACAATATCTCGTGTCCCGTTCCTTCGATCGCTCCTGAAAACATCGGCGCACGATCAAGATTTGTCTAATAATCTCATGCGTTTCGTTAGACGTATAAGTTAACCAGCATGGTAACTGTTCACCTTCCGGCAGGTTCGACCGTTTCATACGAGAAAAATTTCGGATTCTCATCTCCCGGTTGAATTTCCATTTTGTCAAAATCAATCGAATCTTTGTGAACCCGCGGCGGTGTACCTGTTTTAAAGCGAACGAGCTCAAAACCGAGTTCCTGCAAGTTTTCAGACAAATTCACAGAAGGCTGTTGATTGTTCGGTCCGCTTTCATACATCAATTCGCCAATAATGATTTTTCCCCGCAAATAAGTTCCCGTCGTCAAAACAACTGCCTTCGCAAAATATTGCGCCCCCGTTTTCGTCATCGATCCCTATGCAACGCCATCTTCCACGAGCAGTTTTTCGACCATACCTTGCGTAAGGTCACTTCGGTTGCTTTCAATTGTCTTCTTCATGTAGTGTTGATATAAAAATTTATCCAATTGCGCACGTAAGGCATGAACAGCAGGTCCTTTGCCTGTATTCAACATACGCATCTGAATATAGGTTTTATCAATATTCCGTCCCATCTCCCCGCCAAGCGCGTCGATTTCCCGCACGACATGACCCTTAGCCGGTCCGCCTATCGATGGATTGCAAGGCATAAAGGCCACCATATCCAGATTGATCGTAATCAAAGCGTCTCACAGCCAAGTCGTAGATGCGGCAAGCGCCGCCTCACAACCGGCATGCCCTGCGCCGATCACAATGACATCATACCGTCCAGCTTCATAGGCCATATTGTTTCACCCTCCTTTATCGATCGGTATGTGTCTATTATTTCCCTAAACAAAATTGCGAGAAAATTTGATCGATCAAAGAATCTGGAGCAGATTCACCAATCACTTCACCGAAGTTTCTCCCAAGCTGTACGTACATCAATTTGCATAATATCAATCGGAATGTCCTTCATCCACACGTCAACGGCATCAAGCAAAGACTGTTTGGCCTGCTCCAATAGTGATATGTGACGAACATTGCTAATATATGTCAGATCACCGCTCTCGATCTCACCGCTGAAGAACAATGCGGTAGATCGCCTCTTCCAAATCGCGTAAGCCCTTCTCCGTCTTTGATTGACATTTTGACAATACGATCTTCAGACTATCACGATTTCACCTGATCAAGATCAACTGACAAGGTAAATCCATCTTATTAACGATCACGATCAATTGACGATCTTGCAATTGCTGCAGCAGGTTTAAGTCCTCTTCCTGCTAGCGGTTCTCCATTGTTCAGTACATAACAGAATAAGATCCGCTTCACCAAGCGCATGCTTCGAACGCTCAACACCAATCTGTTCGACTACATCTTGTGTTTCGCGAATCCCCGCTGTATCCAGCAGCTTCAAAGGAATTCCGCCGACGGTAACATATTCTTCAATAATATCCCGTGTCGTTCCAGGAATATCTGTAACAATAGCTCGATTTTCCTGCGCCAATTCATTCAACAATGAAGATTTCCCTACATTTGGTCGGCCGACAATAGCCGTCACAATTCCTTCACGCAAAATCTTCCCTTGTCTTGCCGAATGAAGGAAGATCTCGATCTACTTCAATGCATTTCGCAAGCTCTTATCGCGAATAAGCGCTTGTCATCTCTTCTACATCATGCTCAGGATAATCAATATTCACTTCGATATGAGCGAGCAATTCAAGTAGTTCCTGCCGCATCAGACGAATTGCTTCGACAACTTGCCTTCCACTTGCTTCAAAGCGATGCGAAACGCACGATCAGACTTGGAACGAATGAGATCAATAACCGCTTCCGCCTGTGCAAATCAATTCTTCCATTCAAAAAAGCTCGCTTCGTGAATTCGCCGGGTTCTGCGAGCCAGCGATACGTT
>CAVWLN010000020.1:0-177276 GCA_963755735.1 uncultured Paenibacillaceae bacterium
GGAGTTATTGTACCACAAAGGGCCAACTCCATTACAACAGATCGGCAATAAAATATTGATGACCAGCGGCAGCATTACGTATAACATCGACAAGCTCGAGCACAAGCAATTGCTCACCCACATTCCGAGCGATGAGGATCGCAGAGTCATCTATGCCCAACTGACGGACAAAGGACGCGAGCTTATGGATCGTATTTTTCCCAGTCATTCGGAAGCCATCAGGCAAATTATGAGCGGCCTGTCTATCGACGAGAAGGAGCAGATCATTCCGCTCCTGAAGAAGCTCGGACTGGCGGCACAATCGTAGCCTGTACGGACTCCCGGGCAAAATGTATGACTTAGGCTTACTTGTGCTAAAACAAAGAAATACTCGGCAGTTGCCAAGTATTTCTTTGTGTTTTGAACGTAAGTGTTCTCTTGTTTTCCTTGTTGAGATCCTTATTCTAACCAAGCATCGACCGTTTCAGGGTTGGCATCAATCCATTTTTTCGCAGCCTCTTTCGCATCCATTCCTTCTTGGATGTCGATCATCACCTCTGCCATTTGTTCAGGAGTCCAATAAAATTTATCCAAAAACGCATATGCATCCGGCATATCTTCGCTAGGCCGAGGCGTACGATCGTGTTGATGTGCTCTGCATCTCCGTAAACTCCCTTCGGATCCTCCAAATATTTGAGATCCATCGCCGCAAATTTCCAGTGTGGTGTCCAGCCTGTTACGACAACCGGCTCCTGCGCTTCATATTTATCTTGCAATACTTGCGCCATTGCCGCAGAAGAGCTTGCCACAAGGTTCATATCCGATAGGCCATATTCAACAATCGCATTTTCTGTTGCTGCCATGACGCCCGCGCCGGATTCGATCCCTGTAATTTGTCCATCAAATTGCGCAGCAACTTCCGGATGGCCAAATCTTCAATCGACGTAATGTCCATGTAAGTCGGTACGACAAGACCGATTGCTGCTCCTTCCAGGTTCGGGCCCAGGTCCTCGAAGCTGTCCTTCAATCCTTCGTAGAAGTTGCCGTGCGTTCCCGGCAGCCAAGCCGCTACCATCGCATCGGCACTTCCGTCGGCGATCCCTTGCCACATCGGACCGTTGTCCACTTGCAGCATGTTGACGTTGTAGCCGAGTCTTTCTTCCAAGATCGTAGCGACAACGTTTGTGCTCGCGATCTCGGAATCCCAAGCTACATACGCAAGGGTAATATTTTTATCGCCGCTAGGCTCATTCGAATTTTGTTCGTTGTCGCCTTGATTTACCTGGTTTTGATTCCCCTGATTCCCTTGATCGGCATTGTTCGTCCGCCGCCACAAGCGGACAATACCAATGCCAGCGTAAGGATAAGACCCACCGTTGACAGTAATGTTTTCTTCACACTTTATCTCTCCTTTTTCGATTCACTACACTTTGTGTCAAGCGATCGAGTGCGACCGCCAATATGACAACAGCCAATCCAGCCTCAAAGCCTTTACCAATTTCCAGTCGCTGCACAGCGCTGAGCACTCGTTCACCAAGCCCTTGCGCCCCAATCATCGAAGCGATGACGACCATCGACAGCGACAGCATGATCGTCTGGTTAATGCCCGCCATGATCGTCGGCACGGCGAGCGGCAGCTCCAGCTTAATCAGCTTCTGCATCGCAGTGGAGCCGAACGCATCCGCCGCTTCCGTTAAATCTTTCGGCACCTGGCGAATGCCGAGATTCGTCAAGCGAATCGTCGGCGGAATTGCGAAGATGACAGATGCGATGACACCCGGCACCATGCCGAGCGAGAAGAACGAAACCGCAGGAAGCAGATAGACAAATGCGGGCATCGTCTGCATAAAATCCAGCAGCGGTGTGACCACGCTCTGTACACGATTGCTGCTTGCGCATGCAATCCCGATCGGAACGCCGAAGACGATGGAGATAAGCGCTGAGGTCAGCACCAGCGCTAATGTTTCCATCGTGAAGTCCCAGTAGCCTAGATTCCATACGAGCAGAAATCCGAACAGTGTAAACAACGCAATCTTCCAGCGGGCAAAAAAGTAAGCAAGAGCGGTAAACAGCAAGATAAGGATAAGCGCCGGTATGCGTTCAAAAACCCACTCGAAGGAGTTGACGATGCCGCTGATCACATGTTTGATAAAGTTGAAAAAGTGGTGAAATGTTATCCTTCAGCCACTGTCACGACAAAGTCGACCGGCGTCGCGATCGGAAGCTTCGGAATATCGTTCATCTGTTCCTCACTTCCTTCCACATCTGAGTTACCCGAGAGTGCAGCTAGAACTGCTCCGCGAATCACAATGCCCAGCAATCTATTGCTCTCATCGACGACGGCAACTGGAACACGCGCTTGACTGACCATATCGAACATATCATGAAGCAACGTGTCCTTCGCTACGATCGGAATATCACGAATGGCAATGTCATTCGATCTTCTTTCCCGATTTCACAGCTTCCGAAGCATCTTCGGCAACTACTGCTCCGAGCAGTTTCTGGATTCGTCCACCAGATACACATTGGAAACGCCGTGTTCTCTCATAAATTGCAAGCGCCACCCGCGGTCCTCGATCTGGTGTCATCGTTATCGGACGCTTCATGACGTGGGCGGCGGTCAGCACTTTGGACAAGTCCACGTCCTCTACGAAATGCTCTACATATTCATTCGCCGGATTCGTTAGGATTTCTTCCGGCGTGCCGATCTGCACGATAGCCCCGTCCTTCATCAACGCGATGCGGTCGCCAATTCTCAGCGCCTCGTCCAAATCGTGTGTAATGAAGACGATCGTCTTCTTCATGCGGCGCTTGCAATTCCACAAGCTCGTCCTGCATATCTTTGCGGATCAGCGGATCGAGAGCGCTGAACGCTTCGTCCATCAGCAGGATGTCCGGGTCATTAGCCAGCCCGCGAGCCAGGCCGACACGCTGCTGCATGCCTCCGCTGAGCTGGTCGGGCCGACTGTTCTCCCAAGCCCTTCAAGCCGACAAGCTCCAGTGCTTGCATCGCTTTTTCCCTTCGCTTCTGTTTGTCAATGCCTTGCACTTCCAGTCCGTATTCGACATTTTCCAAGACTGTGCGGTGCGGAAACAAAGCGAATTTCTGAAAGACCATACTGATCTTCTTGCGCCTGAACTCGCCGCAATTCTGCCCGTTCATCTTGACGATATCCGTCCCTGGATCAGAACTTGCCCTGCAGTCGGTTCAATCAGGCGATTGAACAGACGTACCAGCGTTGATTTGCCGCTGCCGGACAATCCCATAATGACGAAAATTTCGCCTTCTTCTATGGAAAAAGTCGCTTGGTTGACACCGACTGTTAGCTTCGTTTCCTTAAAAATCTTGATCTTTAGACCATTCTTTTCCAGCAAGGGTATAGCTCGTTTCGGGTCGTTGCCGAATATTTTCGTTAAATTTTTCACTTCGATGATCGGCATTGTGACCAGCCCCCTTCTGTTACTTGATTATTATGTCCGCATTCAAACCACGTTAATAATTGTGCCTAAGCATCATAAAAGCATCAACCTTGTATAACCTTTATATAGTACGTAAAGTTTTTGCTTTATAAACTGTTCATTACATATACTCTTTATAACTGCTATTTCCTCTCTTAATATCAGCTTTACATTCAAATGAATGTTATCTACAATGATTCATGTACATCCTATTAGTGAATCCAACACTCGCTTAAGGCCGATCCAATGCGATTCGTCTGCCAATTAGCATGACAAATAACCGCAGATGAGGAGGTCCACCCATGAGCAAAAGCGAATTTGAAGCCTTACCCGAAGAATTGTTGAGTCGAATTGAAAAATCTCGTCAGCGAGTCATTGAATCCATTGGGAAAAATATGGACTTATACGGGGTTACTATCTCTGTCGGTTACTTATACGGGAACATGTTCTTCGTAATTCTCCAGCCACTCTCGATGAGATGGCCCGATCATGGGGCTAAGCAAAACGAGCGTCAGCACCGGCATGAGAACATTGCAAGATCTGAAAATGGTGCAAAAGGTTTGGAGTAAAGGTTCGCGGAAAGATCAATACGAGGTCGAGCCTGATTGGTATCAGACGTTTACGGATTTCTTCTCTATTAAATGGCGCAAATCCACGGAGATGAATTTGCTTGCATTAAACAAATCGTTGAAGGAAATGAATCTCCTGCTGGAAGAACATCCTGACAATAAGGAGCTTCGCGACTTGCTAACTCCCGACATTGAGAAGATCCAGGCGGCTATTCAATATTACGATTGGCTGAACCGTCTGATCGACGCCCTCGAAACGGGCAAAATTTATGATTTGGTGCCGATTGAACCGAACAACGAATAATTCAAAGAGCTGTGTAAGGTCAGTGAGGCAGACCATTTCACAGCTCTTTGTCGATCTATTCACGCTCGGTTGTCACCGATACCGCCAGCCAAGTGCGTCGGTTTATTTTGGCGGTCTGGTGATTTGGCGTTTGACGGTTTGGCGAGGCGATTTTATATGATTTATCGTATAAAATTTTGGATTATGCTCTGTTTTTGGCCGTTTTGTATGATATTTGTTATAAAATATGCCTGATTTATCGATTTATGGCATATTTTGTATGATATTTCGTACAAAGTGGCTTTGAAAAGGGAATTAGTAGAGGAATTTGTGTGATAGATCACACAAATTCTTCATTTTGATCAGCTGCTCCTGCTTGATTCGCCCGTCACCCTTAATTTATTGGATTTTTCCAATACATCCGCCTTCCTCACGCTGCTTCGCATCCAATCGAGCTTCCCAATCCAATTCTCATTTCAATCCTTCATCCAGAAAAGAACCAATTCATATCGAACGACTTTACCCGTCCAAGCATCCTCAATAAATCGTTCGACCTTTGGCGTCTGGCACGCCTGACTTTCGATAGAAGTACGTGTTGATTACATCACGCCAATGCTTGGCATGCTCCGCTTGCTCCTGAAGACGAAGGCGCACTTGAGCGAATCGTTCTTCATCAATCTTGCCTTGCAGACGCGACCATTCCTCGACCAATTGCTGCGCTTCATCCGCACCTTCAAAATGCGTGTTATAAATATGCTGGATGACCGTCTCCACCGGACTTCAAGCGATGGCTATACGGCACATGATGGAAAAACAGCAGCAACTCATCTGGACAGCTTTCCAGAGATTCATACATCTCCGCATTCGGACTGTGATATTGCGAGGTGTAGCCTGTGCCAGTAGCGACAGTGCGATCCACACCAATCCCATCACGATCGGCAAAATGATACGTGCCCCACCTCGAATATTCATATCCATCTACATCCGGACCGTAGTGAGTGTGCGGTGTCACCATCCAACCGACACCAAGCGGTGAAGTATATCGTTCATAGATCGGCCAGGAGCGCATTAACATGCCGCATATCGTCGCGACGACTTCGTCATCATTGCCGAACGTTAGATCGAACCCACTCCTCAGCGATCTCATCAGCGGACAATTCCGGATTCCACACTAAGCGTCCGTATCCGTACAAATTCGCTTGTGCGAGCACATGGCCGGTCCAATTGTCTTGATCGCCAATATTTGACACGGCCGCATAGCCGCTATATTTGGCCCCGAACAATGAACCGTCGACAATGTGCTTCACTTTGGAGCCTGCACCTTTCGCGTAGGTGTCGAACTCCATGACTTCCTTCCACTGCGGTACCAAATAACAAAGATGGCGCTGCTGTCCAGTATATTCTTGAGTGATCTGAAACTCCATCAGCTGGTTCGTCCGCTCCATCACACCGAACAACGGCGATACCGGCTCTCTGACTTGGAAATCCATCGGACCGTTCTTAATTTGCAGAATGACATTGTCAGCGAAGCGTCCGTCCAAAGGCTTGAAATGATCATATGCCGCACGTGCCCGATCTGTCTTACGATCCCGCCAATCTTGCATGCAGTTGTAAACGAAGCACCGCCATATGACCAAGCCTCCATACGGCTCAAGCGCCTCCGCCAGCATATTCGCGCCATCCGCATGATCACGATCGTAAGTAAAAGGACCCGGCCGGTGCTCTGAGTCCGCCTTCACTAAAAATCCACCAAAGTCTGGAATGTGTCGATATATTTCATCTGCACGCTCGCACCACCATTTCCGCACATCATCATCCAAAGGATCAGCCGTTGCTAGTCCTCCGATCTGCACAGGGGCGGCAAAATTAATACTTAGAAATAACGGATGCCGTAATCGCGGAACACATCCGCCACTCGTGCAACATCCGGCAGCAGCTCTGGAGTAATAAACTTCGTCTCGATCTCGTGCACATTCACATTGTTGATCGAGATCGCGTTGATCCCGACTGATGCAAGCAGCCTGGCGTAATCACGAACGCGCGAAAGATCGGACACAATCCGTCCTTCCTCATAAAAGATCGAATGACCCGCATAGCCGCGTTCGATGCTTCCGTCGGCGTTGTCCCATTGATTGATCATCCGGATCAATGTTCGTGGCTTCTCCGGTACTCCGCACGCCTGACAGCTCCTGATCCAATCCCGATCATACGCAGCAAAGTGAATACGCCATAAAGCAAACCTCGATCCGAGCCGCCGACCAAATAAGACAATCTCTCGCATCATCGCGAACATGCTCGATGGCGTAAGCTTCTTCTTCCAAGCGCATGGAGTTAACCCGCTCCTTCAGCGACTATCGGCCACTCGACTATGCACCGTGCCAATGATTAAGCATGATCCTTCGGCGAGCTGTCCATCACTTGCGGTCCAATCTCGAACATCGACCGAACAGCGCTAACCATTTCACTTAATGCCACACTTCCCGAACCTTCTCAGTCTAGATCCAATGCGACAATTCGTGTAGCAACCAGTCGTAGTCTGCCGCCAGTTTCGCTCTTGATTCAAAGCTGTGTTGTCATACTGTAGCCAAGCATGATAACTTTTGCTGCTTGCCATCCGCTATTCTTCCTTCCCGATTAACCATTCCATTAAACCCAGTCTACATCCGTGAGTCGCTAGAAGAACTACCGTGTACTCTATCAAAAGATTTAAATTTCGGCGAGTGTATCAATCATGCAAGCTCACGTTCGATTTCACCCTAACTAAATCCCAACTATTAAGCTACGGGATGCACCTATAAGTCGGCCAAACAAAGCAAACTGGGCACATCCGGTTCCGACCCGGCCCCCAGTAAGCAAAGTGCCTTTAAACTCCATTCGGATGTGAATCGCATTTGGACGCAGACAGTGTTATGCTCAATACTTGAGCGTGGTTACCAAGCAATTATCCGTGCTTACGCATAGCAGGCGCGTCCGATGCTTAACGCGCAACGTCAGCGTTTGCTGCTACCTGATACGCGAGAAGCCGCAGCTACTCCTTCACCCCGCCTAGCGTCATCCCTTTCACAAAATATTTCTGCAAGAACGGATACACCATAATAATCGGCAGACTCGCGACAATCGTCATCGTAGCCCGGATCGTTGTCGGTGTGACGTTCTGCCCTCCACTTTGTGATCGGGCGAATTGATCTGCCGTCGACGTTCCCGTCGTGTTCGTCATTTCTAATATTCTCTGTAGCTCGTATTGAAGCGTACTAAGTTAAGATTAGAAGACGTGTATAGGAAACATCAAACCACGAGTTCCATTGGAATACTGCGACGAATAACGATACAGTTGCGAGCGCCGGGACAGTCAGCGGGTAAGATAATCCTAATAAATACGCTAAAGTCACCCGCTCCATCGATCTTGGCCGACTCAATAATCCCTTCCGGCAAGCCTTCAATAAAAGACCGAATCACGATCATATTAAATACGCCGATCACTCCTGGAAGAATATACACCCAGAAGTGTATTAACAAACCAAGGTCACGAATCAGCAAATAAGTCGGGATGAGACCCCCGTTCAAATACATCGTCACGATAAATGCGATCGTGACAAACTTGCGCAGCACGAACTCTTTTCGAGATAAGGTATACGCCAGCATGGCGGTGCAGAATACAGAAATGACCGTACCGACAACCGTGCGCATAACCGAAATAAACGTAGCTTGGGCTATGTTATTGTTGGCAAACACATACGCATAATTGTCCAAAGTAAACACTCTCGGCCATAGTTTGATACCTCCGCGTACTGCATCGGACGAATCGTTGAGTGATACTGCGAGCAAGTTAAGAAACGGGTACAAAGTGACAACGACCAAGCATAGCATCAGCAAGATATTGATCGTATCGAACAAGCTGAAACGTTTTTTCCACGGTGTCACCTATTTTCCCTCCTTAGAACAATCTGCTTTCTCCCATTCGTTTGGCTAGCGAATTAGCTGTGAACAGGAATATGAAACTCACGATTGTCTTAAACATACTTGCCGCAGTTGACAGCGAATAGTTGCTTAAGTTTGATTCCGTAATTCAGCACGAAGATATCCAAGTTCTCGGAATATTCCTTGTTCGTCCCGTTGCCTAGCAAATATTGCGGTTCAAAACCAGACTCGATAATATATCCAAGATTCATAATCAGCAGGATGACGATAACCGGACGCATGCCCGGCAACGTGATATGCCAAATCTTCCGCCATCTGCTGGCACCATCAATTTCCGCAGCCTCGTATAACGAGGGATCAATCATCGTAATCGCCGCCAAGTAGATGATCGTATTCCAGCCGAGCTCCTTCCAAGTGACGGCATCCGCCAAATATTCCCCAAAAATATTCCCCTTTAAGCAGCCATAATATAGATGAATCTATGATACCTAGATTTTCAAAACCTCGTTAACAATACCCTCAGATGCTAAGACTGTCGTGACGATATTAGCTGCCACGACCCAACTAATAAAGTGAGGCAAGTAACTGATTGTCTGCACTACCCGCTTAAATACTAAATTTTTCAGTTCATTCAATAAAATCGCCAGTGTAATGGCTGTCACAAATCCGAGCACCAGCTGAATAAAACTCATCACAACCGTATTGCGCATGACGAGCCAGAAATGAGAATCTGACAGCATTTTTTGGAACGTTTCGAGACCAATCCACTGCTGCTCGGAAAAATCCTTGCAATCTTGTAATCTTGAAACGCAATCGTCCAGCCCCACAATGGAAGGTATTTGAAGATGAACAACCAAATGACAAATGGCAGCGACATCGCAATCAGCGCTTTTTGACTGAACAGCTTTTGCAGGAATGTCTTTTCTCTAGAAGTCTTAAGCCTTGGCTGCAAGCGAGCGCTTTGGGCAGGCTGATTCAAGATGATTTCTCCTTTCCATGACTCTTGGGTAAGCAGTTGAATGTGAAAAGGCCGGCGCGTATCATGACCGGCCTTTTCAATTCAACGACTATCAGTTTACGGGATACGCTTCTTCACTTCTTCCGTCATGAACTGTTCGTAGCCTGCAATATCTAGCTCATTAAGTCTGGACGTGTACGTATTCCAGATCGATTCGAAATCATTTGGATTTGCCAAGACCATTTGCGTAACATACTGGATTTGTAATTCTTCTACTTTCTTCTTCAGCACTTGTTCGTCAGATCCGTCCGGAATCGGGAAGCTCCATGCTGGGAACCATGGACGGTCGTCCGGCTCTGCGAAATAACCAGCAAACGTTTCTGCACCGAACGCTTCCAAGATTGCCAAATCGCCTTCTTTGTATTCAACTTGAACAATTTCCGGCTGATTCTTCACCTCGAATGAGTTGCCGTCCGAAAGTACCGAATAACCGCCTAATCTCGGCCAGCCATATTCAAAGTCAAGCCAACCATATTCTTCTTTAAATTGATTGTTGTTTCTGTTTCTCAGTTGCTCCTCTCGTCATGTAAAAACGACCTTCTTCATCCACTTCATAGGTGACGCCTTCCTCGCCCCACTGAGTAAGAATTTGATTTTCTTCCTTCAGCAAGTTATCAAATATTTAATAATGCGCACTGCTTCGTCTTTGGCCTTTACTGAAATACCTACACCACGGTTGGCGATGAATCCAGGCGCATCAATATATTGATCTTTAATGCCTTTCTCGAACGTAACCGGCAGCGGAGCATAACGTAAATCATCCACATCGGCAATTTTGAGCGTGTTCGTCGCTTCCCCGACCTGCCAACCGTAAGCAAAGTATCCGAGCAGACGTCCCGAAGTCATTTTCTCCAAGAATTGGTCTTGGTCCATCGTGAACGTTTCGGGATCAAACAATCCTTCTGCATTCAATCGTTCAATGTTTTCAACCAACGCTTCATTTCTTCCGAGCCTGCATACATCTTCGCTTCATGAGTTTCCATGTCAATCATGACGTCACCATCATTCGGATAACCGGCCAGATGGTTGGCTGCATTGGTAACCGTAAAGAAGTTGCCAGTAGGGGCATAGATCGCAAAGCCGATACGATCCGACCCTTCATATTGCGGATATTTCTCGATATATCTGCGAATTAAGTCGAAGTATTCATCTAATGTTGTGACAAATGGATAACCGAACTCCTTCAGTACGGAGCGTTGAATCCAAAATGCACCTTGAGAAATTTCTGGATCCGGAATATATCCCTGGCGAGCGGAGAATGGCAAAATATAAATATGCCCATCTTCAGCCCGCATTTGATCATAATAATCTTCATACACGCGTTTGATATTCGGACCATGCTCCTCGATCAAGTCTTCCAGAGGAATCAAGTGCACCTACATCTACTAATTTCTCATATAGTCCGATTCCGTCGACCGAGATGACATCCGGATATTCTCCACCTGCCATCATGACGCCGGCTTTCGTATCAAGATCACCGACAAGGTATTCGATTTTCAAGTCGACACCTGTCTGTTCTTGTAAGATTTGACCGATTCTTGTGTCACTTGCCATCTTGTCCTGAGCACGATTCTGGAAGTTAAAGAACGTGAACGTTACCGGATCATTTCCGCTTTCACTTCCGCCGTTGTTTCCCCCCGAAGAATTGTTCGAAGGCGTCGAATTGCCATTGCTCGTCGTTGCCGCCTGAACAAGCTGCTAGCAGCATGGACAACATCATGACAACAGCCAAGCTAATGAGAAGAGATTTTCTTTTCAACATGTGATGACTATACCCCTTTCATATTTGGAATATGATCTGACATAATCATCATAGAATGACTTGTAAACTTTGTTTACCCAATAAACTAAAGTTTACACTTAAAAAATTATAGTTCTCCTTCACCTATTGAAAGTTCGACCTCTTCATTCGATAGGAATCTCGATATGAATCCTTGTTCCTTGTCCTTGCTTGCTTTGAATATCAAATTTAAACCGATCCGCATAATACAATCTTAAGCGATAGATGACATTTTGCACACCGATTCGGTCGCCTATTTGTTCGTCTCCATACAGATAGCTCATCAGCCGATTCTTGACTTCCTCACTCATGCCGATGCCGTTATCCTGAAGCGTAAAGATTAATAAATTATTCGTCTTCTTAATATGATCTGGATTCTGCCGCCTTCTTTGGTCGCTTCGATCCCATGGATGCTGGCGTTCTCCACAAACGGCAGGAACGACATCTTCGGGATCAGCATTGCAGCGTGTCCTCTGCAACATCCATGTCATAAGACAGTTTTCCGCTAAATCGGTACGTTTGAATATCCAAAAAGCATTGAATCAGCTCCAGCTCTTGTTGAACGGTGACAAAATCATTCGTCCAAGTAAAGAATTGCGCAAAATCTTCGCCATGCTGTGGATGATATTGGCCGTTTCCTCTTCTTTCTTCATCAAGCTTCGCATGCGAATCGTCTCCAATGCATTGAACAAAAAATGTGGATTAATCTGACTTTGCTAGCGCGTTGAGCTGTGCGTTTCGCTTCTGCAGAGCTAATTCTTTCTTCTGCAGATCGCGAACATACACGTCATTGATCAAGCTGCGAATTCTAAGCGTCATACGGTTAAATTCTCTCGTAAGCTGTCCGATCTCATCCATGGAATCGGCTTGTTTGATCGTATCGAAATTTTGGTGTTTTACTTTCTTCATATGTCTGACAATTCGAATTAAGCGCTTGTTCATCGAATGAGTAATCCATAGGATAACGGTAGTGGCGAAGAGTAGATTCACCAGCGCCAGCACAATGATAAAATTTCGCGGCTCCACGACATAGCCGAAAATTTCATCCTTGATGGATCGTGCCGAAGATTCTCCATTGGGAGAAGGCTTCAATACTCGGGTTGACTGCTTGGAACTCGATGGTGTCTTCCGATCGTATGATGTCTGCATAATAGATATCTTCAAATTGCCAATTCAAATCCGATTCGTCGTATATTCAATCAGCCCGTTCTCATTAACCAAATATACCTCGCCATCCAAATTCAAATTTTGAAAAATTTGATTGATCGCTGTCAGCTTCATATCGATCTTTAGCAGTTTTTCCTTCGTATTGTTGCTTTCAAAATGGTTCATTTTGCGAATGATGCTGAACGTATTGCGTGCGCCGTTAGATTCTGTCCGCATCACCATTGGGTACAGCGGCTCTTCCTCAACGAATCGCTGATACCAATCTGTATTCCTCACTTCATCGGTAAGCAATTCGATGCCGCTGGAGCGAAGGATAGTCGGGTTGTCTACATAGACGACAATACTTTGCACCGAAGTATAAATCGGCGTATAGCTGTTCATATATCTGCGTATGTAGGAAGTGTAATCGTCGATGTAATCCGCGTAGTTGTCGTAATCTGTATCGAGCAGTGCGTTCAGATGATAATCCGTATAAAAAACAGAAGAGACGGTGACCGCATCTTCGATCTCCGCCTGAAACTCATTGCTGATCTGCTCAAGTGCTCGGGAAATGTCTTCCTGTCGTTGCATGCGCACATTTTCCTCTGTCACTCGGTAGAAGATTACATTCGTCAATACGATCGGAATCAGCACCGACAAAACATACAAGATCAGCATCTTATTCCGCAGCCGAACATTATCAAGCCTCCATTTCACCGCTCACTCCCCCTTTACTGTCTGACATATGCAACTATGTAATGTTGCCAGGATCACTTCATATCCAGCTTGCTTCGATATTCGGACGGCGTCATGCCCTCGAGCTTCTCAAATTGCGTGACGAAATAATCAGCATTCTTAAACCCGACCCGCTCCGCTATTTCATAGATGCGCAGATCGGTTTGCCTAAGCAGCTTCTTCGCCTCGTCGACCCGCAAGCTGAGCAAATATTCGTTGAAGTACATGCCGTAATGCTTCTTAAACAACTGTCCGAGATAAACCGAATTCATATAAAATTCCGCCGAGATACTTTTTAAGCTGATGTTTCTATGAAAATTAGACTCGATGTAAGACTTGATTTTGTGAATGCTGCCTTTGGCATTTTCTTTGCGCAATCGTTTGATCAGCTCGCTGCTTTCATAGACGAAATTCAGGAAAAGCTTCTTTAGCTCATGCAAGCTCAAATTTAAATCGTGCCAGCTGACGATTGGCTCCAGCCAGTTCAATTCCTGTTCATCGCCGTCCAGCTCTTTGATCGTTCTGACAATCAGTGAAACGGATTGGTGGATATTCATCTTAATCGCTTCCGGCGCAAAGCATTTCTTCTGGAAGTCATGGAACAATTGCGCGACCGTCTCTTCCATCTCCTTTGTATTTTCTTCCTCAAGCTGTTCAAGCAGTTGCTTATATATTTGGGAATCGGCTTCGATATAATTGAGTGTCAAATGTTGGACCTGCTCGTATGTCACCATGCGACTTTCGTCAAAGATATATTTGTATTGCAAAAGCTCCTTGGCAGACTTGTATGATTCATGAATGAGTGACAATTGCTCAACCGGCTCGCCGGAGTAGATGAAGATTCGTTTGCCGAACTGTCTTTCCAGCTCCGCTTGCAAATCACGCACGAAATCGCTCGCATTGCCTCGGTAAGGATCGAGCAATACGTTGGTGGTGATGATGCCGAGCCTGCCCCTATGTTCATGCAAGTAGACCGATTCAAAGTTCGGCAACAACTGGCTGATCTTATGAGTTGTGTATTGCTTAAACTGCGTAGGTGTAACTGCGGGGGTGTTGGACCAGGGGTGCACATCGTTAAGTTCAATAAACATGTACTGATATTGCTGCGCATGATGCATGCTTCGCTCCCACGTGGCGAACAACTCATCGTTTGCTTCTCCCATAATGAGCGTTTCAATCATCGAATGCATCAACAGCTCTTCGCTACGTTTCCTCTCTTGTCTTTCAAGTTTCAACTTTTCAGAGAGAGTCACTAATGTTTCGGTCATCTCCTCTTTATCGATCGGCTTCAGAATGAAGTCATGAACTCCGTATCGAACCGCTTGTTGGGCGTATTTGAAATCGTTGTAACCGCTAATGATAATGAAGGTCGGAGCATGCAAGCGGTCGTTCTGTTCATAGACGGCGCGAATCAGCTCCAATCCATCCAGCACCGGCATGCGAATATCGGTGATGACCAGATCCGGTTTCTGCTGATTGATGAGTGCGAGTGCATCTTCACCGTTATCTGCTTCCAGGATGACTTCATATCCGCAGGACTGCCAATCAATTAATGAACGAAGGCCTTGTCGAGTAAATTGTTCATCGTCCACCAGCATGACACTGTACATGGGATGACCTCCTAACGTTTTCATGATTTGCAAACGATATGCGTCGCGACATTCAGTCTTTGCCATGTAAGTGCTTTCTTTACTCCCATTATTTGTTTCTCTCTGCAAAAAAGTCAACGAAAAATCCTTTCCATCCTTGCATCTCCCCTTGTAATCGCTGTCATGATGCTGCGCAGCGAAATTTGAGTTTGTCCCATTTACAAGATGTTAGATCATGCTTATAATTACTGAATATTGCTTTCAAAACCCGTTTTCAAATCACTTAAAGGAATCGAGCGATCATGAAACTGAAACTGACACAACAACAAGACAAAAAGAAGCAGCTGACCTTGTTCGCCCTCACTTGGCCGATCTTCATCGAGATGCTTCTACATATGCTGATGGGCAATGCGGACACGTTCATGCTGAGTCAGTATTCAGATGATTCAGTTGCCGCCGTAGGCGTTGCGAATCAAATTGCCATGATGATCAATATCATGTTCAATTTCATCGCTGCCGGCACCACGGTCATTGTCGCACAGCATATTGGAGCCGAGCAGATGGAAGAAGCGCATAAGTCTGCCGGCACCTCGCTCACGATGAATCTCATGATCGGCATCGTACTGAGCTTCGTGCTCGTCATCATCAGCGAGCCTGCCTTGCGGATGGTCGGCATTGAGGACAAGCTGATGCACGAAGCCAAAAGCTACCTCGTCATTACCGGTAGCTTTATGTTCGTGCAAGCTTTGCTGCTCACGTTGTCCGCCATACTCAAAAGCCACGGCTTCACACGCGACACGATGAATGTGACGATTGGCATGAACGTTATAAATGTCATTGGCAATTATTTGTTTATTTTCGGTCCGTTCGGCATTCCGGTGCTCGGCGTTACCGGAGTCGCAATCGCTACCGTGGTCAGCCGAATCATCGGTTTTATCGTTATGCTGATCCTGGTCTATCGCAAGGTGAAGCTGCCCTTTATGAGCCATTATTTCAAGCCGGTGAAAGAGCACGTTCTTGGGCTATTGCGGATCGGTGTGCCGTCCGCAGGAGAAAACTTGTCCTTCAACATCATGAATCTGGTTATGACGAGCTTCATCGCGATACTCGGCACAACGGCTCTCGTGACACGCGTCTATTCGATGAACTTGATGTACTTCATCATGTTGATTTCCATCGCGATCGGCCAAGGGACGCAAATTTTGGTAGCGCGCATGGCCGGGGCAGGACAATTGAAGCTTGCCTACAAACGCGGCATCAACAGCCTAATTCTTGGGATGTCTTCTTCCTTACTTGTGGCAGTGCTGTTTAATCTAATCGGTGAGCAGCTGCTAGGCATCTTTACGGATGATCCGAACGTGATATCACTTGGTATGTCGCTGCTCTTGCTCTCGCTCATCCTCGAGCCGGGCAGGGCGTTTAACATCGTCTTGATCGCATCGTTGCGGGCAGTCGGCGATGTACGTTTTCCCGTCTATATGGCCATCATTTCGATGTGGGGCGTCTGCGTCCCGGTCGGTTATTTGCTCGGCATTCATTTCGAGCTCGGGCTGGTCGGCATCTTCATCGGATTTATTCTCGATGAATGGCTGCGCGGACTGTTCATGCTATGGCGCTGGCGGCAGCGGAAGTGGATGCGCAGCTTGCGCTTCCGTCCGTCAAACCATGCGCACACCGACACCGCATCGAATGCCACGTCCGCCGACACTTAAAGAGCCTCGATACGCCATATCGCTAAATTTACTTCATTGGTTGTTGTGTGCTTTTTTCCACATTGGGCGCCAAAACCGGCAATCTAATTGGATTCCATGTCCTTATTCTCCTTCACTGTCCCTAACATCAGCGGATTTACTGGAAATAAGGGCATGAAATCCAGTAAAGATACTGATTTTGCGGACGCTTCCGCGAAATAAATACACGAAATCCAGTTAGGATCAAAGCGGTATGCATGAGGGATGTTTCATCCATCAACGAAATGAAGCTTTTCAGTCATCCCATTGGTTCATTGGTTGTAAGGGACGGCATTATGCCCCCATTTTATCCTTCTCAACCCTCTATACTTTCTCCGTATTTTTCTTTAATTTGTGCAGGTTTTCCTATGATATAGTGAGGATGGCACGAGCGACTACGATAGAAAGTCGAATCCAACTCGCAAATCGGAAAGGAGTTAACCATGAGCCTGCAACGCAAAGGAGCCTTCTATACCGGCCAGTATCGCAACGTGTTTCGAGATTACGGATATACAGAGATAGACGTGCAAGAACGGCTGCAGCAAACATGGCAGGAATTGTTCTACGGTCCCGAGGATACGAAAATATACTATGAATTAGGAGAGGATAAAGCCTATTTGCTAGATACCGGCAACAATGACGTCCGCACAGAAGGGATGTCCTACGGCATGATGATGTGCGTGCAGATGGATAAACAGGATGAGTTCGACAAGCTGTGGCGGTTCAGCAAGGAATTCATGCAGATAAGGAGGGCCGGTACAAAGACTACTTCGCCTGGCATACGCGTACCAACGGCGAGCGAATCTCGCAAGGGCCCGCGCCGGACGGCGAAGAGTTTTTTGCGCTTGCCTTGTTCTTCGCAAGCCATCGATGGGGCGATCGTGCCGAGCCGTTCAATTATAGTGAACAAGCGAGGACGATCCTGCGCGCATGCATCCATAAGGGAGAGAACGGGGAAGCAGGAGATCCAATGTGGGATGCGGAGACGAAGCTAATCAAATTCGTCCCAGAAGCGCCGTTCTCCGATCCGTCCTATCATCTGCCTCATTTCTATGAATTGTTCGCACTTTGGGCGGACCCGCAAGATAGACGAGTTCTGGAAGAAGCAGCGCAAGCGAGCCGAGACTATTTGCCAATAGCCTGCCATCCGCTAACCGGGCTTGCTCCAGAATATGCGAATTACGACGGCTGCCCGCGCCTTGAACATCCAGAGCACAAGGATTTTTACAGCGATTCTTACCGTGTGGCGGCGAACATCGGATTGGATGCAGAATGGTTCGGGCCAGACCAGCGGCTCGTGACGATCGCCAATAACATTCAAGCGTTCTTCAGCGGTGTCGAACCTGCACAGTACCGCAAATATGCGATCGACGGCACGCCTTATGATCAGCCAGCGCTTCATCCGACTGGGACTTGCTCGCGACGAATGCGATGGCCTCGCTGGCTGCCGACGGCAAGCATATGAGAGAATTTGTCGATCGCTTCTGGAGCACGCCGCTGCGTACAGGCGTCAGACGGTATTACGACAATTGCTTATATTTTTTCAGCTTGCTTGCCCTTAGCGGCAATTACCGGATATGGAAATAACGTGTTTATGAAATATCTTGTATCACTTGGCCGCGTGAATGACGGTACAACTGAGCATAGTAGCCATTCATGCTAAGCAGTGCTTCATGCGGCCCTTGTTCAACGAATTTTGCCGCTTCTCATAACGATGATGCGATCAGCGTGCTGGACGGTCGACAGTCCTGTGCGCAATCACGAGCGTCAGTCCGTCCTTCAGAGACGACTTGCAATGCGCGCTGAATCAATTGTTCTGTATGTGAATCCAAGTTTGCGGTTGCTTCATCCAAAATCAATATCCGCGGTTGGTAGACAAGAATTCGCGCAAAAGACAGAAGCTGCCTCTCCCCAGCCGATAAGCCACTGCCCCGTTCAGAAAGCGGCGTATCGTAGCCATCTTTAAGCCGTTCAATCCATTTGTCGGCGCCGACGAATTTACACGCAGCGATCACATCTTGTCGACTAATCTCCTTATTAAATAGCCTTACATTGTCAATGATCGATCCCGAATAAGGAATGGATCTGCTGCACAAGTCCAACAAGGCGATGCAGCGACTCTCCGGGCAGGCTGCGAATATCGACGCCATCAATCGTAATGCTCCCCCGTTTCACATCATAAAACCTCGCAAGCAGATTAACCAGCGAACTCTACCGGCGCCAGTCGTACCAACGATGCCGATGAATTCCCCCGGCTTCACATGCAAATCCAGCCCATGCAGCACTTCCTGATCATCCGTATAAGAAAACCGAATCTGATTAAAGTCGATCCCCCTTGCACTCGTCGAAGGCTCCAGCTTCTGTACAGCATTGTGCTCCGGCTCGCGAACTTCCGGCTGTATCGAGAAGATTCGCCACGGACGTCGACAGATACAAGCGTCGACTGCAGGGTATTCCATTGTTGCGTAATATGGTTAATCGGCTGGAAAAATTGCCGAATATATGAAATAAACGCATACAAAATTCCAAAGCTGAGCTCTTGACCAAGCACGGCCAGCCGCCAATCCAGACGATCAGTGCCACGGATACATTGCCCAGAATTTCAAACGAACGGTTAAACATCAACCGAGGTGCGTACTTCGCGCAAATTTTCCTTCAAGTACTGACGATTGTGTACCGTGAAAGCTTCGGATTGCTCTTTCTCCTGGTGAAACGCTTGAATCAGGCTCATGCCGGCAAGGTTTTCCGCGACGAAGGCAATCGACTTCGACAACTGTGAGCGCGAACGCTGATACGCCGTGCGAAGCGCTTTGCGGAAGCCCCGGCAATCAGCACGATAATCGGAATCAAGATCATACAATACAGCGCCATCTGCACATCGAGATCGAACATAAAGCCGATGATCAGATAAGCGACATCCCGTCTCGCACAATACTTAGAAGTACTTGCGTAAAAAACCGGTTAATCGTCTCGGTATCGTTGGACACATTCGTGACCAAACTGCCTCGGGATGTCGATCAAGAAACGACATCGACTGCTGCGAAATATGGTGAAACAAATCTTTACGAAGTTGAGCGATAATGCTCTGCCCGCCCGTTGCAGCAAATTTGCTTGCCAGTAGGAGAAAAGAAAGACGATACCGTAAGCAGCAAGTAGGCAACGCCGAACCACAGCAAGACTTCCACAATCCGTCCCGTGTAATCGCTTCTGAGCTTATCGCTATTCCCAACTTAGGAAAGGCTGCAGCCAATGATCGATCACGATACTCACAATAAAGGCTGAAGCAAATCCGCAAAAATCGCAATAATCGAAAAGAGAAAGACCGTCATAAAGGTGAACCGGTGGGGCTTAGCGTAGGCCAGCATCGCCTTGAACGCATTTTTCGGTTCATGAGATCCCCTCCTCTTGCAACTTGCAAAGCGATGCGTAGTAACCGCCTTTAGCCAGGAGCTGCTCGTGGCTGCCCTGTTCGACGATTCGCCCTTCGTCCAAGACATAAATGCGGTCCGCATGCCGCAATGCACTAACCCGATGGGCGATCAGCAGCGTGGTCTTGCCACGTCGACCTTGCGAAGATTACGAATAATATTCGTCTCTGTTACAGCGTCGACCGCTGATACGCTATCGTCAAAAGCAAGATCGGCGCATGCTTCACCAGTCCTCTGGCGAGACTCGTTCTCTGCCTTTGCCCGCCGGACAAGGTGAGTCCTCGTTCCCCAAGCTTCGTCTCGAAACGGTCTGGCAATTCGGTAATATTTCCGTAAATTTCCGCCATCTTCGAAGCTTCCTCAACACGATCCTGATCAAGCTGCCGATTCGAGAAGGCGATATTGTCGCGAATCGTTGTGCTAAACAGAAAGCCTTCTTGCGGCACATAGGCGATGTTCGTACGCAAACTCGCAAGCGTCAAGTCATGAATATCCTTACCGCCGATAACCACAGCTGCCACGCGGCGGATCATATACGCGCAGCAGTAACTTCAGCAGCGTCGTCTTGCCGGAGCCGGTCTTGCCGACGATGCCGATCGTCTCTCCCGGCTCGGCGCGCAGGTGGATATGCGACAACGATTCCTTATTCGCCCCGGAGTACGTAAACGACAGATCTCGCATTTCGATCGACAGATGCTGTGAATCGAGCGACACAGCATGCTCCGCTTCGCGAATGTCCGGCTGCTCCGCAAGCAAGCTGTTCAATCGATCCAGAGATGCTCTCGCTCGCTGCATCGTATTGATCACGTTGCCAATCTGCTGAAGCGGTTGCATAAGCATGCGCAAATATAAGGTGACGGCGACAAAATGCCCTAAAGTAAGCTGCCCGTTCACCGTCAAGTAGCCGCCATATACGATCGCCACCACTAAAGACAAGCCCGCCGGTAAAGGGCAGCAGCGATTGAAACATCGACGACATTCCACGAGCCGCAGCTGATTATCGCGAATGTTGTCAACCGTCTTGCCGAAGCGATGCCGCGCAATATCCTCAACCGCGAACGTCTTCGTGACACGTATGCCGCCGAAATTGTTCCTCCGCAGAGTCGGTCATCGCCGCTAGTGACTCCTGTACGTCGCGAGAACGGCTGCAACGCGCGGTCCAAAGTATACAACCATGAACGGAATGGAGAGAAGCGGCAGCACACAAACCAGGATGAAAGTCAGAGGAATGTTGCTAATGCGAGTATGACGATAATGGATACGAGCAGAACTAATGCGGATGTCAACTGGTTTATCGCATTCGCAATCGATTCCCGCACCGATGATACATCATTCATCACATAACTAAGTAGCTTACCGATTCCGTTCTTGGAGAAGTACGTTTCACTTAGTCGCGTAAATTGGCTGAACAGCTTCTGCCGCGTCTGGTATTCGAATACGCGACCAAGCCTATGATTCGAGTACTGACCAACTCCAAACAACACTCCGTATCCTACGCCAACCACTAACAATAAGAAGGCATAATCACGAATACCTTGAACATTCAAACGTTCGGCCTGCAGCTCATCTGTGAAATTGCCGAGTATATACGGAAACAGCGAATGAATCACTTGAGCACAGGCCATGATCGAAATAGCGGCTACGTAAGGCGCAAACCAGTTTTTCCTAAGGTACACCGATCAACAGTCGCTTGCCTTTCATCCGTACCCCTCCGATCTGTCTCAGCCTGAAAAATTGCTTCAGAAAAAAGGGAATAGAATTCCGTACAAGCACTAATCCCGCTACAAAACTTGTTCCATTCGAATGATTTGCTGTTCCGAAACATATTCCGCTCCGATAATCTATTGATTACTATATCATATTTTTAATTTTGAAAAATCCGATACCCTCTATATTAAGGAGGCATTACCGAAGTACAAACATCGAATAAAAGGATAATGGCATAGTTTGTCGAATTATTATTTTAAGATTTAGTTTAATGAATATCTTGACATCATGTTAGACTGAATTAGGAGGAATAATATGGGGTTCCAAATCAATCAATTATTTAAAGTCGTTACGAGAATCTGACCATACAACGATCGATACAAGAGATTGACTCTGATTCCTAAAACAGCGTAGTCATGGGAGCGATTATTTTTGTTTCCCTTATTTCTTTTTCGCTATTTTATGCAGTGGCAGCTGGACATTTCAAAACGATCTTCCGTGGTCATGATGCTTATATTACAAGTCAGCCTATTCGCCGTGCTGCATCATAAACGGGTTTGGATTCCATATCTGCGTTACATAGCGTATATCGGTGCGGCTATTTCTTCGTTCGTTAAACATCCTTAGCCAGTCCATCGATGACCAATATATTATCCATATTCTACTTGATCCTGCTGGCTGCCATTTATTCAAACCGCTTATTAAAATGCTCGTCACACAACTGTACGGATTAGCCATGCTGTTATACATCATTTTTGTGCAAGGCCTCTGAACTAAATATATGATACGGAGCCAGCTGTAACATATATAATTTATTTCGTGCTGATTGTCGGATTGGTGTTTTCGCTCCAGATCATTCTCGAGTACTTGCGCAAGGACATGCAGAAAGCTACGAAGAAGACGGCGCGGCTGATGCAGCAGCAGAAGGACCAAAAATCGAAGAGTGTCATCGGCCACGTAAACGATGTTTCCAAGCACTTAGTACCATAACAGCAACCAGCGATGAGACGAACCGCTCATTTCAGGAAATGAACAATTCCTTTCAACGAAATGGCAGAAGGTGCGACCTTGCAGCTCGACTCGACACTTTCAATAAATCATGCTATGCAGGATATGCGTGACCTCATTCAAGAAATGTCAAATTCGTTCGTCATTCTAAATGATAAAGTTAACGAAACGGATACGTTGTCCAGCGATGGGACGAGGTGGACGGGACAGCTTGAAGCGCGATGAACGGTTTAAACAAGATTTAAATGAAATGGAAAGAGATATTCATACAATTGAATTAACAGATGGACGAAACATCAAAATTAGTGACATCGATTAGCGAAATCGCCAATCAAAACGAACTTGCTTGCGCTTAATGCCAGAATCGAGGCGGCGCGTGCCGGGGAACACGGCCAAGGTTCCGCCGTCGTAGCAGAGAAATTCGCAAGTTGGCTGAACTTTCAGGCAATCCGCTGCACAAATCTCCAAACAGATCAGCAGCTTCTCGGCCAAATCGACACGATCAGCAACAAAATGAAGCTCGTGTCGGAACAGATGGACAAGAGTAGCACGCTTCACAGCAAACCATTCAATCTTTCGACATGCATTCGCCAAGCGGTCGGCATGCTTAAGCGGTTGTCAGACAATTACACGTACTCATCGAAAAATACATGCTGCGTCCGAATCGATCGAAGCCCGACACAGCACTTGGCCTCCACCAGCGAAGAAGCCGCTGCGACGATGGAGGAAGTCACTGCGATGATTCATACGTTATCGGAACAAAACCATCATACCCTGCAAAGCTCAAAGAAGCGGAGCACAGTTTGAAACAAATTATTGAAGAGTAACAAGAAAATGCAAAGGGTGGGAGGCATGTCTGCGTTAAATGCCGTTCCCACCCTTTTTCTCATTATATTTGGCGGTGCGCTGTCAGCAGCCAGCTTCTTATGTATATCGTAATACGCTATAGGTGCTAATACACGCTTCAAGCGTCATGCGGCTGTAAATTAACATTGGTGTAGCGATTCGCCTTGGAAATAGCTTGAATAGCTGCACGTTCTTCTTCGTCAGCTCTGGAGCACGCATGCTGCGACATTGTCTCGCAGCTGTTCGAGCGAGCTGGCACCTGCCAGCGTCACTGCCACAGCTCGTGATCCATCGTATAGCGAAGTGCCGTATGGGTCAGAGAGCGCCGGCTGACAACTGTTTCAGCTTGTTACGAAGCTCCAGCAACTCCTCTTTGCTATAGTCCAGAAATCCATCTTCGCTTTATGCTCTCCTTATCGGTCAAAATGCCTTTGGCAGACGGTCCCCGAGCGATGATGCTGATCTGATGCTCGCGAAGAAGCGGGATCACTTCTTCTTCTGCCCGCCTGTCGACGATGCTGTATTGGTTCATCACGCTGACGATATTCGAGCGCTTCACATATTCGCGAATGACATTCGGACGAATCGATGAAATGCCGTACCAACGAATCCAGCCTTGTTCCTTCAACGTTTCGAACGCTTCAATCGTTTCGTCGATCGGATCTTCCAGCGTGCCGCCATGCAATTGGTAGAGGTCGATATAATCGGTGCCTAGCCTTCTTAAGCTCTGCTTCACGGCTTCCATAATGTATGCTTTGGACGCATCCCATACCCATCCGTCTTGTCCCGGTATAATCCGATTGCCGACTTTCGTGGCCAGCACGACATCCGACCTGCGTCCTTTCAGCGCACGGCCTGTAATTTCTTCATTTCTCCCTTATCGTATAGGTCGGCTGTATCGAGGAAGTTGATGCCAAGATCCAGTGCTTCATGAATAATGCGGTGCGCCTCGCTTCATCGGTGCCGATGGACATAAGCCCAAGGCCGATTTCGGATACGTAGAGATCTGAAGTGCCGAGACGATGCTTACGCATAATCATCCCTCCAATTCATCGTTCATTAATACGTTTGTATCCATTGGTTGCCGTCTGGCTGCTGACTTCCCGCGCTTAATCTTATGCCGCCTTCAAACTGAAATCATCTTCTTAGATGCCTGTTCCCGCTAGCTGCCGAATGTTCTGCATTTCTATATCAGATTCTGGCATACCAACCTGCCGCGCACCCACCTGGCGACCAAAGCTAATCTAAGCTTGTGCTTGCTCTTGTTTTTGTGACAGCCCCCGCATCTTTTACTAGCCATACGCATAGTAGTGCGAGCACCATCATGCCGGAAGCGTAATAGAACAAAGTAGTCGCTTGACCTGTCAAATCGATCAACCAGCCGGCTAATGGCGGTGACGTAATAGCCGCCAGCGATGAAACCAAATAATACAGTCCCGGTTCTTGTCCCGATGCTCTGCTCCCTTCCCGTGGACACGATGAACGGATACGAATTAATATTAATGCAGGCCCAGCATATGCCACCAAGGACTAACGCTGTCCACAGCGCCCATAAAGAATGGAGAAACGGGACAACAGCAAATACCAACATCAGTCCGCTTACACCGACGAGAATCGTCCGTTTCTTCCCAAACTTCGTCCCAATATAGCCGCTCGGTAATGCAAAGAGGAGGAAGGCAAGCGAGAAGAAGGTGAGCGAGAACGAAGCGTCGCTGTCACTTAGGCCAAGATGCCGTGTTCCATAAATGTGAACAAAGCTTCGACCGCTTGATAGGACAAAAACCAGAAAAAAATCGCAAGCAGCAAAAAAACCGTCGTGCGGTCCAGCTCCCCCTTCATGCGAACTTGCTTCTTCTCCGCGACAGTATAAGACAACGTATCTCGTTTTTCTTTAATTTTGGAAAAGACGACAAGCAAAGCGACGAGCGTCAGGATGGCAGCTGCTGCGAACGGCAGCGTACGGTGCATATCATAAAGCACAGCGCCTCCTCCAAACGCGGCTACGGCTCCGATGCCGCCCATAAAGTTAATGATGCCGTTAGCCTTTGAGCGCTTTGGCTCCGGTGTAATATCAGGCATAAGCGCAACTGTCGGCGAGCGGTACAAGCTCATGGACAGGTTCATAAGCACCATAAACAGCACGAGCGTAAACAAGCTGACGTATGTCGGAATAAGCATCATGAACACAGCGGCCAGCGGCATCCCGACAAGCAAATAAGGCATGCGTCTGCCATACCGTGTATTCGTACGGTCACTGCGGTTGCCAACCCACGGCTGCAGAAACAAGGCAAAATAATTGTCCAAAGTCATCAGAAACCCAATGATGAACGTGCTTTCGATAAAATCTTCAAGAAACAACGGGACATAAGCGTTATACAATGCCCATGTCAGGCTGATGCTGAAAAATCCAAATCCGAGCAGCCATGTCTTCTTCATTCAAGGCTTCACTCCTTCATAAACGCTCGCGCTCAGCGGTATGCTTAAGTCGCATCCTATCACTCCGAAGACATGCTGTTCTGATACAAGGCTGCAAGCTTATCGGGATAATCGGTAATGATGCCGCTGACGCCAAAGGCCAGCATGCGCTTCATTTCTTCCTCATGATTGACCGTAAATGGATGGTAGCGGACACCGGCAGCTTTCGCTTCATCCACCCATTCCTTCGTAACCGCATAACGAATCGGATGAAGAGCCGCGGCTCCAATGCGCTTCGCATACTCCCACGGTTCATACAGACCTTCATTGTACAACACGGCGGTTGCGATTTCCGGTGCTACTCGCTTCATGAGCACGAGAGAATAATGGTTGAACGACGAGATGATCACCTGATCGGCCAGACCGTATTGCCGAACGAGCTCCGCCGTGCGTTCTTCCAGCTGGGGATATTGGACAAGCCCGTTCTTAAGCTCCAGATTCAAATAAATTCCATGCGCTTTGGCCAGTTGCAACAATTGCTCCAAAGTCGGGATGCGCTCCCCCTGGAACTCTTCCTGATACCAGCCGCCAGCATCAAGCTGCTGCAATTCATGCAGCGTAAAATCTTTGACGAATCCTGCTGTGCCGGTTGTTCGTTGCAAGGTTTCGTCATGAATGAGGACGAGATGACCGTCCTTAGTCATTTGCACATCGGTCTCTACACCGTTCGCCCCAAGCTCGACAGCCTTGTGAAAGGCGACCATCGTATTTTCCGGACAGTATCCAGATGCGCCGCGATGTGCGAAATTAATGAAGGCTTCCATCGCTGTCCCTCCGCCCAATCCAATTTACGATCGTACTATACCATACAATGATTATCGGAATATTAACGTAGTTGCTGTATTTTGTTTAAGGTTGTCCTTCATTTAAGTATGCTTATGCTCAAGATGCTGCATCGTCTGTAAGAAAATCTGCTCAATATGGTGGTCATCCAAGGAATAATAGACGGTCTTGCCTTCCTTTCTCCGCTTCACGATATGCATATTGCGCAAGTAGCGAAGCTGATGGGAGACGGCAGACTGCCCCATATTCAGCAGGACGGTCAAGTCGTGAACACATAGCTCACGATCGATCAATGCGCTAATGATGCGAATGCGCGTCGGATCGCCAAGCGCCTTAAACAATTCAGCTAGCTGCTCAGCCCGCTCATCAGATAATGAATGGGCTTGAGGTGTCTCAGCATCCGTTAGCGCCGCATTCGTACCAACGCAATCTTGGTCACATTCCATGTTTTCACCTGCTTTAACTGAAAAGTTTCAGGCCGACTCTCTATTCACAAATTATACATGAAAAAACTTACCATGAATATCTTGAACTCTTACGCCTGGAAATGATAAGATAAATCTAAACATATGAACATTTGCTCATATGTTAATATAATGATAATTTTTACGATTTGCAACCGCCGTGCTCGCCTTGGATATAATGGTAACAACTTTTTTTGACGGCTGCTGCCACAGCGAGCATTGCTGTATGCGGCAGGAAGCGGCCGTATGACGACCGGATCTTCTAACACGCGGAACAGCAAGCAGCACGGCAACGAGCAGGAGGGACCACGATGACAGAGTACAATCGCAAAGACCGTCCTGATCATAGGTCTGAACTGGATCATCAGGAAGAACATGACCACGATCGCGGCCATCATGGCCACCATCATCACGGGCTAGGACACCACGGTCATCACCATGGGCATCATCACGGGCACCATGGGCATCATCATGGACATGCCGACAACAAGAAAGGCTTAACCATTGCACTGATCATTACAAGCGGCATTATGATTCTGGAATTCGTTGGCGGACTTGTGACGAACAGCTTGGCCTTGCTCAGCGATTCCGCCCATATGTTAAGTGACGCTGCGGCGCTTGCGCTCAGCCTTGTCGCCTTCTGGTTCGCCGCAAGGCCCCCATCTCCGAACAAATCATACGGCTTTTATCGCTTTGAAATATTAGCCGCCTTATTCAATGGATTAACGTTGTTTGTCATGTCTGGATTCATATTATGGGAAGCTTATGAACGGTTTATCGATCCGCCTGAAGTGGCGGGAGGAGCGATGATGATAATTGCCGCGGTCGGATTGCTCGCGAACTTGCTCAGCGCGTGGACGTTGCTTCGCAAGAGTGATGTGGAGGACAATTTGAATGTGCGCAGTGCTTACCTGCATATTCTTGGCGACGCACTCGGCTCGGTAGGAGCATTGCTTGCGGGAGTATTGATGCTCGCATTCGGCTGGTATATCGCCGATCCGATCATTAGCGTGCTCGTCGCTCTTCTCATCCTAAGAAGCGCCTGGGGCGTCATCAGCCATGCGATTCATATTTTGATGGAGGGCACGCCGATGTCGATCGACTTCCAGGAAGTAGAACGAACCTTGCTGGCGATCGATGGCGTCAAAGACGTGCACGATCTCCACATATGGACGATTACATCCGGCATGGACTCACTCAGCTGCCATCTGCTGATCGAGGACGACAAAGACTGTCAACATATTTTGCAAGAGGCCATCCGCCGCATCGAGGACACGTTTCGCATTCAGCATGCAACGATTCAAGTGGAGAAATCCCAGCTACAGCATGCTCATTTGCCATGTGTGAAAGGGGAGGAAAGACGACAGTTTGCAAGCAAATAGCACGAACATATGAAGAGTCGCTCTGTTCCGTCCCCACATTTCACTGGAGCTGAAATTCCGCGCCTCATAGCCAAGGTTGGTGAACTAGACGCGACCACAATTTGCGGAAACACAAATCATGATGATCTGTTACATCCATTTCCTCGAAATTATTTTTCCAATTTTATGATCAACTTTTTCTCTCCTGCTTCCGGTACAAGCTTCAATCCTTCGGCAACCGGCTCAGCCGTGGCACCTTCGACGCTTACTGCATCTGTGATCCCACGCAGCACAACGGAGTACGGCTTGCCTGAGGATGCCGCTACACCTTCAATCTTGATCGTGATCACCGATCCGTCCCGCACCGCTTCCGCCGAAAGCTGAAGCTCGCCCTTCACGTCGTACACATCGCACGCGGCCCTGCTGCCGTCTTCCAGCGCAAATACATGCAGCTCCACGCCGTCTGCGTAATCGTAATCCGGGCGCTGATCGTTCGCCCCGATGGCTAGTATCGTATTCGGCCGCACCATCAGCGGCAAGCTGAAATAATCGTGCTGCTCGTACTGCCAGTGTCCGCCGTCGATTTCCGCGCCGCTCAGCAAATTCGTCCAGCGTCCTTGCGGCAAATAATATTTGGCCTGACCATGCTCATTAAAGATCGGAGCGACGAGCAGCGAATCGCCGAGCATATATTGCAGATCGAGCACATCGCACGTCGGATCGTCGCCAAATTCGAGCACCATCGGTCGCATCATCGGCAACCCGCGTTCCGACGCCTCGACCGCCTTGCTGTATAAGTACGGCATCAGCCTGCACTTCAGCTGCGTGAAATAGCGCAGCACATCGACCGCTTCTTCGCCGAACAGCCAAGGCACGCGGTACGATTCGTTGCCGTGCAGACGGCTATGGGAGGACAGCAGGCCGAAGGCGACCCAGCGTTTGTAGATGTCCGGTGGCGCGTCCGTTCAAAGCCGCTGATGTCGTGACTCCAGAAGCCGAAGCCGCTCATGCCGAGCGACAAGCCGCCGCGCAGTGTCTCCGCCATCGATTCGTAATTGGCCGAGTTGTCGCCGCCCCAATGAACCGGAAACTGCTGTCCGCCGGCAGTCGCCGAGCGCGCAAACAGCATCGCTTCATGTTTGCCCAGCTTTTCCTCCAGCACTTCAAATACCGCTCGATTGTACAAGAACGTATAATAATTGTGCATCTTCATCGGATCGGAGCCGTCCGCATATACGACATCTGTCGGGATGCGCTCCCCAAAGTCCGTCTTGAAGGAGTCTACGCCCATATCGACGAGTGCTCTGAGCTTGTCTTGATACCATTTACCGCCCCCGGATTCGTGAAGTCGACAAGCCCCATGCCGGCCTGCCACTTATCCCATTGCCACACATCGCCATCCGGAGTTTTCACCAAATAGCCGTGCTCCATGCCTTCCTCAAACAGCGGGGACTTCTGAGCAATATACGGATTAATCCATACACATATTTTAGGCCTTTGTCCTTGAGCCGTTTCAACATCCCTTGCGGATCGGGGAACACGTCTTTGTCCCATGTAAAGTCGCACCACTGATACTCCTTCATCCAGAAGCAGTCGAAATGGAACACATGCAGCGGAATGTCGCGCTCGATCATGCCATCGATAAAGCTGTTCACCGTCTTTTCATCGTAGCTTGTCGTGAACGATGTCGTCAGCCATAGGCCGAACGACCATGCCGGCGGACAGGGCAGGCTTACCGGTCAGCGCCGTATAATTCGCCAGCACATCCTTTAAGTCCGCGCCGCCGATGACGCAATAATCCAATCGTTCGCCCGGTACACTGAACTGCACCCTCGACACGTTCTCCGATGCAACCTCGAACGAAACGCGTTCCGGATGATTCACAAATACGCCATATCCATAATTGGATACGTATACGGGAATGTTTTTGTATGCTTGCTCACTGCTCGTACCGCCGTCCTCATTCCAAATGTCCACGACTTGTCCGTTCTTCACGAAAGGCGTGAACCGTTCCCCCATCCCGTACACATATTCCCCGACACCGAGACGCAGCTGCTCCCGCATGTAGTCCCCCTCGCCGTCGACGGAGATCGTAGCAGCCCCCTTATACCCGGTATACGTCAATGGTTTGCCGTCATACTCATAGGCAATTTTCCACGCATCGCCCTTGGCAATGCGCACCGTCAGCTTGCCGCTCGTCAGACTCGCTTCTTCTTCCGTGTTGCGAATGACGACATCCACCGGCTCTTCGTACAACGTAAATTCCGGCGGACGCTTTCTTCTACCGGCATGATGAACATACTCGCAGCGTATAATATCCTTCCTTGGCGCACTGAACTTGATCGTCAGCAGCGTCGCGTTCAGCGTATCCCCTTTGTGCCGCACGTGTCTAGTCGCCGCGTACACATACAGAGCATCCTCTGTTACGCGCACATCGCGCACTTCGACCGGATTGTGGATCGTGACGCCTTCGCGTACTTGCCAATAGCCGTCAGTAAATTTCATCGTTACCCACCTCACCCTAATGAAAAATTGATTTTAAGATCCTATGCTCTTGATTCGGGCTCGAGCATTCCATCTCCAAGACGTTCTAAGTATAATAATATTGATGAAACCGTTCATATACTTGCTGAATATTGATAAATGATATCAAAATTTTGATCTACCAGAAGGGAAGGGGAAAACGATGAATCTGCATTTGCGCGAAAATCGCGTACACGGAGATCCGACGTACCCGGTAGGAGTCTACGAGGTGCGAGAGCCCGGGGATAAGACGTTGTTCGACTGCCATTGGCATGATGAATGGGAATTTATGCTCGTTACAGAGGGCCGGGTGCGCGTGCAGCTTGATATGAGCGAACGAATCGTCGAAGCCGGACAAGCTGTATTTGTAGGCAGCGGCGTCCTGCACGGCGCATTCTCGTGCGATGCAGAGACGTGCAGTCTGACGGCTGTCGTCGTTCACCCGGAATTTCTCGCGAGCAAATCGTACGATGCACTGCAAAGTAAATATCTTGATCCGCTGCTTCATAAGAAGCTCGCGGTCACGCCGTTTATTTGCGGACAATCGCCTATGGAGGCAGACATCATCCGCCATCTGCAAGCGGTTATCGAAGCGATCCGCCGGAAGGAGACGGCTTATGAGATGGTGAGCAAGGCTTACTTCTACATGATCTTGGCCAACCTGACTGCCGCAGGACAAATGATTGAGACGACGTCACCTACCGAATCGCAGCAAATCGAGCGGGTGAAGACCGCCATTTCTTACATTCATCATCATTATCACGAGCATATTCGCCTTAAGGATCTAGCGAACGAAGTAGGGATGAGTGAGGAGCATTTTTGCCGATTTTTCAAGCGGATGACTAGGCGCAGCCCGGTCGCATATATGAAAGAATTTCGCATGCAGCAAGCCGCAAGATTGCTGCTAGAGTCCGACCGCAAAATTATCGACATTGCCATGCAGGTTGGCTTCGATCATTTGAGCTATTTTATTTCTGTATTCAAAGGGTACTACGGGATGACTCCTTCGCAATATCGCCGAAGCTTTCATAGCCATTTGATAGAAACAGGAAATGCTTAGTACAATTTCCGAAACTTTCAAATCCATTCGTTTACAATTTCTTAACATTCTGCTATAGGTTTAAGTTATAATAAGGGCAAGATTTTCAATGCCGGATCGTGGTCAGGCATTGCAGGAGGTATCTATGTTACATCTTGGCAAGAAAATCGCAACCCAGCCTATGGCTTATTTTGTGCTTATTGCAATTCTCAAAATTGCTCTCGTTCGTGCTGAATTGTTTCAAGGTAGATTCGCACAAGCTTTCTATATCGAATTACCCGTTCTCATTGCATTGTGTATTCTCGTGGAGTGGATCAGCCAGAACAAGCCGAGGCTTCGCATGTGCATCTACTTATTCGCAAATGGTGTTTTGTCACTGGCCTTATTTGCGCTGATCATCTATTATCAGTATTTCAATTCCATCGCGACCTACACTTCACTGTTCAACCTGAATCAGGCCGGAGATGTTCGGGCGAGCATCCGCTCGTTGATCGAGCCGTGGTATTGGCTGCTCATTGTCGACATCCCGCTCATCTTCGTAGCTCTACTGATCAGCAAGCTAGCTGGCCGCTCTCGCTCGTCATTCCTTACGGCTAGAATGAACTTGCGCAACCGGTACGGCGTCTTGCTCATGCTTGGCGCGCTCGTTATCGCACTGGTCAACACCTTGCTAGCGATCGGCGGCGGCACAGTGAATGAGCTTGTGAAGGCGAGGAAGATGGGGTTACTCACGTACCAAGCTTATGCCGTCTATTCCGATATCAAACGTTCCTTCCGTGCCAATGAGCACATTACGCCGCAAGATGTAAGGGAAGCCAAAGGCATCCGAATTCCCGCCGATCCGAATTGGCATGGCGTCTCTGAAGGCGCAGATGTTTATATGATCCAGCTTGAATCGGTACAAAATTTTGTCGTCGGCTTGGAGGTAGCTGGACAGGAAGTGACGCCAAACCTTAATGATTTGGTGGGGGAAAGCTTTTATTTCGATAATGTTTACCAACAAATCGCCAAGGGCAACACTTCCGATGCTGAATTTATTGCTAATACGTCGCTGTACCCGACGGGCATCCTGCCTATGTCACAGCAAACAGCTGGACTAGACGTACCGTCGCTGCCCAAATATCTCGATCCGTATGGATATGAGTCGGTTACGCTGCATACGAACGAAGCGAAGTTCTGGGATCGCGATTCCATGTATCCCTCTCTTGGCTTCGACCGCTATTATGACAAAGAGTATTTCGGTGAAGAAGATGTCATTCATTTTGGGGCGTCTGATGAAGTGTTGTTTCGCAAGTCGATTGACGTCTTTCGCGATATTAAGAGCAGGGGCAATCGAATTTATGCAAATTTGATCACGATGTCCTGCCACAATCCGTTCGATCTGCCGGAAGACAAGCAAATGCTAGACTTGCCGAAGCATCTGGACGGAACGTATATCGGAAACTATTTGCAATCTGTTCACTATGCGGACTATGCGCTCGGCATTTTCATTGAGGAACTGCAAACTGCAGGACTGTGGGATGAGGCGATGCTGGTCGTTTACGGAGATCATTTTGGCATATCGATACAATCTGCACAGGAAGACTTGGATCTCTTAGCAGACCTGCTCGACATCCCGGAGTACACTCGTGTTGAAATGTTTAACGTACCGCTAATCATTCGTGTGCCGGGAATAACGGAAGGGATCGTTAGGCACAATATGGGCGGACAGATTGATATCTTACCGACGGTGATGAATTTGCTCGGCGTGTCGTATAAGGATAAGATCGTCTTCGGTCAGGACCTCTTGAACCATGAGCACAATCTGATCGGGGAGCGCGTCTATTTGCCTAGCGGCAGTTTCCTTAACGAAGAAGTGATGTTCATACCTGGTGAGGGGATTAAGGACGGATATGCCATACCGTTGCAGGCTGAGCAGGAGACGAGGCCAGCTACTCATTATTCGGCAGACTACTATCGGGCGCTAAAGCTCCTGGAGATGTCAGACGATTATATCGCTTCACTTCCGCCGGAAGATGCTGTGCCTGTTATGGCTCTGAAGCCATAACAGGCTTCTTATGATTCCTCCAGACGTTTCATGAATTCTTCCATCGCGCTGTATCCTTGCTGCCGCAAATACCAATTGTTAGCTGCGGCTTCGATCAAACCGGCGACATCCCTTCCGGGCTGCAGTTGAATTTCCATATGAGGGATAGGAACATCCATATATTCGACCGTTTTTTGTTCATGCTCCAATTCATTGTTCAACTCATTTTCTTTCCATTGCGTCAGCTCAATATCGAGGGCAATTCTCGTTTCATCCTGAAACGCCTTGCGACCGTACAAGCGATTCACATTGATCAAGCCGACGCTTCTGAGCGCTAGGAACTCCCGGTTCGTTCCATTATGCGTTCCGAGCAGTGTCTGCGGGCTTAGTTTCTTCAATACGACGATATCATCGGCGACCAGCCGGTGACCTCTGCGGATCAACGTATGTGCAGTCTCACTCTTCCCTACACCAGACTTGCCGCGCAGCAGAATTCCGATTCCCGACACATTGACGCATACGCCGTGTAAGGCGATCTGCGGTGCCAGCGCCTTCACTAAATAAGCATCCAGCTTGATGATAAATTCTGTCGTTGTTTCCGCGGTTCGCAGTAGCGGGATGCCTTCTTGCTCGCAAAACCTCTTCAAATATTTCAGCCCGCTCTGGTTGGCCGTTACGATGAAGCACGGAGGATGATATTTCACGATATTGCCGATGTGCAGCTTTCGCTCTTCCTCCGTCTGTTTGTGTAAGTAAGTGATTTCTTTCCGGCCAAGCACCTGCACGCGTTCCATAGGGAAATAGTCAAAATATCCGACGAACTCAAGGCCTGGTCGATGTGCTCTCGATTTTGTAATCTTGCGAGCGAGCTGCTCTTCCTCTCCAGCCAGCACTTCAAGTTTAAAATCTTGCACCAAATCCCCAACCGTTATCGCCTTCATGATTCCATTCTCCTCTGTTGATCTGCTTAACTTCTACTCGGACGACGGCCAAAGCTTCGTCATCCTCTAGTCTCATCCTCGCTATCGTTATTGTACACAGTCGATGCGCGACCTTCAACTCGCCTTTTACTAGTTGATGTGTCCAGTTTTTGAATATCGAACACAAGCTTTCATACAGGATTTGTCTGATCCATATGAGACTAACCACCGAATCTACCTCTAATTTGTTTAATAATAGATGGGATCGATTCTCGGATGTTAAGTGCCTGTACCCGACAGAACTTGCTCGGTCAGCTCGTTTAACTCTGTAATATCAATCGCCTGAAGCGGCTCGTCGGAAAGCTCATACTGATGCTTAAGCTGCAAGATTCGCCGCAAGCTTTCATTCAGCCGCTCATCACTCAGCTCACCTGACAAATACGCTCGCTCCAGCGCTTGAATCGCAGCTTCTGCTCGGTCATAGCCATGACCGATCAAGATGATGTCGCTACCAGCAAGCACCGCACGCAGCACCGCATCCTGGAATGAATAATGCTGTGCGATCGCTCCCATCGTCATATCGTCGGTCACGACCACACCGTCAAATCCGAGCTCTTCCCGGAGTAAATCGGTAATGATCGGTCTGGACAGGGAAGCCGGATCGTGCTCGTCGAACGCTGGCACGAGTAAATGGGCAACCATCACCGCATCCGCTCCTTGCTCTATCGCTTCAATAAACGGCTGCATCTCAAAGCTGCGCAGCCTCTCTTCATCGTGAGCTAAGATGGGCAGATCGATGTGCGAATCATCACTCGTGTCACCATGTCCAGGGAAATGCTTGATCACGGGAACGACCCGCTGCTCCTTCATCCCTAGCATAAGCGCCAATCCGTGTCGAATGACCGTCTCCGCATCACGTCCGAAGGACCGGCTGCCGATCACCGGGTTATCCGGGTTGCTGTCAATATCCAGCACCGGTGCGAAATCGATATTAAACCCAAAAGCTGCTACCTTCTTGCCGATCAATTGACCGATCTCACGCGTCCAGTCCGGCGAATCTTTCATCCCGATATCGCGGCTAGCAGGAGTCGGCAACACTTCATCCGGCAGTCGGGTGACAAGGCCGCCTTCTTCGTCCACACCGATGAACAGCGGCACTTCGTTGGCCGCATCGTTGGCAGCTTTCAATGCATTCATCAGCTCCAGCGATTGCTCAGCATTGTGCAAATTCCGACTATACAAAATAATCCCGCCGATATGTTGCTCTTCAATGAACGCGGTAATCGAGTCGTCAATGCTTTCACCTTCCACTCCGATCATCACGAGCTGACCAATCTTCTCGGCAGGGCTCATCTTATCGATGATCTCCGCGATCGGATCTTGCTCTACCGATGAGTCCGGCGCGTTTTCCATATCGTCCGCATCACCAGACGGGTTTGTGCTCTGATCCTCTGTTATAGGCGGTTCACCGTTCTCGGCATTTTCTGTATGTCGATCATTCCCGCAGCCGCTTAAAAACACCGCCAAGCATACTGCTGCTATGATGAGCAAAAAGGACAGACGCTTATGAACGGACGGCTGTTGCTGCAGAGGCTCCTGCAGAGTTCGTTTTCGTACTTTCATATTGCGCATCTCCGCGCACTTCCTTTCGCTATTTCAGCTTTGCCTACATATTTCTTAGACGATGGGGCGCAGACAAAAGTTCCTTCATTCTTCTATTCTTCGCTTTCGCTCAATCGCAAGGCGTCTTCGCGAAGCGTCTTCGGATATACATAATATGCCACGTCCTGCTCATATACATAAATGCCCCATCTCCGATTGGAAGGAGGTGAGAAGCATGGCCTCCTGTCAACCATGGACTTATTTGGGCGTCAATCAACAGGTGTTTCAAGCGCTGCAGTCCGCTGGCCGCAAGCGAGGGTTCACCATCCCGACATCGCCATCAGGCACATTCACCATTCATACGGCCGGGGTGAAGGTGAATTTTCGATACTCATGGAATAAGAGCACCCGAACTTTGCGGCTCGAATGTATATCCAAGCCGGCAATCGTCAGCTGCTCCATGATCAAAAGCATCGCCGATAAAATGGTGCTCGCAAGCGGCGGGACGCCCAGATAATCTTGGACGATGATGAGGCAGGGCGCAAAGAGGGGGAAAGACGTATTGGTTCTCGTTCCCTATCCCCCTCTACTTACTCCCGATATTTGCGTAATAATCGATCAGATCGCGCACTTCTTGCTCCAATCCTGAACGCAGTGAAGTTTGCGGATGATAGCCGAGCATCCTCTCAGCCTTGCTAATATCAGCCCAGGTATGACGGGGTTCGCCCCGCGGCTTGCCCATGAACTGAAGCTGGCCTTACGACCAAACAGCTGCTCCAAAATAGCCACCGCATCCAGCACCGAAGCCCGTTCTTTGCCGCCGATATTGATGGTTTCTCCTTCGATTCCTTTCACATAGGCGGCACGCGCAATTCCTTCCACACCGTCTAATATATACGTAAAATCTCTTGTTTGCAGGCCGTCGCCATTGATGGTGATCGGCTCATCCTTGATCATGCTGCGGATGAACCGATGAAAAGCCATGTCCGGACGCTGCCGCGGACCATAGACGGTAAAAAAACGCAAAATCACGATCGGTATGCTGCTGCTTCGCGCATATACCTTGCACAAATATTCGCCCGTCAGCTTGCTCACCCCGTAGGGAGACAGCGGCTCCGGCACCGCATCCTCGCGAACCGCCCCAGATTTCTCACCGTAGATGGACGATGTTGAAGCATAAATAAATCGTTGCAAACGCCGCACAGTCTGGCACGCTTCCAACAGATGCTGCGTCGCATCGATATTATGCGCTGTATATTGATGAAAGTCAGATCCCCAGCTTGAGCGGACGCCTGGCATACCGGCAAGGTGGTAGATGATATCCGCATCTTGCAAAATGCGGGTAAGCGGCAGGCGGATTAAATCGCCCTCGATCAGCCGAAATCTCGGATGCTTAATCAGTTGGCGTAGATTTCTCGCAAACAGATCATCCCCAATAAGACGGGCATCGATCCCCGTCACTTTCGTATTTTCATCGGCAAGCAAACGCTCGCTAAGATGCGAACCGATAAATCCTGCTGCACCTGTAACGACGATGTGCATCGTATTCGTTCATCCTTTCTGATTCCATGCCTACCTTTCATTCTCTACAATGTGATGGGATCCGACTCCGCAGTACGTATATCCGAGTGATTCCAAGTGAAGACTGTTCAACATATTTTTGCCGTCGAAGACGATCGGGCGTTTCATCAAATGCTTAAGCCCGGCCCAGTCGGCATCCGCGTATTGCTTCCAGTCGCTGCAGATGATAGCGGCGTCCGCTTGCTGCAAAGCACTCTCCATCGTACTGCACTGCTGCAAGCGAGAGGACAGCATGGACTCCGGCAGCTTTGCAAGCGGATCGTGTGCCTGAATATACGCTTGTCTCTTCAGAAGTGACTCCATAACTTGAAGGGAAGGCGCCTCCCGTAAATCATCTGTATTTTTCTTAAATGCTAATCCAAGGACAGCGATGACTTTGTTCTGAAACGATCCGATCACTTTCTCCCATTGTTCCAATGCATAGGCTGCTTGCGTACGGTTCACTTCATCAACCTTCTCAAGAATGGTCAGGCGAACGCCTTGCTCGCGCGCTTCATACAAGAGCGCCTTCACATCCTTGGGGAAGCAGGAGCCACCGTATCCGAGACCCGCATGCAAGAAGCGCCGGCCAATTCGCGGATCCATCCCCATGCCGGTTGCTACATCCTGAATATTGACGCCAAGCTGCCCGCTTAGCCTAGCAAGCTCATTCATAAATGAAATTTTCGAGGCAAGAAAAGCATTCGACGCATACTTAATTAATTCCGCCGTCCGCGGATGACATACGATCACCCTGCCGGTAGTGCCTTTGAATACGCGCTTCAGGCGTTTGACTGCGGCGGTACTTTGACTGCCAATGATGATGCGATCCGGATGCAGCGCATCATGCAGTGCATTCCCTTCACGCAGAAACTCCGGGTTGGAGACGACTTCGAAAGGAATGTCCTCGGACTGTGCGTCGCGAATCCAAGCGACCACCTTCTCATTCGTGCCGACTGGTACCGTGCTTTTGATCACCACGAGTTTGGCTTCATTCATCAAGCGCCCGATGCTTCTGGCTGCCTGCTCTATATATTGCAAATCAGCACCGCCGTCCTCGCGTGCAGGTGTGCCGACGCAAATAAAGATGATCTCGCAATCCTTGACCGCTGCGGCAACGTCTGGAGTAAACCGAATCTTTCCGCTGCCACCATGCTTATGGAGCAATTCCTCCAGTCCGGGCTCATAGAAGGGCAATTTGCCGCTCTTTAGAGCTTGAAGCCGTCGCTCGTTCGGATCATAGCCGACGACATTCCAACCTAGCTCAGCAAACACCAAGCCGGTCGTCACCCCGACGTACCCCATACCCAAGATTAGGATGTTCATGCACATCCTCCATTCCTTGAAGTTTAATTTACATTATGTGCACGTACCGGGTACTGGAAGGGTAAGTAACCCGCATGAATGTAAAATGTGTTTGCGCTGTGTTAAGGAAATGTAAAAGCAGCAGTTGGATTGGGCGATGGGGGATTTTTGCAAAATTTCGCGGCAGGATTACACCAAAGTTTTGCAGCCCGAATACTCTGTCAATGATCATATTATTCATGGGAAGGATGAGGGTTTTGGCTAGAATCGATCGAGTCAGGGAATTGCTCAATGCAAGAGACGACGTTGTCGAAGTTCAAGTTCAATACACGAACGGAGACATTGAAGAACACAATGCGAATGCCGATGGCGGCTCATTAGATGCGTTCATCAGCGGAATCGATTGGTCGCGAGTGAAGGAAGTAGAGCTGGAATACGCAAACGGCGAAGAGTATGAGCTCGACTTCGAAGAATTGGAAGACAGAGACGCAGACGATGACGATGACGACGATGACGATGATGTTGATCTCGAGGATGATGAGGACGACGATGACGATGAAGATGATGAGGATGGGGAACTGCTGTAAGATTGCAATCAATGAAAAGCGTCCTCCCGCATCCTGAAAACCATCACCCGCCCTTGACCTGCTGAAAGGTCAGGGGCGGGTTTTTTTTGGGGCTGAGATTTATCCGATACATACAGTTGATTTGGGTCGACTCAACAGTAATGTATTGGATTTTTCCAAATACATTCGGCTAATTTCGGCCGACACACCACCTATCTATTGGATTTTTCCAATACATTCGGACGATTGTGGTGCATCCCATCGATTATGGCCGTCTCACCCGCCTACAACCGCTGCTCCCATACGGCTAATATCTCGGACGCGACCCGCTCCCAGGTGAAGCGCTGCTCCACGATTCTCCGACCGTTCAAGCCCATCAAGCGTGCCCGCTCCATATCGGACAGCAGGTCGTTCAAGGCTTCCGCATATTCCAGCGGATTTTCAGGATCTTGGATGAGAATACCGTTCTCACCGGTGACGATCTCCGGATTTCCGCCGCGTGCCGTCGTCAAGAAAGGCAAGCCCGCCGCCATAGCTTCATAATGCACCCTTGCCAGTGGTTCGTTCCAGACTGAAGTGCAGACGAACACATCGGCCGCATTGAACCACTGATGCACTTCAGCCGCCGGAATGAAGCCGGTCGTCACTATCGGCACCGGGGAACGCGCAGCCAGCGCCCTGACGTACGCGATGTAATCACTCACCCGATTGTCGCTGTACCAAGCTCCGCCGACGATGACCAGCGTGGCATCCGAATGGCGAAGATGCCACATCGAGCGAACGAGCACATGCGGCCCCTTATTGCGCGTTAACCGCCCGACGAACAAAATAATTTTGCGTGAACCTAGATTGTGCTGCGCCCGAATATTTTCACGAATTTGTCGTGCTGTCGGTGATTCACTCCAAGGTGCATATCGCGAAAGATCAACACCGGAGTAAATCGTACGTAGCTTCGGAGCCGCTTGCGGGAACATGCTGGCAATGCGCTGACCGACATAGTTGCTGATCGTAATGATGCGCTCTACCTGATCGATTGCAGCTGCTGCCTCTTGGCTGTTGATCTTGTTCGGACCGAACATATCGTTATGCATGCTCAGCACGATGCGCGAGCTCGGCGCTGCCTGCCTAACGGGCAAAACGAGCCGGGGACGATTGAATATATGAATCAGATCAAAATGCTCCCCCGACTCACGCAAAAATTGCACAACGTTCTCCGCATAAATATCAAATATGCCGTCCGACGGCACGCGAATATAACGGATAGCTCCCGCTTGCTCGACTTGCGGCAGGTCCGGATCGGTGCGCCCCATAATCGTCAGAGTATGATTCGCAGCCAGCATGCCGCTGACCCCGTCAATATACGTCTGAATGGCACCGCCGCGAATGTTAGGAACCGGTAATTTCTCGGTACAGATCATCAAAATATTCATTTCACGCCTATGCCGCCTTTCTATTTGTACTTAGTTAGCATCTTCTTGGTTAGCAACGAATCACTTTGCACAGCTTCACTAGCATAATCAAAGCTTCCTCGCAAAATATGCTCAAAGCCTACCATTCAAGGCCATAAAAAGATCATGAACCATCCATCAACCGGTCCATCGCATGCTTATGCTGTTCTACCGCGTCTGTTACGCGGACGATTGCGGATGGTGCGTACTGATCGAGCTCGCGAGTTTCTTGTCCGTCCGATACCGACAGCAGTTGATCTTATGAAACGACTTGCAACTCGATTCGCACTTTGTCGTACCGGTCTTCCCACCTGCTGCCCCGACGTTCTCCTGGAATTGGTGCTTCCCGTTCCCGAATTCCTTGTATTCCTCGTTGCTCGATTAGCGACCGGCGTCCGGCTGCGAGCGGCCGTTCGATTCGTGCGGCGACTGCGGGCTGAACGCGCTCCTCCTGCGCGTCGCCCCGCCATTTGGCGACGTCGTCTGCGCCTGCGGGACCTTCGTGATCCTCCACCGCCGCCTATGCGTACCGCACGTCTTGTGAGAAGCGGTGCCGGAGCTTGTTGCGGCGACGTCTGAACCGGCATCGTTACCGCTTCAACGGGTACCGGCTCCATCACCTCAGGCTCAGCTTCAAAAACTGCTGGTTGCGGTATACGTGCCGCAGCTCCCGGTACCGCTTCGTCCATAAACCAAGGCTCGAATATTGCGGCTCCCGGAAGCAGCGTCGGCATTGCAAATTGCTGAACGTCATCCACTGCCGGATAATCTCCGGGCGGGTACAATTCCATGTCGCCTCGCAATTCATTTAGGACGTCCCATTTGTTCTGATCAACCATCTGCATCGTGTTCAGGATCGGCTCCAGCTCAGTCTGCATGAATACTTCCGGCTCATAGACGACTTCCTTCACATGCTTATAAAATTCATTCGGGAACGCCATGTCGATCCACAGCAGCTCGAACGTTTCCCGATCAATGGGATTGCCTTCGTTGTACGCTTCGATCATGCCGCGAATCCAGGCAAGATCCCAGCCGCCGTTATCGACCATCGTGCTCGTCATCAACTTGCGCAAATCGCGGATCGGGATATCGTAAGCGACCCCGTCAAGGTCGATGACCCAAACACCGCCCGGCCCCATCTGGCCGTTCGACCAGCCGTAGTCCTGATGCGCAAGCCCCCAATAAGGCTCTCCTTTCGCCGTCATTCGTTGGTAAGCGGAATCGCGAAACATCGTGTAATAATCGTTAGCCTCCGCACGAATTTGCGGCAAGATTGATCGCAAGGTAGTAGCCGCCGGGAATTCGGAGTAAATGTTTGCGATTTCCTCGAACCATTGGAGCTTACTGATGATTTTCTCGTAATGCTGCGGCCAGCGATACAATCTCGATGCCTTCACCGCACCAAAGGGCGGCTCGTAACCACGAGATAGACGGTGGAATTCCCCCAGCCCGCGGCACAGCTCCTGTACACCGCTTAAATCAATCTTGGAAACGGGAGTGAGCGGCTCTATCCACTCGGTCACAATCCACGATTTGCCGCCTGCATTGACGTATAGATCTCCCTGCGTCGTCGGGATAAGAGCCGGTACTAGGGCTCCTTGCCGAACAAGATAATCCTGCGCACCGATACTGAACAGACTGCGATGCGGAGTGCGATGCAAAACTTTAATGCTGCGCGGCCCATGATCGGTTACAATTCTCCAGATCGCACCGCCCTTGTCAGGCTTTGCCGTAATGAGTGTCATCTCGGACACACTCATGTCATAGTTCTCCATAACTTGTCTGGCGAGTGCCTCCAATTCCGGGGGAACATACTGATCGTGTACACTTCCATCGGGCGACTGAGTCATCGTCAAATGATCCCAAGGCTCTATCATATAGCCGTTCATATCGGCATGTTCATTCACCGGGTACCCTCCATTCATTTATCGATTTCCATTCGCTTTGACGCCTTTACGTAAGGTTTTGGACGACAAGCGAAGAGCGCGTTCATATACTTTGACGGTTTCCTTGCCGATCCTAGAGATCGGAAAATGTTTGCGGATGTATTGCAGGTTCGTTGCCGCAATCTCCTGCAATCGGTCTTCGGTCAGCAGACTCACCTCCCTCATATCTCGAATTAGCCCCTTGCGCGTGATCCGAAACTCAGCATCATGATCTCCGAACCAAGTCCGCAAAGCTAACGCGTACGATGGCGGATGAATCAAGCCGCAATACCCGACGCTGCCCGCAGCCAGCACAGGGCGGCCGCACGCCATCGCTTCCAGCGCGATGCGCCCGGTGCCAATCACAGCGTCGCTTGCTGCATAATAGGTATGGATGTTCGATACTTCTCCGACATAGTGGATGAAAGGAAACCCGAATAATTCATTGTGGCTGCTCACTAGCTGTTGCACCGATTGTTCTTTTTTGCCGCCGCCTGCAATAATGAGATGCGCATCGGCCATATCCCGCACTCTTAAGGCACTGATGCAGTGAATGATTTCCTGGCATAGCTCCGCCTTCTCCCACGACAAACGGCTGGCATATACAAATACCTTCGCATTATCGGGCAGATTGAGCTTATGCCTGATGTAACGGCGATACAGCGAATGGTTTGAGCGGTAGGCATCATAATCTTCCGTCTCAATGCCGTTGACGATTAGGAAGCTGCTAATGCCTTTGCTGCTCAGCATTTGCCAGAGCGGGGGGCTGACGGTGATCATCTCGCTTCGCTCCTTGATTCTCTGCAGGAACATCTCTTCGTAATACTGACCGTGCAGCGTAAAGACGAACGGAACTTTCGCTCTTTCAGCCGCCTCGAAAGCGATGTATCCCGAAGGAAATTGGTGGGCATGCACAACATCGTAGCGCCCCTCGCGAATAATCGACTCTAGCACCGCCTGATGATCGGCACTTCCGGCAGCGTCGAGTTCATAATTGTCCAGTACGAAGTCGATCTCGTAACACGGAATCCCGAGACCGATGAAACGTTCTAGCATCCGGCCGTTCTTGCCAGCTGCCCCTACTTCGACGCCTAACCTGAGCAGTTCCCTGATCAGAACGAAGAGATGTGTCTCCGTTCCCCCTATATTGAACTGGTCTACGACCATGAGCACACGCAATGGCTTGCTCGCTTGTCTCCGACTTTTCATGCTTGAACTGCTTTTTCTGTTGCGAACAGCTCTTCTCATCCTACCGACCACATGCAGCACCTCCCATGGGTCCTTTCCTGATATGCATATGTCACTTCCGTCTATGGCGAAATGTACAGGAGTGGAGATTGGCTAGGTTAAATGCAAAATAAGCGAATGACCCAGCCCACCGGAGCAGACCACGAATATAGTGATAAATAATACAAAAACACTTGGCTAACGCGGGGGTTCTCAGAAAGCTAGTGACTGCTAGGTGCTTACAAATATTGAATCGATCGAGGCAAGGGGATGAGAATCGTTTGAAAATCGGAGATCACTTGGAGTTGACCTCGGTGGAAACAGTGTGCAGCCAGTTTTCAATCGGTCAATGGAGTGGCGATTGGGAGCGACTTGGCGGAGCGTTTAATGCCAATTATAAATTGACGACGGATGAAGGAGCATTTGTCGTCAAAATATCTCCGACGCCAAATCGAGCCAAGCAGTTCAAAGAAATTTATCGTCTCCAATGGCATCTGGCTGATCGCGGCATTCCCGTTGCGCTGCCCCTCACCTCAAACGCAGGGGAGCCTTATTTGATATTGGAGGACAAATTGTTGCAAGTTAGTCGCTTCATCGAAGCCGACCCATTCGCAGTGAGGCGTGAGCAAGTGCGCGCCAGCGGGGCGATGCTGCGAAAATTTCACGATAACCTGTCTGAAGCTAACTGTGATTTGCGGCCGGGGGGAAGTTTTTTTCAAGCTTATGAATATTGCCTGTATGCGCTGCAACAGCTTGCAAGCTGGGGAAAAATTTCCAGCTTCGGGCTAGCGGAAGTGAAGGAATGTGTCGATCTCGTTTATGGCCATTGGGAGATGGTCAAATGCCAGCTACCGATGACGATCGTACACGGGGATTGGCACTTTTGGAATCAACTGTTTGACGGGGATCACGTATGCGGCGTGCTAGATTTGGACGGTATGGAGAGAAAACCGCGCATTCTCGATGTAGCCTACGTCATGTGGATTATTCATATTTTGCTGCCCAAGCATGCCGATGAATTTCGCGCGGCTTTCTTCGAAGGCTACGGAGAGCTCAGCCCCACGGAAAGGATGATACTCCCTTGGGCAACCGCCAAAATCGCGCTATACTTCCTCTGCCACTCCGCTTACAGCCGCAATCCTGTGGTGAAGTGGAATAAGCAATATGCGAATCAAATGCCGTTTATCCGCTGGCTGCTTGCGGACGGAGATAAGATCATCAAGGAAGCTGCAACGGCAAAGCTCGGCAAGGAAAGCATGCTGGCAGATGGCAGATAAGCGCCGCGGAAGAGGGTTCATTTCTTCGTTACCTTCACTTTCAATATCGTTTTCTTATCGGCTTCTTCTACGCGGAGAATGAGTCCGTTCCATTCGAGCTCCGAAGATTCATTCGACTCCGGCAGCCGTCCAAGCTGGCCGATCATGAATCCGCTAAGCGTATCGTATTCTTTGACAGGGAATTTAACGTTCAAAAACTCCGCAGCATCATCCAGACTCATCATGCCGCTCATGAGGAATGTATGGTCTTCCAAAGGCACGATATCAATTTCTTCTTCATCATACTCATCAAAAATATTGCCCACAATCTCCTCTAGCAGGTCTTCCAACGTGACGACGCCTGCCGTACCTCCGTATTCATCTATGACGATCGCCATGTGAAGCTTACGCTTCTGCATCTCTTTCAGCAATTGATCGGTTCGTATGGACTCCGGTACAAAATACGGCTTGCGTATGATGTTTGCAATTCGGAACGTATCGGCATCACATTCTTCAATATATGGAATCAAATCTTTCAGATGAAGCACGCCGACAATATTGTCGAAAGACTGCTCATATACCGGATATCGGGTAAATTTCATTTGGTCCACGATCGCAATTAACTCTTGCAGCGTTGCTTCCTTAGGGATCGCTGAAATATTCGTGCGATGGGTCATAATTTCCGAGACCTTCTTATTGTCGAAGTCGAAAATATTATCAATCATAAACTTTTCTGTGGCGCGAATGGTTCCCCTTTCTTTGCCGACATCAACCATCATGCGGATTTCTTCCTCCGTCACTTCCTCGTCCTCTTCATTCGGATCAACACCAAGCAGCCGCACGAACACGTTCGTCGATGCGGTCAATAGCTTTACGAACGGTGATGTGGCAACAGACAATATTTTTAAGGGACGCGCTGCAAACAAAGCGAGCGGCTCTGGCTTTTTCAATGCGAACCGTTTGGGCACCAGCTCACCGAATACCAATGTAAAATATGACAAAATCAAGGTGATGACGACAACGGATATCGTCTCCAGCGCACGGCGTGATAACGGAATGCCTGCTCCATAAAGCACATCAGCAAGCACACCGGCGAAGCTTTCTGCTGCAAATGCACTGGCAAGAAATCCGGCTAGCGTAATCCCGATCTGAATCGTCGCCAGAAAGTTGCTCGGTTCCTGAAGCAGCTTGCCTACTACTTGTGCCCTCTTATTTCCTTCGTCTGCCAGTCGTTTGACCTTGGTATCATTCAATGACACAAGCGCCATTTCCGATGCGGCAAAAAATGCGTTCACGATGATTAAAATGACGAGCAAGAAGATTTCTACGAACATCCCGACACGTAAGCCTCCTTTGGTCTCCTTTATGATATCCATCTTTTCCCCACTTTACTTATTGGCTGGAAATGTGCGGGAGGAAATTAATGTATGGTCACTATCCAGAAACTATGATAGTCTATTGATTGAATTTATTGGGAAACTTCCCGAGAGGAGAAGATGTTGTAGAATGAAGAGGAAATTGTCGTTACTTATCACTGTCCTCGTCTGCTTGACGCTCGTCTTCGCAGCCTGCGAGCCGGTGGACGGCCTGGATATCAACAAGGTTATGGCAACGAACTCGAACCTGGAGTCAGTGGAAGGGAATCTATCCTTGAATGTCGAGCTCGTGGCGAATGACGAGTTGTTCAGCCTGATGCTGGAGCAACCGATGCTGCTCGGACTTCAACAAGGGGTAGGCTTCCAAGGGAATTTTAAGCGGAATAATTACACCACTTACTCTGTGAATGGGGAACTCACGGCTGCTAACCAAGCGATTCCGGTCGCGCTGTATACGAACGGTTTTACAACCGTTTTTGAAGTGGAAGGCATTGAACGTCCGCTATATTCGGATTTCTTCAACGGTTTGGATGTCGTCGAAGAAGCCTTGGAGCATTTAACGGATCCCGCGGCGAACAAAGCGATCAATGAAGCAATTATGAAGTATGCGCTGCACAATCTACCGAACCCCGAGTCGATCAAAGTCGAGCGGGCGACCATTACGGTGAACGATGTACGGGTCAATACGAGACACCTCCAAGTAGAAGTGCATGGAGAAGAATTGTATGAATTGCTCAGAGTGTATTTGTCAGAGCTGAAGGATGACGAAGAAGGATTACGAGAAACGATTAGCGCACTTTATGACTTCCTGATCCCGGTCATTGACGCTTCATTGGATGCAGCTTTCGAAGAAGACAATCTGTTTTGGAGTCCGAGGGCTGTGCAGGTCATCAAAGCATACTTGCATAACAAGACGCTCGTGACGGAATTCCTTTACACGACTATTACAGAAGGTTTGGATTATGCAGTTGATGAGTATGAGGAATTTATGGTGATGACACCTGAAGGCTTGCAACTGTTTAGTGATGATACGTACTTTAAGGTCAGCATGTATCTGAACAACAGAAATGAAATCGTACAAAATGAAATCGAATTCATGCTTGCATTCGGCGGCAGCGACGGATTCGAGTTCAGCGAGCCTGCAGGCATAAAGGTGACGTCAGTCGAGCAATATTGGAACCATAATGGCGACGTGACGGTCGATGTGTTGAGCAAAGAAAATGGCATCGATCTTAGCCATTACAAAGCGGAAGATGCGGTGCTGTCAGCAGTAGACGGAGACTCGGTCATTGGGCAATTCCTGACAGCGCTTGGCTTGAATAAGAAGAGCTCGATGATCTTCTTGGACGACGGTACCGCGACGTTTGAGAACGGCCATACGATGTACCCGATCTATAGACTCAGCTCGTTGCTGGATGTCGAGACAGAATGGTCATGGGGAGATTCCACATCGATCACATTGACGCATTACGCCAGTGGTACTAGCGTGACCCTAACTGAAGGGGAAACAGTCATGCTTGTGAACGGCGAACCGCATGAGTTGCCGGTGGCTCCGGTCGATTCCGACTTTTTGATGTATGTACCGTTACGACCAGTAGCGGAAGCGTTCGGTTACGACGTCATCTGGAATGCGGAAAACAACACGATCGTGCTCGAAAAAACCTACTTCTAATCATTCGAGAAGACATACAATTAATCAACGTATGAAATAGTGGATTCGCAATGTGCATGAGTGCATGAACGTATGAGTGTATGATTGCATAGGGCATCATAGGTGCGTCGGATCGCGTAAACCATCCGGCGCACTTTTTTATCTATTTTATACGATTCTTCGTATAAAATCGGATGACTTTCGATGTTTCCAGCACTTTTTGTATGATTCATCATACAAATTTGCTGATTTCATCGTTTTCGACGTATCCTGTACGATATATCATACAGAATGCGCTGATTTCGGCATTTCCGACGTATCCTGTACGATATATCATACAGAGCGCGCTGATTTCGGCGTTTCCGACGTATCCTGTACGATATATCATACAGAACGCACAAACTGCCGCGAATGGAGTTATCACCGTGAAGACATAAATGGTTTCATACGCGGTTCGCTATACGAACCATCTCTTCATGATTTCCCCGATCTATGTTCGCCTGCAGGACGGATGGATATGCCCGCCTTGATCAGCGAAGCATGAATCCGCTCCGCAAACTTTAGTGCGTGCTCGCCATCTCCATGAATACAGACCGTTTCAGCCTTGATCGTAATGTCCGTTCCTTGCTTCGTCGTTACTTTTCCTTCTTCTACCATGCGAATCACCTGTTGCACGGCGACCTGCTCGTCGAGAATCAGGGCAGCTTCTTCATGCCGCGGGGTCAAACTGCCGTCCTCCTGGTAGGTGCGATCCGCAAACACTTCAGCTGCAGTCCGAAGTCCGATCCTGCGACCCGCGTGAAGCAGTTCGCTTCCATGCGGAGCAAATAGCAGTAGCGTCGGATCGGCATCATACACCGCTTCCGCTATTGCTTCCGCCAGTGGACGGCTGCGGCCCGCCATATTGTATAAGGCGCCGTGCGGCTTAATATGCTGCAATCTGCCACCCTCCGCATCGACGAATGCGCGCAATGCCCCCGTCTGATACAACACCAGATCATAAGCTTCCTGCGGCGACAGATCAAGGTTTCGGCGGCCGAAGCCGATCAAATCAGGCAAGCCGGGATGAGCACCGATTGCCACATTGGACTGCAGTGCAAGCTGCACCGTGCGACGCATCGTGGAAGGATCGCCTGCATGAAACCCGCAAGCAATATTGGCGGATGTAATGTAAGGCATAATCGCCTCATCGTTGCCCATTTTATATACGCCGAAGCTCTCACCCATATCACAATTCAGATCAATGACCTTCATATCAGCATGTTCACCTCCGTTCAGCACGCTCACCTTCGTCTAACTGGATGATAGCGGCCAGTTGTTGCGGCTCCCTGATCATCCGACCACTCAAAAGTGGCAGATGAATACGCCAAGCTTTCATAGCCCACAAAGCTACAATGACAAGGCCCTTAATTGCTGCCAATATAAGCACGTATGCTGGCTTTCAATTGCTCAAGCTGCGATTGCTGTTCCAAAAGCCGCTTCTCTGCATCCGCCAGATCGGTTTTGCGGAATCGAACGATGCTACCGACCTGCGCCTGAGCTAATAGCGGCAGGTCCGCAGAAATAATTTGCGCGATAACGGGATAGCCGCCGGTCGTCTGACGATCCACGCCGAGGATGATGGGACAACCATCAGCCGGCACTTGCACAGTTCCGAAGGTGACCGCTTCCGACAACAAAGATGTCTGCTGACGCAGCCTTAGTGGTGTGCCAGTCAGTCTGTAGCCCATGCGGTCGGATTGCGGTGATACGCGGTACTCTCCTTCTTCCAAAGCAGCGATGCTCTCTTCCTCGAACAAGTCCGCATGCAATCCTGGCACATAGTGTAGCGTAGGGTGCTGGGCATACGCCGGCATGACGGAGCGAGATGCCTGCCACTCTACACTTAAGAAGGGAGACGTATCTCCAGCTTGCCGCTCATATTTACGTTCTAAATGCGTGAATAAACGCATCCCCAGCTGTGTACGCGGGCGAATTTCCAGCCGATCCTCAGCTTGCAAGGCTCGTCCTTTATACCCACCAAAGCCGGCGCGCAAATAAGTCGCATAGCTGCCCATTACCTTCTCAATCTTCAACCCGCCTGCGAGCGCCAAATAACAACGGCAGCCTGCACCGCTCGGCACCGATCCGAACATCAGCTCCGTCCCCGCGGGAACATACACCGGCCGATCCATCGGAACGGCAAAACCTTGGATCGTCGGATTCATATCTGCACCGCATATCGCAATGAGATGCGCTTGTTCAAAGAAGAGAGTGGGGCCGGACATGGTCAGCTCCAGCGCGGCATCTGATTGCTCATTGCCGACGAGAATGTTCGCCATTGCGTGAGCATGGGGATCCATCGCGCCTGAGACGATAACGCCGTATCTTTGCCAACCGAATCGACCGGCATCTTGAACGGTCGATAGCAGCCCCGGCTTGCGCACGACAATGGACATTTACTCTTCCTCCATACGTAAATATTCTGCTTGCGTAATCGGCCAAAAGCAAACAATGTCCCCGGCTTTCAACAAAGTCGGGGAATCCTTTCGCCAATCAAACAACCGAACCGGTGTACGGCCGATCACATTCCAGCCTCCTGGGGTTTCTAGCGGATAAATACCGGTTTGTCCTCCGGCAATCGCGACGCTGCCTGCGGGAATTCGGAGGCGCGGCGTCGCTTTGCGCGGCATAGCGATTCGTTCATCCATGCCGCCCAAATACGGAAATCCTGGCGCGAATCCGAGCATATAGACGGTATACTCCACAGAGCTGTGAATACGGATCACTTCTTCTGGTTGCAAGCCGCTATGCTCAGCAACCTCTGTCAAATCAGGTCCATACGGTTCACCGTAGCAAACCGGAATGTCAATGCGGCGCGGAGGTGGTAAGCGGTGTTCATCAATGTTTTCCAGTATTTCTGTTAATTGCTCTCGCACATGTTCACTGATCGTTCGGCGGCCGCGCTGGTTCATTCGTATACGCAAAGGATCGTAATATACCGTAACAGAATGGTATGCAGAGACTACATCCCTCATCCCGTAAAAAGGATGCTCCTCCAAATACGAAAGGAGCGCCCTAACTTTCTTGAAGGCACTCGCATTCGGCTTGGCATCACTCGCGAATCTCACGATCATCGCTTGATCTCCAAGGGGTACAATATTCAAATAACGGATCGTTCATCCCTCTTTCCATCGTTCGAACGTTCAGGTTAGGTCATTCCGTGTCACTTACAGCATCGGTGAACAGATCATATTGATTTCTTCCTTTATGCTTTGCCTTGTACATCGCGGAGTCCGCATTTTTCAGTAGCACCAAAGGATCGTCTTGCATCGTGCCGATACAAATTCCGATGCTGCCGGATACGCGAAGGTCAAGACCGTCGATGTCATAGACGTGGCGAATGCTATACAGCACTTGCTCGGCCAGCAATTCAGCTTGATGCCGGCCGAAGTGCTTCGCAATGATCAGAAATTCGTCTCCTCCTATGCGAAACACGTGCATATTCGAATTCATAAACAACTTCAAGCGATTGCCGACTTCCTGAATGAGCAAATCTCCAACATGATGCCCCAATCGGTCGTTGATGTCCTTGAACTGATCAAGATCTAGAAACAGGACAGCGACTTGATCGTTTCCTTTCTGGGTTTGTATAAATTGATTCAATGCGTTGCGATTCAGGAGACCTGTCATCGCATCCTCATATGCCATTTTCTTTAACTTCCGCCGTTCAATTAGCATGATAGTAAGGATACTTCCGCAGATGACAATGATGCTAATGCTCAGCCAATAATCCCCTGACCAACCCATTGCTACCCACTCCTGCCACACTTACCGTAAGATTACTTTAGTTTTATTACAAAACCTGACGAATATGTATCGAATAGTCCTTGCTCAAATCCACATATTCATCCCCAACTTGTACGAGCGGACGAATCGGATCATGTAAGTTTACCATTAAAATAATACCAGTGCGGCCGTCGGTCAGGTAACTTTCTGTCCGATCAACGTAGTCATTAGCTTCTGGATGAATAAATTTGTAATCTTCGGATCAAAAGCACCGTAAGTTTCGCTTGTTCATATCCACAAGCACTTCATAGAACGGCTTCGCTCTCTGATAGACACGATCGCTTGTCATGGCATGGAAGGAATCTGCCACTGCCACGATCCTGCTGAACAAGTCAATCTTATCACCCGAAATGCCGTACGGGTAACCGCTGCCATCCAATCGTTCGTGATGCTGCAGCGCTACGAGCGCTTGGCGTTCATTAATGCCTTCCGTCTTTTGCAGCAGCTCATAACCGTAAATCGTATGTCGTTTCATCTCTTCGAATTCTTCATCTGTCAGCTCCCCCGGCTTGTTCAATATTTCTTCCGGTACGAGCATCTTTCCAACATCATGCAGAAGCGCCGCAGTCGTTAATTGAAGAAGCTCTTGGCGCTTCAATCCTAGCCAGTTGCCGAGCATGCCGGAGTATGTTCCGACAGCGAGGTTGTGACGGTATGTATAATCATCCTTCGCTTGCAAAGAAGAGAAAATATCGTACATCGTCGCACGGCTCGTCGCTTCTTGCACCAGCGGCACGATATCTTCTTGAATCGTGTCAAGCGGTACCTTCTTGGTCTCGCGAATATAATCGAACTGTTCTTGAATATCGCTTACGGATGATTCAAACTTCTGCAAATGAGGATCGGTGTTCGGCTCCAGTTGATCCGTGATGTCATCTTCTCTTATAAGTATATTATGTTTTTGAAATAGATGAATATGCTCCTCCAAAATAACCGCATTTGCCGGTATTAACAAAATACCTTTCTCACTGAAGATGTCACGAGTTGCCAGCTTCCCTACTGCTTCGTACATGTTCGTCAGAATTTTGCTCATCGAGAATCCTCCCAAGTCCATGAAAATCAATGCTGCATCCATCGTACATGTCTTTATGAAGCGTTCACAAAAAGAGCGTTTTCATAGCGGTTGATATCTACTATTTTACCATATTCATGTAAGTATAGGAAATAAGCACCCGCTACTCATTTAATAGAAAACACTCCCTAGGACGGGGATCGAAACCCGCATCCATTCTAAAGAAATAAATGGAATGTCAACGTTTTCACTATCATACAAATTTCCTTATCATTCGTCAATTCGATATAATTCTTAGGACCTATAGTTTTGCATAAATTGACGAAAAACGTTCAATTTTAGATGGATTAGACTACCAAGTTTGCACGAAAAATGTGTTATCATGTAAAGTGAATAAATGTCGTAATTCGTCGATCTAGGAGGGATTGGAGTGTTTAATAGCTTAGTCCGCAAACTTGTCATCGGAATTTTAACCGTTTCCATTACCACGTATGGTACTAGCGCCTTATTTATTTTCAAACTGAAGCCGTTCCTGGCCCCCAACCTTCAAGAATGGGTCTATGTAACGGGTGTGCTCGTGCTAGGAATTCTGTGGACCGCGTTTCTCGGCTGGATCGCTGCCCAGCTAATCATTAAGCCTTTGATTCGGTTGACGGTTGCGGCAAATTCTGTAGCGGAAGGCAATCTCCATATAGAACTGCCCGATTATCGTTCAGGTGATGAGATCGGCACCTTGCATGAATCGTTCCGCATGATGCTGAACAATTTGCGCAGCATGATTGCGCAAGTTTCTGAAAGTGCTGTCGTCACGGACAGAAGCGTCAGTGCCCTGAGCGGAGCTATTCAGCAAGCGACAGAGCAGATCGAAACAATCGCAGATACGATTGACCGCATGGCGCAGTCAGCAGCCTCACAATCGGCAACTGCCCATGATATGCTGCAAAATGCAGAGCAATCCGCATCAACAGCAGAGAGTATGAACCACGAAGCAGATCGCGCGATCGGCATATCCTCATCTATGGTCAAGACGATTCAAACGAGCGCCGACAAATTGCACTCGCTAGTGGATGGCATGATACATATTTCTGATACGAGCAGCAAAACGATGGACATCGTCCGCAGTCTGGAACAACATGCTCATCAGATCAGTGATATCTCGATGATGGTGATGGAAATTGCCGGGCAGACGCACCTGCTCGCATTGAACGCTTCGATCGAAGCCGCTCACGCAGGAGAACAAGGGCAAGGCTTCGCCGTCGTAGCCGAACAAATACGCAAGCTAGCCGCTGATAGTTCGTCAGCAGCAGAACAAATCAATAAGCTTGTAGCCGACATGCAGCAGCAAACGATGACTGTGGTCAACGAGTCTAGCAAACAAGTCGAATTAATACACAAAGAAACAGAATCTGGCAAAGAAGCAAGACAGGTGTTGGAGGAAATTAACGCCTCCGTAGCGGACACTGCATGCGCTTTGCAGAGTATTGTGCAGCATATCAATGTTCAGACAGAGCTGATCAAGCAAACATTCGAACAAGCCAAGAGCGTTGCGCAAACTTCGGAATTGATCTCAGAAGACAGCGCTCAGCTCTCCGCTGCGGCACAAGGGCAAACGGCCGTCATGCAGGAAATTTCCGCATCTTCGCAATTGCTCAATGAGGAAGCGCACAATTTGAAAGAAAAGGCCGTGCAATTTAAAATATAGGCCGCTTATTCTCACGCCGTAAAGAAATACTTGGCTGGCGCCAAGTCCGCCAGGACGCAGGTGACTGCTTAGGATTTCTTATGCTTGTGAGGTTATGAAAATTTATAAACTCTATATGTATAAAAAAGCTCGGAGCTGTGCTATTCATCAGTGAAAACTGACTCGATTGCACAGCTCCTTTTGCATGTTGCGCCAATAACGAAAAACTGTTACCTGCCCAAGCTTCCTGATGAATGAAATCTGCTGAGAAACGACTTAAGTCGCTCGCTCTGCGGATTTTCCAAGACGGCTGACGGCGGTCCTTGTTCGACGATTTTGCCGCCGTCCGTGAAGATAATCCGATCCGCAACGTCGCGCGCGAAATCCATCTCGTGTGTGATCAGCATCATCAGCCATCTGTCCCTCTTGCGCCAGCTCTTTAATGACTTGCAGCACTTCGCCGACAAGCTCCGGGTCGAGCGCTGACGTCACTTCATCGAACACCATCACTTTCGGCCGCATCACAACGGCTCGCGCGATTGCTACGCGCTGCTTCTGACCGCCTGACAGCTGGGAAGGATACATCTTCACTTTGTCTTCCAGCCCGACTTTCGCCAGCATTTCAATCGCTCGTTCCTTTGCTTCCTGCTTCGACAATCCGAGGACGCGCATCGGCGCCTCCATCACATTGCGCAAGATCGTCATATGCGGAAACAAATTAAAATGTTGAAAGACCATGCCGATATTTTGCCGCATCTTGTGCAGGTGCTTCTCATCTGCCGGAACCGTGCGTCCCTTCTTTACTTGATGCCAAAGCATCACACCGTCAACCTCAATCGTACCGGATGTCGGTTCCTCTAATGTCGCAAGCAGTCTGCCGAGCGTCGTCTTCCCAGAGCCGCTGGGACCGATGATCGCGATTTTCTCCCCAGGTGCAATATCCAGATCGATTCCCTTAAGGACTTCCAGGTCACCGAAGGATTTATGAATATTATTATAGCGAACGATCGGACGGTCGAACGTGTATGCTTCATTCACATTCGATGCCGGTTGTTCATACAGTTGATCTTCATTTTTTAACACAGACAATATGAATCACTCCTTCACTTTCAAGAAAGTCCGCGCTGGCGATTCAACCGCTTCTCCAGCCTTCTGACTAATACAGAGGAAGGATAGCTCATCAGCAGGAACAATATACCAACGATCGTAATCGGTTCGAGATAACGGAAATATTGGGAGCCGTAGCCTTTCGCCACGACTAAAATTTCACCGATTGAGATGGCTGCAAGGATTGGCGTCTCCTTGAAGATCACGATCAAGTAGTTACCCATGATCGGGATGATCGGCGGAATCGCTTGCGGCAGAATAATCCTGATCCAGGTTTGCATGCGTGTGAAGTTCATAACTCTTGCGGCTTCCCACTGACCTTTGTCAATGGCATCAATTCCTGACCGGTATACTTCCGCCATGTACGTACTATAATGAATGCCAATGGCCAAAATCCCGATCGTAAACGCTGGCAGCACGATCGGAAAGATCGGATTGACCGGCAAGGCGAAGTACAAGAAGCTCGCTTGCACGAGCAGCGGTGTGCTGCGAATAAATTCTATGAACCACAAGGCAGGCCATGAAAGCCACTTACTCTTCGATCTGCGCATCACGGCAAGCACTAACCCGAATATGATAGCGAACAGGAAGGAGGCAAACGTAAGCGCTAGCGTTACGGGTATGGCGGGCACAATGTTAGACAATGCACTCCAGGCATGTTCCCAGTTCCACATGTTCTACACCCTCCCCGTCGTCACTTTTCGCTCAAGCCAGCGCAAGAAGACCATCATTAGCTGAGCGATGACAAAATAAAATATCAAAAGAAGCGTCAAAAATGCGAATGCATCTCCCAGATAATAATTGCGAAGCGTGAGCGCTTCATAAGTGAGATCATTTAACGCTATAAAGGATACAAGCGAGGTTCCTTTCAACAGCTCGATCGATAAATTGCCGAACGGTGGGATCATTCTCATCATCGCTTGCGGGATAATGACATAGCGCATACGCTGCCAAGGCGTCATGTTCAAGGCGATCGAGGCTTCAGTCTGCCCTTTGGGCACAGCGAGAATGGAGCTGCGGACGATCTCTGAACCATAGGCGCCGTAGTTTAGTCCGATAGCAAGAACGCCCGCGGCCAAAGAAGGCAGCTCGATCCCAAAGAAAGGAAGGACGAAGTACAGCCAGAACAGCTGCACCATTAAGGACGTTCCGCGAATAAATTCAACGATCGTATAGCTGATGCCGCGCACGATCGCATACTTTGACAACCTCCCCAGGCCGAAAATGAACGCCACGAGGAAGGCAAGAATAATCGAAAGAAAAGTCACTTCGAGCGTAACGGCTGCACCTCGAAGCAGTGTAGGCAAATAGACTTCAATAATGTTCAAACCTTTATGTGACCTCCCCGTTCAAAACATCTGGTTCGCCATGAAATGACCAAAGACCTTGCGCCGGTTTGTGAGCGCCGGAGCAAGGTCGATGGTTCATGGGCGATCGCAAATCATTGGCCGAGCGACTTGAGAATTTCCGTCATAGACATCGTAGTCATCGTCGCAGCATCGGCACGTCCGGTTTGTACGGCGTTGATAACAGATGCTTGTTCTGGGAATTCCATAATTTGCTCATCCTTTACCCCGACGCTTCGCAAATATTGGATCTCGATTCCGCCGGTCATCACCGCAATCTTCGCATCTGGATTTGCGGCGATATCCTCATAACTGTGAAGATCGAGCGGATTGCCTGCGGCTACAGCCAACGCCTCGCCGATACTGTACTCAGGCTCAGCAAAGATCACTTGCTCACAACGCTCCGGCGTTATATACATCCCTGCGGTTACGACATCAAAGCGACCCGCTTGTAGGCCTGGAATTAATTGCCCAAAATCAACGAGCTGTCCTTCCATTTCCGCGATGCCTAGCCTTTCAAACACTGCCTTCGCAATGCTGATCGCTTCGCCTCTCAGCTCGCCGTTCTCATCACGGTAAGCAAACGGTTTCTCATCTGCAAACCCGACGACGATCTTGCCTTCAGCTTGTGCCCGCGCTAACGCGTCCCCATCTGTTGTTGCTGCTACGCCGTTCGGACCGCAAAGCTCTGACATTGTTGCTTCGCCCGGCAATTCTGCCTCGGTAAAGCCGTTCTCTTCGAGAAGGGACAGAAGTTCACCGGACTCCTTCAATTTTGCAAGCTCTTCGTTAAATGCATCACGCAACGCGCCATCCTCTGCACGGAATGCAGCTGCACCGTATCCGACCACACTTTGTCCGTCAATGACAGGCTGTGTAAAGTCTTCCACGACTTCAATTTGTTTTGTACCCCCGCCTGTGCATCCAATTATAACTCCTGAAAGTACCATTAATAGAACAATTAGGATTGCTTTACGCAATATTTCTCTACTCCCTTCAATTCACATTTTGTGATGTGTCTCTACAATGGTATCAAAGATTAGCTCAGGACTCACATAGACTCAGCGGGGATTATTGCTGCTCTCCATGGCATATCAAGGATCAGGTCAGGTTAGATGTACGGTTCTAAAACATCCTGTATATAACCGCCATATCCTCCCATATGCTCTAATTGTGTGGAAAATGTTCCTTTATAAACATTCCTATAAATGAAAAAAACAGGCGACACAGCCGAATGTGTTTCCTGTTTTTGGTGTCCTAGCTCGTCCTATTACGATTGTCGTCAGCCTTTCACACTGCCCAGTACCAAGCCTGTCGTAAAATATTTCTGCAAGAAAGGGTAGATCGCCAGGATCGGCAATGCACCCAAAAACAGTTGCGCGGCGCGCCCAGTTCTCGCATTCATCATAGCCAGTAGCTGCGTATAATCATTGCTCGAGCGCTGCATAATTTGTTCAAAGCTGAGCAGCAGTGTTTGCAGGTAGCTTTGCAGCGGATAATGAACGGGATTGTTCATATAGATAATGCCGTCGAACCAAGAATTCCAATGACCGACAATGCTAAATAGTCCGACGGTTGCCAAGGCTGGCTTCAGTAGCGGTAGCAGTATGCGCAACAATATTTGCACGGAGCCCGCTCCGTCTATCATGGCCGACTCTTCGATCTCTTCTGGCAAACCGCGAATAAAGTTCATCAATATGATTAAGCTGAATACGGGTAGCGCCCCCGGTAAAATTAGCGCCCAGAGCGAATCGATCAAGCCGGTTTTGACCACGATCAAATAAGTCGGAATAAGTCCTCCATTAAACAACATCGTCACAACGAAGAATCCCATATAGATGCCGCGGCCCATCACTTTATCCTTCGTCTTCGACAGTGGGTATGCGGTCAGCACCATTAACACGAGGTTCACCAATGTCCCCAAAACCACACGTTCTATGGATACCCACAGCGCTCGAAAAAACTCCCCGCCCGTCAAGGCGAATTCATACGCCTTCGTAGTAAAATCAACCGGCCAGAACACCACTTCTCCTGCTGATACTGCAGCGCTACCGCTGAAAGAGACGGCGAGCAAATTGATAAACGGCAAGATACAAATCAATGAAGTGATGATCAAAATCGTGTAGTTAACTGCATGGAACATTCTGCGTCCCAGACTACTGTCTTGAACCATGAGAGTGCCTCCTTCGTTTAGAAGATCCGATAGCCGGCGACCCGATAGGCCAGTATATAGGATAGTACGACCAAGACACAGGAAATAATAGATTTGAAAAGTCCAACCGCAGTGCCCACAGAATACTGCGCCTGTTGGATACCTAGTCGATACACATAAGTATCGATAATATCGCCCGTTTCGTATACTGCAGGGGAATACAAATTATAAATTTGATCAAACCCCGCATTCAATACATTGCCGAGCGCTAACACGGACATAAGAATGATCATCGGCATCAGCAACGGAAGGGTAATGTATATCGTCTGTTTCCAACGGCTAGCGCCGTCAATAATGGCCGCTTCGTATAAGCCTGGATCGATACTTGTCAAGGCGGCCAAATACACAACAGTCCCAAAGCCGAATCCTTTCCAAACATCGGTGATAATCATGGTCCATGGGAAAATAGATGGATCGCCTAGAAAAGAAATCGGCCCCACACCAAATAGAGCAAGGAATGAATTGACGATGCCTTGCGATCCGAGAATATCAATCATAATTCCAGCCATTATGACCCAGGACAAAAAATTCGGGAGGTACACAAAAGTTTGAAACGTCCGTTTAATCAACGAGCGCGAGACTTCATTTAGCAATAAAGCAAAGGTTACCGGCACGACAATTCCGCCGATTATTTTAAATATGGACATATATAGGGTGTTCCAAATCGTTCTCAGGAAGTTGGGCTGATTAAAGACGTGTTGAAAAACTTCCATGCCGACCCACGGCGAGTTAAACCCCTGCCCCGGATTATAATCTTGAAAAGCGATAATCATTCCGTAGAAGGGGAGGTAGCTGTATATAAAGACGAGAATGATGCCCGGTAAAAGCATAATATGGTATGCCCGCTGCCGCCATAATGTATGGATCACGCTTCCATCCTCCAAACTTAGTATGTTTACGAATCAGGAGGCAAGTATCCACTCGCCTCCTCATACAACCAGCCATTTTCGTCAAGATCAAGCTTTATTGGCCGTACATGTTATTGACAGCTTCGGTTACCACATCGCCCCCGGCTTTCCGCCAGTTGGTCACGACCGTATCGAAATAGTCGATATTTTCTGCTCCCATAATGATCTTCGTAAACCCTTCGGTCAAAATATCATCCAGCGTGGAACCGAATTTCACAACATCTTCAGGAGGCGCGCCCCAAAGCGCGGTCATCACATACTGCTCATTATCCAATATTGACTTAGACAATCCATATGCGGGCTTCGGGCTGCCTTGCTGGAGGTAGTCGCCGGTAGCCGCAGGAGTGCCATTCTTCTTGAATTCGACGCTGTTGTTGTACTTTTGCCACATCCCGCTTGTGGTAAACTTACTCGTATCGCCTGTTTCCAGCGCTTCGCTGACATGCTCAAACTGGATGTAATCTGTATCCGGATTGATGATCTTAAATGCGCCCGTGACGTGTGCGATGTCGTTGTCCAAAAAGGCGGATAACGTTTCCGGATCTTCGTGCTGCGCTCCTTCGTCTAGCATATATGCATAAAAATTGAGCAGTTTGATCGCCGCCTCCGGATTTTGAAAGTCCTTCCTGACAACCGTATACGTGCCGTTCGCAAAGAAGATCGGATTGTGTTGCCGTTTCCCCATCCACGGTCGGAATCAAGTAAGGATAGAACACGGCGTCTGGGCCAAACTTGGTGATAACATCAACACCCGGATTATAACCCCACCATTGATAATAAGGCTGTATCCCAGAATCGCCGGAAACGATGCCAGCATTCATGGCGCTGAAATCTTTAATCGGAAATTCCGGGTCAATAATGCCAAGTTTGTACCACTCCGCCCAAGCGGCCAGTGCATCCTTCATCTCCGGTTGGATGGAACCGTAGACGAGCTTCCCGTCATCACCTTGTAGCCACATATCGGGGTGAGCCCCCCAACCAATGGCCAGCAAGTTTAAATTGTCAAGCGTTTGATCTACCGCCAGTCCGTAACTGCCAAATGCTTCTTTAAATTGCAGGGCTATATTTTTGATATCATCCATCGTTTTCGGATCAGGCAGTCCTAATTGCTCCTTCCAGTCATTCCGAATCCAGATGAAATCAGGCTGGTCAATAAATCCCCAGTGCATCTGTGGAATGCCATACATTCTGCCATCTTTTAAGCCCGATTCATAACTTGCACGGTCAGCCTCCATATATTGTTTCACACGATCGGAAGCATACTTGTCAAATACTTCTGTTAAATCCATGATCATATCGGCTTTGATGAGCTGTTGCAGCTGTGTCGGATTCACATGAAAAACATCCGGTAACTGATTGGACGAGATAGCCAAATTTAATTTCGTCTCATATTCGTCTGTTACCCAGTCTGTAACGACCTCGATATTAAATCGCTCTTTGTAGGCCCTAGTCCAAATGTTCTGTGTCATGTCATCACCTTCGGGAAAATGCGCCGAAGCGTATTCCGCACGAACCGTATGAATCGTAACCGTTTCTTCATAGGCCCCGAACGCATAATCAATTTCCCCGCTTTCATTCGTGGCCTGCTTAGGTTCAGCTCCATTGCCAGAAGGTACATTTACGGTATCCGCATGGCTACATGCCGCTAGCAAGACCAGTAGAACTGAGAGCACAGCAGTTCTGAATCTACATTTCATGGTTATCCCCCCATGTATGAATGATTGAATGGCCTTTTCATTGTAAAATGACACCGCAACTTGAGAAATCAAAAGAATTGACCTTTTCATGTTCCATCCTTGACTTCTTCATCTATAGGTTCTATAAGCAAGCGGACGCAAAGTAAAAAAAATGAAAGCACAAGTAAAAAAATTATGTCGTTTCCTTTAAGTATGGAACCGTGATGCGAAATGTCGTCCCTATTCCTGCTCCGCTCTCCACTTCCATGCGATGCTTCTTGCCATAATGAAGCTTCAAGCGCCGCATCACATTGTTAAGTCCGATGTTCTCCAATTGCTTGTCATCTTCCCTACCAGCAAGCGACATCCTAATGGATCGCAATGTCTCCTGATCGATCCCAGCCCCGTTGTCATGTACTTCAATGACGACATTGTCGGTCATACGTCGCACTTTGACGTTCACAACTCCGCCTTCTTCCTGCGATGCCAAACCATGAAAAATGGCGTTTTCAACAAGCGGTTGCAGAATTAATTTGGGCATGCAGCAATGGAGCGCTTCTTCTTCGGCATCGATCACCATATGAATTCGGTTGTAATAGCGAACTTTTTGGATGGCCATATAATTGGCCAGATTCTCCAATTCATCTCGCACGGTGACGACTGAGCCTTCGGCTCTTGCAGCATAAGAGAGCATCTCAATGAGCGCATCCGTCATCTCGACAATTTTGTCGGCCTGCTGCATGGTGGCAATCCACTTTACAGAGCCAAGTGTGTTGTAGAGAAAATGCGGATTGATCTGCGATTGCAATGCGCGCATTTCCGCAGCAGCCTTATCCTGTTCTTCCAACTGAATTCGCTTAACGAGCCGCTTTAATTCATGGGACATTCTCTGAAAACGATTCGAAAGATGTCCTATTTCATCGCGCGAGCGAATTTCTTCCACTCGTTCGAACTGCCCCTGCTCAACTAGCCGTATGTTCGTGATCAACTTTTTGATCGGTCGCGTGATTACACTGGATAAGAAGAGTGACACGATTGCGAGGAAAAGAACCATTGACGTAGCCAGCACATACATATTGTGTCGAAGCAAGTTCCCCTCGGCTGACAACTCCTTCTTGGGCATGTACAAATAGCTCGTCCATCGCTGGCGATCGAAGGGACTAGCAACGATAATATGGTCAGATTCATCCGGGCGAATCGTAGCGGAAAATTTTTGCCCGATTAAGGAAAAATCTGCATTATAGATAATATTGTCCGCCTCGTCGACGATGGTGAAGCGTTTGCGTAAGGACTCCTGCAGCCGATTGTTCGCAATATCAATCACATTAAGATCAATGCTAATGACCATAAATCCAAGCAATGTCCCGCTTGTTACATCCAATATTTTGCGAACGTGTGCAAACGCCAGCTTATTGCTTCCGGTCTGTCTGTCAATATGCGTATCAAGTGTCATCATCTTGCTGCTGGAAACTTGAAAAAATCGAAACCATTCCTCATCTGTCGGACGGTAGTCGACATTATAAGGCTGATCCGTGCCCACAATCAGGTCTTGTCCACCGTTCAGATTATAAATATAAATGGAGATTTCCTGATCTTTCATCATGACGTAATTCATCAGCATGCCGTAAACTTCATCTTTATTTTTTTCGTTATCATCAAGAAGAAACTCCTGAATCGGATAATTTTTATCTGCTGCTGAATCCTTCACCATGCTGTTCATTCCAAAGCTGGACACAAGAGATATTTTTTCGATCTCCTTCAAATATTCATCTATGCGTATATTGGTCTGCTTGGCGATATCGTTTAATAACTCGGTATATTTACGTTCCAGAAGACTTTGTGAGGACAAATGAGAAATAACCGTCATCACGAAGACAGGCACGATGATAACGGTTAGACAAATGATTAAAATCTTGACTTTAATGCTGATATATTGGATTCGCCTTCCCATACTCTCACCTCATGTTCGTCATGCATGAGAAGACATCATGATCCCCGATATTCTTCTGGGCTCATGCCGACAATTTTCTTAAAGATTTTACTGAAGTATGGATAGTTATGATATCCAACCCGATCCGCTACTTCCGAAACCTTATACTTACCGCTTTCGAGGAATGACTTGGCCCGCTCCATGCGCACACGGGTCAAGTAGGACACGAAATTCTCTCCTTTCTCCTGTTTGAATAATCGACTAAGATACGATGGATTGACGTTAATCTGATTTGCAACACTCATGAGCGTAATTTCTTCGGCATAGTATCGCTTGATGAAATCAGCCGCCAAATCAGCGTAGCTCTTTACGGGCATCTGATGACTCCGTGTAAAGCACCGCCTGACGTAGTGGATCAGGATGCTGTGGATCTCATCCCATGTTTCTGCTGACAGCACTGCTTCATATGGCAGCTTATCTTCTTCCGGCAGGCGGAGGCCGCACAAATATGACAATTCAGTGCTTATGATCTCGGTCAGCCAAATGTAAGTTTCACGAATTTGACGTTCTCCGGCATTCTGAGCTGTTAGTTGTCTGCGAATATCGTGAAGCAAATCGATGAATTTCTCTTCCTTATGACTATGAAGCGCCTTCCGAAGCATTTCTTCCCAATGATCATGAAGCATAGCTCCCGCTGTCTGCGATCGATCCTTCCGTTCGGATTGCTTATATACAAAGATGTGGCCAGCTCCGGCAAAAAATCTCGACTGGAGTGCCAACTCCGCTTCTCGGTATGCATTCCGCAAACACTTCAAGTTTTGGACAACGGTGCTGATGCCGATAGACAAGGATAAGTTCATAAAATCTTTCATCGCTTGCTGAATGGTCTCACACAGCTTGACGATCTTTTCTCGCCCACACCTCCCCTCATCTTGCAGCGTGTTAATTATAAGCAAATAATCGGAAGAGCTTTCGATCACCACTTCCCGATTCCATTTATTAGGGATCATCTCTTCTAACATATTCATGACAGAGAAGCGCAGAAGTCTCTCATCTTTTTCTACATATTTCTTGCGGACAGTTTTGAAGTTGTCAATGCGAAGCTTAACAACCTGAAGCGAATCTGAACGAAGACGTACCCGCAATTGCTGCGCTTTGGACACCGCTTCTTCGTCATCGAGAAGACCGCTAATGATGTCTTTGAATAAATTTTCTTTCAAGTGTGAAAGGCTTTCCGTAGCGTGGGGCACATGATCGTTGTTACTTATGTACACTTTGTCTTCCATTAACTTCCGATGAACGACTTTTAGCAATTGGATCAAGCCTGAGGAGGTAATCTCATTTTTGATCAGGTAATCGATCGCCCCTAACCGCAGCGCTTCTTGCGCGAATTGAAATTCGTTGAAATAACTTAGAATCACATATTTGCAAGCACGAAGCTGCTTGGATGCCGCGCGAATCAATTGCAGTCCATCCATCTTTGGCATCTTAATATCTGTCATGATCAAGTCCGGCTCCACTTCAAGTGCCAGCTCAAGCGCTTCTTCACCATTGGACGCTTCGCCTGCTATTGTGAATCCATGAGTCTCCCAGTCAACCATGGAACGAATTCCCACCCGCATCAACAATTCGTCATCCACAATCATCAACTTGAACATAATGATCCCTCTTTATGGACATCTTTTTTAATCATAAAAAATACGATTATACGCCAGCTTGCCTACGTGTGAGCGAAAGCGACCTGGAGTCTGTCCCGTTAACTTGCGAAACACTTTAATTAAGTAGCTTCCACTTGAATAACCGACGCGTTCCGCAATTTCTTCGACGCTCCAATTCGTCAGTCGAAGCAAGTGCATCGCCTTTTCAACTCTCACTCGGTTCAAATACTCGTTCGGAGAGCTGCCGACCTCCGCTTTAAATACGCGCTGGAAGTGATATTTCGATATTCCGAGCCGCTCTGCTAATTGATCGAGGCTGAGCATTCGATCGTAGTGTGAGTTTATTATCGTGACCGCCTCTTTTACGATCTTCGGCCACTGATGTTCATTCGGAAACGACGCATATCGGCACAACTCTGAAATGAAATGGTACGAAAGAGAAGAAGCCGAATAGGGGTTGGTAATACGGCCTGCTCTGGCCTCTTCGTACAAATGTTGAAGGGCAAATACGGGGCCACTTGTCAGCGGTAGGAAAGGTGCTTCACCGAGCTTGCGCTTCGCTTCCAGCCAATTCGGCAAAATAAGTGTCGGCCTTAACAACACAAAGATGAAGGACCATGGCGCTCCACCATCAGGAAAAAAATATTTATGATTTCCTGGTATTTCCGCCATAAACGCCTGCCCTGTTCTGATCTGATAAGTTTTGGCTTCTGATTCAAAAATCCCGTTGCCTTCCAATGTGTATTGAAAAAGCAGCAAGGGGCCATCCGAACGTTTGAGTCCATCCCATTCGTACGAAGTATGCTTCACCACATCTTTTCCGACGGCAAACAGTTCACACATGGATAACTTTGCCGGTACTTTAAAGCGGAACCCGAATGTGCCCGTTCCATATTCCGATGCCATACATAATCCTCCCAGATTCGCGATGATGATAAAAACGGTTCTCTACTATTCGAATTCATAAGATGATAAAAATCATCATTTTTTGCTATTCGAATCACCTTTTAAAGCGCTTCCAATTGTGGTTACACTGTTCATCTGGAAAGTTAAGATATTCTTGGAAATAAAGGTATCTTAAGAGTATCATACGGCAAAATAGCATCGCTTTCCATAGTAAATAACATCAATGAAATAGTACGATCTTGCGGTTTTTTGTTGTTGGATGACCATAGCTTCAACGACCTTGGCTATGATGGAATACGAGGAATAACCTGATGAAGCATGAATCTTCACAGGAGGGAAGCGAGTGGCTCGAAGCCTAGATGCGACCGACATGGGTGAACGATCTTGCCTCGGCTGGAAATATAAAGGGGTTGGATGGAGAATGCTCTCCAGTCCAACCCCAGTAGACACATAAATAGCGGAAGCCAAATTTCTCTTATATCGGAATTTAGACCGAATTTCTCGAATTAGTGGAAGCCAAACTTCCGTTATTTCAGAAAAAAGGCCAAAAAACGTGGTTTTTTGAGTGAGTTCGGCAACATAGCGGAAATACGCCTTCCCTTATTTGGCCAAAATCGTGGATTTTAGCGTAATAGCGGAACTTTTGCTTCCCTTATTCATCCGCACATCTCAGTGCAACCTCGTTCAGTAGGTTAATGACTCAATATGGATATCCGTTTCGCTTACTAAATCGATAAATCCATCTTCTGTCTGCACAAGTGGTCCAAGGAAGGGCCAAAGAAAGGATGCTTGAACAACAAATCGAGCCTCACCTCCTGAATCCCGAAGAAAGGAATTAACCGCGTGAGCCGTTTTTGATGATTGTTAACCTATGTTGGTCGATGGTTCAAGCAGAGCGTTCATTGAAGTGCCTGACATACATAATAGCCGCACTCACCAATAAGATGCCTTGGTGGGCGCGGCTCCTGTCAACCATGAATACCAATGTTATGTTTGTTGATCTAACAATCTTAACAGGCTGACCACTGCTTCTGCACGCGTCACTGTCTCATTCGGTGCAAAATAGTTGTTACTCCGGCCGATCAGGATGCCGTGCGAATGAAGCGTTTCAACAGCTTGTTTCGCCCAATCGGCAATCAGATGATCATCGGCAAAGCTCGTTCGTTCCGTTATCGGCAAGTCTTCATCGATCATTCGTGCAAGCATCACCGCCATCTCCACGCGGGTCATCAGTCGCTGTGGACGAAAGCTGCCATCTGCAAAACCTTTCACGATGTTCGACTCAGTCGCTATAGCGATAGCCCGTTTGGCCCATTCTCCGATTTGCTCCCGGTCGCTGTACGAAAGAGAATGGTTGTCCTTGTTCTCTACGTTAAGCTGTAACGCGTTGATCACCATAACGATAAATTCCTCTCGCGTAACGGAACGATCAGGGCGAAAGGTTCCATCCGGATATCCGTTGATGAACCCCAGTTCCACAGCGCGTCGAATCGCGCTTTCTGCCCAATGCCCGGCAATATCAGAAAATGGCATCGACGATTCATGAGTAGCCGTCTCTCGAATCACGGTCAGCGTATATCGCTTCTCGGTACCGTCTTCCGCACGAACGACAAACGTGAACTCATTGTTGCCACTTGTCAGCTTCTTGCTGATCGGCACCGAGCGTGACAAAAGTACACCATCAACGTACACTTCGGCCGCATCGTTCGCTGCTTGAGCAATAAATACCATTTCCTCTGCATCTGTAAATACGGTGTAATCATACACATCAGGAGCAAACGAAGGTTGTAAAGTTAACATCCGACCGTTTGCCCATATTTCCAGTGATGAAAGCTTGGCATCGTTGGAAACACGATCCGTACGGGAAGACGGTGATGACGAGGAGCTTCGCTTGCGCTCGTCCAGCACGATCACACTTACCTTCGCCTTGATATTCAGCGGATTGTTCACCCACTCAGGCAATTGCAAGGTGCCTATAAATTCATAACGACCAGCCACCTTGCCATTGTATTCAGGGTGAACTTCATTCCAGCTCACTTGCACCTCAATCGTGCGAAGATCGTCCAACGTAACATACACCGAATCGGGTACGGAAACATCCTGCAACTTCGTGTTATAAGGCACATATATCGTATCTGGCCTTTGAATTTCCGTAATCGTTAGCAGTTGGCGCTCAATGTATAAAGAATAAGTGCGCTCCTCCTGTTCATTTTCTGATATGACTTGGATATAAATCGAATTGTCACCGATCTCGAGCACCGCTTCTTGCCCACCAATCACCTCATATGATGCCGATGAGTCGTAAGTTGAAGCTGTTACTGTCACGCGATCCATTGAATAAGGTACCGTCAAATAATAAGTAAACAGATCTGGATTGAAATTTTCTAAAATTTTACCATTTATTCGAATCTCAGACAATTTGGCATTCGACCCCGGCAAAACACGAACCTGTAGCTTTGCCTTCAATTTATCCGGGTTCAGATAATATTCGGGCAATTGCAAGCTTCCAGATATCCAATATGTCCCAGATTGATCTGGATTGTAATCAGAATTCTCTATTTCCCAATTGACTCCCACATCCGGCTCTAACGTCTCGTTGTGCAGTTGTAAAGAAACCTTGGTTGGCAAATATTGCGCTAATTGCTCGCTCGTGATATGCTTGCTTATTTCAAGCGTATTGAGATCATTCACCGCTTTTACCACAGCATACGGCGTTGCGCTAACCGGAGCTGACAACTGGCTTCTACTATTCCCTTCGGTAACGGCTTGCACAGCAAACCAATATTTTGTTCCTGCCTTTAACTCATCGACCAGCCATGATGTGTCCTTAAGCGGCTCGTCATTTAATTGCTTCCAGTTCGATAAATCCTTCGTATCCGGCGGCTCTGATCCTGTAGCCATATAGATTGCGTAAGCGGAGGCATCAGAAACGGTCTCCCATACAAGCTGCACAGATCTTTCTCCAGCGTTTGCCGTTACGTTAGTCGGAGCATTTATATCAACCTGCCCGATCGCATATAAATGTCCGTCGTTAGAGCCCACATAAATCGTACCATCTGCACCGATGGCCGCTGATGAAATAATCGAACCGCCTGTCTGAAATGACCACCGCATATTGCCCGCTGAATCTATCGCGTACAAATTGCCGTCGTGAGTTCCGACATAAAGGATGCCATTGGCATCGACAATCGGCGTAGCATAAGTAACGTATCCAAATTCCGCTGACCATTTGGGGCTAACGTCATCCGCCGCTTGTTGCGGCGCAAATGCATAGAGCTCCGAATGAGTCTTTATATAGATCGTACCGTCAGAACCGATAACCGGAGTGCTGGAGATCGGATCTTTCGCATCAAACTTCCATTGTAATTGACCCGACGAATCCAGTACATATAAATTACCATCCTCTGAACCCAAGTAGATCGTCCCATCATCCCCGATTGCCGGTGTCGCTCTGATCGCACTGCCCGTTTTAGTTTCAAAGATCCATTTCGGCTTGACATCATCCGCATCTTGCTCCGGTTCAAATGCATAGAGAATACCTTCGGAATCACCCACATAGATCTTACCATCAGCTGCAATCACCGGGGACGACTTAATCATCGGCCAAAATGCTGATACTTTGTATGACCACTTTTCCCTTCCCGTATCTCCATCGTCGGAAATTGCATGAAAAGTACCGTCCTCGGTTGCGACATAAATCGTCCCGTCCGCTCCGATGGCTGGTGAAGGGGACACACGAACCAGTGACCCCAATTTCAAATCCCATTTCAAAGTACCGTCTGGATGAATCGCATATAAATAACTGTCATCCCCCCCGACATAGATCGTCCCGTCAGCTCCTATGGATGGCGACGAATAAATGCCGGGGTTGCCAATATCAGTGCCATTGATTTTAAATTTCCATTTCTGCTCGCCATTCGCCGTCAACGCATACAAATGCCCGTCGTCTGAGCCGACATAAATCGTACCGTCTGCAGCTATCGCCGGTGATGAACGTACACTTCCTTCAGTTTTAAATGACCATTTCATATCAAACGCTTCGCTGCCGGAAAACCTCGACTGTCTCGTCCAGTTAAACGCCGTCGGTTGAATCGCTTCCTGGTCATACTTCCCTTGCTCATATCCAGAGCCTTGTATAAACGACTCAGCAGCAGATGCTTCAACGCCGCCATCGACAAGTATAATGGCCATACAACAAAAAATAGCGAATAACAGATTGAATGTTTTCTTTTTCTCCATTTATATTTCCCACCTTTGTATCAATGAAGAAAACGCTATAAAACCTAGCAACCATTATAAAAAAAATTACTCATTTCAAACTGAAAACATTGAAGTGAACAAAAAAAAAGCCGCAAAATACTGACCAGCTTCTTTAAAGCTGGTCAGCATTGCGAAAAAAGTACAGCGGATTTTGTGCAATGTGAGCAAAATCAAACGGGTAACTTATTCCTAATTCCTTGGCAAAAACCTTTGTTTGAATGTAGTCCATATAATCCTGTGCATCTTTGTATTTTTTCTGCAGTAGTAACAATGCGATCATCTGCGCATGCACCATCTCATCATACGGATAAAGAGTTGTCAATAGACGTTGCATGTTCAATGCACTGGGATAACGCTTTGCAAGTACATATTCATGTATGCACATTTCTACTAACTTTGTATAGTGAGACGCTAACTCCTCTCGTCTTTGCACGGCCCAATCGTAATCATGCGCAGTCAGATATCCACTACCATATATTTGTATTGCCCTTTCTGCCTTGTTCAGTTGAAACAATTCATATTTACATGAATGATAGATGTGATCGAATTCATAAATATCGCAATGAAACCGCTGCATTCGGAAGCGGTAGCTCCCACCGTTAATTCTCGATTGCTCAATAACATCACTTAGGCCGATCGCTTGCAAATCTTTACGCAACTGGTAAACCGCACTGTATAAATTGGTCTTCGCCCGGACATAATCTCGACCAGGCCACAGCGTTTCGATAAGCAATTCCTTGTTTACTGCTACTTCTTGATGATGAATCAAATATGCTAGCAATTCTTCCGATTTGGAATTCATAAATGTCGCTACTCTTTGCCCGACCCTAACCGACAGACGATCAAAACAACAGATTGAAACAACCTCATCAGTAAGCTCATCCGCCGCTGACTGGCTTATCCTTGCTTTCACAGCATCACGATATCGCTGTAAAGTAACGGCAAGACGCTCCTTACTAATCGGTTTCATTACATAATCCAAAGCAGCTATCTCAAAAGCCTTCACCGCATATTGATCGTAAGCTGTAACAAATACAATGGCAATACGTTCATCTGCTGTAGCAATCGCTTCCGCGACATCCAGTCCATGTGACGCAGCAAGTTCCATGTCCAACATGACCAAATCCGGCCGATTGCGCCGTAACTCATATAAGAGATCTTCCTCATTTGTAAACAAGCCGCCAATTTGTACATCTGGAAACGAGCGCAATACTCGTTCAGCTTGCCTTAATGCAGGGTGTTCATCATCCAATACCATCACCGTTATCATCAGCAGCATCCCCTCCTGTCTTCAGCTAGGATTGCGATTTTTGAAGTGGAATACGTATCGTTATTTTTGTCCCCTTTCCTAGTTCACTCGTCATCTCCAATCCATGTCCATACAAACGCATCAAACGCTTATGTATATTTCGCAACCCGATACCCGCTGTATGAACTCCATCATCCAGCAACGTTTCAAGTTGCTCAGGCGGGATTCCTACACCATCATCTTCTACAGAAATCACAACATACCCTTCCGTTTGACCGATACGGATCGTTACCGTGCCACCATGCTTTTGCTTCAACACACCATGACGAACTGCATTTTCTACGAGCGGCTGCAAGACTAGCAGCGGGATGTCAACATCGACTTGTGTCTCACAAACCATTTTCGTTTGCAATCGATCCTCAAAACGAGCTTTTTCAATCGCGAGATATGCCTCCGTAAGTTCCAACTCTTGCCGCAGCGAAACGATAGACTCCCGCTCATTGAATGTAAAACTACCGCGCAAATAGTTGCTCAAATGCAATAGTAACTGGTAAGTCTTCTCGGGATCTTCCAAAGAAAATGAAAGGATCGTATTCAATGCATTGTACAAAAAATGCGGTTTAATTTGCGCTTGTAAAAATTTTATTTGCGAGGCTACTGCCTCCTCAGCTGAACTTTTCATCACGAGTAAGGTTTTGACGCGCGCTCGCAATTCGTAGGGTGCAAAAGGCTTCGCGAGAAAATCGTTCGCGCCTATAGCAAATCCCCGTAGCAAATCTTCCGGCTCGCTTCGCACCGTTGTCAGCAAAACCGGCAATTCGGTTAGCGAATAACGCTTGCGAATCGCTTCACAAACGTCATAGCCAGATATTCCGGGCATCATCACATCAAGAACAACAAGATCGATGCGGTCATATTGAGACAATTTGCTGAAAGCTTCTGCACTGTTCGTTGCTTGTATGATTTGATACGGCTCGTTCATCAACGCACCCGCAATGACTTGAATATTCATGGGATCATCGTCAACGACCAGTATGCGGTATTTTTCTTTATTCGGGTCATTGTTTTCAGTCGCCAATGTCTCTATAGCAGGCGCAGTCAATACAGTTTGTTCGATGTCTATGGATGATGGTGAACGTAAAGTAGGGGAAGCTTTGATCCCTTTAGCAGAAACAGGTATCGTAAACGAAAAAATTGAGCCAACCCCTACAGTCGATTGTACAGTTATCGTTCCGCCATGAAGCTCAACTAGCTTCTTCACAATCCAAAGGCCGAGTCCGCTCCCCCCATACTCTTTGGCAACGGCTGTACCCACCTGTTCAAATGACTGGAAAATTAGTTGCTGCTTCTCCTTTGGAATGCCGATGCCAGTATCAACGATTGAAAAGCGAACCATATCCTTTTCCACTTGCGCGTACACGTTCACTTGACCTTCATTAGTAAATTTGATTGCATTTTCTATTAAATTAGCAAAAATTTGCAGCAAACGTCTTTCATCTGCAAAGACCAACGGCAATTTCTCCGGAAGTTGGATGGACAATTGGATCGGCTTCTCTCCAATATAATGCTGAAATACTTGTTGATAAGCTGTTAACATCGCTTCAGCATCAACGTCGCGTCTCTCCAGTACAATACTGCTGTATTTTAAACGTGTATAATCCAGGAGATCATTGATCAAATCAGATAGCCTGCGAGCAGCGATGACGATCGTTTGCAATTGCTCTCTCTCGCGAGCAATCAAGCGAGCCGTCGCTTGTTCCAAAAGCGATTGCGACACATTCATCATCACATGTAGAGGCGTCTTTAACTCATGCGATGTGTTGGCAAGAAATTCGTCTTTTTGCTTATTTAATAAAATCAAACGATCCTTCATCGTCTCTATCGTTTGAAATGCGACAGAATATCTTTTGGCGAGTGCTAACGCCTCCATTAAAAGCAGCACAGTCAATCCAAACGGTATAATCGGTCGACCGAATCCCATATAAGCCAATGGATCCAGTAAAAACAAAAGATCGTGTACCGCCGTCAGAAGTAGCGCCAACGAGCCTACAAAATGCGCCCATATTCCTTCTATCCTTAGCCAAGTAGCCACAATAATGCCATACATCTGATATGCAATGCTGACGACCACAACAATGTGGAACCAATCCATCCCCTTTACATATACCGATGCTGGCAGAAGAAACGTCGTGAGAAGAAAACCGATGCCTATCGCCACCAACGGATAAACGATACGGTTGGAAAATTGTTGCGGAAACAATTGGCGGCGATAAAGGGTAGCAATTGTAATGCCTGCATAATACGACACATATTCATACCAAGTAACCAGGTGGATATCCAGTCTATCGGAAGGATACCACAGTACGAAATCACGAATCGCTGGCATACGAAACGCAAGCACGATACAGAGCAATCCAAGAAATAATGAAGGGAGTTCTCGGCGACGAAAGAAAAACAAAGCAAGCTGATAAATTCCGGTTATGACGATTCCACCGAACAGTGCGATCTCTATGAGCATGTCACGAAATATATTGGTCGAAACAGATTCCGGTAAACCGAGACGCATCGCTTCCCATTGGCCGCCACTTGGATAGAAAAAGTTCGCCATGTGGATGACAATTTCAATTTCGTCTGAGGTTGGTTGGAACGTTATCATCTGAGGAACGTATGCTGCTTCCGTATCGTTGGCGGATGTTCCTACCTTTCCGCCGGAAGCTGCAACGTTGCCATCAATCATAAGTTGATAAGCGGTAGCAATGATCGGAATATGAAGAGACAATGCATCGTACTGCTGATCTAATTGTACGATTAATCGATAGGTGGCATATCCATGACCTGGTAAGGGTGAATTTTGGTGCGTATAATTTTTCCATATTCCAGGCAATGCTTGATAACTTCGTGAATGATCTGCTTCAGGCTTTGCCAGATCATCCGGGGTCAGTAATTGTTCCCAATAAAACTCCCATTGACCGAGTAGAGCAACTTCCCCTTGCTTGAGCAGATCCCACTCACTTAAATCTAATCGACCTTGCTTGGCTGATGGGACGTGTTCATTGCTATTGTGGTTGAGCCAAAGACTGACACATAATAATAAGAGACCTATTATCAAAATAAACAAAAGGCTAATTTTAATTGTGGAAGGTGCTAGCTTTCGAAACTTCAACATGACAATGACCTTTCATGATATTTCGTCATGCTTTATTTCGCTGTCTGTGCGTAAAATCCCTCTAATTCCTCCAAATTATACCTAGCATCAAAATGCGCCCGCCAGTTCCACCATATTCGAGATCGCGCCCATAAAAAAGGATGAACAAGAAACCGCCTTTTTCATCCTTACTTTGCATTTGAATTCTGAATTCACATGGTCTTCTATGCCTCTTCGAGGACAGGTGGCTTGCCGACTTCAATCAGCTTCTTGCTACGTGTCAGGATGAAGCCTGCCAGACACATGGCAATTCCGGTCCCGATCAAGAGCCACTCGATCTCCACAAAATCTGCGATCGGTCCAAAGATCAGCATGCCAAGCGGCATCATCGACGTCGTGATCATACTCATGACACCGAACACCCTGCCGAGATAGCTTTCTTCCACCTTTTCCTGCAGCATGACGTTCGCTGGCGTATTGAAGATCGGCATGGCAATCCCCGTAATCGCCATCACTAGCACATAGAGCCAGAAAAATGGCACCACGCCTAGCAGGATCGTACATGTTCCGAACAGAAAGACACCGAGAATGATCGTATACGTCTTGTTGCGAAATCCGCCCCAGGCTGCAACGAGCCCGCCACCTACGATCATGCCGATGGAGAACGCCACTTCTATGGACGTTAACTGCCAGTACTCCCCGCCAAAGCTACGCGTTACCTGCAACGGAGTTAGGAACGCCGCGGGTGCGACCATGATCATAAAGATGGCCATAAAAATAAAGAACGGCTTCAAAAAGTCATGCTTGCGAATATAGGCAATGCCGAGTGACAAGTCTTTGAAATAGCCTTCTGTTTGCTGTGCCATTGCTTTGGCATGAGCCGGTATACGCAGCAAAAAGAGCAAGATCGAAACCGCGAGCACGGCCGTAATCACATCGACAAAGAAAATCATCTCGATCGCCGTCGTCGACAGCATGGCCGCACTGACCATCGGAGCGCCCAGATTGACGAGCGCCTGAATGCTGCCGTTGATCCCGTTCACTTTCGTAAGTTGCTCCGCTGGTACGATCTGCGGCATGATCGCACCGACTGCCGGCATCTGGATGCCGGTGCCGATGGAACGAATTGCAGCTACGACAAAGAACAGCCACATCGCTCCGTACCCGTTCATAAACAAAATGGCGAGTGCCAAGGTCGAGACCGCAATAAGCATATCCGCACCTGCGATGAGCAGCTTTCGATTAAATCGGTCCGCCCATACGCCAGCGAATGGAGATAAGAGGAAAGTCGGTACGAATCCGCACAATATATAAAGCATCATCATGATGCCCGATTTGGTCTCCAACGTAATGTGCCACAAGATGGCAAATTGCACGAGCGCTGAGCCGAAGAGTGAGATCGTTTGGCTACCCAAAAACAAAACAATGTTCCGCTTCCAATTATTCTTATGTTGATCGTAGCTTTGTTCCATGTGAATATCCAACGTCCTTTATACCCAAATTTGACCAACTACTATTATCATATAGGGTCGCACATATGGCAACTGATTTTTCCGCTATATATAAACTTTCATGTAGCCGTCGTCACGCCCATGCAGTAGCTTCCCTCAAACGCAGGCAACAAACACCTCCACTTTCGTTTCGTGAAATCCTGTACAAGAAAGCTTACCTTTATAAACGAAATGGAGGAACTCTGCGCCCGTCAATATCCGTAAATCCGTATTCCTCAGCCAGGTCACCGACTCGGAACACACCGCCCGTCTTGTTCATAATTTGCGGATCACTTGCCAATGCCGTGACAGCACGTCCAACGTAATGCGGGGTTTCGGTGTGCTGCAAGTCTGCCGATTCATGCCAATTGTCTTCACGAACTCCGAATGCCTTCAACACAAGCTCGGTCCGCATCCATCCAGGCGATACCGCGACGACCGCTATGAGGTCGTCTGCCAGTTCGTGCGATAGTCCGTACGCCATACGGGTCAAAGTGTGCTTCGCCAAATCGTAGTAGAAATGTCCGGTATACTTATGATCATCCCAAAACGTCGTATGCACGATCAGTCCACCGCCGGACTTGCGCAATAACGGCACTGCGAAGTGGTTTGTTGCAATCTGCGCCCGTACCCCGGCCGTAAACATCGTGTCCCAATGCGCAAGCGGCAAGTCCCAAAACGGTACGGGATCAATCGAATATTCATTGCCTCCCCATACGTTGTTGACCACAATGTCCAGCCTGCCTTGCTCCTTCCGAATCGTCTCCACTACGTGTTCCGTCTCTTCATCAACGGTATGATCACACCGGATAGCGGCTGCCTGTCCGCCGGCATCACGGATCGCTCTAACCGTCTCATCAATTGTGCCTGGCCAGCCGTGAGTAGAGCTGCCAGCTACGCTTCTGCCCGTCACGTATACATAAGCACCTGCTTTGCCGAGCTCCTCAGCGATCCCACGACCAGCACCGCGGCTTGCTCCCGTTACGAGCGCAATTTTCCCTTGTAATGAGTTCAATGTATTCATTGTCTTTCCTCCTTCATGAAATGTCGTAGAGGAAGCTCCTCCTTGTTCCTCTATCACAGCATCATCATATCGAACAATTCATGACAACGATTGTCATATTTGAAATAATATAATTGTAACGCTGAAATTGAACAAACCCTGTTTATGAGATATGCTAAAATCGCTTAGTCCGAAAGGAGATTGTCATGCGTGGAGATCGTCTGATTCAAATCTTACTGCTGTTACAAACACACGGAAAATTGTCAGCTAAACAATTGGCAGAGCGACTGGAAGTGTCGGAGCGCACAATCCATCGCGACATGGACGCGCTGAGCAGCGCCGGTATTCCTGTCGTCGCAGAACGGGGGCAAGGCGGCGGCTGGTCGCTGCTCGATAACTACCACACGGATTTGACTGGACTTAAGGATTCAGAAATACGCTCCCTGTTGATTTCTCAATCCACACAAATGCTAGAGGATGTAGGACTTGCCGGCCCGCTTCACGAAGCGAAGCTGAAATTGCTCGCTTCACTGTCCGCCGACAAGAAGCGAGCATCGGCCGTGTGGAACCGAATCCACATCGATACGAGCACTTGGAGAAATCGCAAGGAGAAAGTCGCTGCCTTCGAAACGCTGAAGGAGGCGGTGTGGCACGATTACGCTCTGCACATCAACTATGAACGAGCGGACGGCACCATCACCGAGCGCACCGTCGGACCGCTCGGCCTGGTGGCGAAAGGCAGCCGCTGGTATCTCATCGCCTGCGGGGAAGACGGCGAAGTGCGAACGTATCGTGCATCGCGCATTCACGCGGCTGAGATTGTAAATGAACCGTTCATACGTCCCGCGCATTTCGACTTGGCACAATATTGGCAATCGTCAACACAATCGTTCATCAAACGGATGCCTTCCTATGAGATTACGGCATGGGCGAGTTCTGCCGTACTGCACAGATTGACCTTTTCAGGATTTTATATTCAAGACGTACAGTTCGCTGATGAGCAGCCTCGCTTAAGTCCACAGCACTCTCGCATGGATACGTATTGGAGTCAGGTGAAGCTGACTTTTGATACGGAAGCGGAAGCCTTGAGTTATTTGTTAGGGCTGGGCGACCAGATCCGCGTTATCGAACCGCGTCACCTGCAAGATCAAATTGCAGAAATGGCCGAGAGGATCGTTCATTTTTACTCTTAAGTGATATGGCTATGATGTCTAAAATTATACAGACATGTCATTTGATGCTACAATGAAATGCAGGACATGTCCGGCATGAATCGACAGATGCCTACGCAAAGCGAAACATATCGATTCATCGATGCGTCTTATTGATATGTCGATAACAGTATCTTCATTCAGGAAGACAGCACAAATATAGCATTTGCTCATTTTAGGTGGGATGCACTTTGACCTTGATCACAATCATGGTTCCTTGTTACAACGAAGAGGAAGCTCTTCCATATTTCTATGACCGGATAAAGCCGATCATCGACAGCATGCACTACGAAGTGGAGCTGTTATTCATCAATGACGGCAGCAATGACGGCACTCTGGCATACATACAGCAGCTTCAGCTTCGTGACCCGCGCGTACATTACGTTGACTTGTCGCGGAATTTCGGCAAGGAGATCGCCATGGCAGCAGGATATGATTACGCTCGCGGCGATGCAGTCATCAACATCGATTGCGACTTGCAGGATCCGCCGGAGCTCATTCCGCAAATGATCCGTTACTGGGAAGAAGGTTACGACGATGTGTATGCACAGCGAACTTCACGCAAAGGGGAATCGTGGCTCAAGCGCACGACAGCTCATCTATTTTACCGCTTGCTTGCGAAAGTTTCGTCTGTTCCGATCTTGGTGGATACCGGTGATTTTCGTCTGCTCAGCCGCAAAGCGGTGAATGCACTCAATGCGATGCGCGAAACACAGCGCTATACGAAAGGGCTGTACAGCATCGTCGGCTATCGCAAAAAGTCCATTCCGTTCGAACGGGAGCCGCGGGTAGCCGGCAAGACGAAGTGGAATTACTTGAAATTGATCGGGCTGGCGATGGAGGGCATCACGACGTTCACGATCATGCCGCTGCGCATCTCAACATTCATCGGCATTGTGACCTCACTGCTCGCATTCGTTTATATGCTCTATATTATCGTCAGCACGATGATCACCGGCATTGATTTCCCCGGTTACGCTTCGATGGTCAGCTTCATCTTGTTCCTCGGCGGATTGCAGCTGCTCGCGCTAGGCATTCTCGGCGAATATGTCGGCAGAATCTTCATGGAAACTAAGCGCAGACCTTTATACTTTGTTAGAGAATATACAGGAGAAACACATGATGAACAACAACAGAGCGAGCAACAACAGCGCAAACGTGCTGAACCGATTGCTTCAAAATGAAACGATTCGTTACATCTTGGCGGGCGGTTTGACGACCTTCGTAAACTTTGCCTCCTTCGCCCTCCTAATGCTGATCGGAGCCCATTATGCCGCCGCGAATACGATCGCCTTTATCGCTTCGGTTATTTTCGCTTATTACGCGAACGAACGATTCGTCTTTCGTGTTGCCGCTCCAGCTGCGTGGCAAGCCCGCGTCAAACGATGGGCGCAGTTTGTGGTACTACGCACCGCCAGCTATGCTGCGGATATGGGGCTGATGGTCTTGCTCGTCAGCCTGTTGTCCTTCAACGCCTTGCTTAGCAAGATTGCGGTCAACGTCGTCATTATCGTCATCAATTATGCAGCGAGCAAGTTTCATATTTTTCGCAAGGAGCACTGAACATGTTGAATAAAGCGATTCCTCGCGTGATGCTGTGGTATTTTCTCATCTTTATGACGATCGCATGCGGTCAATTCGTATTGTTTTCCTTTATGCAAAACATTAGCTTCGTCTATTTTATTGCGGCATTGCTCTGGATTGGTCTGCTCATTTGGGGCGCACAGCAAATACGAGTAAGCGTGCCTGGCTCGTCTGCGGGCTGATCGGGCTGATCTCCAAGCTGCTCTGGATTTTATTCGTCCAGACCCCAGCTGTATCCGACTATGCGCTTATGTTCAACAGCGCGCAGGAGATCGTGAACGGCGAGCAAGCGTACCTGGATAACATTTATTATCGGCGCTTCCCGTATCAGCTTGGCTTCACTACATATCAGGCGATGCTCTTAGCCGTTATCAATTCCGTAACATTCCTCAAGTTTGTGAATGTCATGTGGTGCGTCGTGGCCTCGCTAGCTGTCTATGGGATTGCCCGTAAATGTTATTCCGAGCGGGTTGCCGTGCTGGCGCTTCTGCTCCACGTGACCTTGCTGCCGATCCTCGTATTGTCCTCCGTCTTAACGAACCAGCATATTGCCGTTGCCTGGTTTTATGTCGGCATTTATTTGTGGCTGAAAGCAGGCTGGCGCTCATGGTGGCTTGCCGCGGCGGCGGGAGCAGCACTGGCGATTGGTAATATCATGCGGCCGATCGGCATTGTGATCCTCGCTGCGATCGCGGTCAACGCCGTCATTCGTCTGCTGGAGCGCCTGTGCGCCGCACTTGGCGTGAGGCGGCACGCGTGCTTGCCGTAGCCGGAGCATATTGGATCGTGCTATTGCTCGCCGGATTGCTGCTCACGCAATCCGGCATCAGGCCGGACGGACTTCGCAACAACGATCCGCTGTGGAAGTTTGTTGCCGGTCTGAACGCAGAGATGAACGGGTCGTACTCCCAAGCCGATGAGCAGCTACTCAACTATGGATATATGGACCCGGAGGAGCGCACGAAGCGTGAGCAAGAAATCATTCGCCAGCGGCTCACCAGCGTTCACAATATGGCCAAGCTGCCGTTCGTGAAGATCGGCAAGATGTGGGCGGACTTCCAGGCTGATTGGTTTACATTCCCGAACAAGTCAGGCACGTCTTTGAATTATTTAGGACATTCACTGTCATTCGATGAGGTTCTCACGCGCTACCGTCATTTTGAACGGGCCGTCTTCTACTTGCTGGCGGTTGCCGCCTTCGCGGGCATTCTCCGCTTCTTCCGTCAAGAATTCGCAGCGAATGACCGAGTGAGATTGCTCATGCTGATCATTGGCGCGTATACGTTCGTCCATTTGCTCGTGGAAGTTCAATCTCGTTATATGTACTTTTTGTTCGGCATTATACTGATCTTCAGTGCTCAGATGCTTCTCTTATGGACGGATGCACTGCGAAAACGGTGGAAATCAAAAAGACAAATTTAGACAAAAGAAGGAATTTGTTGATGTATGGCGAATTTTTACAGCACCAACCCTTATTGTGGAGGTGCTGTAAATTATGCTGCCAACGATTGGACGAAACCGTCGCACTGCCGTTGCCAAATGGATGCGTGAGCTAGAGCAATTTATGCGCGAGCAAGAGAAGATGGTCGAGAAAGCCAAAGCCCGGCGGGAAGTCGATTTGTTTACATCCCAGATCGAATTGTTGCGCACAATTCACTGGGAAGCGGAAGAGCCTGTCGACTGGGTCGCACTCTCGCAAAGCACTCCTCCTTATGATCGTTCCACGCAAGCGGTCGGGCCGCGTGAAGCAGCAGCGCAGCAAGCGCTAGCTGAATTCTCGCCAAGCTTCTGGGATCGGCTGTTCGGCAGAACAGAGCGCAAGCTGAAGGAGTTAGAGCAGCAGGTCGCGGATGCGAAAGTTGAAGATGCGCTAGCATATGCCGAATGGGAGCGTATGTCGACTCTTGCTCAGCGAATTATAAGCGGCGAGCAGGAAGCTTGGCTGGAAGCGATCGACCTGATGAAGCCATTCGCGGATCTCGAGCAGCTCGGCAGTGACTTTACGTGTTCGCTCAGTCAAGATCCGCTTGCTCATGATAGTAGCTCCCTCGCATTAAATGTCGAATTTCGTGTCCGATCCGCCAGGATTCTTCCGCAAGAAGTCAAGAAGCTGACGAAGACCGGCAAGCTGTCTGTTAGCCAAATGCCGATCACACAATATTACGAGCTGGAGCAAGATTACGTATGCAGTTGTATGCTAAGAATCGCCCGCGAGCTATTCAATCTCCTTCCTTTGGACCACGTTTATGTACATGCTACTGAGCCTCGCCTGAACACAGCAATCGGAAAAGTTGAATTGGCCACTCTAGTATCTGCACGCATTGAACGTTCGGTGTTCGAATCCTTGAATTTACAAGCAATCGATCCATCAGATGCCATGAGCAACTTCACGCATCGTATGAAATTTTTGAAGACGAGAGGCTTTCAGCCGATCGATCGAGTCGGGGCATAAAGGTTCACAATCATTTCCTCACGAATTGTCTTATCCCTCATACAAACAGTTGAAACGAACTGGATTTCATGTATTTATTTCATAGCCTCAATCCGCAATTCCATTAGCTAACTGTATTCCGTGTGCTTATTTTTCCATATTCAAACCAATTTTCAGACAGTGAGGCGAAATAAGAACACGAAATCCAATTCGACAGCAAGTTTTATCTCCTGTTACGGAAAATAAATACACAAAATCCAATTGGGCTACGCTAGTGGTACGGCTAACCTAAGTAAGCTTTCGCGGCACAATTTCGTGGCACACTCTCGCGGCACACCATCACGGCAGGCCTTTGGAGCGTATGAAGAAAATATGCGTATTTCACCCAGCTTCAGGAAAGACTAACGATTGACTTCACTATGCAGTATTGGAAAGGAGAGATAAGCGAGTGGTGCAAACCCAAAACCAGCAAACGCAGGGCTCAGCACAGCAGCCCGTCATGCCAACGCCGCCGCAAGTTATCACGACGAAGGATCATTTGTATTTGAAAGATCAACTGTCGTGGGAATTGATCGCGATGAAGAAATGCCGACATTTTGCACAAGAATGTACGGACCCCGAAATCGCTAACGCGATTGACCGGGCGGGCCAGATGCATCAACGTCATTACGAGCTGCTACTGAAGCATCTGACCGTGGACAATAACGCGGCCATGCAGCAAGTACAGCAGCTCCAACAATAGCCAAGTGAGAGGTGAGCTTTCAGAAGCTATGAATATGAATCAACAACAACAAAATGTGATCCAAAACCCCAAGCCGCAAAATGAACCCAAAGTGAAAGGCCCTGACATGAATGACAGGGACCGAATCAATGATATATTAGCTCTGGAAAAATATTTGACGGACAGCTTTAACATTTCTGCGCGAGAAGCCAGTCACCCGAATCTGCATCAAGATATTATGACAATCTTGAATGAGACGCATGCCTGTCAGTATGAAATGTATGAGCTGATGTTCCGCAAAGGACACTATAAGCTGGAAGCGGAAGATCAGAATAAGCTGAACCAAACTTATCAGCAATTCAGCAATTACAGCTCACAGTTCCCTTATCCGAACGGAAGCTTGATGTGAAGGGGGCATGCTAGCCGCATGCCCTAAGCTGATGTTTGCGCGAGATTTCCCAGGATCTGACCGATTTCCTCGACCTGTGCTTGACGAAGCGGTCCGTGCTCCAGTGCGCCGGCCGCTTCCTCAACCTGCTTCACCGTGCGCAGCCCAGGGATCGGCAGTGTAGCCTCGCTTCTTCCCCAGATCCAGGCCAGCGCTCCTTGCACCAACGTTCTGCCATCCGACGTTAAAATTTCTCGAATCGCATCCAGTGCTTGCAAGAACTGCGGAACTGGTCTGCCATCCTTGAAATATCGAACCCACTCGTGCTTGGAGCCGCGCACATCGTCTGCCGGCAATACCGAGGAGGCGTTAAACTTGCCGCTCAGTAGCCCCATAGCAAGCGGAGCATTGTTAATGCTCGTCAATTGATGGGCTTCGCACAAATCTACGATTTCCGATGCGTCCTGATTCAGCACATTGAATGGATGCTGTATCGCGTCACCCGCCGTCAGTTCCGCAAACGACTTCAGCTTCACTAAATCCTCGGAGCTCCATCCGTAGCTGCGAATCCAGCCTTTCATTTTTAATTGATCCAATTCAGCAACAGCTTCCTCCATCTCTTCCCAGCTAAGTCCGCCTACATGGATTTGATACAGGTCAATATAATCCGTTCCCAGCCTGCGCATCGATTGCTCGCATGCCCAACGAATATATTCCTTCGACACATCGTACTTCGTAAACAACTTGCGCTCTTCCGAATTGTACGTATATCCGAATTTCGTGGCGATGACGGCTTGCTGTCTTTTGCCTTTCAGTGCGCGCCCAAGCACCTCCTCGCTATGCCCAGTTCCATACGCATCAGACGTATCAAAAAATTGCACGCCTAAGTCTAATGCGCGTTCAATAGCGCGTATGGATTCCGCATCATCCACCTCGCCCCAGCCGTCCGGAACGCCGTCCATCGTGAACGGTCCGCCGATCGCCCAGCACCCAAATCCGAGCGGACTGACTTCAATATTTGATGATCCGAGTTTTTTGTTGTTCATGTGATTCCCTTCTTTCGATTCATTTTGATTCCACTTTATTGTAAAATATAGAATTGGTTCTGGTTAGATCCATTTCATATAAATTTTGAGGAACCAATTTTCTGTGAGAGGTGGATGCAGGTGCTGGGGATATATATTGATCCTAGTGCGGACAAATCGATTACCGCACAGCTATGTGATCAGCTGCGACAAAAAATTAGACAAGGCGACATCATAGAAGGCACACGCCTTCCTCCCAGTCGCAAGCTTGCCAAAGAATACGGGATCGCGCGCAATGTTGTCATCGATGTGTATGAGCAACTGATCGCCGAAGGGTATCTGAACGCCATAACCGGTTCGGGCACTTATGTAGCGGAAGGTATCTCCAATAGCGATGCGGCGAGAGGGGACGATATATTTTGGGAGGGACAAGCTGTCAGTACGACGGAAGCAGAGGATCTCGCCTTCGCCTCCGATGAAGATGATGGCTGCATTGACTTCATGACAGGGGTGCCCGATCTGACACTGTTCCCTAACAAGCTCTGGGGCAAATATTTGAAGGCCGCAGCGGAGGAGGCGCGACCTGCCCAATATGATTATTCGGATATTATGGGAAATCCGGCTTTGCGATTGGAGATCGCCAAATATTTGTATCGTACACGAGGCATGCGTTGTCCACTTGAGCAAATCATGATCGTAGCTGGTTCTTCGGAAGGGCTCATCCTGATGGCGCACGCATTCCAATCGCTATACCGTTCCATCTATATCGAGGAGCCGACGATCGACTTTGCACGCAAAATTTTTCAGCATATGAATTATCGAATCACGCCTGTAGATGTCGATCAGGCGGGGATGAAGGTGCATGAGATCGCAGCATATCAGCCGGATCATCTGATGCTCATTACGCCGTCCCATCAATTCCCCAGCGGCAGCATCCTCTCGATCCAGCGCAGACAACTAGCGGTGAAGCTGGCAGAGCAAGCAGATTCCTATATTATTGAAGACGATTATGACGGGGATTTTCGGCTTAAGGGCGTCCCGATCCCACCGCTCGCTACTTTAGATCCGGCAAGAGTGTTATACCTAGGCACGTTCAGCAAGACACTGGCTCCCGGGCTGCGCCTCGGGTTCATCGTCATCCCCGCTCATCTCACAGCTAGGCTGAAGGATGTCAAGGAAGCGCTCAATATGCGGGCGCCCAGCTTGGAGCAAATCGCACTGGCACAGTTCATGCGGGACGGTCGTCTGGATCGGCATATTCACAAAATGAAGCTGATCTATCGCCATCGCAGGCAGCGCTTAACAGAGACGATCAAGCGATACTTCGGAGAACGTGCAGTCGTGTTGGGCGATGAAGCAGGCATGCATGTACTGGTCGAGTTTGCGGACGATTATGAGGTGGACTGGCAACGTTCCGTCGAATACGGCGTACGCGTTCACGGGGTGGATGATTACTATATCAAGGGAGGCAGCTATCCTCGGCAAATCTTATTCGGCTATGGACACGTTGGAGACGAAGAAATCGAGGAAGGCATCCGGCGGTTGGATGCGTTCGTTAGAGGACAAGTGGCAGGCAAACAAGCGTAACGTCCAAGCGAGCGGATGTACATAAAGCAGGCCAGCGAGGCCTGCTTGTTATGAAGATAATTCCGTCACACCAAGCTCATCTGCGAGTGACGCGATTTGTTCTTTGGACAATGAAGTGACCAGCGCGAGGTCTCTATCCTGAGCCAGCTTGATTTGCTCTCGCGCTTCATCCAGCTGTCCGAGCTCACGCAACGTTAAAGCGTAATAATAGTAAGAATCGGCGCTCTTCGGTGATTTTGCCATCACCTTTTCATACATCTCACGTGCTTCTTCGTACCGCCCGAGAAAATAATAATTTTGTGCCAAATTATCGATAATGGTCAGGTCATCATCGTTATAATCATAAGCTTCCAAATTAAATTGCAAGGTCTGCTCCAGGTCTTCATTACGGAGCAGCTTGAAGTATCCCAAATTGCCGTATACTTGCGTCGTCTTGTATTCCGGGTACAATTCGGTCAACAGCTCATACCCTTCATCCTGTCGTCCGTCCAGCCACAGCACCGTTGCCAAGTTCACCTTCGCCTGTATGCGCAGCGGCTCTGGTAACGGCTTGTCCAGCATCTCTCGGAGAATGCTCTCGGCTTTGCTTAATTCATTCTTCTTGATAAGGATGTAGGCATACCCGACCATGAACTGCGGATGCGCCTTCCCCGTTTGATAAGCCTTCTCCAACAGTTCCAACGCTTTCGCTTCGTCACCTTTCATGTACGCCATATTGCCGCGCTGTGCATACAGGATAGATCGATTGGCGACGACGACGTAAGCGAGCAAGGCGATCACAAGCCCGCTTCCTAGTAGCCAATGAACCTGGAAGCCGATCACGACCACGACTACGACGATGAGAATAGGCAATAAAATTTTGACGATTGGCGGCATGTCTGTTCCCCTTCCACGACAGTTTTACTTCTCGTTTCGTTTCCCTTTATCGTAACATGAAATACTGATCCATTCATAGCTCACTGGGGCAAAAGTCACCTCATACTCGCACGCCAAATTGCGCTTCATATAGTCGGCTGTATATGCCACCTGCCGCAATGAGTTGCTCGTGACGTCCTTGCTCAGCGATGCCGTCCTCGGTCACGACCACGATGCGGTCCGCATCTTTAATCGTAGCCAGACGATGAGCGATGACGAGCGTCGTCCGTCCCTTCGACAGCTCAGCGAGCGATTGCTGAATGGCCAGCTCGGTCTCTGTATCAAGTGCTGACGTCGCTTCGTCAAGAATCAGGATCGGCGGGTTTTTCAAGAACATGCGCGCAATCGCCAGCCGCTGCTTCTGTCCGCCGGAGAGCTTCACACCGCGCTCACCGATCACCGTATCGAGACCGTCCGGCTGCGAAGTGACGAACTCTTCCAGCTTCGCGCGTCTTAACGCATCCCACACTTCCTCTTCCGTCGCCTCTAATTTGCCGTACAAAATGTTCTCGCGAATCGTGCCGGAAAACAGGAAGACGTCCTGCTGCACGATCCCGATCTGTCTGCGCAGCGATTCCTGTGTATACTTGCGTATATCCACTCCGTCGATGCGAATCGTTCCGCTGTCCACTTCATAGAAGCGCGGCAAGAGGCTACAGATCGTCGTCTTCCCCGCACCTGACGGGCCGACGAAGGCGACCGTCTCCCCCTTGGCAATCGTCAGGTTGATGTCATGCAGCACGCGACGGGAGTCCTCATAGCTGAAGCCGACCTGATCATAGACGATCTCCTTGCGAAAATCGACAAGCTCCACAGCATCGGGAGCATCCGCAATGTCCGGTGCCATATCCATCAATTCCAATATCGTTTGAAGCCAGCAAAGCCTTGCGGATAGCTTTCGACGATCGCATTGATCTTCTCAATCGGTCGAAAGAACACATTGGTTAGCAGGATAAACCCGACGAAATCGCCAGGCGTCATCTCCTGCTGGATGACGAACCATGCGCCGCAAACCATGACGAACAAGGGAACGAATCGCATCAACATATAGCTGATCGAGCCGTTCTTGGCGATTAGCTTATACGATCGTAGCTTCGTCTGACGAAACCGCTGATTGTTCACTGCGAACCGCTCTTCCTCATAGTCCTCGTTGGCGAACGCCTTCACGACGCGAATGCCGCCGACGCTGTCTTCCACGCGCGCATTGAAATCTCCGATATCTTGGAACAGCTGATGAATCGCGCTTGTCATTTTCTTATTGAAATAAACGACAACCCATATGATGATCGGAACGACGATGAAAGCGAGCAAGGCCAGCTTCCAATTCATCATCAGCATCAAGATGAAGGCACCGAGCAACGTCATCATCGCGATAAACAAGTCTTCGGGACCGTGGTGAGCCATCTCGCCAATCATATTCATATCGTTCGTTAAACGGCCGATTAAGTGCCCGGTCTTTGTATTGTCGAAAAATCGGAACGACAGCTTCTGAATATGGGCGAACAGCTTGCGCCGCATATCGGTTTCGATATTGATGCCGAGCATATGTCCCCAATAATTGACGATGTACATCAGGAACGTATTCAATATGTACAGGGCTAGCAAACCAATGGCCGCCCATATAATGAGATTCCAATCGTTGCCCGGCATTAAGTCATCCACAAAAAATTTGATAGCAATCGGAAAGGCCAATTCCAGCAAGCCCGCAATAATCGCGCAGCTGAAGTCCAGAATAAATAATCCTTTATAAGGCGCATAGAAACTAAAAAATCTACGTATCATCCGGCTTGATCTCCCACTTCCGTGATCACTAGCACATCAAACGTGCAGCACACAAATCACTATTTGATAATCATTCTCACTCCAAGATGAGTATAGATGATCTTAGGCAATGTTGCAAATGCGTGTGCGGGCGCAAAACCTAAGGAAATACGGGAACGCTCACAGCCCTATGCGCCCAGACGCGAAGAAAGGGGCGAGTCCATCGTCATTTCATAGACGCACTGGATCGCCCCTTAGCGATACTTGGCTTCACCTTAAAATTCGTATACGACTCCCACCTGCGCATTCACGACAATCTCTCCGGGATTGACGGAGCTTACGGCACTATCTGAAACGGCACTTGCTTCAAACGAAGCCCTCGCGTAATCATTATAATATAAGCTGCCGCCTGAGCCGTGCTGCGTAATGCTGACGACGCCTTTGATCGTCTCATTCTCCGCTGCGGCCAACGCCTCTGCTTTTTGCCGTGCGTTCTTCATCGCTGCTTGCAGCGCCTCTAGCTGATATTGCTCTGCTTTCTCTGTTGCGAACTGCACACTGTCTACACGGTTCACGCCGGCCTTCGCAACAGCATCCAGCACTTCGCCGATGCGGCTAAGCTCGCGATAGCTGATCTGGATTGTTTGCGTAGCCGTATAACTGGAGATTTCCGGGTCTTCTCCTTCTTTATAAATATAATTTGGGCGAACGCGAAAGCTGATCGTTTGCACATCCTTCTCTTTCATCGCGAATTGCTCGAACAACACTTCTCGCACCTTGGCGAAAATATCTGCATTCGCGCTTTGTGCTGCCTCAGCTGTCTTTCCTTCCGTGACAACACCTAAATGAATGAATGCGATATCCGGCTCTACGGTTACTTTCCCTTCCCCGGTTACCGAAACGGTGCGCTTCGTGCTCTGCCCACTGCCTTCTGCCCCTTGCGCTTGTGCCGGCAGCTGCCATTGTGAAACAATCATCGCAGCAATGAGCAAGACAGGAACCATCCAGAGCGCCAGCTTCCAATGTCTCCGCTGTAATGTCATACGATCTACTCCTTTCCTTTTCCTAGAATGATTCACTAGATTTGACGAATAAGCTAAGCAAGATGTTGCAAGGGCCGTCTCACCGCGCACCGACACAAAAAAAAGCTGTCTCGAATGTCAATCGGGTGACGGAGACAGCTTCATACGATGTTTATGTTCGTTAGGTTATGTATTAACTTGCAGCGATAATCCCTTTGTTCTGCAAAACAATTTTGGCATTTTCATCTTGCGGAAGGTAGCCTTTTTCTAATAGCTCCTTAATATAAATCTTATTATAGACAAAGGAAAAGATGATGCCCGGAATCCACGCACCAAGGCCGAACGTGAACGTTCCGATAATTGCTGATGTTATAAACATGATGACAGCCCATTTCAGGTCGCCCCTGAACAAAGCTGGAAAAAACCAAAAAAGAATGTCGTCCAGCTAAAACCTACCTTCACATTTTTAGTGACTCCAGCACTATTTTTCAGAAAGATTTTCATTACTTAACCTCCACAAAATAGTGATACCTACCTATGAAAATAGTCTTATATAATCTATCGACATAAATCAACAGTTTTATAGGAAATTTTACAAGCGTTTTATGGAAAGGCCTTACATTATTTTCAACGAGATCTGTATTTTATCAATGGATTGGGATGTTTTGCGCACATCTGTAAGCAACTTCTAGTATTGTAGACTAGGGAGTTTAAGGAAACGGAGTTGGGGCCATTTATGTGCGGTATCAATGGGATTGTTCAGCGAAGCGGCGGACAAATCTCGGCGGAGACGTTACGACATATGAATCAAGCGATGATTCACCGCGGTCCGGACGATCAGGGGCTCTGGATCGACCATCACGCCGGTCTCAGTATGCGGCGCCTTTCAATCATTGATCTTGAAGGGGCTAGTCAACCGATGATGAATGAGGACGGTAGCATCGGTATGGTATGCAACGGTGAGATTTATAATTATGCATCGCTAAGGGAGCAGTTACTTGCGGCAGGTCATCAGTTTCGCACGAATGGTGATGTGGAAGTGATCTTGCACTTGTACGAGCAATACGGAACCGAATGCGTGCATCATTTGCGCGGCATGTTCGCTTTCCTCATCTGGGACAGCCGCACGAGCAGTCTGTTCGCTGCCCGGGATCGTTTTGGCATCAAGCCGCTTTATTATATGGAAGATAACGACGTCTTCATATGCTCATCTGAAATAAGCAGCTTACTTGCGGCGAGTCCATCGCGTCCACAAATGGATATCCAGAGCATGGTCTACTACCTTACAATGCAGTATGTTCCAGATCCGCGAACGATGCTGGCTAACGTGCGAAAGCTCCTCCGGCACATATTTTAACGCTGAAGGACGAACGTCCCAGGTAAAACGATATTGGCAGCCTCGCTTCAATCCCGACTCCGGCAATGATTCGATGGGGACTTCTAAGTCGCTTCTAGCCAAGCGAATCCGGGAGGCGCTAAGCGATTCCGTCCGCCATCATCTAGCAAGCGATGTGCCCGTCGGTTGTTTTCTTTCCAGCGGCATTGATTCGACCGCGATCGCCGCCCTCATGCAGGCGCAATCAGATGCGCCATTCCATACGTTTTCTATCGGGTTCGAAGGAGAGCACAACGAGTGTGTAGTTTCCCGGCGTACGGCCGCCATCCTGAAATCCAACCATCATGAATGGGTAATTTCCGAACAGGAATATTTCGATATGGTGGAGGAGTGTGTGAGGTATCAGGAAGATCCGGTAGCCGATCCGTCGGCTGTTGCGTTATATGGTCTATCCAAAATGGCCAGCCAGCACGTGAAGGTCGTATTATCCGGAGAAGGTGCGGATGAGCTGTTCGGCGGTTACGGTATTTACCGAGAACCAGCTGCCTTGCGGACGGTGGACTGGATGCCGCAGCCTATTAAACGTTCGCTCCGCTCCGTCATTCGCACATTGCCGAATTTTTACGGCAAAAATTATTTGCTGCGCGCCTCGACCCCTTTGGAGGATCGCTATGTGGGCAATGCCAAAATATTTACGGATGATGTGAATAAAGTATTGCTGCAGCGGATGAACGAAGAAAGGACAGAGCTGCAAAACGCTTTTCAGCTGATGAAGCCCCTCTATCAACAAACAGAAGGAGAAGACGACATCACACGCATGCAACTGATCGATCTCCACTTCTGGCTCCCCGGTAATATCTCGGCGAAGGCCGACAAGATGAGCATGGCTCACTCCTTGGAGCTCAGAGTCCCTTTTCTCGATCGCGGCGTGTTCGACGCAGCAGCAAGCGTTCCTGCTCGATATCGCGTGCACAAGCATGTGACCAAATATTTGCTGCGCGAAGCGCTGCGAGACATCGTTCCCCCTCATGCGCTACACTGGCCAAAGCTCGGCTTTCCCGTTCCCTTGCGGCTTTGGCTTAGTGGCAAACGCGGGCTGCATTGCCTGGAGGCGATTCGAGCCAGCGGCTTGAGCGAGCTGCTGAATATGCGGTATGTGGAACAGCTCGTAGCTCTCCATCAGGACGGACGCGCCGATCACGCTCGCAAGATTTGGTGCTTGTACATTCTCGCGCTGTGGTTTGAACGATTTGCCTCATGAAGATGTGCCAGATAAAGATGCGCCAGATGGAGTTGTGTGCGATGACGATGTCCGAGATGGCAAGTCTCCATAAGCCTATCTGCCTTATTCTTAATTTGCCTTTTCCCAATCTGCCTTATAATGAAGCTGTCCACCGCTATATTCAACTGTTACTTTCCCGCGCACCGTATGAAACTCCAGCCGGAAGTCCTGCATCGCCTGAGGGATACGGGGTTGGAAGCTGACGCTCGCCCAGCCCGCTTCCGCGGGTTTCAGGCCGATGATCTCCTCAATCAATATCGGGATCGGAGCGCTCGCCCAACCGTGACATAAGCTGGTATTCCACTTTTGCTCTTTGCCCCATGCTTCAAAGCATGTCGTAGCCCCTTCCCGCACCATGTTCACCCATGAATGCTCATCATCAGCTGTGATCAGCTCATAGGCTAGATCTGTCTCACCGCAAGCAGCGAGCGCTTTGAGCACAAAATACGACATGTAGACACCGCAGCTCAATCGCTTTCTCCGAATGAGGGAGACGATCGGCTCCACCGCTTCCTCAGGTGCGATTCCGAACGCTAGCGGCAGCACGTTGGAGTGCAAAGCATGATGCGTCGAGGTGGTCGAATCCGCGAACAATTTCGTGTCGGGACGATAGAACGCCTGAATGAACGACTTACGCAAAGCAGGCAGCTCGTCCTCATAAGGAATTTGCAACAGGTCGCGAATTTGCTGGATCGCATCGATGCATCCATAGTAATAGGCGTTGATCACATTATGACATCCCGGTGTAACAGGTCGCGTGAGCGGAAAGTCGTACCCGTCGCGCAAATTGTCCGGCCAATCGACGAGATTCCATTTGTCCAGCACGCTCTCCAGCAACCCATCTTCACGAGCAAACGCTCGAAAATGGTTCAGCAGTCCTTCCGCCACCGGATGCATCTCGCGCAGAAATGCTTCATCCCCGCTGTGCTGGTAATAAAGCAGCAGCTGCATCGGCCACTGCAAGGAAAAATCCGCGATTTCCCGCATAAAATTGCCCGGCGCAACCGCCAGCAATCCTGGACAGACGCGTGCCGACAAGGCGAAGTCGCGGATCGACTTTTTGAACAATCGCAAATCGCCGCTTATATACATATGAGTATGGCCGGTGACGGTGTTGTCGCCCAGATATTGGCCTTTCTCACGAGAAGGGCAGTCCACATAGTTTTCCTGAGCGCAAAGCTGCACGCCTCGTTCACATATTTGCCAGATGCGCTCCAGCATCGCATCATCCGACTCAAAGCGGCACGCGTCCGGGTCGAACGGATAATGGCGAACGACCGCGCGGAAGCTATCCGCATGAAGCACATCGCCAGCTGGACCAATCACCTCAACGTAACGAAACGCCTTGTACTCGAACGGCTCGAACCGATCTTCCTCACCGGAAAGCGTCCACACTTCCTGATAACGGCAATTGCAGCGCATGTCGAACCGAACGCGCCCCGCATCATCCAGCTCTTCGCCGTACCGAATCTCGATTTTATCCCCACTCATCCCGCGTGCGGTCAACTCGAACTGCCCGGTCAACTCCTGTCCAAAGTCAATCAAGAAGTGTCCTTCTCCTAGCCGCGCGACACGCTTAGGTAAAGTCGTGTAGATGCTGACTGGTGGCGTTTCCTGCTGCACCAACGTATAATCGGCGTTCGCTTTCTCCGCCGCATAGTCCCAGTCTTCGTCGTCATAGTGCAGCGTATGCCAATCCGGGATGCGCAGCCGTTGATCAATGTTTTCTAAATATTGCGTTTCATAACCAACCGTGCCCCCATCGCCGTAGTGCTTGTCGAGCCGGTATTTCCAGGTGCGATCCGACATTAGCGCGATGCCTTCCTCGGTATGTAGCTCCGCGATCAGGCCTTGCCTCAAATCTCCGCTGTTGTAGGAGCGGTTCACATGTCCCTGATAATATACGTGAACGGCGATCACATTCGCCCCTTCGCTCAGATCGTTCGCGACATCCCACTCATTATAGTAGTAATGAAACGGATAGCTCTGCGCCGGACCCTGGCGATCCATCCGCCGTTAACGTAAAGCTTGTAGCAGTCATCGGCCATAATCCTCAGCACGGCTCGGGCAGGACGCTTCGGGAGATGGAACGTCTTGCGAACGAGCATATGGCGGTTGCGCAACCCTTCCGGATGCTCCACCGTCGTATGCGGTTCATTCTCTTTATGGAGCATCGGTATCGGAGCCAGGGATGCGAACTCCGGGTCTGTAATCCATTTGGCCTGCCACTGGTTCATCTCATCACCTCTTTTTCACTGGTGCACGCCATGGAAGGCGATGGAGCGCGTCAGACGTTGGCGTCAAACGTTCGCGTTAGTGAGCTAACGGTTGTGAGAGGCGCTATTCGATAGAAATTGAGCGACTTTCCGTTCTAACGGTTGTGAGAGGCGTTATTTCTTTTATTTCGGGCAGTTTTGCAGGGAAATCAGGCCAATAGCGGCGCTGAGAACCGTTAGGTTGGCTAATACGTGTGATTTGTCACAAATAAGGCCGCTCATATCCGTTACAATCGCTAACTTGCGATTCAACTTTCGGCACTCACCACACGATCGCACCTGTGTCCCATAATCATAACGTCGCAAGCCCGTTTCACGCACTTACCACACGATCGCACCCGTGCCACACAATTCCGTCGCAAGTCCGTTTCAACTTTCGGCACGGCACTCGCCACACGCTCGTTACTCCGCATCCATACTCCGCACTCGCTCCGTTACGCTTCATCACGTTACGACCGCTGCGCTCCGCTCACCCATCAACGTCCACAATAGCCAGCGAGTTGTTGCCTTTATTGCAGCCATCTGGAGAACCAGTCGAATGCGTCCTCCTGCATCTCCACGTCAAACTTATGCGGCCCGGATAGAATTTCCCTACGTATTGATCCGGCGCTTCCATCTTGGCATAAATGTCCTTCAGCTTCGCATCGCTGTCTGCTTCGCCTTGCATCGTCCATAATGGATCATCGATATCATATTGCACCATTAGCGGGTTCTTCCCGTGTAACGACATAATGTCCGGCATGTCCAGCCAGGAGCTTAAATGCGGAACGTGCAGCATCCATGTATGCTTGTTAATTTCGTGCGCGACAACTTCCCGATTCGTGGACATAAACCCGACACATACCGCGCATTTAATCCGCGGGTCCAACGCCGCGAGGAAGATCGTGCGCAGGCCGCCGCCGACAGCCCACCGCATCCTAAACGTTCGCCGTCAACCTCTGGTCTGGTCAATAGGTAATCGACCACTCGTCGGTCCTCATACGCCATAATCCCTGTCCAAGTTGTACGGCCAAATACAGAGACTTCGCAATGTAAGTTTCATATCCTTTGGCAAACTCGTTATACGCTTCGATATACGCTTCGCTTCCGGCGTCTGTTCCAACACATTCGCAGCAAACTCGTCAGGCACCTCTTCTGCGTTGAGCTTGCGGGAACCCCATAGGAACACATCCGGTACGAATACAGCAACCCGCGCTTCGCCAGTTCTGTAGCCCACGCCTTCCGCCGTAATAAACTTCCTTGAACCTGGTCAGAATCGCCGGCTCTTCCTCCCATGCGACTAACTTCTCTTTGCCAAAATATTTAAATCCGCCATGACAATAAGCGCGATAATGCCAGGCAGCTTCTTCCCGCCCCGATTCGCTGGGTAGATGAACATCCCTTCGGTTCTCGGACCGAATGGCTGATCATAACTGACCCGCTCCGTTACGATTCCTTGCTTCTCCACTTTGTCTTCGATTGCAGGATTCAAGGGACACGGTTTGGGAGAGTAGCTTAAATATTCCATTACCTTAGCTCTGCCAATTGCTTGCCAAGTCGGCACATCCGACCATTGATCAGACAAATACGACAACGGATACGAATTCTGCTCTGCCATCTCAACTGCAAGCTGCTGATAATTGCCCATAATCGTCTTCATCGCGGATCCTCCCTTAGCTTCCTTAACTCCTTTCATGATAGCACAGCCCGCTTGTGGCAACCACTTGTTTCCAAATCACTTCTCCACAAAAGGAAAGAGCAGCTTCTGATTTTCGTTGGAATACATATTGTCCTTCGTAATCACGACTGAACCGGTGTCGATCCGCTCCTCCACCCGCTTCCCGTCCAGCACATCGATCGCGGTCTTAACCGCAAGATACCCCATATTGAATGGCTTCTGCACGATCAGCGCCTGAATGGTCCCTTCCTCCAGCAGCATGATCTCATCGGTTGAATTGTCGAAGCAGACGAGCTTGACTTGCCCGGCCATACCCGAATCTCTTACCGCTTTGGCCGCTCCGACACCGGACGGCTCATTCAGTCCGACGATGCCGGTCACATCCGGATGCTGCTGAAGCAGCTCTCTCACCATGTTATAGGCGATATCTTCTTCGCCATCGCTATAGATCGTCTCCAGCACCGTAAGCTCTGGATACTGAGAAAGATAATCACGAGTGCCAGCTTCCCGATCGATGGCTGATGCTGCTTTCTTCACGAAGCTAACGATCGCCACCTTCCCGTCCGGCTCCAAATGCTGCATTAGCTCGCGGCCAGCTTTCTGTCCTGCATCATAGTTGTTCGTCGCAATCAAACTCGAAGCCAGCGGCTTGCTCAGCTCAGAGTCGACTAATACGAGCTCAATTCCTGCCCCCATCAGCTTCTCGGATACCGGAACGAGCTCGTGAAAATCCGTCGCGGCCAGGACGACTGCATCGGGCTTCTCCTGACGCTGCAGCACTTGTTCCAGCACCTCAATCTGGCCCTCAATATCGGATTCTAGAAGCGTCCCGTCCACTTCAACATGGGCATGAAATTCCGCTGCCGCAGTGTAAACTCCTTCACTCAGCACCTCCCAAAACTCTGTTTGGTTGCCGACTGTCTTCGGTACGAACAGGATCGTTCGCTCTTGCGGAGACAGACTAGGAAGAAAGGAAGCTAGTAAGAAGCTGCCGGATACGATGAGCAATATGACCAACAGGAGCAACATCCCCCACCACAGCAGTTTGCTCTTCATGCTTGTTCTCCTCCTCCTTCTTTAAGAATCCTCCTGCCCGATCGTCAACGAATCTTCGAGAATAGCCGGTATTCGGATCGTCACAGTTGTGCCTTCCTCAAGCTCACTTGCAAAGGTTAGTCCATATGCATCACCAAAATATAATTGCAGACGGTCGTGAACATTTTGTACGCCCATGCCATTGCTGCTGGAAGGAAGCGTTTGCCCGGCTAACAAGCTCTGCACCGTTTCCTGATCCATGCCCACTCCGTTATCGATGACCTTTAGCTCAATGATGTCGCCGTATCGCTTGCCGGTAATTTGAATGTGGCCAATCTCCGCCAATTGCTTCATCCCGTGATAGACGGCATTTTCCACCAGCGGCTGCAGGACGACGCGCAATATTTTATAGGCTTGCAAATCCGGATCGACATCAATTTCATACGTGAATTTGTCCTTGTATCGCATTTGCTGAATCGTCAAATAGCTGTCCACATGCTCCAGCTCGGACGCAATCGGCACCAATTCTTCCCCCCTGCTGATACTTGCGCGAAGCAGCTTGGACAGTGCGGAAGTCATCTTCACGACCTCCTTCACCTTGCCGATTTCCGCCATCCATATAATCGAATCCAGCGTATTATAAAGAAAATGTGGATGGATTTGTGCTTGCAAAGCCTTCAATTCGCTCGTTCGTTTCTTCTCTTGCTCATATACGATCTGATCCATCAGTTCTCTGATTTTTGCAATCATCAGGTTAAAGGTGCGGGCAAGCTTACCGATCTCATTCGTGCTTTCGATCTTGGCCCGGACATCAAAGTTGCCTTTCTCCACCAGTTTCATGCTCGCTTCCAAGCGCTTAACTGGTCTCGTTAAGGTAAGCGCTAAAATAATCGAAATAACAATCGCGATGAGAACGAATAACAATCCCCACAAAGCTGCGGATTGCTGCATGTCCTTTTTGTTGCTAACCAGCTCTTCTGGATAAGTGACGCCCACTACTTTCCAGCCGAAAGGCGTTGTGCTGATGGCGTACATTTTGCGCTGATCGCCTTCTCCACTCTCAACCGCTCCATCACTTGCAGCCATAATGGCGGCGAAGTCTTCGGTTTTGAGCCCTGAATAGATGAGCTGCTGCTCATGATGATAGATTAAATCGCCTTCCGGACCAACGAGAAATACGTATCCTTTGCCCCCTAGATCGATGCTTTGCAGCAATTGTTCAATGACGTTGTAGTTAAAATCGATCAGCAAGATACCGTTCTGATAGTCGGGGGCATTGGTATGCACCTGTCGACTAATCGATACGACCCACCGATACTCGCCACGATATATATGCTGTACATGAGAAGTGGAGATCACGATCTGACCGCTTGCTACCTGAGCCCGCTTGTACCAATCCTGGCTTGCCAAATCTTGCACCGGCTTCAATTTATGATTGTCTGAGCTGGATACGACCGAACCGTTGTATCCGACAAGCACCATGGATGCAATATCTGTGCGGGAGTGGATGACCGAATCGAAGAACACCCTGATTTGATTTTGCAGGAGCACCCTCTCCGGATCATTCGCATCTGGCATGCGCAAAAATTTGGAGATATCCTCGTTAAACAGAGACAGCGTCGAGATGCTCTCCATGTTGCTGATGTAAGTTTCAATATTTTGGCTGACCTGCTGAATGAGCTCCGATGTATATTCGTAAGAATTTTCAGCAACAGCATCCTCCGATAAGCGATATGCGTTATAGCTGACGATCGCCGTCATGCACAAGATTAAGCATGAAAAAGCGAGCGCGATGCTCGTATGGAGCCTCATGCTTGCCGCTGCTCCTTCCTAGATGCACGGTATTGTTTGGGGGATACCCCGACATGGCGCTTGAAGATCACACTGAAATATTGCGGATCACTGTAGCCGACAGATTCGGCGATTTCGTACGTCTTCATGTCATGGAATGAAAGAAGCTCCTTCGCCCGCTCCAGTCGCACATCGGTCAAATATTCGACGAATGTCTTGCCAGTGTGTTGCTTGAATTGCGCGCTGAAATAGCTAATGCTCATATGAATATGACTGCATACGTCGCTTAAGGATAAATTTTCTTGCGAGTAATGCTCGCGAATATACGCTTCGGCTTCCTGCATCTGGCATAGCATCACGTCGCTTCTCTTTTGTGAAAGCTCGTGCACAACAGCTGCGCACAGCTTTTCCAGCCAGGCTTGAACTTCATGAACCGTCTTAAATCTGCTGATCGGAGAGAATGGGTCTTCCCCGAACACTTTGACCTCATCAATGCCTGTATCTGCCGCCAAATTGATCAGCGCCGCAATCATTTTATATATCGCCGCTTGCCCCCGCATCACCGATAAACCGCATTCCCGCATACTCGCAAGCCAGCCTTCGATCGTTCGGAATACGTGCTCCCGCTCCGAAGAACGTATCGCCCTGAGCAGCTTGCGCTCCCATTCGTTGTAGGAATGCTCATCGGATACGCTTCCGTACTCCAGATCCTGAATGGAAATCACGCGCTGCTGGCCTGCCAATAGCCGATAATCAAGCGCTGCCCGCGCGCCTTCATACGATCCCGATATCGATGTCAGCCTATCGCAAATCCGGCCGATGCCAACAGATACCGAAAGCTTCAAATAATCATGGACGCTCTGCATGGCTTGTTCCGCGAGCGTCTGTGCCAACAGCTCCAAGCGTCTTCCCGAGCCTTGCAATATCGCCGTAATCTTATCATCGCGCGTCATAAATACGATGCCGGCTTGCTCTCTCTCCACGACTTCCTGAAAAATATTACAAGTTGCGAAGCGCATCAATACCATATCGGGATGGGAATGATCGTCCAGATCGGCCAATACGACAATAAAATGAGGTCCTTGCAGGGACAGGTTAAAATAGTCTAATTTCTCCTTGACTAACCGAGGCTCCAGCGGCATCGTCACCATGCGTTCCAAGAAGCGTTCTCGCAGGAGCGGCATACTTTCGTTGAGCTGCTGCCTGATGCGTGACAAATCTTCTTTTTGCCGCTTCTCATCATCTAATTCGCGCTTGAGTCGGGTTAAGAAGTCCAAAAATTCCTCCGCGTTGAAAGGCTTCAGCACATAGTCCTTCACACCGAGCTTAATCGCCTGATGCGCATAATCGAAATCCTCGTACCCGGTCACGATCACGACTCTCGTCTCTCTGTAATGCTTAGACATATACTCGGTAAGCTGCAGCCCATCGCATAAATGGCATGCAAATGTCGGTGATGACAACGGCAGGACGCACTTCGGAAAGCGCTTCCAAAGCATCCCGACCATTGCTATAATCACCGACAAGCTCATAGCCTAGCCGCTTCCAATCGATCCTCTGCTTGATTGCTTCTCTTACTTCTTCCTCATCTTCTACGATCATAATCCGATACATGACGATCCCTCCCTATGCCTCGTCCGGTATGTCCCTGTAACATGGAAGAAGGTTAGGGGGTCAGAAAGCGACCACCTAACCAAATTCATGCCGGATTGTGTTATTCGTAGAGTACCGCTTGAATTTCAGGATTGTCAATGTTTGATAGATCAAAATAGTAGAAGCCTGTGTCGATCGTCTCCTCGAGCTCTTCACCTCTGATGGCCGCTACAGCAGCCTTCACCGTCTCATAGCCGATGCCGATCGGATTTTGCGTAATGGCGCCTGCCATGACCCCGCTGTGAATTGCTTCAAGCTGCTGACTGCCGGAGTCAAAGCCGATGACGACCAGCTCGCCTTCTCTGCCAAGCTCCCGAACGGCATTCACGACACCGATGGCAGATCCTTCATTGGCACCGAAGATGCCCTTCAGGTCGGGATGTGCTTGCAACATGGCTTTCGCTAGGTCCGTAGACTTCAGATGATCGCCGCCACCATATTGAATATCGACGATTTCGATATCCGGATATTGCTCCTCGATGCGATTCACGAAGCCATCGCGGCGTTCAACACCAGTGAGACTCGTCTGGTCATGGACGACGAGCGCTACTTTGCCGCTTCCGCCGATTAATTCCGCCATTTTATCGGCGGCCAGCGCCGATGCTGCTAAGTTGTCTGTGGCAGCTGTGGCGAGCGGAATGTCGCTGTCTACCCCGGAGTCGAAGGCAATGATCGGAATGTTGTTTTCCTGTGCCTCTTTCAATAGTGGAATCGCCGCCTGGCTGTCCAGTGCTGCAAAGCCGATGGCATCCGGATGTTTATCTAGTGCCGCGCGCAGCATTTCGATCTGCTTATCCACCTGGGACTCCGTCTCTGGCCCTTCGAATGTAATGGTGACACCGAATTCTTCAGCCGCTTGTTCGGCTCCTTGTTTAACCGCCTGCCAAAATTGATGCTGGAACCCCTTAGAAATAATCGGAATATAAATTTCTTCGCCGCCATTATTCGATTGCTCAGGAGTTGTTGCTGGAGCTTGCTCTTGGTTGCCAGAGTTTGACCCGCCCGCTTGCTGACTTCCGTTATTACCGGAAGTTCCACTGTTGCCGCCCGCGCAAGCACTTACGAGCAAGATCGCCAGCAGCACAACTGTTGCCGTCAGTAACGTTTTCATGCCTTTTTTCATTCTCATGTACTCCCCTCGTTTCGCATATTTTATATTTCACTCCGGTAGATACAGATGATTGGATGCCTCATGGAAGCCACTCATCGGTACCTATATTTAACGGAGTTAAATATTTGCAAGCGGCAGCGAATTATACGGTTGATGCTGCCTTGCGACGGCGGATGATATCCCCGTACACCGCCAAAATAATGACGAAGCCTACGACGACGGTTTGCCATTCCTGCGGCACCGACAAGATGCGAAGTCCATTCGTCAAGACGCTCATAATGAGCGCACCGATCACCGTGCCGACGATCGTCCCCTTACCGCCGCTGAGCGACGTTCCACCGATGACGACGGCCGCGATTGCTTCCAGCTCATACCCCATGCCCAGTGCCGGTTGTGCGGAGTTAAGCCGAGAGGCCATCAGAACGCCTGCGATGCCAGTGAAACAACCGGCCAGCGTATAGATCGTAATTTTCCAATATTGAACGTTCACGCCGGACAGTCGCGTCGCTTCCTCGTTGCTACCAATGGCGTAATTGTATCGCCCGAGGACCGTCTTCGCGAGCACGATGCTGCCAATGATCGCTGCTCCGAAGAAGATGAGCACGGCATTAGGAATCTTGAATCCGGGAATGAGGTACTCATCGACGACCGAACCAAGTGAAATATTCGTAAATCCCGGTGCATCATTGAAGTAAATCGGTCTCGTACCGGAGATGACGAGTGCCAAGCCCTTGGCGATCATCATCATCGCCAGCGTCGCGATAAACGGTGGGATTTGCAATCTCGCGATGGCCGTGCCGCATAGAAATCCGCACAGCGCCCCGGTCGCAATTCCTCCGAGTACTCCGATCCATATCGGCAAGCCCATATTCGTAATGAATACACCTGTCATAACGGAAGTGAGCGTCATCACCGTGCCGACCGACAAGTCAATACCGCCTGAGATAATGACGAATGTCCCGCCTATGGCCAATATGCCGATAACGGCCGTCGACAGTAAAATCCCGACGATATTCGAAAATTGAAAGAAGTTGCTTGATAGAACGGAAAACACAACCACCAGCAAAATCAAGCTGGCAAATGCGAGTAACTGTTGCAATGCGCCGGACGTTGCGGCGAATGGATTGCGGGACTTTTTCCAATTTCATCGATCTCCCCCCTTTGGTTCTCCAGATTGGCTGTCAGCTAATTCGCTGCGTGGCGTAGCTCATGATTTGCTCTTGCGTCGCTTCGCTTCCCCGCAGCTCGCCTGTGATGCGACCCTCGCACATGACGACGATGCGGTGGCTGAGCCGCAAAATTTCCGGCAGCTCTGAGGAAATGACGATAATCGATTTCCCTTGTGCCGCTAGCTGGTGCAGCAGGTTGTAAATTTCCGCCTTGGCGCCGACATCGATGCCGCGCGTCGGCTCATCGAATATTAAGATGTCGCAGTCACGAGTGAGCCATTTGCCGATGACAACCTTCTGCTGATTGCCTCCGGACAGAAATTTCAGCTGTTGACGAATGCTCGGTGTCTTAATTGCAAGCTGTTCTACGGACTGCTCAGACACTTGATCGATTCGTTTATTGTTAATCCAGCCAGCTTTATGGAATCGATGCATGGAAGCGACAGCCGTGTTCGTGCGTACATCCATCTCCGTAATGCAGCCAAACCGTTTGCGATCCTCGGATAAATAGCCGACGCCCAAACGAACCGCATCATACGGAGAATGAATCGTCACTTTCTTGCCGTGAATTTTTATCTCTCCGCTGTCCACCGGATCAGCACCGAATATCGCCCTGGCCAGCTCCGTCCGTCCAGCCCCCATCAAACCGGCAAATCCGAGAATCTCACCGCGCTTAAGCTGGAACGAAATATTGTGCAATACAGGGGAGCGATCTTAGCCCTTCCACCTCTAATACAACTTCGCTACTTGAGTCCGCGTCTGCTGCAGCAGGCCGATCGACATCCTGCAGCTCTCGGCCAACCATCATGCTGATGACCTTCTGCACCTCTGTGTCAGCTGTCTCGACTGTATCGATATAAGCCCCGTCGCGCATGACCGTAATGCGGTCAGTGATGCGCTTCAGCTCGTCCATGCGGTGGGAAATATAGATGATGCCTACCCCTTCTTCACGAAGCTGGTTCATGATGTTAAATAACTCATCGATTTCTGAGTTCGATAAGCGCTGCGGTCGGTTCATCCATAATGAGTACATTTGAATCGTAATGATAGCGCTTTCGCAATTTCCACCATTTGCTGTTTGGCTACGGTGAGCTCCGACACTTTCACAGTCGGGCTGATCGGCAAGTTCATTCGCTCAAATATTTGCTCCGCTTGCTTGTTCAGCTTGCTCTCATCGACGAATATCGACATCCATTTGCGCGGCTCACGGCCGATGAAGATGTTCTGTGCAGCGGTTAAGTCCGGTGCTAGGTTCAACTCCTGATGAATGATCGTAATGCCCATGTCCTGGGCCGCTTTGGCATCTCGGAATTTGAACCTCTTGTCCCTTATAGAAGATCGTTCCTTCATCTTTTTGGTACACGCCGGTCAAAATTTTCATCAGGGTCGATTTGCCTGCGCCGTTCTCTCCGACGAGTGCGTGAATTTCCCCTGCCCGAAGCTCAAATTGACATTGCTTCAAAGCATGCACGCCAGGAAATCGCTTCTCGATTCCTTCCATGCGAACGAGGACTTCCGGCCCTTCCTTCATAGCATCACCCCCAACGATATGTAATCTCGATCGATGCGATTTTATTGTACTGGACGTGAAAAATATTGAACATTGAATATCTTATGGAAAACGTGAGGTATTTTCTGATGATTCAAATTCTTCTGCAAAATAGAGGGAGCTAGATTCCTGAAATAAGGAGTAGCATACCATGTGATGGGAAGTTGTGGGGAGAGAGGTAAAAGAAGGGCGTGAGAAGCTCAGTAAGATCGTATCACTCACGCCCCTCTCCTCGCATTGGTTATGAGATGACGCCTTTCTTCAATATCAAATTTGCATACAGCGCTTGTTCACCCGTCGCTACGATGGCATAAGCTTGCCGGGCGCGTTCGTAGAATGCGAACCGCTCAACGGTTTCGAAAGGATCTGTCAGCTTCGATCTTCGTTCGATGATCTCCCGGTATGTTTCCCAGATCGGGGTCTCTACCGGATCTCCGGGGACAACCTGCATAAGTGCCGCGGGTTTGTCGACATAAGGATCCAGCGGGAACAACTGCAGCACCGCCTCAAGCAAATCGGGAATGGCATGACCGTCACAGCGTACTAAACGCTGCGCATGGCTGGCTGCTGGGAAATTCGCATCCGCGAAGACGATTTCGTCACCATGGCCCATTTCCATTAATATTTTCACAAGATCGGGCGATAAAATGTTGGGGATACCAAGTAACATTCCAATTTCTCCTTATCATAAAATTGTTTGATTTCCATAGCCTTCACTGCCTGTTAACTGATGGACAGACTATTCGCCACTTACGAGCTTCAAGTAAGACTGGTAAGCCTGTTCCCACCCCTCAGGTTGATCCGGTTTATACACCGTGACATCAAATGAATCGGCCACAAGCTGCCTAGCGGCTCGTAAATTTTCGCAGTAGCCCTGAGACATAAGCTGGACGGTCAAATTGCCGATCGCACTCGCTTCCACCGGTCCTGCCCATACTTCTCGCCGTAACGCATTGGCAGTAAACTGGCACAGCAAGCGATTTTGCACTCCGCCTCCGACCATATGCAAGCGGCTATAACGCATGCCCGTCACGTCTTCCAGCTGTTCAACGGCATGACGATAACGTAGCGCCAAGCTTTCTAGCACGCATCGCGTCACTTCGCCCGGCGTTTGTGGAATCGGTTGTCCGCTCTTGCTGCAATAAGTCTTCACCCGTTCCTCCATATTGCCGGGAGCGTAGAAGTACAGATCATCTGGATTGATCAAGCAGCGAAACGGCTCGGCCTGCTTTGCACTCTCTACCAGCTCCGACCACGTCAGCGGATTGTCATGCAACGCGCGCTCGTCCCATTCGCGTTTACATTCCTGCAAAATCCAAAGCCCCATGATGTTTTTGAGCAGCTGAAAAGTGTCTCCCGCTCCGCCTTCATTCGAAAAATCGTAACGCAACGTCTCAGAGGTGATCAGCGGCTCTGTTCGCTCCGTGCCGAGCAGTGACCAGGTGCCGCAGACCAGATAGACAAACGGCTCGTCGCCTGCCGGAATTGCTGCGACTGCTGATTCCGTATCATGCGTAGCTACGGCAATCGCCTCCAAGGCGGGGACGTTTAACTCTCGACAAACTTCCTCGCTCAAGGCGCCTATCTTCGTACCCGGTGGAACGGGCGGCAGGAACAAGCCTTTCGGAATTTGAAGCTGATCCAACAATGGCGTGTTCCAAGAGCGAGTCTTCGGGTTGTAGAGCTGCGTCGTCGTGGCCATCGTAAACTCACACGACCGTTTATTGGTCAGCATGTAAACGAGCAAGTCCGGTGTCAGCAGCAAGGTTTCGGCTGCTCTCAGCTTCGGGGAGCCGGCTTTCACCATCGCATACAGCTGATAAATCGTGTTGAACGGCATGAATTGGAGGCCGCTCTGCGCATACAGCTGCTCTTTGCCGATCAGTGCGCATACCTCCTCCACCAGCCCTTCATGCTGCGGATTCCGATAATGATACGGGTTGCCAAGCAGCTCGCCGTTGGCATCGAGCAATCCGAAGTCGACTCCCCAAGTATCGATCCCAAACGTCGTCGGCTTGTAGCCTTCTCGGAACGCAATGCGGATGCCATTCTTGATCTCATGCAATAATCGGAGAATATCCCAGTGCAAATGCTTGCCAACGCGTACCGGCTCGTTCGGAAAGCGATGGATTTCCGTTACATACAGCTTCCGCCTTCGTTTTGCCGCGACGGTGTCTTTCGCATTTTTAGCATCTGCATCTCTTGCATCTGCGCCTTTCGCATCTGCGCCTGTCGCATATGTCCATTCCCCAATCAATGCGCGTCCCGTACTTGCCCCCAAATCAAAGGCCAGCATCGTGACTTTATCCGGCATTTTATTACACCACCTCATCCTATTGCAGGCATTCGCCACTATAAGCTTATGTCGCCGCTCGTCTGGTTTACTTCATTTTCTGCAGCAGTTCGATCCGGTAAGCCTCGCTCTCCAACGAAGCGATCTCTTCGTATTCGTCCTTCGTGAGACACTTCGGTTGACGAATCGCGCTGGCAAGCAAATAAATTTTCGCACTTTCCTCTACGACCTCTGTCCGGTAGTACGCTTCACGCAAATTCCGCCCGGTAGTCACGAGTCCATGATTGCCGAGCAGGATCGTACAAGCGTCGTTTACTTTGGCGGCTACTGCCTGCGCTAGCTTGTCAGTCGTAGGCAGCACATATGGAATTGAGACTGTTCTGCCGACAAGTGCCGCCTGATCGGGAAACATAACCGGAAGCTCCTGCTCCACAAGCGTAAAAGCGATACAATACGGCGGGTGCGTATGCACGATCGCCCCAATGCTCGGATTGCTACGATATGCATAAAGATGCATCAACACCTCCGAGGAGGGGCGAAATCCCGTATCCGCGATCTCGCCCGATTCAATATCCACCTCGACCCATTGCTCCGGCTCAATTTCGTCTAAAGCAAAGCCGCTCGGCGACAAGTACATCTTGCTGCCCTCGCGGGCACTAATGTTGCCTCCCGGTCCGACGACTAGCCTGCTATCAACCGTTCGCTTCGCATAATGACAAAGCTCGGTTCGAATGCTCGATCCGTCCATCCCCATCCTCTTTCACATCCCTCTCACCATAATCCGATCAAATCCATCGGAGCTGTCTGGCAATTCCCGCTAGCCCCGCCTTATCCATACAGAGGTCCAAATGTTGCGCACGCACGAAAATCAGCACTCTCTGGGTGATCCGTGCCGAACAGTCCCCATGCACGCGGACGGAATATGCGCTCATCAGAAACATTGTGCATATTCACCGGAATGCGCAGCATGGAAGCGAGCGTAATGAGATCCGCACCGATATGGCCGTAGCTGATCGCCCCGTGGTTCGCCCCCCAATGATCCATAACGGAGTACACATCGCGAAACGCTCCTTTGCCTGTTAAGATGGGAGCAAACCAAGTCGTCGGCCAGGTCGGGTCTGTACGCTGGTCTAGCGCATCATGCACATGATCCGGCAATTCGACCGAATAGCCTTCGGCAATCTGCAGCACAGGTCCCAGTCCCTTCACGATGTTCAGGCGGGACATCGTCATCGGCATGCCACCGCGCGTTAAGAAGTCGGACGAAAATCCGCCGCCGCGGAAATATTCCACAGAAGCCGGTCTCCATAGCGTTGCATCCAGACATTTTGCAGCTTCTTCCTCCGTAATTTCCCAGAACGGCTTCATCGCTGGCTTGCCGGCAATTTCTTGCTGTCCGGTGCCATCAAGCGCAGCTGATCCAGAATTCAGCAGGTGTAAAATTCCGTTCGCCGCATGACCTTCCAGCTTATAGCCCGTCACCCGTTCGACGGAAGACGGGCTCCAATAGGTCCTTACATCGGCGAATATTTGCGCGGTGTTCGTAAGCAAGTAACCGAACAGCATGGCAACGCCGTTCAAGCTGTCGTTCTCCGTAGCGACCAGATAAGGGGCACGAATGCCGTTCCAGTCGAATGAAGAATTGAGCACCGCCTCAAGGAAATCTCCATTCGGAAAATGATCCGTCCATTGCCGCTGCCCTTGGAAACCGCTTACAATTGCTTGATGGCCTTGGGCTTCTTCTTCGTATCCAAGCTCAGCGAGCCTCGGATTGCCGACCATCAGATCGCGGGCAATGATCGTCATCTTCACGACCGTTTCCCAATCTCGATCCTTCTGCTCTCTCGAACGCTGCAGCGCCTCCGGATTGTTATCCGGTCCTTCCTTGCAAGTTGCCTTCACCCAAGCAAGCGCACGTTCAAATTCTTCCGTATCATAGATCCCTTCCTCCATGCGACGCACAAATTCGCTCATGTCCACATACTCATTGCGCATGCCGAGGTATTGCTGGAAGAAGTGGTCATCGACGATCGATCCGGCGATACCCATCGACACGGAACCCATCGCCAAGTAGGATTTGCCCTTCATTAACGCTACGGCTAAGCCGGCTTTCGCGAAGCCAAGCAGCTTATGTTTCACATCGTCAGGAATGCGCGTATCCCCCGCATCTTGCACTTCTTCGCCATAAATGCCGAATGCCGGCAAGCCTTTCTGAGCATGAGCGGATAGCACCGCCGCCAAATATACCGCACCTGGACGCTCCGTTCCATTGAAGCCCCATATAGCCTTCGGAATCGTACGATCCATATCCATCGTCTCTGTTCCGTAGCACCAGCAAGGTGTGACGGTTAGCGATACCCCTACATTTTCACGTGCGAACTTCTCCGCACATGCCGTTGCTTCCGCCACACCGCCGATCGTCGTATCGGCGATGACACAAGCGACCGGCTCGCCGTTCGGATATCGCAAATTTTCTTCAAACAGCTTGGCTACAGCCTTTGCCATATTCATCGTTTGTTCTTCGAGCGATTCCCTGACACCTTTGCGTCTGCCGTCAATTGTCGGTCTGATCCCGATCTTCGGAAAATTGCCGTACCACTGAAATTGATTCATAGCCATCCTCCTTCATCCTCCCATGAAAATGTTATCGATAACATTAAACTAACAATGAATGGATTCGCTGTCAATCCTTCAGTTGGAAAATTTATGGCTGAAACTCTAGGAACTCCTGTGCCGGTTGTGCTAAACTATATTCATCATTTGCTTATAAAATACGTATGAATTCGTATAAAACACCTTTGCATAAAAGGAGCTAACAGATGGTTACGATCTACGATATCGCCAACAAAGCGAACGTATCCGCGATGACGGTTTCGAGAGTTATCAATAACACTGGAAGAGTGAGCGAGAAAACTCGGGCGAAGGTGCAAAAAGTGATGCAAGAGCTGAATTACATCCCGAACCAGATGGCAAGAAGTTTGGTTTTGCAGCAATCCCAGACGCTGTTTTTGCTCATTACAGATATTACGAACCCTTTCTTCACGACGTTGTCACGAGGTGCGGAGGACGCGGCCCGCAAGCACGGTTATAAACTGCTGTTCGGTAACAGCGACGAGAATCTGGCGAAGGAAGCGGAATATATCGATACGATCTTAACGTCACGCGTGGACGGTGTGTTGCTGGCGCCAACAGGAGATGATTCTTATGCTCACATGGAGAAGCTACTGGCGCACAACGTTCCTTTCGTGCTGTTGGACCGCGAGGTGCCCGGGATCAACAGCGATATCGTGCTTGGAGACAGCAAGGAGGCAGCAAGGCTGTTGATGGAGCACCTCGTATCGAAAGGGCATCGGTCGATCGCCTTTATTAACGGCTCCACCTCGATCTCCAGTGCGCGGCTTCGCTTGCAAGGATATCGGGAAGCGCAGAAGCTGTATGACTTGCCAGTGCATGCCGACTATGTGTATGAAACAAGCTTTTCCACGCACAACGATCTGCGCGATATGGAAGCTTGGCTAGGCAGGCTAGACCCGTTTCCAACCGCCTTCGTGGCAGGTAACAACGTGCTCGCTGTACAGCTGTTGCAGTCGCTGCGCGCGAAGGGGCTCAGCGTCCCGGAGGACGCCTCGGTCGTCTGTATCGATGACTTTGGCCTATATTCGGAGCTCGACCCGTTCATCACGGTTGCCGCACAGCAAGCTTATCAATTTGGATATATGGGGATGCAGCTCTTGATTGAACGGATCACCTCGCGGGGTGAGACGGAGCAAGCGAAGAAAATCGTCCTGCCCGCAGAAATTATCATCAGGCGGTCGGTGAAGGATTTGAGACAATAGCCCAATATAGGAGGATCATTTCGTCGATTTTGCTGCCATTAATCCTTGCACCTGCATGTCCCCATCTGCTGGGTGAATATGACCGTGCAAGGTAACAATCGACTGTGCTGGGAGCGTATAGGTGAATGTTCCGTTTCTATCTGGAACAATGGCCGGCTGTTCACTTAAATCTTCCGTCTCCGAGGTCATGTATGGAGTCAGTAAACCTAACCTGTACCCTGCCGGCAGGTTAGTAGGATGAATGATGACATCTATAGCCCTTTGTGAATAATTGACATAGACATTTGTGATTGTCTGATTTTCTTCATGCACGTATGCGGATCCCATTAATCCATACGGATCATGCTCCGCAAGCCCTCGAAGATCGATGCGCACCGCTCCCGGGCGGATGAATTTGCTGTAGTTGCCAAAGCCCCACAGTAGCTTCGACTCATAGATGGTTTCTTCATCACCGGGGAGTTGATAATCTGTATACAAAAGTCCGTCCTTGTAATCTTCCTTGGACACCGCCGTCCACCATTGCCAAGCGGATGCATTCGCCTTCGTCAGGTCGTAGTGTATCGTTCGAGCGACCATAAGTGCAGGCTTTATACTTAAGTCTCTACCGTTGCCAACAAGATCACCGGCATTTCCGAGAATACAATATTCGGTCACCCAATATCTTGCTGCTGGGTCTGTCTCCTGCAAATTTTCCCAGAGCAGTTCGCGCAAATATCCGAGACGGTCTTCGCCCTCCGCTGTAACGTAATCGGACCAGTAAGAATGGGAGGCGATTTTGTGATCGATCTGCTGGGCGATTTCCGCATTACCTAATAAGTCTTTAATATATTCGCGGTATTTGCCAATCCCCAAACCGTTGGCACCTGATGAATAATGCTTCATCGAACCGACCTCGCCCGTGACCGATGCAACAAACCGTTGATAATATTCATCGTCCAACAGTGCCAAAATTTCTACCCCCTCAGGGGCACTAATCTTCACATCCAGTCCGCGTGCAACTAGTTCATGGTACAATGTGCGGATCACTTCGATCAGATCGTCATTATTGTAGCGATTGCCTTCCTGTCCAGCTCGGTTCCAATCCCATGTCGGCTCATTAATTGGACTGATATAGTCGAAGTGAATTCCTCTTTCATTTTGAAAATGTTCTAAAACATCCGCGAGAAATACGGCAAAATCATCGACATATTCAGCCTTCAGGTTCGTGGAACCTGAATTCGGGTCAGGCTGTGCATGGCCGTTCTTCGTCATCCATACTGGCGGGCTGTTGACGAAGGCAATGAATGTTTCCACGCCGCGCTCTTTCGCAGCTTGCAAAAACCATCCCTGCCCGGCTTGCCGGCTCCAATCATAAGGTTCATCTGCAGATTGCTTGAAGGATTCCGCACGGCGCCACGGGTTAGCAATGATCGCTTGATCCGTCTCTATCGAGCCAGCGCCGATATTAAATCGCCAAGCCGATAAGCCGATGCCTTCATCTACGGAAAATAGAAGATCAGCGATTCGCTTCTTATTCGCTTCGGACCATTGTTTGCCAATCGGGTCCATCGACCAAGCATCAGATGCACCGAAGTTCTCAATGGTCTGGTAGCGCTGGCCGGCATCCAACGTAACGTGTATGGCGGCTGACTGCCCTCCAATTGAATGACGTGGCTGCCATAAGGAGAGGACCAAGATCAGGCAAATGAATGAGAGTGAACCTTGCTTCCACATTGCAATGTTATCCTTTCTTCTTCATATGTTTACAAGCTTTCACCACAACAAAATATCTGAAATTGCCGAGCCAGCACAATCCAATCAGTCTAATCCGTGTAAACGATGGAGTCGATCACCGCATCCTGTCCTGCCTCAATCGCTTCGATCAGCAAAGCGATGTGGGTTGCGGACCTCGCTGGAACAGGCAAAACAATATTCTCCTGCGATCCGCCGCTCATCGTCGGCCGCGTGCGCTCGCAGGGCAGCCAGACTCGTCCGATCACACGTCCAGCCAGCCATACTGTCACTTTGGCATTCCGCCCATTCACCTGCATGATAAGATTCGTATCCTGCTCTGTCTGCGGACACACCCCTGTGAGCCAAGCGACTCGACCGGGCTTGATGATATGTGGAAAGTCCAGCCGCTGCTGCTCTTGCCTCCACCCTTGTTCTTCTTGTCCTTGACCAGCCTCAATCTCGGCTCCCGCCATCGCTTGCACGGCATGCTGCCACAATTCATCTTCCTCCGCACCGCTAATGCGGAAATTCGTCATGGCCTCACCTTCATACAACATAATTGAGCCTGCAGGCGCATGATAACGTCGTTCCAAATACAGCTGGATATGCGCCTCTTCGCCAGCCTGCACATACGGCGTAATATCTATATAAGGATCTGCGAGATCGACCTCTCCCACCAGCGTATCGTTCACGAATGCGATTACCTTCGCTTGCAACCCGTCAATATGCAACACCCAGCTGGCGGCTTTCGGACTTAACGCCACTTTTTTGCTAAATAGATTTGTCTCCAGCCGCGCTGTATTGAGCCAACCTCCCCATTCCGTTATCGCCAGATCATCATGAGATGTTGGTATATTCTTGAGCCGCTGCAGTCCATTTTCTATCGTCCACTGTTCGCATGGGTAGCACAGCCAATTGCTCTGTAAGCGGCGCACGCTATGTACGGCCATCAGTCCCTGCAACCCCTTAGCAGAGGACATGCGAAGAGCAGGAAGCAAATTGTCAGCAAAATTTGTATGCCCCCATATTTCCGCACGGATGACCAACAGTTGATCTTCCGCCAGCGGTTCAGACAGCTTCACATACGCGCTGCTCCCGCTAGGCAGATAGGTGCCTTCATAACGGTCGTCAACATACACGCTTAGTATATCGGCAGCGCCGCGAAGCAGCAGTCCCTCTGCCGGCTTGGTCAGCTGGCTGTCATTTCCGCCATCATCTCCAGGAGCCCACTCATACCAGCCGTATCCGCGATAGATGCCCGAATGCTCCAGCGTAAGGGGACGCTCCCCGGTAATGTGCTTCTTAAACACTGCCGCCTCATCGTTAGTCTGCCATTCACGGACAGACCACGATTGTTCAGTGGGTAAATGCAGGGCTGCGCTTACCGCTTCCAGCTCTGACTGAAAGATCACTTTCCCATGCTCATCTACAGAGCTGAAACGCTTGGCAAGTGCGCGACTAAGTACAACGATTCGCAGTACTTTGCCGCCCTTTCGCACAATCCTCACCTCCGCGCGTTCAGCCGAGGTGTAGATCGTGTAACGCCCTTCCTGCACTTCCACCTTCGCATGCTCTGCATCCACTTGTGCGATATTATCGCCAAGCTGAAGGGCTAACTCCGCATCATTCCCTTTCGCAAATACGAGGACAAGCTCACTACCGTCGGATTCCCTTTCCTCGCCACCTTTGTTTTTTATGTGCTGCCCAGCCTGAGCCTCATCAACCGTCGCTTGAGATTGCGTCGTATAGAACAGCTCGGCCGTCGCATATACCAGTATCCCCTCACTTCCCCAAGCGTCCAATGGCACTTGATAAGGAAGTAGTGGACATTCCCCACGTCCTAGCATCCATTTGCTGTGAACTGGGAACGATATCCCGTGGTGTGGATCGTGCAGCATTACCGTGCCCGAACCATCCCCGACATTCGGCAGCGACAACAAATACCCACCACCTTCTAACTGCAAGGCATAGCGCATGCCGGCACTTTCTACAAGCTCCGTCTGAACGCGCACAGGACTTGGCACTGGCTTCGCCAATGCTAATCGCTCACCATACGCATCGAGCAACCGCGAAAGCATTCGCCCTTCCTGTACTTCCGGACGCTCTTCACCTGACGGTGCAATCATGCCGTAAAAATCATAATCCGAGGTCAGAAATGCCAAGGGTTTCCCCCAATTATTGACCGCGTTATGGAAGCCAAAGTTCGTGCCCGATACTTGAAGGTACGGTCCGAGCAGCTTGCTTCCCGCACTGAGCAGCCGGCGCAGCAAGAAGTGCGAGCGGTTCGTCTCCGTTACCGACAGGGGATAGTCCCGCTCTTGTAGCCTCTCATAGTAATAAAGCACCTTCTCTTCGAACTCTGCATCGAGATCATGCGGATAGAAGTTGCACGTCGGCATGACGCCCTCTACATTGCCTGTTGCGCGGAACAGATTGCCTTGACCTGCGCAGGCGAACAGCGGCACCGTAATCCCATAACGAAGTGCCATATCCCGCAGTGCTTGAATATATGATACAGGATCTTCACATTGGTAGAAGTCTAGCTCATTTTCAAGTTGTACGGCAATAACTGATCCATGCCCATTCGGCCCGCCCCATTCATACTTCCTTAAGATCGGAATGATGCGGCGGAACCAACGATCAACCGCTTTGAGAAATACCGGATCGGACTGGCGAATCTGAGCCTGGTCGTCGGTTAAGACATAAGCCGGAATCCCGCCGCCGTCCCATTCGGAGCATATATAAGGCCCTGGACGCGCCACAACGAACAATCCCGCTTCATGTGCCATTTTCAAGAAGGCCTCTACATCCCGCTCCCCCGAGAAATTCCAATTCTCATATTCTCGTTCATGATAATTCCATGGGAAGTATACGTCGATTGCATGATAGCCAGCCGCCTTCACTTGTGCCAACCGCTGCTTCCAAAACATACTGGGGATGCGAAAATAAAACAGCGAGGCACAAAGCAAGATGCGTGCTTGACCATCAATCACCCAGCCATTCCGATTCACTTTCACAGTATTTCTTACGATTTCTCTATCCATCGTGATTCTCCGCCTTTCTTTGATGATGTTGTATATTGTTCTGAATGGTTGCTTGTACTCCCTTACTTAATCCCTGCATTTCCTCCGTTAATATTGGCTTCATACACATATTTCTGGCCGAACGTGTAGATCAAGATCATCGGAATGGTCAGGAAGAGCGAGGCGATCATCACCATATTCCAAGGTGGCATCTGTCCGCCGCTTACCGTGCTGATCAGCTGTACGCCTAGAGCGAGCGGTGTCTTCTCGGGGTCGTTAATATAGATGAGCGGCCCCATAAAGTTTCCCCAATTCCAGGCGAAAGAGAAGATACCGATAGCCGTCAAAATCGGGTAAGTCATCGGCAGGATAATTTTCGTATAGATGCCCATGTGCCCCATGCCGTCGATCATCGCCGCTTCATCAAGGGATCGCGGAATCGCCATCACAAACTGCCTGATCAGAAACACATTGAACGCGCCCGCGAAAAAACTCGGGTACGATCAACGGCAAAAAGGTGTTCACCCAACCTAATTCCCGGAAGATGATAAACTGCGGCACCATTGTCACTTCACCGGGCAGCATCATTGTACTGAGCAATACGATGAAGAGAAACCCGCTACCCTTGGCCTGGATACGAGCAAAACCATAGGCAACAAAGGATGCTGAAAACACAGATCCTATCACCGTAAAGAACGTGATGATCAGGCTATTTTTGAGATAGGTTCCCATATGGTGGTTCGTAAACACGGTGATAAAATTTTCGAACACAAACTCTGACGGTACTAATGTAAAAGCTGCTTTTACCGTTGTCTCATCACTTGCAAGCGCGATCGATAACATATAGAGAAATGGTGCAAACAAAATAACCCCTACTATACATAGCACAAAATACGATAAGAGCTTTTCATATGCGGGTATTCTAGCCATTTCTCTTCCCCTCCTCGTAGTACACCCATAACGCCGATGAACGGAAAATGACTAGGGTGAGCAACAGGATGATGATGAATAGTACCCATGCGATCGACGAAGCGTATCCCATCTTATAAAACTTAAACGCATTCTCGAACAAATAAGGGACGATCATCTGACTGGCGTTATCTGGTCCGCCGCTCGTCACGATGAACACTTGCGCGAACGTCTGCAGTGCACCAATCATGCCGGTGATCAAGTTGAAGAATATGATCGGTGTAAGCATCGGCAAGGTTACGAAAAAGAACGTCTTCCGCGAGTTTGCGCCATCTATTGCGGCAGCTTCCAGCAATTCGCTCGGTATCCCTTTCATTCCTGCCAGCAGCAAAACGACACCTCCACCGACTCCCCAGAGGGACATCAAGACCAAAGCCGGCTTTACCCAATGAGGATCAAGCAACCAATTCGGCCCTTTAATGCCGATGAGTGCCAACGCTTTGTTGATCAGGCCTTGATTCGGCGCTAACAAGCGGACGAACAATAGCGAACTGGCTACGACCGGTACGACGGAAGGCAAATAATACAACACACGAAAAAACGAAATGCCATTTAGTTTCTTGTTCAAATAGTAGGCAATCCACAAAGACAACACCATTCCGATCGGTATCGAAAGGAGCGCATAATAGAATGTGTTGCCGACCGACTTCCAGAACAGCGGATCATCCGTAAAGATTCGTTGGTAATTGTCAAAACCGATAAAATTGGGCGCTTGAAACAAATCCCAATCGGTAAAGCTCATATAGATCGAAAAGACGATCGGGCCGAACGTCAAGGCCAAAAATCCGAACAGCCAAGGGGAAATGAACAAATAAAACCAAGCTCCCTCATACCTGCGCATAGGACACCTCCATCTCATTGACCATTCAAGGCTAAATCGCATACGGAAGAAAAATTCGGGAACAGCCGCCGGGCTATTCCCTGGATTATTCTTATTTCTTCTAATATTAGTTGTATAATTTCTCTAGGCCTTCTTGGATCTCCGTAACCGTTACGTCCAGTGTTGCATCATTCGTAAAGTATGTGGATAGTTTGTCGCCGATCACTTTCTGCATCTCGTTCCATTGTGGATTAAGCGGCATATCGTAAATCGTAGACTCGCCAAAGGCCGCCATGTTGATCTTTCTGCCGCCATATTCCGCATTGATGAATGCATCGCTATTGATCGCTGGTTTCGTCGCTGGCGCATCTTGCCCGTTCACGATGATCGGCATCTGCGCTTCGAGGCGGGTCAATCCTTCAATAACCTGGAACGCCGCTTCTGAATGTTTGGAGTCTTTCGTAATGACGAGCCCGTTAAAGAAGGCGTTGGTCGGGCCCCATATTGGCGCGATATCCCAATTGATATCCTCTACTTGAGCAAGTGAACCAATGTTCCAGAACCCCGTTGTCTCCATGGCAATGATCCCTTGCGCAAACATTGGGTCCGTCCATATCCCCCATATCGGCTACCTCTGTTGGAGTAGGCGATACCCCGTACTTATAGGTCAGATCGTTAAAAAATTGCAATGCCTCCCGTACTTGCGGAGTATCAAATGTCGGATTGCCCTCAGCGTCAAATAAGGAACCGCCGTTCTGATAAATCAACTGCATCCACTGTGGCCACCAAGAGCTTGGGTAATATCCCCATTGTACGGTTTGACCATTTTCTTGAATCGTCAGCTTCTGCGCCGCTTCCAGCAAGTCCTCCTGTGTCCAATCTTTCGTCGGATACGGGATATTCGCTGCATCAAACATATCCTTGTTGTAATACAGCACCATCGCACCGGCGCGGTCTGTCATTCCATATTGCTTGCCGTCGTATCGCATAAGGTTTGCGATGTCCTCGGTATATCTCTCTTCCATATCAACCCCGTACGAAGCGATAAATTCATCAAGCGGAATCAGTTGATTTTTGCTTGCATAGACTTGAAAATTCTCTGCCAGCATCATAATGTCTGGAGGGGTGCCACCAGCAATCATCGTCTGCACCTTCTGGTCGTAATCACCGGCTACCAGCATGACCTCAACCGTAATGTTGGGGTAAATGTCCTTGACGATCGCTAGCCTTTCTTCCATCGTGCTCTTGTCCTGCTCAGATCCCCACATCGTCAAGGTGAGAGTCACCGGCCCTTCGCCGCTGCCGCCCCCCGTTCCTCCATTGCCCGCATCACCGCCGCCACCGCTACTATTGCCACCGCCTCCGCTATTGCCGCTGCATGCCGCTACGATACTGACGATCAACAGCCCTACAATCATGAATACGCCCAGCCTTCTCCTCATCTCTTCATCCCCTTCATTTAAACTTGCAATAAATGAAATCCGTTTCATGTAACGGGTTTCATAAGGGTGCTTTTAAATTCCCGCCTAGCAGCGGGAATAAACACCCCGAGAAATGATAACGGTTTCATTTTGCTTTGTGCTCATTATATTAAAGCTTAAACGAAAATGTCAACAAGTATTTCCCAGCTTGCTAAAGATCATTCAGATTTTTTTAGATTGCTGCAGTGCTCTTACGCACAACGAGCTTAGGTTCGAGGATCGTTCTCTTCTTCACTTTATGGCCGCTGATGAGCTTATGCAGTGTTTCAACTGCCAATCTGCCGAGTTCGTACGTATTTTGTGAGACTGTCGTCAGCTCTGGAATAACCGCCATCGAAAGCGGAGTATCGTCAAAGCCCGTAATGGAGATGTCGTCCGGAATTTTCAGCCCATGCTCAGATGCTGATTTAATCGCTCCAATCGCCGTAAAATCATTGACGCACAACACGGCAGTCGGCCTGTTTGAGGACTCCAGCAGTTCGTCCATTAGATCTCGGCCAGACTGCACGGAGAATTCACCGAACTTGATTCGTTCGGAGGGCAGAGAAAGTCCATGTTCATGTAATGTTTTTTTCACAGCCTTAATCTTCGCTTGTGTTGTATTCATGTAGTCCAGTCCGCCAAGAAAAGCAATCTCACGATGTCCTAGATCGATCAGATGCTTCGCAGCTAGCTCCGCTCCTTTTACTTCGTCCGTATAAACCCGGTGGAGTCCGCTACCTCTTAAATCCCCATTCACAAGAACGATCGGGGTATGCTGCGCCATATCCTCAACCTCTCGTTGAAGATCCTCGGGGCATTTAGCCAGATTAATGCGCCCGCCCAGAAAGATGACCCCATCCACCCTTCTTTCACGCAAAATAGCAAGGTATTCGGACTCCCGTTTGTAATCACCGGCGGAATCACACAGAAAGAACGTATACCCCATCTCCCGGCCCATGTTCTCCGCCCCCCAAAAAACTTCAGGGAAGAACGGATTCGTAATGTCCGGCAGGATCATGGCAATCGTGCGAGTTTCTTTTTTCAGCAAGCTTCTGGCGAGCGCATTCGGTTGAAATTGATTCTTTTCGATCACGTCCATTATTCTTTTGCGCGTGCTGTCCTTTACAGGCGCTGTGTTGTTCAGTACGCGAGAGACGGTCGCTACAGATACATTGGCTTCTCTCGCAATATCATATATGGTTACTTGACTCATCCACACTCATCCTTGTCGATTTTGATAACATCATAGCAAATATTAGGGAAGAATGAAACCCATTTCACTATAGGAATTCCGCTAGTAATCCGATTATCTTTCTTGCAACAGACGCTCATATCGACCATGTCCGTAGGAGTCGGTACTGCAAGTAAGCCTCCTATTCATTCCAATCTATCGAAACAACCTGTTTCGACAGATCCGCATATTCGCGGTCTAACCTCACATCTACTTTTCCCAGCCTGCGCTTTTCCCGCCACTCCCTCAGTTGCTCTTCCGTATCTAATCTAAGCTCAGCGACTTCCTGTGCTCGATCAAACATATATTTCGATGTATATAGCACGCGATAAATTCCATGGCCACCTGGAATAATCGGGTTGATGCGTTCTTGCCATTGATCAACCGTGAAGAGAACATAAAGCTCATCTGGATTGTTCCGTGTAAGTGGGACCTGAGTAATTTGTTTACGCTGTACAACTTTCCAGTCAGCAACTTTGGCGAAATAACGAACTCCTGCCTCGCCATCTTGTCCAAATTTCTTGAGCGATTGATACAGCGCCACATACTCGATCTGTGTTAATATTTTGTGATCTGTAATATTTTTTAATGGAATATGATAAATCTGATATTTAAGGGCATTGTCCAACTGCTCTTTCGTTCTTAAAGAGCCGATCAACACATTCTTCCCTGACATTTTGTTAACATAGTATTCTTGCGTACCACGCGGTCTTGTTGAGCGTTCATAGGCTTTCTCCGGACTATCTAATATGATCTCATCTAAGAATTTCTCCATCAGCGAAGTAGCGTTTGGCAAGAATGGAAACGCACCGACGTTAATGAGCTCAATACTTTTATAAAATCGGTGCTCCTGATACTTTTCTTCATCATGGTACGGAAATAACACATATGCACCAAACATACTTCTTTCGTATTCCAACTGGTTATCGCTTGTATAGACAATCGCATCCCGGTAACGGTGCATCGTATTGATATCCTCTTCCTCTGGACCAGGAATCTTATATCTATCATAATATGGCGTTCCTTCATAAGCCGGGTTAATCCGATATTTAGCATCAAAAATATATTTGTATTCAACAACCGAGTCATTCTTCTTCAACGTCAACACATTATCCGGCCTCTGCGGCAATGTCACATATCCGTCGCCAGGCGATAATCTGTTATAGAACAATGTGAACTGTCTCCCCATTCCTTGGATTGCGATAAACCATCTTCGCTTCTTGCGAGCGATCCAACTTCACAAATATACCGTTACGATTCACTTTTATAACGTCTTGACTTACCAGTTCATATTTCTTGCTAATTAGCTGATGAATTTTTAGAAAACACCAGTACTCATATAGTTGGGCGAGGTCTTTCATCGAGATTTGGAATAGGTCGCTCTGAATGGACAGGCCTTTCATCAACATTAGGTAAAAGCGGTACACATCACGATAACCGGGGGCCATCTGTAAAACAAGGGAAATCGATATTTGCCGCAATTCCCCAACTTGCAAAAATCCTGAACGAAGCATTCTTTGCAGTTGGTTTTGCATCCATTGAAGTCTATTCATCAGCTGTGGATCTTCTGTGCGATGTAATTGCACAAATTGTTGGCCAAGTGTCTTTAACTTTTGCTGGATGCGAATTAACACCCATCTTACAAACCGGTTTTCAAGTGTGTCAAAATCAATTTGTCGCTTGCTTTCCAAAAAGCCGACTCGGGAGATAGCTTGTCCATTTAATCGTGAATCATCCCTCTACTAGTTTCCGGTTGCAGAAGATATGGGCGCTTACGTAAGAAAGACAGATTCTCCTTCCCGCCTTTTTTACTCGATTTACATCAACATTGTCGACTTTCCCTTGCATCTTGGAATGAGGATGAGCTTGAATACGCTCCACTGCTTGCATGAATTGTTGAAAAATATGCTGCAAGATCGTATAGAACTCCGTCAAACTTTGATGCTGCGTCTCCCTTAACCCTGTTAAGATGATAAGTCTTTACGCAAAAAATCAAAGGACAAATTGTATATTTGCTCGTTGACATCTTGAAGGATTCGATAATAATCTTCTTATAGTCGATCTTGGAAGGAAAGACTTCAAGTTGAATATTGAGCATGTCTGACCAGCAGAACGAATCTCGAGCTCAGAATATCCGATTTCATTCTGAAAATTGAAAATACCAGATAAGATCCGATCTCCTAACGGCTTGATCGCTTGTCGTGATATTCACATTTTCATGATAAAAAGTTAGGGAACATCGTCTGTTTCTTCTCAATGACTAGCTCATAAGATTGGGTCTCGATAAAAATTGGGGCTAGTCGCGATCACCCGGGCTCCAATCTACCATTTCTTCTTCCTCGGGAGAACAGCTGTACCGAATCGATACGGCTAATGATACGGATAAGAAAGATGGAAGCGTGCATCCACTCGCTGACCATCATGATCCCGATGCAAGCCTAAGGTCTCCACCGTGGGATGGAAGGGCTTCCCTTGAATATATACATTGAACAGATTCGGTCTCGATCCGCACAAACTCAATTGTTGATTAAGAGAGCCAGTATGAGGTGAAGCCATCCTCTTCTAACCTCCGTATCATGAAGACGAGCTTTCTTGCACTTTGTGGATATTGGCTTGTGCGAACAATTCAGTGATTCCCAGAATATAAAGGTGTCGCATCATCCATGATAGTCATGAATTCCGAATCTTCTGGCCGACCGCTCTCCTGCAACAACTGCAGCAATGCCCTTTTTACCGAGAGACTGCTTCCCTGAATGCGAGGTAAGATCTTCTGCAGCAACTGAATATCAAAAGCTGCATCCTGGCTCATTAATTGAAAACGCTCATTGTATATCAGATAGAAGCAGATCGCATCGCGAACACGGAAACCAACATGGAATGAATCGATTCCAGAATCTGATTTATCCGTACGAGCTTATCCGTCGTCTGCTCGATTAGGTCCTTGTATTCCGCATAGGCATCCTTCAGTGCAAGATAGTCACTTCTCAAGAAACTGAATTCGGGCCACACATTTGAACGGACGATCTAAGCTTCTTCAGTAAGGTCTGGGAATTGCGTTAAGTGAATTAGTTAAATTCTATCGTATTCGCACGGTCTAGAACTTTCTTGCTGAACGGATGCGTCGTTTCGTCCATATTCACCGTACCAATGATATATACGTTATCTGGCAGATAGAGTCCTCCATAGCGTTGCTTATCTTCTTCCGTATCTAAGCATCTCATGTTTAATGATCGGATCTGTAACGATACGATCACGCCGACCATTGTTGCGTCTCGATGATGCTGAGTACATCACTAAAATAATGCTCCACTCGAGCCAGATTCATCTCATCCAAACAAACAAAGTACGGTTTATTTCGATTTGTGGTTTCTTGCTTCAACGAGCACTTTCGCAAGAGGGCCAGGACGAAATACACCGGATAAATCTTTATAGCCAATAAGATCTGAAGGATCGCTCCAGTCAGGTCGTACTGGGAATAATCGTAAATTGACCGTTCTCACTTGTAGCGCCGATGGACTCCGCGAACAACTTCACAAGCTTCGTCTTACCTGTACCTGATACACCAGCCAGGATGACGAATGGCTTCGATTTTAAAGATAAGTAGAAGTTCTCGATGAGTTGATCGGGATAAGAGAAGCCTTGGCTTAGAGATGAAATTTTTGATAGATGTGAGTTGATCTTTTGGATCAAGAACATTCTCCATGAATCGTTTCCTCTTCTTGAGAAACATTCATTTTCATAATTTTCGATATCGGTGCTCTCTAGGTTTTTGATTAGGCTGTCAACATACAGATTGTAATTTTCAACAACGTTTCGTAAGTCTGTTATGAGTTGATCATCTTCAGGCATATGATCCTTATCATAACGATAGTAGGCTACCGTGGACACTTGATAATCTCGACCTAATCCGTCCGTCAGTCAAGTGGATATTCTCATCCTTCGACATGCTCTGTAAAGGGAATCACTCTCGAATTTCCTGAACTTTATGACGAAGATCTCCATAGCCTCTGATTTTACCTTCTTTTAGACGGTTCTGTGACACCTTGGGCCAAAGTCAAGTACACGCTACTCATATCTTCCGAAAATAAGTAGACGATATATTCCCCTAACTGAGTGGAAGTTGTAATGCGCGTATCCATAATGGCAATCCATGGAATCTTAGCCCAATTTCCTTGACCGACAGAGCCTTGAACTTTAAAGTTTCCGTGAATAAAAGGAAGTTTTCTAGATCTACTGAGGGATCGTTTGGCGAACAAAGCGGCCAAGTGGATGACCTGCGAATGGTTCAGTCTTAGCTGTTAAATAATTGTCCATGATCAATTGCAGTGCCTGCTGAATGGAAAAACTCGACTGCATCTCCGCGTAATAACGATCTAACTCAGCCTGTGCGTAATTGTATAATTCTGCAAATATGTCTTGATCCCAACGATTATATAGATCATGTTTGAAGCCAACGGTTTGCATAACAGGATTTTTCTCTATGATGCTTGCAAGAGCTTGTATTGGGGTTGCAATGATAGGCTCAATCTGCTGAGCTTGCATGTATTCCCACTTTGAGGCAATATTTTTAGGTGGTTATCCACCAGTTCATTCCGCGCTTCCCTTTCTTGAAAATAAGAAAGAAATCTCTCTCGACTCATCGTATGGAACTTCTCTACGGTTCGTCACATTCATTTCTGCCAGGAGAGCTTGTATGAAAACCATTTTGTATGATTTTTGTTTTTGTGCAAAGATTTTAGATAGTTCTGGGGCAGGGGCATGTGTGTCACCTCTTGTGTCAGTTAAACCAAAAATGGTAGTATTTTAAAATATTGAAAGAACTAACGTATGAATCATTCTGCCTTTTGACTAGGCAAATGAAACAATTCTTCAAATCTATTAGCTTTAATTGTCAAAGCGTTTTCCCTACCACCACCCCTAGAAATTCTAAAAGCACGTTCTCTAGTTTTTCGACTTATAGTTAGTGAATTTTTACTAAATTCGCCGACCGAAATCAAATATTTCATCTAATTTTAATAAAAGCAATTTGACTATCGATAAAACCTTCCACTCCACAAACCAAAGCAACAACAAGATTGTGCCCTTCATTAATATATTTTATAATTTCATTCTTATCGCTTTCAGTTATAGTAAATAACCAGCTATTCGTACTTACTCTCGGTTCCTTATTTGCTCGATATTTCATAAATAATCTAAATTGGCCACTGTTAGTTGTGATATCATAAACTTGTCTATCCTTTCCCCCTTCTACTAAAGCAGGTTTAAAATGATTATTTAACAGCAATGATAATACACTGCCATAGTAGAAATCACTTACGTTTACTTTTGTCACTTATGATACCTTCCTTTCATGTGGATTACCCATAAACCCCCAGCCACTGCTCCAGCCGCTGCTTGAACTTCTCCCAACATAAACCGGCTCTAGAATTTCCGCCATCGGACCGTACTTCATCACCCATTCCATAAACTCCTGTTCGTGGTTGACCGTCACTTCGAAGAGCAGGCTACCGTCAGGCAGATCAGTCAGCTTCGGGCGGACGAACATCTCTTCTTCCTTTATGTATCTCGCCACATCGGGGTGAAATTTGATCTTGAACTTGATCAGCTTATCCCCGCGGCGAATTGACCAAGTATGCTTCATGTACTGCTCGATGCTAAATCCGTCTTTATCGAAGCTGCGGTCCGTCGCTTCCACTTCGCGGAAACGGCTGATGCGGAACGTCCGCACTTCCTCCTTCACATGACAATAACCGATCAAATAAAACTGCTGTTCACGCGGCACTAAATAGTAGGGATCAATCTCTCGCACGGTGAGTTCATCCCGCATTTGCGTGTGATACACCGTCCTTATCGTCCTCTGCTCAATAATCGCTTCCATGATCGGCAGCAAGAAGTTGACTTCGGCCTCTTCCCGATAAGCTGGCGTTCCCATCTGGATGATACCAGCGATATTTTCCAACGTCTCATATCGTCTTTTCGTTTCTTTCACATGTGAGGCCATCACTTTGTCGTATGCGGACTCAAAACCCGGCGGGAGCCTACTCGTATCGACGACAGACGGCAAAACGGAAAACACCAATTCTTCCTGCTTTGTAAAGTTAAGCGGATACAGTGCGAAATTCCCCATGAAACGATAACCTTTCCCGTAGCCTTCATTCGTGATTGGAGCGATCACTGTCAATGCCTGCAAGTCTCGATATATCGTCCGCTCAGTCGTTTCGCACTTGTCCGCCAGCTCTTTGGCCGTGATGCCGGGATTCGCTTGTATGGCAAAAAGAATATTTAATAGCCGGATAAGCTTGTCAATCACGCTACCATATCCTCCATGTTATCACCAAAGATCAGTCAATCTTCCATCATATATGATAAATTTCGACATTAGGCCTATGTCATCCTGCCTATTCCCGAAATTTATTTAGAAAACTATTGCCCCTTGGAAATTCTCCCGGCTGATCATTCGCCTTATAACCGTCGCTTTCCAAGTAAACCATGTACAGCTCGCGTGCCCCTGGCATTATTTCCACAATCACGACATCATGAACAACAAACCTTGCCACACAGGCTACCTGCTCGCCGAATGTATCATAAATTCTGCCCGCACTTCTGCAGCCTTTCGGCACCGTATACGTGCTGTTGGCCACATAACCGATCTTACCGATCGGTGTCACAACGGCCATAATGGCCTCTTGATCGTGAGGATTGTCCGATTCTTTCTTAAGATGGATAAGCATCCCCGGCTTCAAAAAACTTGTTCCAAAATAGTGCTTTGTACCTGTTATAGCTACGAAAATCCTCCTTGTCATTTTTCATACACTCCATTCATCTGTACTCTTAATCACATTCTAGCATTTCAATTTGTCAACCATTTGTCAGCGAATGTGTGTTCTTGTGAAAATTTTGCTTCGGACAACCTTCACAACATAGAAATCGTTAGATCATTCCTACTAGTTGCGAAAGAGGAGAAAGCGAAGCAAGTAAAAACGGGGGAATTTTCCGATGTCGCACTACTATTTACGTACACTTCGAAACACCCCCAAGAATAAGAGAACACAAAGTTCCCTTATTCCTGGGATTTCGTCGTTTTGCCTTAAATAGAGGAAGCCAAACTTCCTTTATTGTCTTCAAAGTAGCCGAAAAGGTGGGTTTTCTATGGGAAAAATGATTATAGCGGAACTTCTACTTCTCTTATTTCGCGAAAATTGCCGATTTTACGCTAATAGCGGAACTTTCAGTTCCGCTATCTATGGGAGGCAAGAAGAAGATAGAACTCTTCCGGAGCCGAATAATACCGATCCGCCACCGACGTTACAACCTCAGGTGTTCCGATTCTCACCTAACGATCCTGATCCGTTTATGGAACAGATCCCCCTCGTCACGGAGGTTGTGGAATGAAAAAGTAAAGAAGGAGCTAATCAATGGGGAACAATGCATTGTTGTTGTAGTATTGGATACGATTGTGGGGAATTGGAAGCCTTATTTCTATCCAACTAAAGTAGGCGCATGCAAATGCATGCACCTCTTCATAGCTTCCATCGGAAGTTGCAATAAAGGGAAAAGGGAACTGATTATATCGATTCCAACTCATTCGTTACGGATTCAATCATATTGACGAAAGAGGTCAACTCCTCAGAGCTTGCGGCCTGCTCTCGCGCGAGTGAGGACGTTTGCTCGGAATCTTGTAAAACTTCATTGAGTACGCTGGATATTTCCGCGAGCTTCGCTTTGATCGTTTCTAACGATTGCTTGGAGTGAGAGGCCAGCTTGCGGATCTCGTTGGCCACGACAGCGAAACCGCTGCCATAATCTCCGGCACGAGCCGCTTCAATCGCTGCATTCAATCCTAGCAGGTGAGTTTGATCAGAAATTTCCTGCATCAATGAGCCTACTTGATTGATTTCGCCAATCTTTGCGCGTAGCACTCGACCTTCTGATGAGCAGTTTCTTGAATTTCCGCTGTATGGATCGCTGAATCAGAGACAGATTGACTAGCGCTACTTAGTTCAACCATCATGGCGGCCAGATCGTGCACCGCTTTGCTTACCTTACTCAGAGTTTCCTGTCTTTCCTCGTATAGATCCCGAATGTTCTGCTTCTCATCCTGTTCATACGCTTCCAAGACGAGCTGCGAGTCGAAGTTGAACATTTTCGATAGAGACAAGATAATCTCCATCCATTTGCCAGGAGCAACACGCTTAAAGTGCTGTACAGCAATTTCCAAGTATTTCATATACGTTCCTAAATACCAATCGGTTGTCAAACCAATACGAGAATGAACCTTGCCGACATGGAGCCTCTTCTCAATAAATTCTTCATCGATCCTTCCTTCTACCATGGATAGGAAGTACCATTTTTGCGTCTTCTTGAGCCGTTCGATCGTAGAGTGGTCATTAATAATCTTCGCGAGTTCGGGCTGGCTGATAATATTGTCGTACAATTCATCAACCACGACATCCGCAATTTCTTCAAAGTGCTGCTTCTGATCGCGGAGAAATGCTAAATCTTGCTCGGAAATCCCCATATACTTCAGTTGATTTCTTCTGGCGCCATCCACTTGAATCATGATGCTACCCCCGCATTCTTGTGATCTATTGTTGTCAAAGCTGTGTCCATAATAGGCTAAATTTACTAGATTGTAAAGCGTAATTCTTTGAAAATCAAAACGATCCTAGATTCGGAAAGCTCGTGACGAGAGCGGATTCCAAATAGAAATGTGGCGGGCTAAAAAGCGTTAATCGTGCCCGACGATCGGATGCGGTCTATACGGTTCTTCAAGAAATGCCATTTCCTCATCCGTCAGCTTAACGGATAAAGCACCGACGGCATCTTCAAGCTGGGAATTTTTCGTAGCGCCGATGATCGGAGCCGCTACTTGTTCTTTATGCAGCAGCCAAGCTAATGCAATATGGATGCGGGGAACACCGCGTTGCTCTGCAATGGCAGCAACTCGTTCAACGATCAAGCGATCGGCTTCCGCGGTTGCTTCATATTTTTTCTTTTGAATTTGATCTGTTTCGGAGCGAGCGGTTGATTGTGTCCAATCCCGGATCAATCTTCCCGATGCAAGCGGGCTGTAAGGAGTCACGGCGATTTTTTCCTCTTTACATAAGGGAAGCATTTCTCTCTCTTCTTCCCGGTATATGAGGTTGTAATGATTTTGCATCGATACAAAGCGTGTCCAACCATTCTTCTCTGCCACATATAACGCCTTTTGGAATTGCCATGCGTACATGGAGGAAGCGCCTATATACCTGGCCTTTCCGGCTTTCACTACATCATGCAGCGCCTCCATCGTCTCTTCGATCGGAGTATGATAGTCCCACCGATGAATGATATACAAATCTACATAATCCGTTCCGAGTCTCTTCAAGCTTTTGTCGATCTCACTTAAGATGGCTTTGCGAGAAAGACCTGCACCGTTAGGACCTTCATGCATGCGGCCGTGAACCTTAGTCGCAATGACGACCTCATCACGATTGGCATAATCTTTCAATGCACGGCCGACGTATTCTTCACTAGTACCTAATGAATAAACATTCGCCGTATCAAAAAAGTTAATGCCAAGCTCCAGCGCTTTCTTGATGATTGCCCGGCTTTGGTCTTCGCTCAGCACCCATGGATGAATCCATGTACCGGCCTTGCCAAAACTCATGCAGCCTAGACATAATCTGGACACATCTAATCCAGTATTCCCGAGTTTTACGTATTCCATCGATGGATCCCTCTCTTTCGTTTGCGCGTATATTCTCGTTTCGAGATCACCTGCCTTGATTCCTGCCCGGAAATATCACAAGTCTAAGGATAAATAACGAAAGGAATAACGGAAGCCAATTTTCCGTTATTCCTACGAAATCGCGATATTCTTCGAAATAGAGGAAGCCAAACTTCCTCTATTAACACTGGCGTTGCATCGAGGTTTTCAAGGTTATTTTCATTCAATATATTACTATAAATGTAAGATATTAATGTAATTTCGTGGACAAAAGAAAAGAAATCTCTTATTGTTGAGTTACCTACGCGTTATCCATAAAAAACGCCTCAACAAAGGAGATTTCTTATGGATAACGTACCTAACTCTACTGTCATTTGTCAATGTCTTAAAATGTTAAGTGTTAACACATCTCGAGACAAGGAGCTGGATTATCGAGCACAGAAATTATTTGTTGGCTCTTCCATCCTCATGTTTATCGAAGCTCAATTGCAGCAGCGTCATTCGTATTATGAGATGGTCGAACATCTGGTAGCCAACGATACATTTCAGAAGATGCTCGGACTGGAGTCGATCAGCATTTCCCAGCTCTCACGCAAGATGAGACAGTTGCCTACAACAGAGCTACAAAACCTTTTCTTCTCCCTTTTGAAGAAGATTAAGGAACTGACAGGAGATAGGCGAGGTGTAAGTGCCCAGATCGGTAAGCTAAAGGTGTTAGACTCTACAGAAATCACCTTGCCACCTATTCTTTCAAAATGGGCCTACTGTTCAAGATCTAATCATGGTGTCAAAATGCATACATCCCTTGTTATCGCAGATGCGAAGACGATGTATCCAGATCACATGATTGCCACAACTAAAGATGTAGCCGATCACGAAGTCGCGAAGTACTTCACGGTGGAACAAGATGCGACATACGTAATGGATCGTGGCTACCAAGTGTACGACCATTTTAAATACTGGGTTGACAGGCGCATTAAATTTGTGGCCCGGGTCAAGCAGAACAGCCGTCTCTCCATTGTGGAGGAAAGGGATTTACCCAAAAGGAAGAAAGGATTTATACGCGATGCGGATGTGACGATGCCAGATCTCCCGACGAAACTACGGCTAATCGAATTTAAGGATGATCAAGGGAGAACGTACCGATTAGTGACCAACCGCTGGGATTTATCGGCCCATCAAATCGCTGAAATCTATCGGCATCGATGGCAGATCGAGACTTTTTTCAAATGGGTAAAACAACATATTCGTTTGGTCAAACCACACGGATACTCGGTAGAGGCGATCTGGAATCAGATGTATATCGCACTCATCGCATATGCTCTGTGTTTACTGATTAAATTACAACTTCAATGTAAGCAGTCGGTTTGGCAACTCTTGCAGCTAATGTGCATCTATGCGGACCGTTCATGGGAATGCTTTATCGCTGCATTACACCGGAAACCGACACGAACCTCGAAAGGACGGCCGAAACGAAAAGGTCGACGGCCGAAAGTGTCAAAGGTTTCAATGAAACCAAGAATCATCTTGCTGTAAGTAAATCTTAAGATCAAATATGACATTTAATGGGATAACGCGTTGGGTTTTACGACTCAATGGCTTTTTAGCCCTCATACAGAAATCAGAGATGTAAAAATATTGCTTTTATATCTATTCATTACAGTTGCTTATATTGAAATTTTCCTCGATGCAACGCCAGTGCCGCAGCCAACAACTACCTCAATATTTTGTGTGGATTTTCACACAACCTTCCCATATTTACACTTTACGCGCTGATTCTATATGATATTTCATATAAAACTGCCAATATCTTATGAAAATAGTACAATCATCCACTTCAACCAACCAGCTTTAATCGTCCGCTTCATCCAAGCTCAAAAACCGCAGGCGTTGCTCAGGGGTCGGGATCATACACTCACTTCGCTTGCCGAACCATCGATAGCGATGGCGAGCTACGAACCGATACATCACATCCCGAAGCGGCCTGGGGATAATCCAGAAGATCACCGCAGTCTTCCACAATCCATCCAGCCCAGCGGCTATGCGAAGGATCGCCGTTGATTCAGTGTGCACACGGCCTTTCTCCAATACCACGATAGAATCTATGTTGGGTGGCAGCTTCTGCTTCGCTAGAAGCGTCTGTGCAGCACTGGATTGTAAGGATGCAAAGCGGAAGTATGCATTCCGATCGCGGCGTATGATAAACTGTACCGCACCATTACAAAAGCTACACACTCCATCAAATAAGATGACTGCGTGCTTGTTTAGATCAAGATCGTCCATCCAACTTCCCCCTTCAGGACCGACATCAATCTTTTCGTCTATAATTCCTTCCATTGAACAACAAGCATCGCGATTCGTCAACCGTACCACTCTAGCGCTAGTCACCTCGCTGCCAATAATAAATCGCCAGCTGTGTTCGATCACGGAATTCCAGCTTATCCAAAATGATGGACAGCATATTGCGAACCGTGCCGACGCTAAGATAGAGCTGCTCGGCAATTTCCTTGTTCGATAACCCTTGGGCGACTAGCTCCACGATGTCCTGCTCGCGGTTCGTCAAGCATTCGAACGCTTCCTTATTAGGCTCCATGATCGCTTTAAGCACGTCACCATCCAAAACGGTTGAACCAGCTTGCATTGCGCGAAGCTGTTGCGCCATGCTGTCTATTGAAGACGATTTGAGCAAATAGCCTTCCGCGCCAGCTTTCAAGGCTAGTCGGATGTTTTTTTCATCCTGAAAAGTCGTCAGCACCATAACCCGTACCGCTGGCCATTGTTCCTTAATTGATCTTGTGCAGTCGATCCCATCCATGACTGGCATCTGAATGTCCATTAGCACGATGTCAGGCAAGCTGCGGCGACAATACGCTAAAGCTTCCTCTCCATTATGCGCAACCCCAATCTCAGCAAAGTCACGCTCCTTACCGAGCATTAGCTGCAAACTCCGACATACGAGTGGATCATCATCGACGATTAACAGCTTCACTTGTATCCTCCTTATCCAAAGGAATGACACAGACGAGCACAAACCCTGCGTCCGTGCTACTGAAAGACAAGCTTCCGCCCATCGAACGGGATCGCATCTGCAAGCTTCTCAGCCCGCTTCCCGGCAAGCCTTGATGTTTCTCCGTGCCATTATCCCGAGTCGATAGACGCACGATAGAGTTCGTTACGTGTAGTTCTATCTTTACCTGTGAGGCATTGCTATGCCGAGCTACATTAGTCAGCGCTTCCTTCAAGCAGGCTTCCAAAAGCCCCCACTGATGAGCGGAGACGAGCAAGGTGTTGCCTGTTTTGTGAAAGACAACCTCGAGGTATTGATGAAATTGCTGCGCGATATGTTCTAATCTTTCGACTCCGATCAGCGTCGTCGGAGTCATATTATGTACAGTTTCTCTTAAGCTCTTTGTGCCACGCTCGATGCGTTTCTTCACTTCTCCGAGCAATTTCTCGGCTTCCTCAGGCTGATCGTTCTGCACATATTCGTACGCTTGGAGTGCTAAGGAAGCTCCTGTCAGGTCATGGCCCAAATGATCGTGCAGTTCTCTTGCAATCCGTTGTCTCTCCATGAGCTCCGCTTGCTGTGATGCAGATAGGCTCGCATCTAACAATTCCATGTTTGTTCGTTCTAGCTCATATTTGACTTTGCGGTTATCGTCCGCTTCCTGGCGATATTTCTCTACATTGTGCAGTGCTGCGGATGAGAACATAGCGAGGAAAAATGCCAGAAGATAGTACCAGAATACGAAGCTGGAAGGCAATGAGGGGAACAAAATCGCAATGAACGGTAATCCCCCTATTACCTACCTTCTCTTGAAAGCAAGCTCAAATATAGGCAAGGCGAGCCCGTAATAGCTCAAGTCAGTAAACGGTAAGTACAACATACAGACGACGATATCGACCAGTACGAGCCAGAGCGGTACCTCGAAACGCCATCTCAAGCACGTCATCATAAATAAAATTAAGAGCAAACATAAGGAGACGAGCGTTGACTGCCCGAGTATCCATACATGAAGCAGAACCCCGATGTTAAGGAAGCGCCATACGTTCACGTACAGCATGGGGCTTATCACCCAGTTTAACTTCGAGTTCGACATCGGATCCATCCGCGCTTCCTCCTTCCTTCGTGAGGTTCAATGCATTCTTCTCACACTCCCTAAAATTAAAAAGATGAGCGTGTATAACCATAATACGCCATTCATAAGTAAAAAGTCAGTCAATTTCATCCCGTTCACGATCCAGTTCATCCCTTCCGCCAACCAGTAAGTCGGCATGACAACGGCAATGCGCGTAAGCATTTCTGGAAACAGCTGCAGCGGAATGATAATCCCACCTAATGTTGCAGCCAATAACACTAGCGAAAAATAAACGAGGGATGCAAGTTCTTTGCTGCGAAATAACGATAGCCATGCAATCGCCACAGCCAGTGAAGTAATGCTAAAGGAAATAAAGAGGAATAGAAGCATAAGTGGCCGATACAATTCTTGTCCAATCAGAACGCCACCGAATACGGTAATGACGCATAGTATGATGACGATGACGGCATACGCCAGAAGATTTTGGCTTAAATATTGGAAGTAGCTGACGGGCGCAATTGCCAAACGTTTCACCACGCCCTTGAGCCGATCCTCAAGCAGGATCGAAGCCATGCGAATGCCGATGAACATGAGCAGAATACCGAAGTAATGATAGCCATACGGCAGATATGGCCAATACTCTGCTTTGGGAGTAAATATACAACCAAGCGGAAATAAGCTAAGAAACATTAGGTTGAGTTTATTGCGAAAAATTCGCCGTAATGAATACCGAAAGATCGTCACGCCATTCTTCTCCTCCCCAGGATCAGCATCAAGACAAGTAAGAAGCCCATGATCGACATCAGGATGCCAGCGCAAAACCATGCTTTACCTGCATCGGCACCGTTCATGGCCTCGATCGACATGATCGCTAAAGTTAAAGGATTGCCATATGAACCCATGAATTGAAAGAAGGCGTTGTCTGGCATCGGGAAGAACAGTCCCGCCAAGACGACCAATCCGACACCGTATATTACACTCAACCATTCCGCCGTAGAATGCTTTTTAACCGAAAATGTAATAATCAAATAAACGACGCTGGACAAAACCGCCATTACAATAATGATAAAGATACTCCATGCCCAGTTCAACCAGATAATGCCGAGCACAAACTGTGAGTAGATCATGAGCACAATACCGAGCAGGATCGAAAAGACCGTGCCGCATAACAAAATAGAGAAGGCATACATGGTTACGTTGAATGGAAGCAAGTAAAATCTGATGCGCGAAGGCGAAAATAAATCCGATTGAATATATGCCATAACAATGGAGCCGCCAAACAACTGGAAGACGAGCACTTGAATCATTGCGGTGCCATGAATGGCAGGCTGCCCGGTCTCTGCTACCACGATGCCGGATAGAATAATGGCAAACAACGTGATAAGGATGATCGGCACGACTAGCAATAATAAGAGCACGATATATGCGCGAAGCATTCTGAGTGCCGTGTACTTTAGCGTCGAGAGAACTCTCATGATTCATCACCCTCATCTCTTAGCTGCTTACCCGTTAAGGTAAGGAAAACATCTTCTAGGTTCGGCTTCTCTGATTGAATCCCTAGCAATCCAGCATGCTCCTTCACGAGCGAGATAATCCGGTCCAAATTGCCTGAGCCCGCTGCCGAAATGACGGTAATGCGATTTCCCGACACGATCACCTTCATCACTCCGGCGATCTTCTCCAAGCTTTCCACAGAAATTGCTTCAGGATTCGTCACCTCAAGGTTTACTTTCTCTTCATGCTGAATGGTCTGAACAAGCTCTTCTACCGTTCCTTGTTTAATGATTTGGCCTTGATCCATAATGACAACTCTAGAAGCAATCGCTTGAACCTCCTCCATATAATGACTTGTATACAAAATCGTTGTGCCTTGATCGTTTAATTTTCGTAACAGCTCCTAGAATATGGTTTCGCGATTGCGGATCGATCCCTACGGTAGGTTCGTCCATGATCAGAAGCTGCGGCCAGTGGGTCAGTGCACAAGCGATATTTAGACGACGCTTCATACCACCGGAAAATTTCTTCGGAAATTTATTGCCATGCTCATGTAGACCGACGAATTCCAACGCTTCCTCCACTCTCTTCTTCTTCTCTTCCCCTCTCAGTCCGTAAACGCCAGCGAAGAACATCAAATTCTCCCTTGCCGTCAAGTCTTCGAACACCGTAATCTCTTGCGTGACCAGCCCCAGCTTGCTTTTATTTTGATTGGAGAACGGATGGCTAGTTTCGCCAAATAACTCCACGGAACCTTTCTCAATAGGCGTCATCCCGGTTAACGTTTGGATGAGTGTCGTTTTGCCTGCACCATTCGGACCTAGCAAGCCGATGATTTCCCCTTGTTGAATGTCTAAGTCCACATAGTCCAGCACTACTTGTGAACCATAACGCTTCACAACCCCTTGCATAGAAGCAATTCTCACCAGTCGTTCACCCTTTCCTCACTTATTAATTTCAGTATAATGATGAACTTTTTTCGTCCATAGTTACTTTTGTCACAAAATCTCTTGCTATACTTTCAGTCAAACATAAAAGACCTCTACCCATGCCTACATCATCAATGATGAGCGGTCCGTGAGTAGAGGTCCATTCTAATCGCCATTATTCCATGATGGCTCTATTAACGAAAAAGTAGCGGATTATGCGCGTTTTCTTGCCTTTTCGTCCATATAGCGGAAGTTTGGCTTCCGTTAAATCAACAAAAATGCCGATTTTGCGAGAATAGCGGAACTTTCAGTTCCGATCAAGTATCCGCAGCCTGTCTCGTACCTGTCTCGCACTTGCCGCACCTGCCCGCACCGCCCGAGCTTGCTCCAGCTTGTATCTGTCCAAACTTTGCTCCCGCCTGCAATTGCACCAGCTTGCACGCTACCCGCGCAGCCTTTCAAGCTGGTTAGGTCACGGTAATCTTAACGGTCATGTTCACGGCTATGAAGCCGCAGCCTCCTCCAGTCCCGTCTGCTACGATCTTCTCGCACCCCATAGTGCGACACCATACTGCGAGAGGACGGTAAACGACTCCGTCCACTTCTCTGCTGCAGGGTCCCAAGCCATCCGCCAGACTCCGTCGTAATCGATGCCGTTGATCGTCAGCCTAATGTGCTCGTCCGTTTCGCTCATCGTCCACGTGCCGCTTACCGCGCCCGTAACGCTGCCGTCCACTTCGAGGCGGACCGCTACCGACTCCTTCATCTCAGCCGAGATGTCCTTGCCATGGTTGACAAGCTCATATTCGCCGGCTACCTGCTGCGCAGCGTTCGCCTCCTTCGGCTCTCCCGCATAACGAAACGGCGAGACGACCGGCCATCCTTTTTCGTTCAGGTAAAATTCGTGAACACGAATTTCATGATGCTCCCCTCTACGCGGAAAGCGGGAGTGGAAGATCAAATAGTAGTTGCCGGTTTCTTCATCGTAATAAGCGGAATTATGACCCGGCGATACGTACCCCGTCTCTCGTCCAGCGTCCAGCGGATCGCGCCAGCTGTGATTGCCCATCAGCTTGACACCGTACGGCTCAATCGAGCGATCGTCAAACAGCGGCTTAGCCGGATCCGCTTTTACGTCCAGCATGTCGGTGCCTTCCGCATCGACGAACGGTCCGTCAGGCGACTTAGAACGCGCAACCCGTATATTGTACCCTCCTATGGCGTCAAGCCCGCCGAACGATAAGAACAAATAATAATAGTCAGTATCCGGACTGTACAGCATGTACGGCCCCTCGATGCGGCTGTGATTGCCACCGACCAGCTTCTTCCCGTAGCCCTGCCCAGGCTTCGGCTTAGCTGTCTCCTGGTCCATCTCCAGGATAAAGATGCCGCCCGAATACGAGCCGTACACCATCCACAACTTGCCTGCTTGATCGTAGAAAACGTGCGGATCGACGACGTTCGGATGCACTCTCGCATCATAGATCGTCCCGTCCTCACTTGGCTGATTCCACATGCCGGACTTCAGGATGATCCCCAGATCCTTATACGGCCCTTCGATATGATCGGCAACTGCAACGCCCATGGCCGATAAAGGCGAGTCGCCGCGACAAGCGTTGTAATACAAATAATATTTGCCGTCTGCCAGCTGAATGACGTCGGCTGCCCATAACGTATCAGCCTCTGCCCATTCCAAGGTCTCGCGCAGCTCCTCCTTCACGTTTGGCATCAGAGGATCGCCGTCCCTCACACCGGAGGCGACGAGCTCCCAGCTAAGTAAATCTTCTGATTTCGCTGCCGCCAGATGTGAGCCGAAGACATAGTACGTACCATCCTGGATACGTATGACGGATGGGTCGTGTACAGATGCCTCCATAAACACCGGAGTTCCTCCCTTCACCACCCCGCTATCACCGCTGCAACTAGATAGCAGCATAACGGCGATTAGGAACGCGATCGCTGCGCGAACCTTGCGACCACGCATGCCAATCCCATTCATCGTTTCATCCCCTTTCCCGAATGTCGACCGCTCTGACACTGGCGAATTAGCCTTTCAGACCGGCGTTCAAATTGATCGATTGGATAAAATATTTCTGTGCAAATGAGAAGAGCAGCAACGTCGGAATAATAGCCAGCATCGCCGAGCCCATCAATTGGCCGATCAAGCGGTAGTTGCCATAAATGTCTTGCAGCAACAATAGGCCTGCTGTAATCGGCATTCTCTCCACATCCGTATAGACGATGACCGGCCAGAGAAAGTCGTTCCACGAGCCAATGAAGGAAAATAGCCCGCACACGATCAGCACTGGCTTCATGAGCGGCAAAATAACCGAGAAATATATTTGCAAATCCCCTGCGCCGTCGACACGTGCCGATTCATCGAATTCACGCGGAACACCGAGCATAAACTGCCGCACGAGAAAAATATTCCCCATACCCGCCAAACCAGGAATAATCATCGCCCAAGCCGTGTTCACCCAGCCGAGCATATCGATAATTTTGTACGACGGGATCAAATTGACGACCGCAGGGAAGAACGAGATCCCGAGCAGCGTGAAGAACAAGACGTTCCGCCCTTTGAATGTCATGCGGGAATACCCATAGCCGGTTAGAGAGATGACGACGATGACGAGAAACGTATGCGATATCGCAATGACGAGCGAATTCATCATCCACCGCAAGATCGGTGCTGTGGACGTGTTCGTCAAAATCGCGATGTAATTTTCAATCACCCATTCTTGCGGAATTAATCGGAACCCGGCAGATACAATTTCGGTCTGTGAGCGAAAAGAAGTGGAAATTCCGAACAATACAGGGATGACCCATATAAGACACATCAGAGCCAAAAATAAATAGGCGATCGTTTTGGAAATACTGAACGGTTTAGTCAACGCCCGGCCACCTTCCTTTCCCCTGATACTATCTGGTGTTACGATGCATGACGTAATACTGCAAAGCAGACACGATCAAAATCACAGCACCGAGCAGCACTGCCATGGCCGAAGCCATACCGGCGATCGACTCGCCATGCCCGAACGCCAATTGGCGAATATACATCATCAGCACGTGCGTGCTTTGTTGCGGTCCGCCGCCGGTCATCATCAGCGGCTGACCGAATACGTTGAATGCGCCTGCTGTCGTCATGACCAAGGTGAAGATCAACGGGAAATTGATCGACGGCAGCGTGATGCTGATAAATTTTCGGATCGGCCCGGCACCATCGATGTCGGCAGCTTCATACAGATCTTGGGATACGCCAGCAAGTGCAGCTCGGTAAATGATCATATTGCCGCCAAGACCGCCCCAGACGGTCATAACGATAATGATCATCCACGCATAAGGCTGTGTCGCCGGCCAGGCAACATCGGAGCCTAGCAAATTGCCGGTAATGCCGAGCTGCTTGTTGAAAATCAGAAGCCAGATCAAAGCTGCCGCAGAGATCGAGATCAAGCCGGGAATGTACAAAATCGACTGCATCAACCCTTTGCCCCGAACCTGCTTGTGATGCAGGGCAACAGCTGCCATCAGCGGAATGACGATGAGTAGCGGAACCGTAAACAGCACGAATAGCAGCGTATTTTTGAGCCCGTTCCAAAACTGTGCATGAAACGTCGATGCGGTGTCGAATAGTATTGTTTTGTAGTTTGCGAGCCCGACCCATGCGGGGTCGTTCGTCAGATTCCATTGCGTAAACGAGGCGTAAATCCCGAAGATCGTCGGGATCAAAATGAACACAATAAACAAAAGCAAATGAGGGCCGATGAATACATAAGGCATGAGTGCTTTTTTCATGTGGGCTCCTCCTCGAATTACTCCGCTCCGCTCGATCGGTTCTCAGCAATCTTGTCTTCCACGAATCTTTGCATCGCGGCCAGCGTTTCATCCAGATCGACATTGCCGCGAACGAGATCAGCCGAATACATATCAACTGCTTCTTGAATGTAGGGGTAATATTCATACGTGTAGATATAGAGCGACTCCGTCTGCTTGTCATTCGCCGTAAAGAACGATTGGATAAAGCTCGGATATTCAGCGGATTCAATTACGTGCCGGCTTGCGACAATTTGCCCGGCCTTCGCCCATTCGATTGAATTTTGCCGGATATATTCCAGGAACTCGCCGATGCCCGCTTCTTTCTCATCGCTGCGCGCGTCGTTCGTGAACATCGCGAATAAGTGTGCGGAAGCGCGATTCGTAAATTTGTCAGCGGAAACCGAATAAATATTGGTCACGCCAAAATTCAACCCTTCCACCGTAGCGTGCGCCGTTGAGCTCCAAGTGCCATCTGTGGAGAAGATGACGTCACCCGATTGGAACATTAAGTAACCATCCTCCCCGAACGGGGTCATGAGACCGGCGTCCGCGAGTCGCTTCACCGATTGGTAGGCCTCACGGAAGACGTCCGAATCTACCGAAGGCTGACCGTTCTCTTCTATATCGCCGCCTAAGTTTTGAATTTGCGCTAGCATTACCCATCCGATCAAGGCATCATTCACCACATACTGACCTTCGTCCATTTTCCCTTCCAGCTCCAGCATTTCGTCGACCGTTACGTTATCGTCATCGAGCCAATGCTCCACGCCGTATTTCGCAAGCAGGTCCTTGTTGTAATACATCGCATTGCTGTGAATATCGAGCGGCACCGTATACTGAACGCCGCCAATGCTACCGGTATTCCAAGCTTGCGGCAGGTAGTTGTCTTCGCGAATTTCCGGCTGGGCTGCCATGATCTCCGTCATTGGCTCGAGCATACCTTGCTTTACGTAGCCTGGTACGCGGTCGGCATGAATAATGGCCAGATCCGGAATATCCTTGCCAGTATTCAATACGGTAGAAAGCTTCGTGTACATATCGGCTGTGATGACATGCTTGACCTTGATGTCTGGATTCGTTGCATTATAATCTTCTACGAGCTGATCCATATAGGCACCGTCTTCACCGGTAAGCGGCGTCCAGAACGTGATCGTCTTGCTGTTGTCGCTACCGCAAGCGGACAACGTGACGAGCAAAGCCATGCATACGATAAGTACATTGATCCCTTGCTTTTTCATTTTAATGTTCCTCCTTGAATTGACGTTTTCATACCTTCAAGTACATCATCCGCGCTTTGTATTGAAGCGCTTTCAGTAAATTCCCGACACCTCCTCAAGATTCATAGTCATGCGGCAATTCCGTTTTTTTGATTGCAATTGTGACTTTCCCCTTGTTATTTCATGTCGATACATATTAGTTCATATAAATATTAAGTATTAAATGTTTTGGTTAACCTTATGTTCTAGAATAATATTCCTTTTTGCGGATTGTCAACCGTTTTTTATTAATTATTTTATGTTTATATGAAATAGTGAATAGAAACATTCATAACTTCCTTCAATTTCTTGTCAATCGAACAACCAGTGCGGTATATTGAATACAAATGAAAACATGGGGAAGAGGTCGCATGGAAACCGTCGTATCCGAAAACAATCTTGTCTTGTTTGAAGCGCTTGCCAGCAAAGTCCGCATCAAAATAATGGAATTGCTCGGTCAGGAGCCCATGATTATGAAGGATTTGGCTTCCTCACTTGGGCTAAGCAACTCCATTATTACCATGCACGTGAAGAAGCTGGAGAAGGCTGGCTTGGTGCGAACCGAAATGATACCTGGCAAGGGTGCGTCGCAAAAGCTTTGCACATTGGTCGCGGAGCGCATCGAGCTCGTATTCCCAAGCAAGGGACTCATTCCGAAAAACTTTCATATTTGCAACATCTCGATTGGTCACTATACGGATTTTGATGTTCAGCCGACCTGCGGTCTCGCGTCCAAGTATAAGGTAATTGGAGGGGGATTCGACGATCCGCGGTATTTCCTCGATCCTGAACGCGTTGATGCGAAGATTCTTTGGTTCTCGTTAGGATACATCACGTACAAGATTCCGAATTACCTGCTGCCGGAAGAGGAGCCGGAGGAATTAGAAATTACGATGGAGCTTGCTTCCGAGGCACCGCTGTCCAACGATCATTGGCCCAGCGATATTTCGTTTACGTTCAATGGTTATCCTATCGGTAAGTGGACGAGTCCCGGGGATTTTGGCGGGACACGCGGCAAATTCACCCCGGAGTGGTGGGACATTAACATGAATCAATACGGCCTCCTCGTCCAAATACGCATTAACGGGGATGGCACGTTTATAGAGGGGACGAAAGTGTCGGACTATACGATCCAGCAAGTCGATATCCGCCGCCTGCATTGGGAATTGAAGCTAGAGGTGAAAGAAGACGCCCGGAACATCGGTGGACTGACGATCTACGGCGCCGGCTTCGGCAACTACTATCAAGACATCGTATGCAAGCTGACGTATACCGATCGAAAATGAGCTGGTCGAGTACAGGCAGGATGCGCATCATTGCCGATCTGTTGGAGCTTTAACCAATGCATCTCAACATTTCAAAAAGGGTGTCCAAAAGTCCGTTTGCTCAGACTTCTGGACACCCTTTTCATCGAAGAGTTATAGAGGCGATATCGCGAACTCAAATTGGAGGACGCCGTCCGACGGAATGCGATACTCCGCATGCACTGGCGCACCCCAGCTATCATCCCCGCCGACGCCAGATACGCGCCCGGCCACTGTGACGACCGTATAATGCACATTGGGCAGTTCAAAAGGATGGTTCGCATTTTCCAGCTCGAAGGCCGTATACGGCGAAACATTGCATTCGACCGGCTGTTGGTACGGAGCCGAAATTCGTATGCCGCGGCGCGCCGCATCGGTAATATCGACACGCCGCACACCCGTGCGGTTGCCCGATTCCTGCGGCACCAGATACTTCGCTACGTTATCGGCTACGCGATTGCGAAAGCGCATCAGCCTCGCGCCATGGCACCGATCCGCATAATTTTCCTCCGGCCCCATCGCATACCAATCGAGCTCATCGTAGTCGGCCTTCATCTTGAATGTCAGCGCGAAGATCGGCATCTCCGGCAGGCCCGGCACACCGTCATAACGAGCATGCACCTGCACCTTGCCGCCGCCTCTAACCGTATACTGCACCGTCACGGACGCATCAGGATGAATATTGAGCGCATAGCGGAACGTCACTTTCACCTGCTGCGGTGACTCCTCCACGTCAACCAACTGACCCATCGGTGCAAGACTCGCGGCCAGCCAAGCTCCAGCGTGGAAGCCTTGTGCCACCCCTTTATCATTGTCCGTAAGCGCGCGCCAGAAGAGCGGCCTCGGCGGTGCAGCAATCATCTCGCGATCGCCGTAGCGCAGCGACACAAGCGAGCCAACAGCCTTGGAAAACAGCACGCTGAAGCCTTCTCCATGAACTCCGACGTTCACATCGCCATGCACAACGCGCAGCTTCTCCTCCACCGCATCCGCACTTGCTGCATCCTTGCCCTCGACGACGAAGACATACTGTCCGAAGGCTGTCTCATGTCCGGGATCTGCCCACAGCTCTTGCTTCCGCAGCAGCAGCGACGTATGCAGGGCATATTCTCCATGCACTCCGCTCACATCCGGCAGCTCCAGCTTCACATACGCTTCGCTTTGCGGCGCCACTTGCGGCAGCGGATATACGACCGTACGATACACCTCTTCACCATCGCGATACAGCGTGGCGACAAGCTCGTAATCGTCCAAGCCGATGAACAGATTGCCATTCTTGATGCGGACGCCGCCGCGGTCCGGGTGCAGCTTCACATTTTGGTACAGGAACTTGACCTCCTGCATCTTCGGCGACACGACACGGTTCGCATAGACGATGCCGTTGCCGCAGAAGTTGTAATCTGTCGGGCGGTCGTCATAATCTCCACCGTATGCCATGAATTCCTGGCCGTAGCGATCCTTCTTCAAGACGGACTGATCGATGAAGTCCCAGATGAATCCGCCCTGATACAGCTCATACTTATCTTCCAGCTCCGTATACTTGTGCATGCCACCAAGCGAATTCGCCATCGCATGCATATATTCACATGAGATGTAAGGCTTCTGCGGTTCCTCGCGCAAATATTCCTCGATCTCCGCCGGCTTCGCATACATGCGGCTCTCCATGTCACTAATATCGTCGAACTTCCGATTATGAAACACGCCTTCATAATGAACGAGTCGGCTCGGATCACGCTCCCGAAAATAATTCGCCACATCCCGCAGCACTTCACCGGCGTACGATTCGTTGCCGCATGACCAAATCAGGATGGACGGATGGTTCTTATCCCGCTCCAGCATCGATACCGCGCGATCCAGCACGATCTCTCGCCACTCCGCCAAGTCGCCGGGAATGTTCCAGGACGGCTCAACCTTGCCAAGCTTTTGCCAAGAGCCGTGCGTCTCCAAGTTCATCTCGTCGATGACATAGATGCCGTACTCATCGCACAGCTCATACCACAAGCTCTGGTTCGGGTAATGGCTCGTGCGCACCGCATTGATATTGTTCTGCTTCATCGTGCGAATATCCCACAGCATATCTTCGCGCGTCACCGCTCGGCCGGTGCGGCAATTGAATTCATGACGGTTCACGCCCTTGAAGACGATGCGCTTGCCGTTCAGCTTCATGACTTTGCCAGCAAGTTCAAATCTGCGGAAGCCGACCCGCTGGTTAATGACCTCCGACAAATCTCCCTGCTCATCATAGACAGAGATCAGCAGCGTATACAAATAAGGACGTTCCGCGCTCCAAGCTTGCACGTGCGCTACGGATGCCGTCAGCTGCAGCGTGCCGTCTTCTGCAAAAGCGCCCTCCAGCTCGGCCGTAGTCGTGCCGCTTGCATCTTGTAATTGCGCTTTGACATGAGCTGTGCTGACAGGCTGCTCAAGGCGCATCTCGACAGACAGTAACCCCGTCTGATACGAGTCATCCAAGGTTGCGTTCACCTGCATATCGCGCACATGCACCTTCGGGACGGTATATACATACACATCGCGGAAAATTCCCGAGAACCTCCAGAAGTCTTGATCCTCCAACCAGGCTCCCGTGCTTCGTTGGTATACTTCAACCGCTAGACGGTTCTCCCCCTCCTTCACATAAGGAGTCAGTTCAAAATCCGCCGGCGTAAAGCTGTCTTCACTATAGCCGACAAATTGTCCGTTCAGCCATACATAGAACGCCGTCTCCACCCCTTGGAAGGAAATGTATATCGATTGGCCGCGCCACTCTTCAGGCACTCGAAACGTCCGCACATAGCTGCCGACCGGGTTCGAGGACGAGGACACTTCCGGCGGCCTTAGATGCTCGTGTCCATCCCAAGGATACATCGTATTGACGTATTGCATTTGCCCATATCCTTGCGTCTGGATATGACCGGGCACCTGAATTTCGCCCCAAGCGCTGCAATCAAACTCCGGCTTATAGAAGTGAACCGGCCGGCTGTCCGGACTCACCGCATAATGAAACTTCCAACGCCCGTTTAAGGAACGCCGCATGCTCATAACTCCTGACGCAGCTTCTGCCTCGTCCACATAGTAACGATGATCCGAATAGGCGGGCAAGCGGTTAACTGCATACACGCTCGGATCACTCAGCCACGCAAGCTGAGGCTGCAATTTTTTCATCGTCTGATTCCTCCAACTGTTCATATTGTAGCGATGACAACCTTCTTTCGTGATGACTTCACGCCTGTTTCGATACAAAGACAAAGTCAAACAGCTTAGCCTGTCTATCCATTACTTCACCGAGCCAATCATTCCTGCTACAAAATGCTTCTGCATCACAAAAAATACGATCGCTGTCGGGATGGTCGTCACGACGATGGCCAGCATGATCACGCCGTAATCCGGTGCATAGCTGGAGCCCAGAATGGAGACAAGCAGTGGCACCGTCTGGTTTTGCGGCGTTTGCAGGACGATCAACGGCCACAAATAATTGTTCCAGCTGCACATAAACGTGATAATCGCAGCAGCAGCGTAAGTCGTTCGCATCGTTGGCATATAAAGGCTCGACAAACAGCCCAAGCTCCGACAGCCCGTCGATCCGTCCAGCTTCCAGCAGCTCCCTCGGAAACATCTTCGTATTTTGCCGGAAGAAGAAAATCAGGAACGCCGTCGTCATCGTCGGCAAGACGACCGCTGCCAGCGTATCGATGCCGATCGCCGGAATGAGATTCGTAATTTGCCCGAACATCCGGTAAAGCGGCACCATAAGCGCGGCAAAAGGAATCATCATCGAGGACAGCAAGATGTTAAACACCATGTCCTTCGCCCGACTGCGGTAAATTTCAAACCCGTATCCGGCGAGTGAACCGATCAAGATCGCCAGCAAAGTCGTCGCCACCGAGACGATCAGCGAGTTTTTCAAGGCCGTCAAGATGTCGACGGTCGTTAGCAAGTTACGCAGGTTCTCTATGAAGAAGTTTCCCGGCAAGAGCTTCCCGCGCGTGACGTCAACCGAACGATTCGTGGAGCTGACGATCATCCATAGGAATGGAAAGATCGAAATAAACGCCGCAGCCAGGAGAAACACGTACATGAGCAATCTTTTGACGATATTAGACACGCCGATCACCTGCCGCTTTGAATTGAATGATCGTCAAGACGATGATCATAATGACGATCGAATACGATACGGTCGCCGCATAGCCGAAATCTGACGAATACTTAAAGGATAGATTGTAAATATATTGCGAAATGGTCGAGGTCGCATTGCCGGGACCGCCGCCCGTAATATTCATGACTTCATCGAACAGCTGCAACGTGCCGATCGTCGACGTAATCGAGGTGAATAGAATGATCGGTTTGAGCAGCGGGATCGTAATCGTGAAAAATTGCCGCACGTTAGATGCGCCGTCAATCTTCGCCGCTTCATAGATGGCAGGCTCGATATTTTGCATCGCGGACAAGTAGAATATCATATTGTATCCCGTCCAGCGCCATGTGATCGCGATGATGATCGTCACCTTCGCCCAGAAAGGGTCGGTAATCCACTGGATCGGCTCCGCGATGAGACGAAGATTGATAAGAGCCATGTTGACCAATCCGTCAGATGAGAACAAATACTTGAAGACGACGGAATAGGCGACGAGCGAAGTAATACACGGAAGAAAGATGGCTGTTCGGAAGAAGCTCTTCCCCTTCAGCTTGCGATCATTAAGCAGCACCGACAGAAACAGCGCGAGCAGCACCATAAGCGGCACTTGGAAGATCAAGTAAAAGAACGTATTATAGACCGCTGTTAGGAACATCTTGTCAGTAAACAAACGCTCATAATTGCCGAGTCCGTTAAAGGTTAGGTTACGTCCAACACCCGTCTGGAAGGACAAGAGAAGCGCCTGAATCATCGGATAAAAATAAAAGACCGCGATCAAGATCGTGGCAATGCTGACGAACATCCAACCAGCAGCAGCCGGCTTCAAGCGCAGAACGGCTCCAGATGGCCGCAAAGCGATCAACTCCTTTCGGCATGTATGTACTACAACAATGACCATTCACCGGATAGAGAAAAGGAAAACCTTGAACCGTAAACAGCCCAAGGTTTCCCAAGCCGATTCGCAATGAATGGAGAGCTTTCCACTTGCCAGCGGAAACGACTCGTACTCGCGAATCTGTTATTGCAGCTGGACTTCCGCCTGCGCCTGAGCATCGGCGATCACGCTGTCCACGTCTTTGCCGTTCAAATAGTTTTGTACCTCTATGACGAGAATGTCTTCAATTGCATACGTATGAAGGCCGTAGTTGACGCGCGGCACATCTTCCGTCCACTTGGCGAAGTCGGCAAAAATCTTCTGCCCGCCGAAGAACTCATCCGCCTTATCGTATGCTTCCTCGCTGGATGCCGATTTCAGCGTTCCGATGATGCCGATCTGATCAAGCAGCAAGGAGTACAGCTCCGTATCCGATCCGAAGGTCTTCGCGAGGAAATCTGCCGCCACATCCTCACCTTCCATGCTCATCACGTACCAGGAACTGCCGCCCAGGTTGGAAGCGTGCACCGAATCCGGGTGGTTTGCCAGCTTCGGAATCGGTACGACCGCCCATTTGCCGGATTGCGAAGCTTCAGCCTTAATGGAAGGCGTAATCCAGTTGCCCGTCGGTACCGTTGCGACATCGCCGTTGTTGAAGTTGGCAAGGAACTGGCTCCAATCTGCATGCATCTTGACGATATCGGCATCAAACATCGCTTTGTACGTTTCCAGCGCTTCCTTAAGTGCCGGATTGTCGGTGAGACTCGGCGTGCTGCCGTCCTCCTTCATGTACCAAGCGCCGGCGGTCTGTGCCATGACGCGAACTAAGCCGAGATCGTTCGGATCTTGCGACAGCATCGCCTTGCCGGTCACTTCCTTCACACGCTTGCCGATTTCGATATATTCTTGCCAATCTATGTTCGTCAAGTCGTCTACCGTATAGCCGGCTTGCTCCAAATAATCCGTACGCACATACAGTCCCGTCACTCCAGAATCGAACGGCACCCCGTATTGCTTGCCGTCCAAGCTCGTCGGGCCGATCTTATATTCGGCGAAGTCAGACGACTGGATCATATCGCTCATATCACGGAACGAATCGGGATACGCACGCAGGAAGTTTTGCGCTCGATAATCTTCAATCAACACGATATTCGGCAGCCCTCTGGTCGTACCGGAATTAAGCCCGGTGTTCAGCTTCTGTACGATGTCATCCTGAGCGTATTCGATAATGCTGACGGTCACATCAGGATGATCCGCTTCATATCGTTCCTTCGCCAGCTCTAACGCGGCGATATTGAAGTTCGGGTCCCAGGCCCAGATCGTAATTTCCGTGCCGCCGGAGCTTGCGCCTCCTCCGTTGTTGCTACTAGCGGCGTTACCATCTCCGCCGCCTGCATTCGCGCCCCCGGAATTGCCGCCACCTGCACCCGAGCAAGCGGTCACGATCAAGACCAGCAAGCTGATCAGCACCGCAGTCATTTTCTTCTTCATCTTTTCCTCAACCCCTCTGCTATTTTCTCATGAGCGCTAGATGTAAGCGCTTCAATCTATCCGTAATTTATGGTAGCATCTCGCCATGTTTGATCGTTAGAAATATCTTTGTGCAGATTGGTCTTATTCTCGCAACTTGCGGCACGCGACGAGCCTGGGGCTTGTCCGACTTTGGTTATATTTTTGGATTTTGGCAAAATCTTTAGGTCACCCGCACAACCTGTGCTCCTTCCGCAGCTTGCACATCTGTCCTCTGGATGATCGGCAAGACGATGCGTATCTTCGTGCCTTCACCGATCTTGCTTTCGATATGAACGCCGTAAGGATCACCGTAAAGCAGCTTGATCCGGTCGTTCACGTTACGGATGCCGATGCCGGTGAACAGCTGGCGGTTGCTCGTTGGATTCGGCAGCAGCTCGCTGTCTGCCACAAACTCCATGCCGTCGCCATTATCTACGACTTCGCATATGAGGGTTCCTTCTTGCTTGGACACCATGATCGATACCGTACCTTCATGCTTCTCGTTAAATGCATGGAAGAACGCATTCTCGATGAACGGCTGAATGATCAGCTTCGGCACTTCACAGCTAGTCGTATCCGGGGCGACGAAATACCGCACCTTGATCCGTTCCCCGTAGCGAACATGATTAATAAATACATAGTTTCGCATATTGTCCAGCTCCTGCTCGATCGTCACCGTCTCGCTAACATTGCTGATCGTGTTTTGCAGGAGAGAGATCAGCGCATTGATCGTCTCCGCTGCCTTCTCCTTGCTGCCTTGCTGCACCAGCAACTTGATCGAGGCAAGCGTGTTGTAGAGGAAATGCGGATTGATCTGCCGCTGCAATGCGGCCAGCTCCGCGTTACGCTGCTCTTTCTGCGTATCCAGCAGCTTGCGGATATAGTCATTTAGTTCATCGAGCATATAATTGAACGCTTTGCCCAGCTCCCTGACCTCGTAGCTGCCTTTGACGCGAATGTAGTTGCCAAAGTCCTTCTGCGTTATCGTGGACATCTGGCGAACGAGACGGGTCAGCGACCTGGTCAGACGCTTGGATATGACGGACACGACCAGCAATGCCGCAGCGATGATGGCGATACAAATAAACGTAATCGATCGCACATCGACAATTTGCCCGACCGTATGACCTCTGTCGATGAGATTGACCAAATAAAATTGGTAGGACGTTAGCTGATGCGACAACACGATCCGTTCTTCCCCTTGCACCGTTCCGTTCGTATAATCGAGCTGTTCTTCCGCAATCTTCTGTGCCTCTGCCAACAACTCCGGCAGCTGCACACCGATTAGCTCGGTCACATTGCTGGAGACGACACGACCCTCGGCATTCAGGATCACCACATCGTTGCCAACGCTCGTAAAGCTCGAATAAAACTGGCGGAACATCTCTTCACGAATGGCGATATAGATCATGCCGTACATGCTGCGGCTCGTCGGTTCAACGAGCGCCTTGGATGCGATGATATAGCGGGCTTCCGAGCCGTCTGCGGCCTCGCGAACATCATATTGGTACACTAGCCGCCCCGGCGTTGAGGCGGCATAAACGGTCAATGGATCGTCAGCTAATTGCTCTGCTGCCACTGGCCAATATGAACCATCGTTCGAATAGCTGCGGCCGTTTTTGCCGATTACCGTCACCGCCACGTCATAAGCGTTGAGATTGGATGTCAGCCGCTTCATCTGCTCTGTCATGCGATAATACACCTTAGACATGGAGATCGAGTCCAAATCATCGCCCGTCAAATACGTCTTCAACGCCCCGCTCTGACCCGCTTCGAACACCGCATTTACGATCGAATCGTGAAACGAATCTAGGCCGGTATTGATTTGCCTTAACACTTTGCCGTTCGTAATGCTGAACGTCTCCACGAACAACTGCTCCGACATGCGGATCGTAATGAGTGAAGTAAGCACGCACACCGCGATGATGCTTGCTGTCATGACGACAAAGAGCTTGGAGAACAACCGTTGATTGTTGAACGCTTCGATCATCTTCTTCATCGCTGATTCCCTCTTGCCTGTGAATTTGTCTGCGAATGGGTCTGCGACTTTGTTTGCGGCATGCGGATTCCAGTTGCGTCTGTGGCTGTGGCTTTGGCTGTGGCCTGATCTATGGCATGGTCTGTCGCATCATCTACAGCTTCTGCTGTGGCATTGGTCGCAGCATTCGGACTGCGGCTTTGTCTGCGGTACTGACTCGGCGATATGCCGATATGCTTCTTGAACACTTTGGTGAAATAACTATGATCGGCATAGCCCACTTTGGCGCTAATTTCCGAAATAGACAGCTCGCTACTCGCAAGCAGTTCGCAAGCCTTGTTGATTCTAGTCTTGTTCAAGTACTCGCTGAATCCTTCCGGATGATGGGAGGAGAAATACCCCGATAGATAGGACGGATTGAAATGAAAATGCTCGCTGAGTGAGCTGAGGCGCAGCGGTTCACTATAGTGCTCTTCTATATAAGCAAGCAGCTTCTGCATGTTGGCATCGACCGCATGAGTAGGCGGGAGCAGCTTTTCCACCTCATGCAAAAATTTCTCCAAAGACGCCGCCGCCTCGGTCACGTCAGCCGCATCATCAATCGCCTTGAAATACACATATTTCAGCTTGTCCAGCTTCTTCACTCGTTCGCTGCGGCCGCCCGATACGGATAGCCCGATGGCAATGTGAAAAATTATGTTGCCCAGCTGTGCCTTTAATTCAAATGGCGGCATGACGTAATGCTTCACCGCTTCCTCCACATAATGTCTGATTCTCGTGAAGGCAGCGGTCATATTTTGCCGGCGCAAGTCTTCCAGAAGCAGGTTCATATCGATCGCTGGTAGATCGTTTACTGGCGGCAGCTCCTCGCTCGTCATGAACGTCCGTCCCGGAAAATAAAAGCGATAGGCCAGCAGCTCCAGCCATTCTTCACGGTACACGTGCGATAACTGCTCGATATTTGCGAATAACGGACTGATCGCCCAGACGATCCCGGACAAGCTTGCCGTCTGCTCCTCTGACAGCTTGCGAACGACGTGTCGCGCGGCTTCAAATTGCTCGCTCGGCATATTGAGCAGTATGACCAGATGCTTGTCACTGTCTGCACTGTTCAACACCTTGCAAACCGTGCGTTCACTCCAAGGTTCACGCTGCAGACGTTCCATCACGGAGTCTGCCAAAGCCGACAGATAGCGGCGCGGATCACCGGGAATCCGGCTCAAATCAGCGCCGAACAACACGTACCCGTCATAAGGAAAATAGTCTTTGAACGTCTCGCTGTACGTGTCATCGCTGTCATAGCCGGCCAGCATTCGTTCCAGTTGTCGATCTACTAAGTATTGCGACGCTAACGCTCCCGCCCCATCTGCCATGAAGGAGCCTGCTGCAGCGTGCCCGGCTGGCGGGGCCCCCACAACAACCCCAGGAATCTTGCGTGCGGTCTCGTACAGCACCTTGAGCAGCTCGTCCGTTTCCAGCTTCGGCTTTAAAATATAATCCGCCACACCGCTCTGAAACGAAGAACGGACATAATGAAATTGTCCGTAACTGCTAAGCACGATCACTTCGATATGCGGATAATGCGCTTTCAAAATTCGCGTGAACTGCTCTCCGTCCATGACCGGCATGACAATATCGGCAATGACGATATGCGGCTGGAGACGCTGGACCATCTCCAATGCCTCCTTGCCGTTTGCGGCTTCTCCGACGATTTGAAAGCCGTGCTGTTCCCAGTTCAGATGATGCCGTAAGCCTTGCCGCACCAACAGCTCGTCATCTACGATTAATATTTTGCACAACCCACTCATCCTGCTGCCCCCTTTTTCTGTATATGTAACGATCTCACCTTCTTTACACACATTGAAGACGATGAGCGATTCTCTCAAATGCACCGATGCGCCATACGCCATAAAAAAATATATTTCCGCATCTGGCACGTAATTCCTCCTTTCCTCCATGGTCTCCATTGAACAAGGACGAGTTGTCCAATATACTGGATACAAGATTACGATGGAGTGACGATGAGGGGAGAGAATCGAATGTCTGTTGGCGTATTGGCACATTTGTTCGGACAGCTGCCGGTTCATCAGTTAGCCGCAAACGTCGGAGAGAAAGGGTTTACACACGTTCAGTTGGCGTTGTGGAAAGCAATTGCCGACGTAGATTTTACGAAGCCGGGGAAGCTGTCGCCAGGACTTGCGATGCATATCGGTGAAGCGTTCGACAAGCATGGCGTCGGCATCTCTGTGCTTGGCTGTTATGTGCGCCTGTTCGATCGGGATCAGGAGCAGCGCAAGATCAACACCGAACGGTTTAAGGAACTGCTGCGGCATGCCCGATACTTCGGCTGTCCGGTCGTCGCGGCGGAGACTGGCCACTATCCAGATGCTCATACGGATGAAGATTGGCAGACGATGAAGCATACGTTGGAGGAGCTCGTCGAGGAAGCGGAGCGGTGGGGCGTCTACGTGGGCCTCGAAGCGGCGGATGGCCATCTGATCGGCACGGCGCAGGAGCTGAAACGCATGCTTGACGAAGTCCCGTCCTCGCAAATCGGTGTCGTCATCGATCCGGGCAATTTGCTGAATGATGACAACTTCGACAGGCAAGATGAGGTCATCGAAGAAGCGTTCCAGCTGCTGGGCGATCGGATCGTCGCGGGTCATGCCAAGGATCGCATTCGCGGGGCTGACGGCAAGGTCGTGACCGTTCCGGCAGGGCAAGGCGGCATGAACTATGAGCTGTACATGAAATTGCTGAATGCGTATAAACCGCATGCGCATATCATTATGGAAACCGCCGCACCTCATGAGATGGCAGCCACTAAGCGATATATTGAGTCGATCCGGGAGCGCAGCTAGCTGCCATGCGGTTTTGAAAGGCGAGATCATCTAGAATCCGCTATGGCCTGTCATTCACGAAGAATAACAGGCCAATCTAACGAATAGCGGATCTAAGTTCCGTTAACACCACGAAATCAGCCAAATTCGTCCACATAAAGTATCGTAGTTCCGTTAGCACGACGACAATGGCAAAGTGTGCATGGCGAAGAAGAAGACTTCGATGTCGAGTGCTAGTTAGCGTCGGTCAAGTTTACGCAATGGCATAAATACGTGTTATTTCCCTAGATAAAGATCGGGAAGAAGAACGCTCTGAGACCGCTGAACGGGAATCTGCGCCGTGCGAACCGTCGAAATCTTCGCGGGTATCCATATACATAAGGATTGTAGTATCCATAAGGATAGCCGTAAGGACTATAAGGATATCCACCATATGGGTACTGTCGCATGTCCTCTCTGTCCATATCCCCAATCGGAACGAGCATATCTACATAGTCGTCGTCCATCCCATCAATAATTCCTTCATAGATCTGACCGTCATCTGCTTCCATCATAATGTAATGATGATGGTATTGCTTACAAAACTCCTTCATCTGACCTTTCTGCATTCCTTGACCTGCTGTGCTTTGCGGCATAAATTGCGGATTTGCATTCATCCCTTGCGCTGGAGCGCCGTAAGGGACATACATATTGGGCATGTAATCCATGTTTCTCCTCCTTTTTTTACTGTACCATATTCACTCTGATGGGCATTTGTGACACCTGTGACATCTTGCTAAGCCAAAAAATCAGACACCGCAAACGATGGCTGACCCGCGTTTCACGGTGTCTAATGATATTGACGTAGAAATCCCCACGCAGCATGCCAGCGATGACTCGATGGTCAGATGTGGGGTTTTCGCTTATAATCGAGAGGAATAAGAAACTTCGTGTCCAAAGAGGGGATGAGGATGACACTTCAGCAGCTCAAATATATTTTGACGATAGTAGAATGCGGTTCGATCAGTGAAGCAGCCAAGCGGCTTTACATCTCCCAGCCTAGTCTTTCAACCGCGGTGAAGGAATTGGAGCAAGAACTCGGCATCGAAATTTTCCTTAGAACAGCCAAAGGCATCGTCCTGTCTAACGACGGAACAGAGTTTCTTTCCTATGCCCGGCAGGTCGTGGAGCAGGCGGAGCTACTAGAGCAGCGCTATCTGAATAAGAAACCGTCCAAGAAGCTGTGCTCCATCTCTACGCAGCATTATGCTTTTGCCGTGCAGGCGTTCGTCAGTCTGATTCGCGATCAGGGCGCAAGCGAATATGAATGTACGCTTCGCGAAACGAGAACCTACGAAATTATTGAAGATGTGCGGCATTTGCGAAGCGAGATCGGCCTGCTTTATATGAGTGAGTTCAATCAGAGAGTGCTGAGCAAAATCTTGCAGGACAGCGGGCTCATCTTCCATCCGTTATTCGTGGCTGAGCCTCACGTCTTTATTAGCACGGCCCATCCACTCGCCACGAAGAAGATAGTCGAGATCGAAGATTTGGACGACTACCCTTGCTTAGCTTTTGAGCAGGGGGAGTATAATTCGTTTTATTTTTCCGAGGAGATTTTAAGTACAAGAATTTTCAAGAAAAAAATTTCCGTCAGCGACCGCGCCACCTTATTCAACCTCTTAATCGGTTTGAACGGGTACACGATCAGCTCCGGCGTGTTGAACAGCGATCTGAACGGAGAACAAATTACGTCCGTCCGCCTAAACACGGACGAGACCATGACGATTGGCTATATCACGAAGGAGAACACGCGGCTTAGCCGCATGGCGGAAACCTACATTCATAAACTCAAGCAAATTATTGCGGACTTCGGATACCCGTTACTGGAGGGGACATCCTCATGACGAAGCGGCAGCGACGATCGTGCTCGCTTCAATTTTCTGTCCGTTGTGAAGCAAAGCGGCGTGATTGTTGGCATGCAGCGTAACGGTTATTTTCGTGCCTGGCTTGAGTATGCCTAGGTCATAATACTTCCCATACAGTCGGCTCACCTTCCTCCCATTCACATACAAGTGGGCATGACCTTCATTATAGCTAGGTGCCATATCCCCTACCTTCATAGGGTTAAATGTGAAATGTTCCGTCTCCACTTGCAGAAGCCAATGGTTCGAGTTATCTTGCGTCACGACGATCTCGACGGTCGGAACCGCGTACCCTTCCGGTATGGCGACGAAACCGTGTGCGGCATGCATCGAATCAGCCGCTAGATGATGTCCCGCGCTTTGGTTGGTATAATACGTAAAGAATAGGAGAAACGGCACGAAAAACAACAAGAAGCTTCTAAGCTTTGCCATCAAGATTTCCCTCCCTTATGCATGCTTCTCAGATCTCTGGAGCAATAGCCCGACTCCCACAAGCACGAGACCAATCGCTAGAAACGCCAAGTCATAGAGCAGCGGATTGTCTGCTAATGGCCGGACCCGATGAATTTGCAAAATATGATGATTGATGATGCCTTCCACTAGATTGAATAGACCGCCGCCTATGCATATACCGCCCAGGAAGATTTTCCAGCTGTTGCCCAGCTGCTTCTTTCTAGCATCCTGAAAAATTTTCACGCCGCCCCAGACGAGCAACGCCGAGAATAATGCAGCAAACAATCCATCGCTAATAATCTCTAGCTGCAAATTCGGACTTAGAATGACATGATGCCATTGCAGCAGTTGATGAAAGACGATGCCATCAATGGCGCCTAGTATTCCAAGCCCCAGGATCAGGCCGGAGATGGACAAATTTTTATTTGCTTTAGTCAATTTTGACACCTCTCTATTAAGCGTTTCCTAGTATCCCTATTCATTGCCAGTAAATAGAAGGATTATACGGACAGAGGCGATTACAAATAGAAAAGACACCCTTACGGATGTCTTCTTATAAATTATTTTGTTATGGCCGCTCTCGCGTCCTTCGCCGCTTGCACGAGGTGCTCCAAGCTTTGCCACGTTTCGTCCTCGCCTCTTGTCTTCAGCCCGCAGTCCGGATTGATCCATAGCTTCGCAGGATCGATCTTGCCCAGCATACGGCGGATAGCTTGCCCAATCTCTTCCGCACTCGGCACGCGAGGTGAATGAATATCGTAGACTCCGGGTCCGACCTGCGTCTGAAAGCCGCTCGCTTGGATCGCATCGATGATCGTCAGATCCAACGGGAGGCTTCGAACGTAATGACGTCCGCATCCATCGCATCGATCTCGGCCAGAATATCCGTGAACTCGCTGTAACACATATGCGTATGAATTTGCGTTTCGGGCTTCACACCGCTATGAACGAGACGAAATGCAGGGATCGCCCAGTCGAGATAATCGTGGTGCCAGTCTGACTTGCGCAAAGGCAGCTTTTCTCTTAATGCCGCTTCGTCAATTTGGATAATGCGGATGCCGTTTGCCTCCAAGTCCAATACTTCTTCGCGAATCGCCAGTGCGATCTGGAACGCACATTCCTTCAAGCTGATATCTTCGCGCGGGAACGACCAATTCAAGATCGTAACAGGACCTGTCAGCATCCCCTTGACCGGCTTATTCGTCAGGCTCTGAGCATATACCGAATACTCAACCGTAATCGGCTTGGACCTTGATACATCCCCCCATATGATCGGCGGCTTGACGCATCTCGTTCCATAGGACTGCACCCATGCCTTCTCCGTGAAGAGGAAGCCGTCCAGACATTCGCCGAAATATTCCACCATATCATTGCGTTCGTATTCTCCGTGTACGAGAACGTCCAGCCCGATCTCTTCCTGACGCCGAATGCACTCGGCGATCTTCTCGCGGTTGTATTGCTTATATTCCGCCTCACTAATTTGCTGCTTCTTATAAAGCGAGCGGTTTCTACGCACGTCAGCGGTTTGCGGGAAAGAGCCGATCGTCGTCGTCGGCAAGCTCGGCAACTGCAAGGCGACTGCTGGATGATCTGCCGCTCGGCGAAGGACGGGCTTCTCACAAAATCACGATCTGTTAATGCGGTTAACTGATTTTGTACGTGATCATTTTTCGCATATCTGGCGTCGGCGAACAGCGAGTCATTACGAAGGAAACCATCGACAGAATACGGATCGTTCAGTTGTGCCAGCGATTTCAGCTCTGCCAATTCCGCCAGCTTCTCCTCAGCAAAAGCAAAGTGGCGCTTCACCTGGTCGGGCAAACTCGTCTCATGCTTTAGCGTATACGGTACATGAAGCAGCGAGCAGGAAGTGCTGAGGACAATGTGCTCTGCATGTTGCTGAAGCTGCCGGAGAAGCTCTAACGTATTCCGATAAGAGTTGCGCCAGATGTTCTTGCCGTTTACGACACCGGCAAACAGCACCTTCCCTTGGGCAAAGCCATATTCTCGAATGAGCTCCAGCGATTGCACACCTTCAACAAAATCGATGCCGATCCCGTCGAACGGCAAGGCTTGCACTGCCTTGTAGCTGTCTCGAATGTCTCCGAAGTACGTTGGAGGAGCACTTTCAGTCTTCCCTTAGCCGCTAGGATCTGCGCATACAACTCGAGAAACAGATCGAGATCCGCTTCTGTTAAATCTGTCACCAAGGCTGGCTCGTCAAATTGTATCCACTCCGCACCGAGATGATCGAAGCGCGCCAGCACCTCCGCATATGCCTCAGCTATCGCTGGTACGAATTCACTCACTTGCTTCTCTCCTGTATATCTAGCAAGCTTCAATAATGTGAACGGTCCGATCACCACTGGCTTTGTAGCAATACCGAGCGATTGTGCCTCCACGAATTCGTCAAATGGCTTCGTACCTACCAGACGAATGTCCGTATTATCGCTGATCTCTGGAACGATATAGTGATAGTTCGTATTGAACCACTTGCGCATCGGCAATGCCTTTACGTCGCCCCGCTCCCCTTGGTATCCCCGAGCCATCGCAAAGTACGTATCCAGCTCATCCAGCTGCAACTGACGATACCTTTGCGGGATGATGTTCAGCAGGCAAGCCGTATCTAAAACCCCGTCATAGAAGGAAAAATCATTGCTCGTAATGAGATCGATGCCGTGTTGGCGCTGCATGTCCCAATGCGCACTGCGAAGATCGGCTGCGGTTTGCTGCAATTCCTCGCGAGCGATTTGCCCTTTGAAATATTTCTCGACGGCGAATTTCAATTGTCTTAGCTCCCCAATTCTCGGATAACCGACAATAGAAGTTTTCATCTCCATCCACTCCTTGCTCTCTTTCGTTGGACTTATTATAGAGCGAGGCTGTGATCGAATGCCAACACATAAATGCTATGGGGAGCTATAGGTTTTAGTTATGGGGATGAAAATACAAATATTGCTCCAAGTTCATCCTTCCATGTTCATCGACTTCGACGCCTTCTTCGCGCAGCAATGCCGCTTGTTCTGCTCTTGCAACCTCATCCTTGAGCGCAATTTCTCCCCGCGCATTGACGATCCGATGCCAAGGCAGACCGTGCTTGCGGGTTTGTGATGCGGATGCGCACGACCTGTCTGGCGGCGCGGCGGTTGCCCGCTTGCTCCGCTACTAGACCGTATGTCATGACTTTGCCTCTCGGGATGGCTCTGACGATTTCGATTACCCTCAAAGTAAACGGCGACAGTGACATGGACAGAACCCCTCCATGAAAATGGCAAATTTCCAAATCTTCTATTTTGCATCATAACATGTTTGCATAGGGAAATCAGTGGGATGGAGCCGGGGGTTAAGTGGTGAGGGATAAATAACGGAAGCGAAATTTCCCTTATATTCGGAAAACCGGTGGATTTCGCGAAATAAGGGAAGTCAAAATTCCTCTATTAGGTGTTGAACGTAGGAAATTGATACATTTCAGCCGTGTGAGATGCGAATAAAGGAAGTTTCGGTTCCGCTATTCCGTATAAATCAGCCATATTTCGAAAATAGCAGAACTTTCGCTTCCCTTATTTGGCCATTGTCGCTCAATTCTGAATATCGGCTGTTTAGCATTCGCACGATTGTATGGGCAATTGACACACTCGATTGCGGATTTTGTCCCGTGACCAGCTTGCCGTCCGACACAACGTGATCACTCCACTTCGGTTTGCCGATAAACTCGGCGCCAGCCACGCGAAGCTTATCCTCCAGCATAAACGGCATAAATGGATCGAAGGTCGAAGCCTTCTCTTCTTCATTCGTAAACGCAGTAACCTTCCGGCCTTTGACGAGATATTCTCCGTCTGACAGACGAACGTTGACGAGTGCAGCTGGTCCGTGGCACACCGCTCCGACTATGCGATCTGACTCTGCAAACTCTGCAATTAAAGATTGCAGCTTAGGATGATCCGGCATGTCAAACATCGTCCCGTGCCCGCCAGGCATGAAGATCGCATCATAGCCTTCGGACGTCACGTCAGCAATCGCTACCGTCTGCTCGGCAACTCGAATGAGCTCCGCCCATTTGGCGGACGTCTCCTCATTCAGACTGCGCGGATCGATCGGTGCGTTACCGCCCTTGATGCTGGCAGTTGTAAGACGAAATCCTGCCCTCTTGGAAAATTTCATACGGCTCCGCAAATTCGGAAAACCACAGTCCAGTCTTGTGCTCCTCGTTTATTTGGTCATGACTGGTCAAGACGAACAAAATCGATTTAGTCAATCCGATCACTCCTCACTTTCTGAATATTTCATCCATCCTCCCCATTTATTATAAATATCGTCTCTGATATAATACAAATTAGATTTTTATAAAGGTGGTATAAATATATTTATGTCAGATTTTGAGTGGTTTCGTTCCTTTGTCGCGATCTATCGTCTAAGGTCCGTCTCAATGGCAGCAAAGTATCGCATGATGACCCAGCCGGCTCTAAGCCAGCATCTCGCCAACCTGGAAGCGGAAGTTGGGGAGCCGTTGTTTCGCAGGGCGCCTCGACGGATGATCCCGACTGAGAAAGGAAAGTATTTGTACAATCAAGTCGTAAGAGCCGTCGATCAGCTGGAGCAGGTCAACAGCCATTTGATGCAGGCTGAGCTGCCTCCCGTCGTGCGCATCGGCGCGCCGCAGGAATATTTTCACGAGAGAATCGCCACTAGGTGGGCGCGGGAAGATATGGATCTGGAGGTGATCTTCGGGTTGTCCAAGCCATTGTTGGAAATGTTGCAGAGAGGGGATCTGGATGTGGTGATCGCTACGCAGCATATTGCAACTAGCGGATTGGTCTATACGAAATATATGACAGAGACATTCCTCTTGGTCGGCGACCCAAGCCACAAGCAGAAGATGCAAGAGCGGGATGGGGAAGACGCTGCAAAGCAGCTGGAAAGCTTTCGATGGATCAGTTATGCCACGGACTTGCCGATCATCCGCCGTTACTGGTTCGAAGCGTTCCACGTACGTCCCGCTCTGCGTCCTAGTTACGTAGTGCCAGATTTACGAATCATCAAGGATATGGTCATCAACGGCTTAGGCGTTAGCGTACTGCCCGATTATTTGGTCAGCTCCGAGCTAAGCGATGGCACATTGTGCCAATTATGGAGCACTCCGCATAAGGCAGCCAATGATCTATGGCTGGTCAGCCGCTCCTCCGACCAAGAGGACGAAACCATACAAAGTGTCTTGCAGACGATCATGCAATTATGAGCGGCAAACCTCGCGCGGGGAAAAATTCATTCATACGTAATCGTCTCCAGATACAAGCCGCGAGCTTCTGCCATCCGACCGGTTCGCACCCGTTCCTTAGACAGCAGAATGTCCGGTACTTCGTCGGCTTGCTTCTCGCCCATGCCGACTTCAATTAGTGTCCCTACAATCTTCCGCACCATATTATAGAGGAACCCATTACCGCGCACGCGAATGTCGATAAATCCTTCATTTTCTGTAGATTTCAAGCGAGTACATGTGCCGCACTGTTTTTTTCTTATTGGACTTCGCATTCGTATATGCTGTAAAATCATGCTCCCCGACAAAATGTCTAGTGGCTTTTCTCATCTCTTGCATCAGCGAGCTTTTTCTTGACATGCATACTGTATCTTACGCATAAAGGGATGGCTGTATTCCCCATTCCAAATTTTATACAAGTATGTCTTGTCCTTCGCAGCGAAACGCGCATGAAACACTGCATCGACTTGCTCCGCGTCCGTCACGCTAATATCCGGAGGCAGATTGTGGTTTAGTATATTTTTCAGTTTGTGGGCGAGGACGTCATGCTAAGCTTCACATTCGCCACCTGCGCCAATGCATGAACCCCGGCATCGGTGCGGCTGCCCCGATAATCTCGACGGCTCTCGACCATGTCCGACAACACTTTTTCAATCTTCCCTGAATCGTATCCTCGCCTTGTCCTAGTCGCTGCCAACCTTTGTATCGACCTCCGTCATATTGGATGGTTAATTTGTAATTTTGCATGGTAAATCCCTCATTTCCCTCTATATTCTCTAAAGCTAGTATCTAACCTATATGAACAAGTATAACCTTGTACCAAGCGTAATGTCGAAACCAAAGGATCGATTACGAAGACAAGATCAAATATCCGGTCTTGATACGAACCAGATCGCATATAATGTCATTGATTGCCGCTCACCGATTCGTTGTCATGAATGAGCTCGTACAGGTTTTGCTTATGATTCCCTTTGCGCGTAGCTGCTCTCCGCGGCCGTCGCTTCGGCTTTCGTTCGATGCACGGTACCATGCGGATGCTCAGGCGGTGCATAGATCGAATATAGCTTCAGCGGGCAATTGCCGGTGTTGATCAAATTATGCCACGTCCCGGCAGGAACAAGATCACATACCCGTCCTCAACCCTGCGTTGAAATTGTACACTGTCCTGGCTACTTCCCATTCGCACGACTCCCTGGCCCTCCTCGATACGCAGAAACTGATCGACATCCGGATGCATTTCCAAGCCGATATCCCCCCGACAGGAATGCTCATTAACGTAAGCTGAAGATGTTTACCGGTCCAGAGGGCGTTGCGAAAATTTGTGTTCTCCTCTGCCGCTTCCTCGATATCGATGGTAAATGGTTGCGGGCCATAATCTTGAAAAGTGACCGTATACTGTTGCGTTTGCGACCGCCCGGCATCGCCTCGACCAAGGAGCTTGCAGATGTAATTGGGTTGTAGGAACACCGAGTGATGCCGGTATTGATAATAATACGCATAAGGCTGCGCGCGGATGAAAAAACCACGGATGAGCATATCCATTTCCGCATGAATCTGTTCACAATTCTTGCACTCCCTTCCATCTTTATTTTTTCATGTTATCGTATGCTCCCGCCTATGAGCAGGGAACCAGCTGCCCTGTAATTAGGCAGAAGCACATTCTGATGGCTAGCTGCTGACGCTGACGACAAGTTCATTTCGTTGAGTAGGGTCGCAATTCTATGAGTAATTTATTACCTTTGACTTTTCAAGCAAAAAAACATATATTTACTAGATAACATGTGGGAAATTCGAATTCTCATCAAATAAGGAGGCTGTGACGATGAACTATAGACCGCTGGGCAATACAGGTTTGAAAGTAAGCGAGGTCAGTTTCGGCACTTGGGCCATCGGCGGCGCATGGGGAAGACGAACGACACGGAGTCGCTCAAGGCGCTAGAGCTGCTATCTCCGCAGGCGTCAATTTCTTCGATACCGCCGATGTATACGGGGATGGCCACAGCGAACAGCTGCTGGCGAAAGCGACCAAAGGCAAGGAAGACGACATACATATCGCCACGAAGTTTTGCCGCAGAGGGAGATATTCACGATGCCGCGACCTACTCGGAGCACCAAGTTCGCGAATACTGTGAGGACAGCTTGCGCAATCTACAGCGCGAGGCGATCGACTTGTATCAAATTCATTGCCCGCCGAAGTACATCTTGGAAGACGGGGCTGTGTTCGAGGTATTGGACAAATTGAAGGCCGAGGGCAAAATTCGCGCATACGGGGTCAGTGTGGAGAGCGTCGAAGAAGGATCGATCTGTCTAGGAACTAGCCAGGTGTTCAAGCGTTGCAAGTCATCTTCAACCTGTTCAGGCAAAAGCCGCTACACAGATATTCCCGAAGGCACATGCGCAAGGCGTCGGCATCCTCGTCGCGGCTGCCGCTCGCAAGCGGTCTACTGACGGGAAAGTTCAGCAGCGGACACGAATTTGAGCCGGACGACCATCGCAACTTCAACCGCAACGGTGAAAGCTTCAATGTCGGCGAGACATTCGCCGGGTTTGCCATTCGAGAAAGGGGTCGAACTTGCGAATGAGCTACGCTGGATTGCAGACGGACGCGGTACTATGGCGCGTGCAGCACAGCGGTGGATATCTGGAATGGGAGCAGATCAGCTGCATTATTCCGGGCTTTCGCAATACGGAGCAGGTGAAGGAAAACCTGCTGAGGCTTGGAAACGCCGGGATTTTCCGAAGAGGAGAAGCAACGCTTAGCGAAAGTTTTACAGGATGAAGTGGCTCCCATATTCGCGGTCCGTATTGATCATACAGAGCGCCCGCTCCTTAAGCAGAGTGCCCACCCCTTAAGCAGGGTGCAAACCCTCTAAGCAGAGGGTGCCCGCTCCTTAAGTGGCAGCTGGCGATTTCAGTTTTGTACGATTCATCATACAAAAATCTGAATTTTTCGTATTATTTGTTTGTTTTGTATGATCCTTCGTATAAAAAGTGTCGCCAGCGGTCAAAAGTTTTTTGAAACTTAAAAAAATACAAGCTTTTCGACCGCTGGCGACACTTTTTATAGAAGGATCATACGAAAACAAACAAATAATACGAAAAATTCAGATTTTTGTATGATGAATCGTACAAAACTGAAATCGCCCGCCCGCTTAAGGAGCGGGCACCCTGCCTTTAAGGGTTTGCACCTGCTTAAGGGGTGGGCACTCTGCTTAAGCGAGCGCGCCTGTATGATCAATACGGCCCGCGAATATGCGGAGCCACTTCAGTCATGTAAAATTGCGCCAAGCGCTGTTTCTCTTCCGCGGAAAATCCAAGCGTATCGAGCGTCAGGAGATTTTCCTTCACTTGTTCCGTATTACGAAAGCCTGGAATGATGCAGCTGATCTCCTCGCATTCGAGAATCAGCTGCGCCGCACGCGCCATCGTGCCGCGACCGTCCGCGATCCAACGCACCTCATCGGCAAGCTCAACGCCTTTCTCGAACGGCAAGCCTGCGAACGTTTCGCCGACATTGAAGCTTCGCCATTGCGGTTGAAGTTGCGATGGTCGTCCGGCTCAAACTTCGTGTCCGCTGTGAACTTGCCGGTCAGCAGACCGCTTGCCAGTGGGAGCCGGACGAGGATGCCGACGCCTTGCGCATGCGCTTTCGGGAACAATTCGGCTAGCGGCTTTTGCCGGAACAGGTTGAAGATGACCTGTAGCGCTTGAACGCCTGGATAGTTCAAGCAGATCAATCCTTCTTCAACGCTCTCCACACTAACCCCGTAGGCAGGCATCTTGCCCTCCTCCTTGAGCTTGTGAATACCTCGAACACCGCTCCGTCCTCCAAGTGGCCTTCGGCGGGCAATGAATTGGATACAAATCGATCGCCTCACGCTGCAAATTGCGCAGACTGTCCTCACAAAATTCGCGAACTTGACGTTCAGAGTGGTTGGCCGTGTCATGAATATTGCCTCTCCGGCAAAACTTGGTGGCGATATGAATGTCATCTTCCTTGCCTTTGGTCGCTTTGGCCAGCAGCTGCTCGCTGTGACCGTCTCCGTATACATCGGCAGTATCGAAGAAGTTTACTCCTTCGGAGATAGCAAGCTCAAGCGCTTTGAGCGACTCGGCGTCGTTCGTTTTACCCCATGCTCCGCCGATGGCCCATGTACCGAAGCTCACTTCACTTACCTTCAGACCGGTGTTGCCGAGCGGTCTCATAGTTCAATTGTCATAACCTCCTTATGGTTGTCGCAATTTCTCGCATTTTTTAAATGGTATCTCGTAAAATATATGTTTTTCTATTGAAAAAGTACAAAGTTAAAAAGTCAAAGTTGAAAATGTCAAATTGCTGCTACGCAACACCAACATTCCAAGCCCAATTTACTGCGGTGAAGGTTCCTGCTAATAGGGAGAGCATACTATGGCATGGATAAAGTATGCTTGAAGGGAGTTATGAATTTTGAACAGCCATTGATACGGACATGATCATGCTTATCGGTGGTGGTTCCATCCGGGCGCCGGGCCTTCATGCGTATATTCGCAGCCTATCCAGCCTATGGTGCCCTACAACCAAGTTACACGCAAGCTCTTGGCCGAACAATACTTGGTGGTCGGAAGCTCGTCAATATACGACTTTCCAAGACTATAGGCCGCAGCCTTTTACGATCGAGATCGATGAAGCCGTGGAGCGGAACAACAACTTTCGCAACACGCTCTGGACGGGGAAGCATCTTCAGCTTACATTGATGAGCATACCAGTCGGGGAGGACATCGGCTGGAGGTGCATCCGAATGTCGATCAATTTTTGCACATTGAAGAAGGCTGGAGCGGTCCGAATGGGGAGCAGCGAGGACAGTGTGCAATTCCAACGCAGCGTCGAGGACGGTGATGTGATTCTTGTTCCGGCCGGGACGTGGCATAATGTAATAAACACCGGCAACAGCCCTCTGAAGCTGTACACGATATACGCACCGCCGGAGCATCCGCACGGTACGGTGCATCGAACGAAAGCCGAAGCAATGGTGCGGAGGGCGCTACGCGGAACGGCTAATGCAGTGCAAGATCCGCTTCGCTATTGTATCCGGTAGATACCGCGTCCCTTAGGAGCATTTATACGAATCTTTTTCTATAAAGCCAACCGGATATTTGAGCTTGTCTTCGTAATGGATAATATGAATTTGATCGATAGATATTTGAAGGTGAACAAGTTGTAGTCGATCACACAGGTAAGAGACAAGCTTCAGGCATTAGAAGAAACGAGGGATCTACCATGCAAAATTTCAAACTTACCATCCAATACGACGGTGGTCGATACAAGGGATGGCAACGACTGGGACAAGGGGAAAATACGATTCAAGCGAAGATTGAGCGAGTGCTGTCCGATATAGCCGAAGAGCCTGTGGAAATTATCGGTGCGAGCCGCACGGATGCCGGAGTTCATGCTTTGGCACAGGTCGCGAATGTGAAGCTTAAGGACCAGTCTTACGCCGCATAAGCTGAAAAATGTACTCAACCACAATTTGCCGTCGGATATTAGCGTGACTGATGTGGAACACGTAGATGCGCGTTTCATGCTCGATTCGCTGCGAAGGACAAGACTTACTTGTACAAAATATGGAATGGAGATACAGTCACCCCTTTATGCGCAAGTACAGCATGCACGTCAAGAAAAGCTCGCGATCGACGAAATGAGAAAAGCTGCAGAGCATTTTCTAGGGGAGCATGATTTCGCAGCATATACGAATGCAAAGTCTAATAAGAAAAAAACCATTCGTCACATCTACTCGCTCAACATTACGGAGAATGAAGGCTTCATCGACATTCGCGTGCGCGGCAACGGGTTCCTCTATAACATGGTGCGTAAGATCGTCGGTACGCTAATCGAAGTCGGAATGGGCGAGAAGCAAGCTGACGAAGTGCCAGACATTCTGTTGTCTAAGGAGCGGGTGCGAACCGGACGAATGGCAGAAGCTTGCGGCCTGTATCTAGAGACGATTACGTATGAATGAATTTTTCCCCGCGCGAGGTTTGCCGCTGATAATTGCATGATCGTCTGCAAGACACTTTGTATGGTTTCGTCCTCTTGGTCGGAGGAGCGGCTGACCAGCCATAGATCATTGGCTGCCTTATGCGGAGTGCTCCATAATTCGCACAATGTGCCATCGCTTAGCCGGAGCTGACCAAATAATCGGGCAGTACGCTAACGCCTAAGCCGTTGATGACCATATCCTTGATGATTCGTAAATCTGGCACTACGTAACTAGGACGCAGAGCGGGACGTACGTGGAACGCTTCGAACCAGTAACGGCGGATGATCGGCAAGTCCGTGGCATAACTGATCCATCGAAAGCTTTCCAGCTGCTTTGCAGCGTCTTCCCCATCCCGCTCTTGCATCTTCTGCTTGTGGCTTGGGTCGCCGACCAAGAGGAATGTCTCTGTCATATATTTCGTATAGACCAATCCGCTAGTTGCAATATGCTGCGTAGCGATCACCACATCCAGATCCCCTCTCTGCAACATTTCCAACAATGGCTTGGACAACCCAAAGATGACCTCCAGATCCATATCTTCCCGCGCCCACCTAGTGGCGATTCTCTCGTGAAAATATTCCTGCGGCGCGCCGATGCGCACGACGGGAGGCAGCTCAGCCTGCATCAAATGGCTGTTGACCTGCTCCAGCTGATCGACGGCTCTTACGACTTGATTGTACAAATACTTTCCTTTCTCAGTCGGGATCATCCGTCGAGGGCCCTGCGAAACAACGGCTCCCCAACTTCCGCTTCCAGGTTGGCGAGATGCTGGCTTAGAGCCGGCTGGGTCATCATGCGATACTTTGCTGCCATTGAGACGGACCCGAGACGATAGATCGCGACAAAGGAACGAAACCACTCAAAATCTGACATAAATATATTTATACCACCTTTATAAAAATCTAATTTGTATTATATCAGAGACGATATTTATAATAAATGGGGAGGATGGATGAAATATTCAGAAAGTGAGGAGTGATCGGATTGACTAAATCGATTTTGTTCGTCTTGACCAGTCATGACCAAATAAACAGGAGCACAAGACTGGACTGTGGTTTTCCGAATTTGCGGAGCCGTATGAAATTTTCCAAGAGGCAGGATTTCGTCTGACAACTGCCAGACAAGGGCGGTAACGCACGATCAATCCGCGCAGTTGAAGGAGGAAACGTCCGCCAAATGGGCGGAGCTCATTCAAGTTGCCGAGCAGACGGTAGCGATTGCTGACGTGACGTCCGAAGGCTATGATGCGATCTTCATGCCTGGCGGGCACGGGACGATGTTTGACATGCCGGATCATCCTAAGCTGCAATCTTTAATTGCAGAGTTTGCAGAGTCAGATCGCATAGTCGGAGCGGTGTGCCACGGACCAGCTGCACTCGTCAACGTTCGTCTGTCAGACGGAGGACCTGTCGTCAAAGGCCGGAAGGTTACTGCGTTTACGAATGAAGAAGAGAAGGCTTCGACCTTCGATCGATTTATGCCGTTTATGCTGGAGGATAAGCTTCGCGCGGCTGGCGCCGAGTTTATCGGTAAACCGAAGTGGAGTGATCACGTTGTGTCGGACGGCAAGCTGGTCACGGGACAAAATCCGCAATCGAGTGTGTCAATTGCCCATACAATCGTGCGAATGCTAAACAGCTGATATTCAGAATTGAGCGACAATGGCCAAATAAGGGAAGCGAAAGTTCTGCTATTTTCGAAATATGGCTGATTTATACGGAATAGCGGAACCGAAACTTCCTTTATTTGCATCTCACACGGCTGAAATGTATCAATTTCCTACGTTCAACACCTAATAGAGGAATTTTGACTTCCCTTATTTAGCGAAATCCACCGGTTTTCCGAATATAAGGGAAATTTCGCTTCCGTTATTTATCCCTCACCACTTAACCCCCGGCTCCATCCCACTGATTTCCTTACGCAAACATGTTATGATGCAAAATAGAAGATTTGGAAATTTACCATTTTCATGGAGGGGTTCTGTCCATGTCACTGTCGCCGTTTACTTTGAGGGTAATCGAAATCGTCAAAGCCATCCCGAGAGGCAAAGTCATGACATACGGTCTAGTAGCGGAGCAAGCGGGCAACCGCCGCGCCGCCAGACAGGTCGTGCGCATCCTACATACACAAACCCGCAAGCACGGTCTGCCTTGGTATCGGATCGTCAATGCGGGGGAGAAATTGCGTCAAGGACGGCTTGCAAGAGCAGAACAAGCGGCATTGCTGCGCGAAGAAGGCGTCGAAGTCGATCAACAGGGAAGGATGAACTTGGAGCAATATTTGTATTTTCATCCCCATAACTAAAACCTATAGCTCCCCATAGCATTTATGTGTTGGGCATTCGACACAGCCTCGCTTATAATAAGTCCAACGAAAGAGAGCAAGGAGTGGATGGAGATGAAAACTTCTATTGTCGGTTATCCGAGAATTGGGGAGCTAAGAAATTGAAGTTCGCCTCGAAAAATATTTCAAAGGGCAAATCGCTCGCGAGGAATTGCAGCAAACCGCAGCCGATCTTCGCAGTGCGCATTGGGAAATGCAGCGCCAACACGGCATCGATCTCATTACGAGAAGATTTTTCCTTTATGACGGGGTTTTAGATAGGCTTGCCTGCTAAACATCATCCCGCAAAGGTATCGTCAGTTGCAGCTGGATGAGCTGGATACGTACTTTGCGATGGCTCGGGGATACCAAGGGGAGCGGGGTGAGTAAAGGCATTGCCGATCGCAAGTGGTTCAATACGAACTATCACTATATCGTTCCAGAGATCAGCGATAAGACGGAAATTCGTCTGCAGGTACGAAGCCATTCGACGAATTCGTGGAGGCACAATCGCTCGGTATTGCTACAAAGCCAGTGGTGATCGGACCGTTCACATTATTGAAGCTTGCTAGATATACAGGAGAAAAGCAAGTGAGTGAATTCGTACCAGCGATAGCGAGGATATGCGAGGTGCTGGCGCGCTTTGGTCATCTCGGTGCGGAGTGGATACAATTTGACGAGCCAGCCTTGGTGACAGATTTAACAGAGCGAGATCTCGATCTGTTTCTCGAGTGATGCGTAGATCCTAGTCGGCTAAGGGAAGCTCAAAGTGCTCCTCCAAACGTACTTCGGAGACATTCGAGACAGCTACAAGGCAGTGCAAGCTTGCCGTTCGACGGGATCGGCATCGATTTTGTTGAAGGTGTGAGTCGCTGGAGCTCATTCGAGGAGATGGCTTTGCCCAAGGGAAAGTGCTGTTTGCCGGTGTCGTAAACGGCAAGAACATCTGGCGCAGTCTTATCGGAATACGTTAGAGCTGCTCCGGCAGCTTCAGCAATATGCAGAGCAAATCGTCCTCAGCACTTCCTGTTCGCTCCTTCATGTACCGTATACGTTAAAGCATGAGACGGGTTTGCCCGACCAGGTGAAGCGCCACTTTGCTTTTGCCGAGGAGAAGCTGGCGGAATTGGCAGAGCTCAAGCGGCTGTCAGAACTGAAGGATCCGTATTGTGTCGATGGGTTCCTGCGCAATGACTCGTTGTTCGCCGGCGCCAGATATACGAAAAATGAAAACGTCCAAAATCAGTTAACCGCATTAACAGAGCGTGATTTTTGAGAAGCCCGTCCTTTGCCGAGCGGCAGACAATCCAGCAGTCGGCTTTGCAGCTGCCGAGCTTACCGACGACGACGATCGGCTCTTTCCCGCAGACCGCTGACGTGCGTAAAAACCGCTCGCTATATAAGAAACAGCAAATCAGTGAAGCGCAATATAAGCAATACAATCGCGAGAAGATTGCCGAGTGTATCCGGCGTCAGGAAGAGATCGGGCTGGACGTTCTCGTACACGGAGAATTTGAACGCAATGATATGGTGGAATATTTCGGCGAGTGTTTGGATGGTTTTCTCTTCACGGAGAAAGCATGGGTGCAATCCTACGGTACGAGATGCGTCAAGCCGCCGATCATCTGGGGGGATGTATCGAGGTCCAAGCCGATCACGGTCGAGTATTCGGCATATGCTCAGAGCCTACGAAAAAGCCGGTCAAGGGGATGCTGACAGGTCCGTTACGATCTTGAATTGGTCGTTCCCACGTGAAGATATTAGCTTGAAGGAATGTGCGTTCCAGATCGCACTGGCGATCCGCGAAGAAGTATTGGATTTGGAAGCAAACGGCATCCCGATTATTCAAATCGACGAAGCTGCATTAAGAGAAAAGCTGCCTTTGCGCAAGTCAACTGGCACCACGACTATCTCGACTGGGCGATTCCTGCATTTCGCCTCGTCCATAGCGGGGTGAAGCCCGAAACGCAAATTCATACGCATATGTGTTACAGCGAGTTTACGGATATTCTCGCAGATATCGATGCGATGGATGCGGATGTCATTACGTTCAAAGCTTCCAGTCGGATCTCGCGATCATCGATGCGATTCATGCCAGCGGCTTTCAGACCCAGGTCGGCCCGGGGGTCTACGATATTCATTCACCTCGCGTGCCGAGCGCGAAGAGATCGAGCAGGCTTTCCGCCGGATGCTGGACAAATCCAGCCTGCCAAGCTATGGATCAATCCGGACTGCGGTCTGAAGACAAGAGGCGAAGAGGAAACGTGGCAAAGCCTGGAGCACTAGTCAAGCGGCGAAAGATGCGAGAGCGGCCATAGCAAAATAGTTTATAAGAAGAAATCCGTAAAAAGACGTCTTTTCTATTTGTAATCGCCTCTTGTTCGTATATCTCCCTATCTATTGGAAATGAATAGGGATACTAGGAAACGCGTAATATAGAGGTGTCAAAATTGACTAAGGAAAATAAAAATTTGTTCGTCTCCGGCCTGATCCTGGGGCTTGGAAAATTAGGAGCCATCGATGGCATCGTCTTCACCAGCTGCTGCAATGGCATCATGTCATTCTAAGTCCGAATTTTCAGCTGGAGATTATTAGCGACGGATTGTTTACCGCATTATTCTCGGCGTTGCTGGTCTGGGGCGGGGTGAAAATTTTTCAGGATGCCAGAAAGAAACAATTGGGTAGCAGCTGGAAAATATTTTTAGGCGGCACATTCATAGGCGGCGGTCTATTCAATCTAGTGGAAGGCATCATCAATCATCATATTTTGCAAATTGATCGTGTTTGGCCATTAGCAGAAAATCGGCTGCTTTATGATTTGGAGTGTTTGGCGATTGGTCTCCTATTCGTGGTAGTCGGGCTATTGATCAAAAGACGAGAAAAATGATAAGGGAGGGAAAGCATGATAACGAAACTGAGAAGCCTTTTGTTATTTTTCGTGCCGTTTCTATGTTCTTTTTTTATTATACCAATCAGAGCGCGCAACATCACCTAGCGGCTGATCTCATGTATGACGTTGACGGTTTCGCCGCCATACCGGAAGGATATGAGGTTCCTACTGTCTAGATCTACGTGACACAAGATAATTCGAATTTTTTCGCTTCTGGAAGCGGAGACGAAGCATTTCACCTTTACCCCTAAGAAGGTAGGGGATATGGCGCCTAGTTATAATGAAGGTGATGCACACTTGTATATGAATGGGAGGAAGGTGAGCCGACTGTATGGCAAGTACTATGATCTAGGGGGACTAAAGCCGGGCACGAAAATAACCGTTATGCTAAATGCGAACAACCACGCCGCTTTGGTCCACAACGGACAGAAAATCGAGGCGAACACCATCGTCGATGCCGCTTCGTCATCAGGATAGTCCCCTCCAACAACGGGTATCCAAATTCTGGATAATTCGTTTTAGTTTCTCGATGTAGGTTTTGCCATGCGGCTAAACCGTGTATTCTCCTTCCTAATGTAGCCAATCGTCATCCTCCTCGTCTGTGTTTAGGCGGACTGACGTAATTTGTTCTCCATTCAGATCGCTATTTTCAAAACCCCCGAGCTAATCGTATACCCGTTCAGGCCGCTCAATAGGTTAAATAAGGTTGCACGGTCGCTCACGGAAATTTTTTTTAAAAATTCTAGGACTCAAGATCCCCTCGGAAAAATAAAACGAATTATACTTCCCCGCTCGAACGAAATAAGGGTAGTCATCCAAATCTTCGATCTCTACTATCTTCTTTGTTGCGAGCGGATCGGCCGTGCCAATAAAGACGTGAGGTTTGCGACCAATAACGGATGGAAGAGGAGCCACGGTCTTGCAAAATTTTGCGAAAAACTCTCTGATTAAACTCGCTCATATAGAGCAGGCCGATTTCGCTTCGCAAATGCCGCACATCTTCGATAATTTCGTAGGTTCTCGTTTCGCGAAGCGTACATTCATATTCGCTTGCGCCCTGGTCGCGAATCAGACTAACGAACGCCTGCACAGCAAAAGCGTAATGCTGCGTAGAATGGAGCATAGTTTTAGACTGTTTCTTATTCAGGTAGCGTTGCTCTAGCAATTCGGCGTGCTCGACCACCTGCCGGGCATAGGAAGAAACTTGTCCCGTCGTTAACAGCACGATACCTTTGGCTGTTCTCGGAAAATTTCGATACCCGGCTCTTGCTCCAATTTTTTCACGGCGGTAGAAAGATTAGGCTACGAGATGTAAAGCCGCTTGGCTGCTTCACGGATCTAACTGTATTCTACGATCGTCAAAATATATTTTAATTGTTGCAGTCACATCTTTATCCCTCTATGAACATATAGTTTATTTTCATCACGATTAGAGGCGAAAACCCTTCATCTTGCTATTCAGTCTTCGCAAGGTATAGCAGCAGATGACTTGACGTCAATATCATTAGACACCGTAAAACGTGGGTGGCCATCGTATGCGTTGTCTGATTTTTTGGCTTAGCAGATGTAACAGGTGTAACAAATGCCGAATATAGTGAATATGGTACAGTAAAAAAAGGAGGAGAAAAAAATGATTACACGCCCAATATGTATGGCCCTTATGGCGCTCCGGCGCAAGGGATGAATGAAAATCCGCAATTTATGCCGCAAAGTACGGCGGACAAGGAATGCAAAAAGGTCAGATGAAGGAGTTTTGCAAGCAATAACACTGATTACATTATGATGCAAGCTAATGACGGCCAAGTCTATGAAGGAATTATCGATGGGATGGACGATGACCATGTTGATATGATCGTCCCGATCGGCGAAATGGACAGAGATGATACGCGCCAGTTCGTATATGGTGGATATCCTTATAGTCCTTACGGCTATCCTTATGGATACTACAATCCTTATGTATATGGATACCCGCGAAGATTTCGACGGTTCGCACGGCGCAGATTCCCGTTCAGCGGTCTCAGAGCGTTCTTCTTCCCGATCTTTATCTAGGGAAATAACACGTATTTATGCCATTGCGTAAACTTGACCGACGCTAACTAGCACTCGACATCGAAGTCTTCTTCTTCGCCATGCACACTTTGCCATTGTCGTCGTGCTAACGGAACTACGATACTTTATGTGGACGAATTTGGCTGATTTCGTGGTGTTAACGGAACTTAGATCCGCTATTCGTTAGATTGGCCTGTTATTCTTCGTGAATGACAGGCCATAGCGGATTCTAGATGATCTCGCCTTTCAAAACCGCATGGCAGCTAGCTGCGCTCCCGGATCGACTCAATATATCGCTTAGTGGCTGCCATCTCATGAGGTGCGGCGGTTTCCATAATGATATGCGCATGCGGTTTATACGCATTCAGCAATTTCATGTACAGCTCATAGTTCATGCCGCCTTGCCCTGCCGGAACGGTCACGACCTTGCCGTCAGCCCCGCGAATGCGATCCTTGGCATGACCCGCGACGATCCGATCGCCCAGCAGCTGGAACGCTTCTTCGATGACCTCATCTTGCCTGTCGAAGTTGTCATCATTCAGCAAATTGCCCGGATCGATGACGACACCGATTTGCGAGGACGGGACTTCGTCAAGCATGCGTTTCAGCTCCTGCGCCGTGCCGATCAGATGGCCATCCGCCGCTTCGAGGCCCACGTAGACGCCCCACCGCTCCGCTTCCTCGACGAGCTCCTCCAACGTATGCTTCATCGTCTGCCAATCTTCATCCGTATGAGCATCTGGATAGTGGCCAGTCTCCGCCGCGACGACCGGACAGCCGAAGTATCGGGCATGCCGCAGCAGTTCCTTAAACCGTTCGGTGTTGATCTTGCGCTGCTCCTGATCCCGATCGAACAGGCGCACATAACAGCCAAGCACAGAGATGCCGACGCCATGCTTGTCGAACGCTTCACCGATATGCATCGCAAGTCCCGGCGACAGCATCCCCGGCTTCGTAAAATCTACGTCGGCAATTGCTTTCCACAACGCCAGCTGAACGTGTGTAAACCCTTTCTCTCCGACGTTTGCGGCTAACTGATGAACCGGCAGCTGTCCGAACAAATGTGCCAATACGCCAACAGACATTCGATTCTCTCCCCTCATCGTCACTCCATCGTAATCTTGTATCCAGTATATTGGACAACTCGTCCTTGTTCAATGGAGACCTTGGAGGAAAGGAGGAATTACGTGCCAGATGCGGAAATATATTTTTTTATGGCGTATGGCGCATCGGTGCATTTGAGATAATTGCTCATCGCCTTCATTGTGTGTAAAGAAGGTGAGATCGTTACATATACAGAAAAAGGGGGCAGCAGGATGAGTGGGTTGTGCAAAATATTAATTGTAGATGACGAGCTGTTGGTGCGGCAAGGCCTACGGCATCATCTGAACTGGGAACAGCACGGCTTTCAAATCGTCGGAGAAGCCGCAAACGGCAAGGAGGCATTGGAGATGGTCCAGCGTCTCCAGCCGCATATCGTCATTGCCGATATTGTCATGCCG
>CAVWLN010000021.1:0-76819 GCA_963755735.1 uncultured Paenibacillaceae bacterium
TAATCGTCCAAGTCCCATCATAGACATGTACTAAAGTTTGGAACACTTGAGCCAAGAGGGGATGATGGAATGCGTCGGGTCACATGGCTGATAGCCGTCGTTATGAGTCTGGTACTAATCCTGATCGGATGTGGCAAGAAATCGGAAGCGGATGTCGTGCGTGATTTGGAGAAGTTGGTCGATGGTGTAAACAGTTATTCGGCGGAAGGATCGATGGTTCTCCATTCAGGAGAACAGCCGCAGGAATATGAACTGTCGGTATGGTATCAGAAACCGGATTTTTACCGAATTGCGATTACGAACAAGCAGAAGGATGTTACGCAGATTGTACTGAAAAATGAGGAGGGCGTGTTCGTCCTCACCCCGCATCTGCAAAAAAGCTTCCGCTTCAAGAGCGAATGGCCGAACAATCATGGGCAAATTTACTTGTATCAAACATTGGTCAGAAGCATCGTGGATGATGCGGAGCGAGCCCTTACGACTGATGGGGAAAGCTATGTGTTTGACGTGAAAGCCAATTACCAAAATGTCACCTTGCCGCGGCAAAAAATTTGGCTGAAACAGCAAGGGTATGCTCCTCAGCACGTGGAACTGCTGGACGAAAATGACAAGCCGATCGTTACGCTCGACTTCCGTTCTTTTGAATTTGACAAAAAGTTTGAGTCGGGAAGCTTTGATATGGATTGGAACTTGACGAGCTGGAACATCACATCGTTGCCTGCGATGTCTCCGCTTCCTGCAGCTGGGGAAATCATACAAGATATGGCTGCTGACAGCGGTCCGTTCGGCATCATCTATCCGGCTTATGAACCGGCAGGCATAACCTTGATCGATGTACAGGATGTGTTGCTTGGCGAGACAGAAGCTGTGCTGTTAAGATATACAGGTGAGGAATACTCCTATTCGATCTTGGAGTCGCGACCGCAGAGCGAGAGCGTATTCGTTCATGAATCTACCGTTCTCGATCTTGGATATACCTTAGGAGTGCTGTCGGGAAGTGAGGGCGAATTACAATCGCTCGTATGGTTGAACGACGGTGTTGAATTTCGCTTGACCGCTGACGGATTGCCGACCGCAGAAATGATCAAAATCGCCCAATCCGTTCAAGGGCAAGTCGGGAAATAATCTCATATCCACCATTTACCTATTGTCACTACGGGGTGTTTCGTTGACACCGCACTCTATTCCGATTAACATTATAACATTAGAATGGAGTCGTAATCTGATAGAAGCTGCATGCGTGGGGTGGTGGCATGAATACCTTTTACCGTCCGACGAGGGCGGTAATTTCTCTTGATGCGCTTGGGCATAACATCCGCGAGTTTCGCCGGGCAATTCCCGCGTCGATTCGCATCATGGCGGTCGTGAAAGCCAACGCCTACGGCCACGGTGCCGTTCAGACGGCGGCGCATGCGCTTAGATGCGGCGTGGATTATATCGGGGTAGCCTTTCTCGATGAAGCGATCGAACTGCGCAAGGCAGGCATATCCGGACCAATATTGGTGATGGGCTACACGCCTCCGGAAGGGATCGCTCTTGCTAGACGACTTGATATTACTATTACTGTATATAGTGATGATTTGCTAGAATCGTTACACGCGATGCCTTATGATCCGACGCATGATCAACGATTGAAGGTTCATGTCAAGGTCGACAGCGGGATGGGTCGAATCGGCGTGCCAGCAGACGCATCGGGAATTGCCTTTATTGAGAACGTACTTGCTATTCCCGGCGTCGAGCTGGAAGGATTGTTTACCCATTATGCATGTGCCGATGAGGAAGACAAAGCCTACACGAAGCTGCAATACGATCGTTTTCAGAGCGTCGTTGCACATTTTCGAGATCAAGGGATTGAATTTCCTTATGTGCATGCAGGGAACAGTGCGACCGCTATCGACATGCCGGAGCTGACGTTCTCCATGATCAGGCTGGGCATTAGCATGTATGGGTTGTATCCTTCCGAGGAGGTGAATCACAGTCGAGTTTCGTTAAGACCAGTGATGAGCTTTGTGACGGAAGTGGTAATGGTCAAGTCACTGCCTCCCGGCTCGGGTGTCAGCTACGGGGTCACCTACCGTACGAGCAGTGAAGAGGAGATTGCCACACTGCCTGTCGGCTACGCGGACGGATATACTCGCATGCTGACAGATAAGGCAGAGGTGCTGATTCATGGTCGTAGAGCGCCGCTCGTAGGCAGGATATGCATGGATCAATGCATGGTGAATGTAACGGGAATCGGCAATGTGAAGATCGGCGATGAAGTTGTGTTGTTTGGCAAACAAGGAGACGAAGTGTTGCATGTTGAGGAATTGGCTCAAGCTCTAGATACGATTAACTATGAAATTCCTTGTATGATCTCGCATCGTGTCCCCCGTGTATATACGCTGCATGATAAAGTGTTGCACGTTGACAACGACCTGATTGATCGAACGCGGGTCAGGAAGCAATTGCCAATGTGAAAAATGTAGATTTCGACAGGATTTTTAACTCGAACGTAGAATTATAATTATTCAGGCATTCGGCTCGGAGCCTTTATTTTATAATGTCTGGCTTTTTTCTTATGTCTATGTTAATAACATACGTGAAGAATCGTGCTTCGCATCGTAAACAAGCGGTGTAACATAATTGATATACGAGTAGCATATATTTCATTTGTATAATTTGGCGGATAACATATCATACTGGTAATATTGACCGTAATCGTTAGTGGAGGTGCTCATTCGGTGGCCAATTTGCAAAACACGAAGCGCATTATGATTAGCCTGCCCGAATATCTGTTGCAAGAGGTGGACGGAATCGTTCAGGAGGAAAAACTAAACCGCAGCGAGCTTATTAGGCAGGCTATGAAGCTCTACTTGGTCGAACGAAAAAAGCGGAATTTGAGGGAATCCATGCAACGAGGATATATGGAAATGGCCAAAATTAATCTCAACATGGCATCGGAGGCGTTCCAAGCGGAAGAGGATGCGGGCACGATTCTAAGCCGCTTAGTTAGCGGGGTGTGATACATCGTGATTGTCAAACGAGGGGATGTGTTTTTTGCCGATCTTTCGCCGGTGGTCGGTTCCGAACAGGGCGGCGTAAGACCTGTTCTTATCATTCAGAATGATATTGGAAATCGGTTTAGTCCGACGGTTATTGTAGCAGCGATCACCGCGCAGATTCAAAAAGCGAAGCTGCCGACACATGTCGAAATCGATGCGGAGCAGCACGGGTTTGACCGAGATTCGGTTATTTTGCTGGAGCAAATTCGCACGATTGACAAGCAGCGGCTAACAGACAAAATTACTCATCTAGACGAAGCGATGATGCGCAAAGTCAATGATTCGCTGCAAATCAGCTTAGGGTTGATTGAATTTTGACTTTGCAACGTTGCGCACATATACATATTCACGAGTATGTACGACAAGCGCATATTTATAACCAAAGGGAGGCAATAGCGGCCTCCCTTTTTTGCTTCATTCAGCAGTGTCTGCTCAATGAAGTCAGAAGCCAGTGCTCCGCTCCACATATTCGTACAATCTGTTCGTCTTCTCATAACAACATATTTGAGCATGATTTTCGAGCCGCCTCCTCCTTGGTAGCCTAATTCGGTTTTGAGCAGACAGAAGTCAGATGGTATAATATTGACGTCTTTTTACAATGCGGAAAACATGAGATTTCGTAGGATGATCCGAAAAGGAGAGAGCAGATGTCTGAGATCGTTACAGAATGGGTAGAAGAAGACCAGGAACACGTCGAGACAGAATTTTAAAGGCGATAATCGCGGAATTAAAGCTAAGCGATCGCCAGGTGCGTACGACCGTCAATCTGCTTGATGAGGGCAATACGATCCCCTTTATTGCACGGTACCGCAAGGAAATGACCGGAGAATTGGACGAAACGCAAATTCGTGCAATAGAGGAACGGCTGCAATATTTGCGTAACCTGGAGGCGCGCAAAGCTGAAGTGTTGCGTCTGATCTTCGAGCAAGGCAAGCTGACGGAGGAGCTGCAGCAGTCCATCACCGCTTCCACCAAGCTGCAGGAAGTGGAAGACTTGTACCGCCCTTATCGTCAGAAACGGAAGACGAGAGCTAGCGTGGCCGGGAACGAGGGCTTGAGCCGCTGGCCGAATGGCTGCTTGGTCAGCCGCGGAACGGGGATGTCCTGCAGGAAGCGGCGAATATGTCGATCCCGAGAAGGAAGTGACAGGCAGAAGATGCGCCTGCAAGGTGCGATGGATATTATCGCGGAGACAATCGCGGATGATGCAGCGATTCGCGCCTGGGTGCGCAAGTTTACTTACGATCATGGCATCATCGTGACGGAGGCCAAGGACGCGGAAGCCGAATCCGTATACGAGATGTATTATGACTATCAGGAGCCGGTCCGCAAGCTGCCGCCCCATCGCATATTGGCGATCAACCGCGGGGAGCGGGAAGAAGTGCTGAAGGTGCGGCTCGACGTGCCGGATGAGCGCATTCATGACTATATTGCAAGAAAGTATGATCAAGGGAGAATCGGTCAGCAAGCAATGCGATGCTTGACGGCCGTCGAGGATGCTTACAAACGGCTGATTGCCCCTTCCATCGAGCGGGAAGTGCGGGAGAATTGACGGAGAAGGCAGAAGAGCATGCGATTACGATTTTCGCGGATAACTTGCGAAACCTGCTGCTGCAGCCGCCTGTGAAAGGCAATGTCGTGCTAGGCGTGGATCCGGCGTTCCGGACAGGCTGCAAATTAGCCGTTGTCGATGATACGGGCAAAGTGTTGGACAAGGGTGTCATCTATCCGACCGCCCCGCATCACAAAACGGCCGAAGCTGAGCAGATCGTCAGCAAACTGATCGAGCAATACGATGTGGAAACGATCGTCATCGGTAACGGAACGGCATCGCGTGAAACCGAAAGCTTTATCGCTGAACTGATCAAGAAGCTGGGCAAGCCGAATCTGAAATACATTATCGTCAGTGAGGCTGGAGCGAGCGTATATTCGGCATCGAAGCTGGCGGCGGAGGAATTTCCGGATTTCGACGTTGCGGAACGCAGTGCAGTCTCCATTGCCCGCAGGCTGCAGGACCCGCTTGCAGAGCTCGTTAAGATCGATCCGAAAGCGATCGGCGTCGGGCAATATCAGCATGATGTGCAGCAGAAGCGACTCGAGGAAAGCTTGAAATTCGTCGTAGAATCGGTCGTCAACCATGTCGGCGTGGACCTGAATACGGCTTCTCCGTCTTTGTTGTCGTATGTTTCCGGCATCAATGCTACGATTGCGAAGAATATCGTCAAATTCCGCGAGGAGAACGGACGGTTCGTAAACCGCGCTCAACTGAAGAAGGTGCCGCGTCTCGGTGCCAAAACGTTCGAGCAATGCGTCGGCTTCTTGCGCATCAGAGACGGCGAGAATCCGCTTGACAATACCCCGATCCATCCAGAATCATACGATGTAGTCGACAAGTTGATTCAAGGAGCTGAGATCGATTGGGGGGAACTGGGCACACCTGCATTCAATGAAAAGCTGAAGCAGGTAGATCCGGAGGAGCTGGCACCGAAGCTGGACGTCGGCGTCCCGACGCTGCGAGACATTGTGGACAGCTTGCATGCGGCCAGGCCGAGATCCGCGTGATGAGCTGCCGCCACCTATTTTCTCAACGGAGGTGCTTGAAGATTGAGGATTTGCTGCCGGGGATGGAATTGAAGGGCACGGTGCGCAATGTGATTGATTTCGGCGCCTTCGTCGATATCGGGCTGAAAAATGATGGGCTCGTGCATATCTCGCAGCTGAGCGACCGTTACGTCAAACATCCGATGGATGTCGTGTCCGTCGGAGATATCGTCACCGTATGGGTGCTGCAGACAGACTCTGAAGAAAGGAAGAGTGAGTCTGACGATGCGGGGCAAGCCTGCTGAATAAACCATGTCAAAGAGAGGAACGATAAGGTTCCTCTCTTCTGTGTGCATGTGTGCATATGAACTGCTGAACATTTGATCATCTGGACTTCTGATTATCAGGACATCGTCCCGATTAGGCTTGCCCGACATGATCGGCTTTATTCTCGGTGCCGGAACGATAGAAGTACCAGCATTCATTCAGCACACGAATTTGCCGTATATCTTTCGATTGGAATGCTCTTTGCAATTGGTTGCGTAACCACCTAGGCATTGCACGAACCCTCCCAGGTCATAGTGGTGTGTGATCGATATTGCGCCGCCGGCGCATCCACTATTCATTATATTGGGCGGGCAGCTTGCCGGTGCAGGTCCGCGCCTAGAATCGTTAGCGGGGAAGATGAGCTGGTGCTGTTAAGCTTCTTCCTCGTACCATTGCTCAAGCTGAGCTTGCAGCGCACGAATTTCGGTTAGCAGCGAAACGAGCGGATAAGATGTTTCCTGCACGGCAGAGAAGTCCGCTTCCAGTTGATTAATATAGTCTAAGCCGTTAATCGTGCTATACTGTTCATGCAGCAATTCCACATCGCTGCACTCCGCAATCACTTGCGGCAGCTTCGGCACGTTAGCGGCTGTTAATTTGTCAATTTCTTTGTGCAGGCGAACCAGGAGTGCTTCCAGCTGATAAGCGTGGCTGGCTGGCATTTCTACAAAATATAATGTGGATCCGTCCTGTAACAGGACGATTTTCATCTTGGACATCTTCAGGATGACCCCTTTCGCGACGACTTATACTTCAAAAGTCCGATCATTTCGATGGATTTTGCATTTATTTCGGCATGTTCCATTAACAGTGTAGCCCGGTAAGGATTGATTTTCAACAAATTTTGCGAGTGAAGTAAGGCAAGCAGGATCATTTTCTTAAGGAGAGCGGAGAAGAAGGATGGACGATCAATCGTTGCAAGCTTGGGTGGAACGCATATCGCTCGAATACTTCGGCAAGCCTTTCAGACATCGCGCGGTATTCAATACGAGGCTGCGGGCATGCGGCGGCCGCTATGCGCTGAGTACGCATAACATTGATATTAGCAGGAAGCACTATGAAACGTACGGAGCCGAGGAAACAGAGAAGATTATTAAGCATGAGCTTTGCCACTACCACCTCCATCTCGAAGGGAAAGGCTACAGGCATAAGGATCGCGATTTTAAGCAATTGCTTGAGCGAGTAGGCGGGAGTCGTTATTGCCGCGCCTTGCCGGAGCGGCAGCAACGCCCATATCGCTGGCGATTAACGTGCTTGCAATGCGGTACGACTTTCCTGCGAAAACGATATGTAGATACGAAAAAATTCGTTTGCGGCAAATGCCGCGGACAATTGGAAATCGTGAGTGTCATGATTGAGGGTGGAGGGTGAGCGAGGGTTCGTTATTGTTTGATTGTTTGCTCTAACGGTTGCCATAGGGCTTATTGTAGCAAAATATGCAGGTTTTATTTTGTAACGGTTGTGATGGCGGCTATTTCGCTGTTTTTCCGCCCAAATGTGGCATTTTATTATGAATAGCCTCCATGGCAACCGTTAGATTTTTCAAACGAGCGATTACTGGCGAATAGCCTTTGTGGCAACCGTTACAGCTTAGAAATCCATGCAGGAAAGCTGCCCACACACGATTGATTCACAATTGGAAATAATAGAGCTTGACTCTGGGGGCAAATCATGATAAATTATTTCTTGTCACTCCAAATGACAAATGTTATTCCCCGATAGCTCAGTCGGTAGAGCACTCGACTGTTAATCGAGTTGTCACAGGTTCGAGTCCTGTTCGGGGAGCCATACGGAGAGGTACCCAAGAGGCCGAAGGGGGCGCTTTGCTAAAGCGTTAGGGTGTAACAGCCGCGAGGGTTCGAATCCCTCCCTCTCCGTTCCTTTTATGAAGTTCCGGCGGACATGTCGAATGTCCGTTTTTTCATGAACGTAAGCCAAAGATGCTGGCAGTAACTTCTTTGAAGTTTTCTCTTGTCACGAGCAAGCATATCCAGTATAATAACATTTGTCTCTTGGGCGTGCAGCTTGAGATTAAGGACAACAACTTCAATACGAGGCCCGTTGGTCAAGGGGTTAAGACACCTCCCTTTCACGGAGGTAACAGGGGTTCGAATCCCCTACGGGTCACCAACTTGCGGTCGTGGTGGAATGGCAGACACGCTATCTTGAGGGGGTAGTGGGCGTACGCCCGTGGAGGTTCGAGTCCTCTCGACCGCATCCTATGAAGGATAAGGGATTTCAGTCTTGAGGCTGGAGTCTCTTTTTTTATTGTATCTTCTCGTTGGGGGCATCATTTTGGGAACGAAATTGAGGATTGAAGTTCTAAGTATTGTGGCAGTTTCTCTGCTCAATTTTATGGTCACATTGGGCGCAAGTATTGGCGGTCGTTTCCTGCCGCGAGTGCCCTAGCCGTTCCTGAATTGCTTCCATTTACGATTATTCGTTCGATTAAATATGTGTGAAAGGTCATTAACATCCGGGATATCAGTCTTCAAAACCTCGAAGTTATTGTCTTTTCCTTTCATGCGCTCGAATTCTTTAAACCGTTCTATTTCTGCAAGTTCTTCTTCTATGTTACTATCCAAAAAATATGGTATAATGTCGAAAAATACCATTGAATGGAGTTGATCAAAATGATGAGAAAGTTCAGATTGATTTTACTCGGAATCGTCATTGGTGTAGCTACTTCCATTCCGCTCCAAGTGGCTGCCGAAAGTCTCTCTAAAATTGGCAAACAAGTTGAGGTGGAAGTACCGGTCAGGGTTAACGGGCAACTGCTCGATACATTAGCGATCGGCATTGAGGGTACAACGTATACACCGGTGAGATCGCTTGCAGAATCTCTTGGTGCCGCAGTCGATTGGGATGGTGAGACAGGAGAAGTAGTGATTCAAACCACGGCCGGTGATGAGAAAGAAACACCGACTAATGAAGATGATAGTGTAGAAATTACTCGCGTAATATCCAAGACTGTAGAAGCTATAGATCAGGAGATCAGCCTACTCAATCTTAGGAATGAAATCCTCAAAGAGGAAATAACTTTATATGGAGGACAAGAAGGTAATAGCACTGAATTGGAAGATATTATCAAAGATAATGAAGCACGAATGGCAGAACTCAAAGATAATGAAGCACGAATAGTAGAACTCGAAGCAACTAAAGCTAAACTATTAGAAGCTCACAAACAATAACTCACCAAACAAAGACGCTCCAACGCGGGACGTCTTTTTATTATGCCAAGGAGAGTGAATGAAAGATGAAAACAGTAAAGCTAGCAGACGGAACGAAAGTGATGTTTGAAGTGAGTAAGGTCGTAGGTGCTGTGTTAGCAGACAGATAGCCTACGTTCGAAGATTAGATCAGGCAGATTATGCGCGAAAAAATACCGCTCATGAGGAAAGGCGAGTGGTACTACAACATTGATCACATCCCGCGTAGCACACTGCACACGCCCTTGTCTACGCTTATACCGGAGACGATCACGAAATGAATGCAACTGGCAAACCAATACTTACTCAATTCAATTCCACTGAATATTGAGCTTTATACTCAGAGGGCGTCATCTTGAATATTCTTTTGAACGATTTAGTGAAATAACTCGGGTGATGGAAGCCCGATTCAACAGCTGCCTCCAGAACCGTGCAGCTGCCTTGCCGCAGCATATTGGCGGCGTTGTGGACCCGTATGAAGTTCAAATATTCGATCGGTCTCATACCCGTATGAGCTTTGAAAAATCGGCAAAAGTGCGATCGACTTAAGGAAATGACATCAGCCAGTTGATCCAGACCAATCTCCTCGTGCGAATGCTCCTCCATATAACGCAAAACCTTCCTAATTAATGCGCGGGCTTCAGAATGCTGTTTGTTACGATGCCCCGCTCCCTTCTCGAGCAAACCTAACTCATAAATGTCCGAGAAGAGGATGAGCAACCATCCTTTCAGTCCAAGTTCGTACCCAACATGCTGATGTTCATATTTATGCAAAATCTGCTTTATAAGCAAGAGCAGTCGGTTGTGTGCTTCTTCTTTGGTCGTCAAATAAGCTGGAAGTTTCACTTCTTCACGGATGAAAGCCGAAAGCTCGTTTTCGTTGTGCAGGTCATTGTTCAGTTGGTAATACGCGAAAACCCAGGACAGCTTGAACACGATGGCATAATAGGTCACTTCGGTGGAATGCGCATTGTAGCCGCTATGCAGTTCCCCGGGATGGACAATGAGCGCTTCTCCAGACTTCATATGAAACTCCTTCTCTTCGATGCGGAATACCGCCTGTCCCTGATCCATAAAGATGATTTCCATTTCATCGTGCCAATGGATCGGCAAGATTTGCTGCGTAAACTTGGTATGCATAACCTTGTAGATTTGAAACGGGAAATTGGGTCGACCGTGCCTTTTGTTTTCGTAATATCGAAATTCAAACAACATCATCACCTCCTGCAAGAACCCATCCAGGGCTCTTTATCTCAAGATAGCAGATGCCTGAGCCTACGGGAAGCCAAAGTTGAAAATATTGTGCTAGCAATGAGCAATAATGTCGCAGATATTCGATCTTCATGAAAATATAATTTTAATTAAACAAACAATGGGCAGGTGAATGATGTGAAGGTCATCGATTATCAAGTAAACGACGATGGAATAACGATCAGAACTTCCAGCGGCATGATGCAAATTGCTTTCTATTCTCCGAAAATTGCAAGAATTCGTTATACGCTCGAACAAGCCTTCAGTGAGAAAAAAAAGCTATATGATCGTGGAGCATGATCACACGATCAAGGCTCCATGGCGACTGAATGAACAAGCGGACGATCTAGAATTGTTGACTGAGCATCTGACCATCAAGATCGATAAAGCTACTTGTGCCTTCTCTTACTTCGACGAGCATGGGAATTTGCTCACGAAGGAGCCGGACAGGGGAGGCAAGACGTTAGAGCGTACGGATGTGTTGCGAACGGTGTTCCAGGAAGGAGCGGAGCTTAAGGCCAAGCTCGGGGCGGACGGACTGCGCGTGAACGCAGACAAGTTGGAACAGACCGTCGATCGGCAGGCGTTTCGCACAAAGCTGGAATTTGAATGGCAGCCCGATGAAGCGCTGTATGGCTTAGGCTCTCACGAAGAAGGGATGATGAACTTACGGGGGAAGACACAATATTTGTATCAGCAAAATATGAAAGCGGTTGTACCGGTTCTCGTCTCCACACGCGGCTACGGTGTACTTGTAGACAGTTACTCGCTCATGACTTTTCGTGACGATGCTTATGGTTCCTACATATGGACAGACACCGACGATGAAATGGATTATTATATGATTGTCGGACCGGAATTCGACGAGATCGTTCAAGGCATCCGATTTCTTACGGGCGAAGCACCCATGCTTCCGAAATGGGCGTTCGGCTATGTGCAGTCGAAAGAACGGTATGAATCTCAGCAGGAGCTGATCCACATCGTACAGGAGTATCGTCGCCGCGGCCTGCCTCTCGATTGTATCGTGCTGGACTGGAAATCTTGGACTGGGGATTTGTGGGGACAGAAGACGCTAGATCCCGAGCGGTTCCCAAGCCCCGATGCCATGATGGAGAAGCTCCATGCGCTGAATGCCAAACTGATGGTCTCAATCTGGCCGATTATGAATGCAGGCGGCGACAACCATCGGGAAATGAAAGAGAGGGGATACCTGCTCGGCAATCAAGCGACCTATGACGCGTTTCAACAAGGGGCACGTGAGCTTTACTGGCAACAAGCGAACAAAGGCTTGTTCTCCCATGGCATTGATGCATGGTGGTGTGACTGCACGGAACCGTTCGAGGCCGATTGGCAAGGCGCCGTGAAGCCGGAGCCTGAGCAGCGCATGCTGATCAACTGCGAAGAGGCCAAGCGATACCTTGATCCGGAATATATTAATGCCTATTCGCTGCTTCATTCCAAAGGCATCTATGAAGGCCAGCGTTCCGTCACGAGCAGCAAGCGCGTGGTTAATCTTACCCGTTCCGCTTATGCGGGACAGCATCGGTATGGCACCATTACTTGGTCGGGCGATATTTCGGCTACTTGGGAAACGTTCAGGAAGCAGATCGCAGACGGCCTGAATTTCTGCGTCACTGGCTCGCCGTATTGGACGTTTGACATTGGCGCGTTCTTCGTGCAGAACAAGCCGGAGCTATGGTTCTGGAGCGGCGATTATGATCAAGGAGTACACGATCTGGGCTATCGTGAGCTATATGTACGGTGGTTTCAAGCCGGCGCATTTCTTCCGATGTTCCGCTCTCACGGAACGGATACGCCAAGGGAGATTTGGCAATTCGGTAAACCTGGGGAGCGGATGTACGACACGTTAGTGAAATACTTGAAGCTGCGTTACAAGCTTATGCCCTATATTTATTCTTTGGCAGGGGCGGTAGCGCATCGCAGTTATACGATGTTTCGTGCCTTGGCGTTCGATTATCGGCAAGATATCCGCACGCATGACATCGATGACCAATTTATGTTCGGACCGGCCTTTATGGTATGTCCTGTTACAGAGGCTATGTATTACGGGCCGAATTCTCAGGAGTTGACGGATAAGCCGAAAACCCGCAGTGTGTATTTGCCTGCCGGTACTTGGTATGACTACTGGACAGACCAGCGAATCGTCGGCAGCAAGACCGTGACAGCGAAAGCTGATCTGGAGACGATGCCGATGTTTGTCAGAGCGGGCTCCATCGTGCCGACAGGACCAGACATTCAATACGCCGATGAACAGCCTGATGCAGTCATTCATCTGAAGATTTATCCTGGCGCGGACGGATCCTTCACGCTGTATGAGGATGAAGGGGACAATTACAACTACGAGGCTGGCAAGTATTCCACAATTAAAATGATCTGGAATCATGCGAAGCGAACGCTTACGTTAGAGAGCAGGCAAGGAAGCTTCGAGGGCATGCAGAAGCAGAGACAATTTTCGATCGAGCTTGCTGGAGAGGATCAACAAACTGTGATTTCCTATTATGGCGAACAAATAAGCGTGCAATTTTAATAGAATCATGATTATGGGCACCGAAGCGTTGAACAAATGCTTCGGTGAACATGCTACAGGGGATTACAAACCATGATTGATAGAGGGAAGAACGAGAATACGATCAGAAGGTCAGTCGTTCGCGATATAAAAAAGAGAACGGGTATCGATACGGTATCGGCTCTTTTTGACGTATGCGATCATTATTTTATTGGTCTCCATTATTTATGCAGTCACTTTTTATTTATATGAATCTAGAGCATTTACGTCGAGATCATTAGCAAGCGTTCATGAGCTGTCCTTAAGTTTGTCCAATAAATTAGACCTTGAAATCCAAAAGATGGACAACGTGACGTTAAGCGTCGCTTACTCCAACCTAATTAAAGAGCGTTTGGTAAGGATCGCGCAAAGCGGGGATCATCGCCATTACACGATCGATCAAATATCGGATATTAAAGAATTAAGTGAGATTATGGTTGCCGCGATAGGTCCTTCGCAGGCGGTTAGGAACTTAAGAATCTATGATCTTGAAGGTAATCGTATCTCCTCAGGAGCGCTCACCAAATACGGTAAAGAAGATGTCACCCAAATGCCGTGGTACGACACGGTGATGAGTAGAAGCGGAGGCGTCTTGATAGGCTTGCCTGAACTGGATGATGAGCTTGCTCATTCATTTGTTTACTTTAAGGACAAATATTTTATTTCGTTATATCGGACATTCTTTGATCACTTAGGAAAAGTTCAAGGTATCATTCAAGCCCAACAAGATGCGGAGGTTGTGTTTAGCAGTCTGATTGAGCTGGAAAGAGAAAACGGTGGAGATAAACGGTATTATGTCTTAAATGATGCAGGTGAACAATTATATCCGTACAAAAATAAAGATCATTTAGGTGAATACTATTTCAACAAGTTCAAGCATGCAGAGAGCATGTCATTTTATGTGGATAGCCCGACGCATCGCGGGAAAGAATTGGTGTCCTACCATGTTTCACAAGAGACAGGTTGGATCCTGGCTGTGGTCACGTCAAGAGTGGCATTAATTGAATCCTTAACGCAATATACGATGAAAGTGATCATCACAACGCTTGTGATCCTATTTCTCGCACTCATCTTTTCCTACTATGCTGCTCGCAGGATTACCAGACCGATCGCAGCGCTTCATTCCGCGATCAAAAAGATGGACATAGGCGGATTAGCGAAACCGAATCAATCGATAAAAAGTGATATCAATGAAATCGAGGCCTTGCAGATCGCCTTTGATAATATGAACTTGAAGCTACAGCATTCCGTAGAGAAGTTATTATTTTCACAAACTCAAGAAATCAAAGCAAAGATGTTTGCCCTTACCTCACAGATGAATCCTCATTTTTTGTATAACACCATTACGACTATAAGCATCATGGCAGAAGAGGGGATGTCTGCAGAAATTACGCGGCTTTGTCATAAGCTATCCTCCATGCTTCGCTACATTTCTTCCGAAACTTCGAATGAAGTAAGTCTTGGCGCAGAGATCGAGTATACTACTACTTATCTGGAATGCATGAAGATTCGTTATCCGGAGGATCTCATCTATACGATCGAAATCAGTGAAGAGCTGATGGATATTCCGATTCCAAAGCTGTTGATTCAACCGCTTGTCGAAAACTGTATGAAGCATGGGATCCATGTCCAGAGCCCGTGGCGGATCAAAATCGAGGGCAAAGTGAGCGATGATCGTTGGCTCATCACGGTGTCGGATAATGGTCCGGGGATGTCGGATAAGAAACGAAAACAGTTATTTGAAAAAATCGATGAATGGGAAAGGTCCAATCGATTTCCTGGTTTAAGCGTAGAAGGTATGGGACTGATCAATATTTATTTCCGCTTAAAATTAACCTACAACGAACATATGATTTTTCATATAGATGAGCGTGCGAACGGATTTACGATCACCATAGGCGGGAGGATTTCTAATGGATCATAAGAACTATACCGTTTTTGTGGTAGAAGATGAAACGCTGATTCTAAGAAATATTGTCAAAAAAATCGAACAGTTTGAGATTGGATTTGAAGTCGCTGAAACTGCCAAAAACGGTCAACAAGCGATGGATTTGCTGCACAAGCATCTGCCGGATGTTCTCATTACAGATATCCGAATGCCACAGGTTGATGGGCTGCAGCTCATACAGCATTTAAGTGTAAACTACCCTTTCGTCCGGACGATCATTATTTCCGGATATGATGATTTTGAATATGCGCGTAAAGCGATCCAATTCAACGTGAAGGAGTATTTGCTGAAGCCGATTGAATCCGAGCAGCTCTATCAAAGTCTGATTCGAATGAGAATAGAACTCGATGCGGAATATCGTCAAACCGTGGAAAAAATGAAAGTATTAAAAACGACACAAGGGGTAAGTATAGAGGATTCCATTGAAAACCTTCGATTATACTTAGACAAAAATTTCACAGATGATATCAATCTGGGGGAAATTGCACGAGATCTTCATTTTAGCTCTTCCTACCTAAGCAAATGGTTTTTGAAGCTGGTAGGCGAAACGCCTTCTTCGTATGTTATTAAGTTAAGGATCTCCAAGGCTAAGCAATTGTTGCGATCCGTTCATGAACTGACGGTCAGGGAGATCGGAGAATTGGTTGGGTATACGGACCAAAATTATTTCAGCCGTATCTTCAAACAGCAGACTGGGCTTAGTCCTATGCATTACCGCGAGCAATATGCGCAAAAAGACCTTCCTGAAAATCTAGTGAAAAAAAGTCCATAACATTGCACGTTCTAGTGCATATCGAAGAGTCGTCACCACTTACTATAATGAAAGGGAATAAAAAAGGAGGGTTGTTTTGTATGAAAAGGAAGGTTACAAGGTCGTTAGTCGTTTTGTGTATTTGCTTATCTGTACTCTTTGTTACGGCGTGTAGTGAAAGCGGTAACAATAATGGGGCTACTAATTCTGAGCCAAAGCCTCAAGAAACGAAAAAGTCAGATGTTACCCTTACGGTTATGGCTTCACAGGATCAGATTATGGATGCGGAAATCGAGCTTGCCAAATCTTTTGAAGAAGAAACGGGCATTAAGATTGACTATCAGATCGTGCCATCCGATCAGTTCCCCAACTTAATCAACGCCAAGTTAAATTCCGGGGAAGGTCCAGATATTATCGTGGCGCAAGGCGGCAAATTAACGTTGAAAGCGAGCCTGGATCCAGAAAGGAATTTGGAGGATCTTTCGGCAGAACCATGGGTATCAAAAATGATCAAGCCATTTGAAGAAGGCGTTTCCTATAATGGGAAAGTATACGGGCTGCCACTTTGGGATCTTGGCGGCAGCAGCAGCTGGGTATTGGTATACAATAAGAAAATTTTCGCAGACCTCGGACTGACACCTCCTACTACCTACGACGAGCTCCTGAGTGTCAGCCAAACGCTGCTTGACAATGGGATCACTCCGATCTATGAGGCAGGTTCGGACGGTTGGCATCACCAATTGCCATTAATGGAAATGGGCCCAAGAGTAGAGGAATTAAACGCAGGTTTCTATGAACAGCTGAATCAGAATCAGACAACCTTGCAAGAAAATGCGGATATGCTAAAGCTGGTTGAGCAAATCAAAGAGTTAGTAGATCGAGGATATTATGGCGAAGAATACTATAGCAATATGTACGCCGACAACTATAACGCTATGGCCTCAGGAAAATACGCCATGACGATAGATCGCTCCAACTTTGGAAGTGAGCTTGTGGCAAATGTTGCGGATTCACCTTATGGGGAAGACGATTTTAGCGCAGTGCCGATGCCGTTCTTGGACAATCAAATCCTGAATGTCAATCCGCAAGGACCGTCGAAGTTTGTATACAAAGATGGGAAGCATGTCGCTGAAGCCAAACAATTTTTAGCCTATCTTGCGGAGCCGGATCATTTGCAATATTTCTTGGATCATACCCCGCGATTCTCCGAATTGCCATTTGAAGGTGTGACGCCAAAGCCAAATAAAACCTTGGAAGAGATTAAAGCTGTTGCCACCAAAGAGGGAGTTGTCATGCAAGCTGGAGTAAGTTATGTCGACCCTCAATGGATGGATATCGGACAAGACTTAATGGCGTTGTTTACAGGAGCTGCTGAGCCAATCGACGTGCTGAAAAATATGGATAACCGGAGAAGTCAACAAGCGAAAGCGTTAAATGATCCAGCATGGTCAAACTGATTGATGAATAATAAGCGATGAGACAAAAGAAACCTTCGGAACTAGGTTTTGAGGGTTTCTTCTCTCATCCTATCGAACGAATTCATCGAAGGGGCATAAGAGATGAAGATTCAGAAAAAGATGTATCCGAGCTATTTTATATTTGGCGCATTGATTTTGTATTTGTTTTTATATGTGCTCCCTAGCTTAATGGGGATTTATTATTCTTTTACTGATTGGAGTCGCTTTGACGATTCGATGCGATTTATCGGACTGGAAAATTACAAAACCGTGTTGTCTCTTGAAGAAAATTATTTGATGGTTCTTTGGAATACATTGAAATTTACAGTGGTCACATCTGTTATGAAAACGGTCCTAGGGCTCTTCTGCGCACTTGTTGTTGCTGGCAAGCTATGGGCGCGAAATTTCCACAGAGCCGTCATTTTTTTGCCATCCATCCTTTCGTTTTTGATTACCGGTTTAACGTTTCGATCCATCTTGGGGCCTTCAGGCTTACTTAACTCTTTTTTGCGAAGTATAGGCTTGGATGGATTGACGCGCCACTGGTTGTTTGAAGGAAGCTGGCCGTTCTGGTCGGTTGCCGGTATTGATATATGGAAAGGCTTCGGATATATCATGACGATATTTCTCGCGGGACTGATGACGATATCGAAGGATTACTATGAAGCCGCCGAAATCGATGGCGCTCAGTTTTGGGGAAAGCTGCGCTATATTACGTTTCCACTTTTGATGCCTGCCTTTGCGATCACAACGGTGCTAAATCTCGTATACGGCTTAAGGGTTTTCGATATTGTATACGTCACGACCATGGGTGGACCCGGCAATCAAACCGAAGTGCTTTATACGGTCATCTTTAAGCTGTTTGGTTACGGCTACTATGGACTCGGCACGGCACTGTCATCTTTAATGTTTGTGTTCATGATCGTACTGGGATATTTCGTAATCAAAATGATGAATAAAGAGGTAGAAGCATAATGGCGATTCGTAATCTGCTCATGAAAGGCTTCAGACATTTGTTGATTTGGATAGTCTCACTCCTCATGCTGGTGCCGTTATTGCTCATTGTGCTTAATTCATTCAAAACGCAGGGTGAAGCGGCATCGATGAATTTTGCTTGGCCGTCGGTTTGGAAGGTTTCCAATTATATGGAAGTGATTGAGGCGGGGAAGCTTATTCAATCCTTCGGTAATAGCGTGTACTATTCCGTATTTTCCGTCGTCTTAGGTATGATTTTGTGCTCGATGGCCGCCTTTGTACTATCTAGAAGGAAATCAAAAATAAATCGGTTTATGTATTTCTTTATTGTACTTGGTATCGCCATGCCGGTTAATCATATTGCTTTAATTAAAGTCATGCAGCTATTGCATCTTATGAATACTGGAATTGGCCTCAGTCTAATCTATACAGCATTGCAGGTTCCATTCAGTGTGTTCTTAATCTATGGCTTCATATCCTCGGTACCTAGAGAACTAGATGAGGCAGCAATTATGGACGGCTGCGGCAGTTTCAGAATGTTTTATCAAGTGATTTTTCCTTTGTTATTACCCGTCACGGTAACGGTCATGCTGCTAAACTTCCTCGTTTCATGGAATGAGTTTATCTTCCCGTTGTATTATTTAAATAGTTCTACATTATGGCCCATGACGTTGGCGGTCTACAATTTCTTTGGGCGTCATGAGACAGCCTGGAATCTCGTTAGTGCGAATATCGTCCTGACCAGCCTGCCTGTCATTATCGCTTACTTGCTCGGGCAAAAATATATAGTCGCTGGGATGGTATCGGGCTCGATCAAAGGTTGAATCGCGTAAGGCATGCATTGCATTATAAATAAATATTGGACCGCTTCGTGCGGGTCGCAAGTGTGTGGCTATCCTGGGCTTTTCGGGAAGCCATTTTTTATTCTACATATAGAGTTTATAAAAATCGCTAACCTCACAAGCATAAGAAATACTAAGCAGTCATCTGCGTCCTGAAGGACTTGGCGCTAGCCAAGTATTTCTTTATCTTCTTCGAAATTCCGAACCCCGCACATCCCTAGCATTTGAAAATCATTTCATAGCATATTAAAAATGCACACCTCCATCTTTAAAATGATGACTATTGAACCGCTGGCAGAGCTTTTACAATAAAAATAAAAGGAGGGAGCAGGCTATGAATGCTGATACGAAGGTCGCGCGCATGCACTTGATGAATCAGCCTCCATCTGTTTGGAAGCGCTTTAAGAAGCAGCGCAGCTCACATTATTTGTGTGGATCGGACTCATCTTCCTGCTCGTGTTTTCATACACGCCGATGTTTGGCATCCTGATGGCCTTTAAGGATTATTCGATCGTCACCGGTATTCAAGGCATCTTTACGAGCGACTGGGTCGGCTTTCGTTACTTTGTAGAGTTTTATCGCGATTACAAGTTTTATGATATCGTGAGAAACACGCTCGTGCTCAGCTTCCTCAAGGTTGTGTTTACATTTCCCGTGCCCGATCTTATTTGCCATCATGTTAAACGAAGTGAAGCATATGGCCTTCAAAAGAGTCGTGCAAACGGTTAGTTACTTGCCTCATTTCATCTCCTGGGTCATCGTGCTTGGATTAGCCTTCACCTTCTTCTCCAGTAATGTCGGGCTTGTGAATCAGGTGCTTCTGTCTTGGGGATGGATCGAGAAGCCGATCCCGACTGCTAACAGATCCTGCGTATTTCTGGGGATTGGCCGTCGGCAGTGCGATGTGGAAGGAAGCCGGCTGGTGGGCAATTATTTTTCTGGCAGCGATCGCAGGCATCAATCCGGTGCTGTATGAGGCAGCGCAAATTGACGGAGCCGGCAGATTGGCACGCATCTGGCACATCACGCTGCCAGGTATCAAAGGAACGGTCATCGTCGTGCTGATCCTTACGATCGGTAGTATTCTTGGCGGCGGACTCGTCGGCTCCAACTTCGAGCAAGCTTTCCTTATGGGCAATGCCAGCAATAACGACACTTCAGAAATTGTACAAACGTATGCGTTTAAGGTCGGTCTGGCGCAGGGCAGATATTCGTATGCGGCCGCGATCGATCTCTTTCAATCGGTCATTTCCGTCATCTTGATTTTCAGCAGCAACTATATCGCGAAGCGAGTGACCGGGTCGGGGCTGTTCTAATCGTGTCAGGGAAGGGGGAGCCGCAATGAAAAGAAGCTTGGAGGACAAAGTGTTTGACGGGGTCAATGTTGCGCTGCTGACCTTAGTCTTGTTGGCTACAGCCTATCCATTCTACTACTTGCTTATTACATCCTTTAACTCTGGCACGGACGCTTTGCTTGGTGGGGCGTACTTTTGGCCGACGGATTTTACATTGGATAACTATGCGACGTTTTTCAAGGATGAGAAATGGCTGAGCGCTTTGTTCATGAGCGTGCTGAGAACGGTGGTCGGCACCATCTCAGGTGTCCTGTTCACATGTTTGGTGGCGTATGGCTTATCGCGCAAAGATTTGGTCTTCAAGAACATCTATTTCGTCATCGTTATTTTTGCGATGTATTTCTCTGGTGGTCTCATCCCTTACTACGTAGTGTTGCGCTCCCTAGGGCTATTGAATTCATTCGGAGTTTATGTGATTCCGTCCTTGCTCAATACGTTCTTCCTATTAATTGCAATATCGTTCTTCAGAGAAATTCCGAATGACTTGAAGGAATCCGCCTATATCGATGGAGCGAATGAATTGACGATCTTCTATAAGATTATTCTTCCGGTATCGAAGCCTCTGCTGGCTACAATGGCTTTGTTTGTCGGAGTTGGCCAATGGAACTCATGGCTCGATGCCGCCTACTTCGTAAGAGATGAACATTTGCGAACGCTGTCCTATCGATTAATCGAGATCATAAATCAAAGTCGCGTGCCGCGCGAGTCGATCGCAGCCGCGGCCGGCGCTTCCAATGTCACGAGCTATTCTTTGCAAGTGACGGCGATGATCGTGTCGATTGCCCCGATTATTTGTGTATATCCTTTTTTGCAGAAGTATTTTGTGAAGGGCATCATGCTCGGCTCCGTCAAGGAATGAGCTTATTAAAGCGTTCCGCTTTAATATAGATCAATGAAATGGAGGGTTCTTAAGTGAAAAAGAGAAGGTCTATTCTCATGATCCTAAGCCTTATATTTGCTTTGTTGACAGCATGTACGAACAACGGGGGAACACCGCTTGCACAACAGTCAGATCATGATTTAGCATCCGCGGCAAACCAATCGGTAGGTAGCGGAAACGATGAGATCGTGCAATTGACGCTGTTTATTAACCATTCATGGTATCCGGTGAGAGAATGGAAAGGAACGATCGCCGAGGAGATTACGAGACGAACAGGTGTGAAGCTGGATGTCACGGTGGCGACAGATGATCAGCAGCTGCCACTGATGATCGCTTCCGGCGACCTTCCCGATCTGGTGTTTACGTTAAGGGAACCAAGGCTTGAAAACTCGGAAATGTCGTATGCTTGGAATGAGCTGATCGAGCAGTACGCTCCGGATTTCGAGCTTGACCAGGCAAGAATAGCGGTAAACACTGCACAAGACGGCAATGTGTACACTGTGCTGAACGCTTTCGCAACACCTGAGGAATGGGAGAGCAATCCGTATGCATTAGGCAACGACGGAAACCCCGGCATTGCGGTGCGGCAAGATATACTGGATGAGCTAGGAATCGATCAGATTACCACCTTGGATGAATTCACTTCTGCGCTGGAGCTGGTCAAGAATCAATATCCAGATATGGTGCCGATGACGATGGATATCGAGTGGATTCCGCAATACTTCAAAATGCAATTCGGCATTCCGCCTCATAGTTCATGGCACGAGCAGGACGGGGAGCTGAGGCATGTCATCACCCACCCTAACATGCTGGATTTTTATAAATTTATGAACTCGTTGTACAGGAATGGCTATGTTCTCGCAGAGAACTTCACATACAGCAACGATCAGATCGATGATGAATATGCGACAACCGGTAGGGCATTTGCGCACAGCCATACGGTCAGCATAGCAGAAGCAGATATGGCGAAAGCTGCGAATCAAGGCAACGATTATACATTCACCATGCTGCCTTCTATTTTGACAGATCAAGCTTACAACCTGAGTACAGGAACCGGTTTCTCCGGCGTTTATATTACGAAGAACAATCGCAATCCAGCCAAGTCGATCGAGTTCCTGAAGTTTTTGGCTAGTAAGGAAGGCAAGGAACTGGTGATGTTCGGCATCGAAGGGGAGCATTGGGAATGGCATGAAGACGGGTATCCGGTATTCCATTATGATGTTAATGATGCCGACTACGTCAACAGCGAAGGCTTGAAGTGGTGGTACTTATATTCGGATGCGATCGTGGAAGGATTGCGCGGATACGTACCAGGCACACAGACGACGAAAGCATTGCAGGAAATCAAGGAAATTACAGAATATAAGCCGTCTATCGGCATGGTGAAAATCGAGGATGGTACGAACGAACGGGTCATTTTCGATAAGATCGATGAAATGGTGATTAATGAACAAATTAAAATTTATTTGGCCGAATCGGAGGAAGCTGCTGAACAAGCGTATGCGAATATGCTGAAGATTGCGGAGGATATCGGCTTGCGCGATCTGGAAAGCTGGGCCACTGAAGAATATCACAAGAAGCAAGCGCTTTTTGAATAATGTCCTGGAAGTCACGAGAATAGGGGTCTTGCTTAGACCCCTATGTCCGTTATACTGAAAAAGAACAGATGGCTGCTGTAAGGGACGTGTTGATTCATTGAGAGCTTTTTTCTCCAGAATCGGAATTGTCAAAAAGATGGTACTCGGCTACTTTATTCTTATCTTTATACCGGTTATCGCCTTCGGCTTATATTACTATAATGAGCTTTATACGAGTATGCTTGAAGAGTACGCAAGCGGTAAACAGCAAATTATCGAACAAGCTTATGCCAACCTAAGAATCGATCTGCTGCAGCTTGAATCCAATTATGGACTGTTTCAGTACAATTCCAATGTCATCGATTATTTAAGCGGAGTGCATCAATCCGATTGGGAGTATGTGTATGCCTTTCAGAAACATATCCATCCCTTGCTGTCGTATGCGCTTTATGGCAATTCAAATATTAAGCATATTCGGATTTACAAAGATATCGAGCATGTCTTTACAGCCCCTGAATACATTATCGACCGCGCAAGGTTACCGGAGGAGCTGCAAGCTGAACTGGAGCAGCTATTGCCGGGTCGAGGCAAGTGGTTCCACCAGCTGTCCGCATCGAATGAATGGTTTTTCACTTACTATCAGAACATGTATGCCGACCGGTTCTCGAAGCAAGTCGGCGTGCTGGCCGTTGAGGCTGATGATCGGCTCATTCATAAATTTGTCGAGACATTAAGCAATGAAGGACGCTCAGAAGTTTACTTATTCACCGAAGGCTTCTCGTCCCATTCCTCGGACATTCGGGAAGATTTGAAGCAGAAAATTCAAGAGGCGGAGTCCGATTATTTTTTTCTAGACAATCAGACATTGCTGGTGAACCACCTGATGATTGAGGAGTTGGGGGTAAGGGCAGCTGTTGTCAGTCAGGTGGATGATATTTTTGCTACCATGAATGAAAAGAAAAGATTGTTCATCATGACGATGACAGGACTGCTGCTAATCTTGTCAGGCATTTATTACTTACTGACGATCTCTGTGATGAAGCGTCTCTCACGGCTAGCCAGACATATGAGACAGGTCGGAGAAAACAATTTCAAAACCTTGGATCATCGAGATGATCAAGATGAGATCGGGTATTTGACGTATACGTATAACTCCATGCTCCAACGCATTGATGAGCTTGTGAATAAGGTGCAACGCTCGGAACTGCTAAGAAAAGAAGTCGCTTATAAGATCCTGCAAGCACAGGTCAAACCGCATTTTCTGTACAACACTTTGGAGACGATCCGCATGCTGGCAGAAACGAACGAAGATCATGAAGTGGCCGACATTGCCTATTCCTTCGGTCAGCTGATGCGTTACAGCCTTTCGAATGACCATGAGCAGTTTACCTTACGAGATGAAGTGAAAAATATTGATCATTATATGAAAATCCAAAAAATTCGTCTAGGAAGAAGGCTTGCATATGAGTTCATCGTCGAAACGGATGTCGAGCAAATTCCTTGTCCGCAATTCATCTTGCAGCCGCTCGTAGAAAATTGCATCGTACACGGCCTAGCTGTAGCGCGGAAAACTTGCCGTATCCTTATTCATATTTACGAAGACGAGCACTACGTATTCATTCAGATTTCTGACGATGGCGTAGGGATTCCTCAGGAGAGGCTGGAGCGAATTAGACAAGTATTGAACAATCAACTCGATATCCGGGATTTCTCCACCTATGACGGAGGACATGGGCTCTACAATGTAAGCGAACGAATCAAGTCCTTCTATGGAGAGGATTCGCGCATGGAGATTGCGAGCCAACCGAATGCAGGAACTGTATTCAAACTATATTTGAATCGAAAAGGAATGTTCAAGCATGCTGAAGCTGTTGGTAGTCGATGACGAGATGGTGATCTTGCAAGGCATCGTCAAAATCATCCGCGAAGCGAAAACGCCGTTCATTCTTATAGAAACGGCTTTAGACGCCATTGAAGCTTTATCGATCGTACCGCACTTTCAACCTGACTTGATTATTACAGATATCAATATGCCTGAGCTAAACGGACTTGACTTTATCCAGAAAGTGAAGCAGCGCAAATGGTGCAAGCGCTTTATTATCCTTACGGGCTACGATGAGTTTGCTTATGCCAAGCAAGCGATTCAAATGCAAGTGATCGATTATTTGTTGAAGCCGATTGACAAATACGAAATGGTCTCCTTGCTCCATACCATATCGAAAGAGATTATCGAGGAACAGGGAGCTTGGGAGAAGCAGCAAAACAAGCACGAGTCAGAATACTGTCGTCATGTGGAGATGATGCTGAGCTACATTGCCAATCACTATCATCAGGATCTCTCATTGATCCAGTTATCCGAACTGACTGGCCTGCATCCAAACTATATTAGTCAATTGTTTAAAAGGGAGACAGGAGTCGCATTCATTCAATATTTGCATGGCATTCGAATCGAAAAGGCAAAGCAGCTGCTGCTCAGCAACCATGCATTGCCTGTGCAGACGATAGGCAATCAGGTTGGATTTGAGAACCCTCAGCATTTCATGAAAGTATTCAAGAAGCTGACGGGCTTCACCCCGGGGGCTTATCGAGAAAGTCAAAACCGCACATAACAAGGAGGTTAAGTAGATGTCAGGTATCCTTTATTATACCCAGCCGGCCAATGATTGGAATGAGGCGCTGCCGATTGGGAACGGGCGTATGGGCGCTATGATCTTCGGAGATCCGATTCATGAGCGGTGCGAGTTGAACGAAGACTCGCTTTGGTATGGAGGTCCGAGGGATCGCAACAATCCTGATGCTGCGAAAGTGCTGCCTGAAATCCGCAGGCTCATATTCGCAGGGAAGCCGAAGGAAGCAGAGCGCTTAGCCGTACTGGGCTTGTCAGGGCTGCCCGAAACACAGCGGCATTATGAACCATTAGGGCGACTCTTGCTTGACTTCGACGATATGCAGCAAGCTCATATTACGAGCTATCAACGAAGCTTAGATTTGCAGCGTGCGATCGTCACCACCTCTTTCCGGCACCGGGGTGTGCTGCATTCGCGGGAGAGCTTTGCCAGCTATCCAGAGCAAGCGATCTTGTTCAGAATGACTGCCGATCGGCCAGGACAAATCTCCTTAACCGTCCGCCTCGATCGGGCTAATTGGCGATATGTAGATCATACAGGTAGACAAGGATCGGATACGATCTATATGAAAGGGGTCGCCGGCGGGGAAGGGGGCGTCGCTTTTGCCGCGGCGGTGCGAGCGAATGTCGAGGGAGGAACGCTTGCCGCGATAGGGGAGCGACTCGTCATCAAGAACGCGGACAGTGTAACGCTCATCATCACCGCAGCTACAACATATAGGGAGTCTGAGCCTCTCCAGCACTGCCTTCTAAATGCTGAGAATGTAGCGGCGAAGACATACGAGGAACAGCTTGCCCGCCATATCGAAGACTACCAACGTTTATTTCATCGGGTCACTCTCGATTTAGGAGACAGTGGGCAGGAAGCACTCCCTGTGCCGGAACGTCTGAAGCGAATCCGTCAGGGTGAAGAAGATTTGGCGCTTATCGCGTTATATTTTCAATACGGCAGATACTTGCTGATCGCCTCCAGCCGCCCCGGCTCGCTCCCTGCTAATCTGCAAGGGATATGGAACCATCAATGGCTGCCGCCTTGGGACAGCAAATATACTATTAACATCAATACACAAATGAATTATTGGCCTGCGGAAACTTGCGCCTTATCCGAATGCCATAAGCCGTTGTTCGAGCTGATCGAGCGCTTAAGAGCGCCGGGAAGGATTACAGCGCAAAAGATGTACGGATGCCGCGGATTTACGGCTCATCACAATACGGACATTTGGGCGGATACGGCGCCGCAGGATACGTATGTTCCCGCCTCCTATTGGCCGATGGGCGCAGCTTGGCTCTGTCTGCATCTATGGGAGCATTATCGGTTTACGCAAGAGATCCACTTTCTCGAGCAAGCCCGCGAGACTTTAGTAGAAGCCGCCATGTTTGTGCTCGATTATCTCGTGGCAGGACCGAGCGGCGAAATGGTGACATGTCCCTCGGTGTCCCCTGAGAATACTTATCGCTTGCCTAACGGGGAGACCGGGGTGTTGTGTGCTGGCCCATCCATGGACACGCAAATCATTCGCGCATTATTTCACGCTTGTCTCGAAACAGAGCACATCTTAGCAGAGAAGTGCGGGAAGGAGATGGATCATGCGTTGATCCGCCAGCTGGAGCAGATGCTGAGCAAGCTCCCAAAGGAGAAAATCGGCAAACGCGGCACGATTCAGGAGTGGTATGAAGACTATGAGGAAGTGGAGCCTGGTCACCGCCACATCTCACATTTATTCGCTCTGCATCCGGGTGATCAGATTACGCCGCGTCAAACTCCGGAGCTTGCACAAGCAGCGCGGCGCACGCTAGAGAGAAGATTGGCACATGGTGGTGGTCATACAGGCTGGAGCCGGGCGTGGATCGTTAATTTTTGGGCGAGGCTCGAGGATGGGGATCAGGCCTATGACAATGTAAAGGCTTTGTTAAGTCAATCTACGCTCCCGAATTTGCTGGACAATCATCCTCCGTTTCAGATCGACGGCAATTTCGGAGGCACTGCTGGAATCGCCGAGATGCTCCTGCAAAGCCATGAAGGGTTCGTCCACCTGCTGCCAGCCCTGCCGAAGGCTTGGTCATCCGGCCATGTGAAGGGCTTGCGGGCGCGGGGCGGATATGAGGTAGAGATCAAATGGTCGGACGGACGCTTGGTAGTAGCTCATCTTGCAGCCAAGTACGCCGGGATATGCAAGGTCAGGGTGCCGCATGAAATCGAGGTCTATTGCTGCGGTCAGAAAGTAGACGTGTTGAACGATGCGGAGCATCTCGACCTCATCGCGTTTGAAGTGTTGGCCGATCACGCATACGTGCTTAAAGCAGTGTGAGATTATGGGCGGACGGTGACGGCGAACGTCGCAGAAAAAAATGGGATATACAATTGTCTTGTGATTTTTGCGTTTAGCAGTTAACCTTTCGCCCAACTTTATATATAATTGGATAGAACTCATTGATTCACGAACAATGAATGAAGTACATGCTTATGTTTTTATCACGTAGGGAGGCATAGCAACGTATGAGAATCGGAGCAGTAGAAGCTGGAGGCACCAAGATTGTATGCGGGATTGGCAATGAGCATGGAAAAATTGAAGAAAGCATTCAATTTCCTACTGAACATCCAGAGCCGACATTGGCGAAGATTATCGATTACTTTCGTGATAAAGAAGTGGAAGCGATCGGGATCGGTTCCTTTGGACCGATTGAGCTGAACAAGCAGAGCCCGCAGTACGGGTTTGTGACGACGACACCGAAGCCGGGCTGGGCAGGCTTTGACTTTCTCGGAACATTGCGGAAGGAGTTCGATGTTCCGTTCGGTTGGGATACGGATGTGAACGCAGCGGCCTTCGGAGAAGCGAAGTGGGGCGCAGCCCAAGGTTTAGACAGCTGCGTCTATTATACGATCGGAACAGGCGTCGGCATTGGAATCTTTACGGAAGGCAAGCTAGTCCATGGTCTAGTTCATCCAGAAGCTGGCCACGTACTCGTTCGTCGGCATCCGGATGACGACTTCGCAGGTAATTGCCCATATCACGGGGATTGTCTAGAAGGGATGGCTGCCGGTCCGGCACTGGAAGCCCGTTGGAAGATGAAGGGCGTCAGCATACCGGAAGACCATGAAGCGTGGAAGATTGAGGCGTATTATATCGGACAAGCAGTGGCGAATATGATCCTTACCGTCTCACCGAAGAAAGTGATTCTCGGCGGCGGGGTCATGAAACAGCGCCAGATGTTCCCAATGATTCGTGAGGAAGTTAAGCGAATCCTGAACGGGTACGTCAGCGCGGATGCCGTCACGGAGAATATCGAGCAATATATTGTCCCTCCGGGACTGGGTGACTTGGCCGGATTGACCGGGGCGTTGGCACTTGGTCTGGAAGCCTTGCAAAATGGCTGAAAGCGCCCGTCCGTAAGTTGAGGACTTACTATCGCGGCCGCCTTAACAAAACGGAAGTGCGGATAGCGGAAGCGAAAGTTCCTTTATTCGGGCAAAATGGGGCAAATTGCTGAAATAAGAGAATCGTTAGTTCCTCTATTGTGGATGCAGCCGCGAAAAACGGCGCATTTCGCCCGTTTCGTAGCAAATAGCGGAAGTTTCACTTCCGCTATTTCAGGAAAAACGGTCAAATTTCGGAAATAAGGGAACTTTGGCTTCCTTTTGACTTTCCTTTTGACTATCCTTATGATATTTTGCAAGCAAGTCATACAAATAACCCTCGCGGCGGCGGGGTTATTTTTCATTTATGAACGATTTCCGTCTGCGGCTGATTTGCGCCGAACGATCGGAGAAGTCGCTTGCGTTCGGGGCAACCAAACGATCAGGAAGAACGTGATCAGGGCGAGCAGGAAGGAGGAAACATATACGCTGCTTAGCCCGTGCGCCAGTCCGTCCTGCAGTAGCGTAAGGACGGACTCATCCAACGGGGGACGGTTCGGATCGAGCAGCAAATTGGCATCGTCCAGCTCCACGGGAGTGTGGATCGTGTCAGCGTTTTGCTGCATGTAGGCAGCGTAACGAGTATTGAGGATGCCGGCCAAAACGGAGGCGCCGATGGTCGATCCGGATATTCGCATAAACATCATCAACGCCGTGGCCGAGCCGCGCATATTCCAATCTGTGCTTCCTTGGACGATTAATAAGGAAGCGGTTGACAACAGCCCGAGCCCGACCCCTGTAAGGAAAGCCCCGCTGCCAGCATAAACAGGCCCGTATTCAGGCTTCAGCAGCACGAAAATGATCGTGCCCAGAATGATGGCCACGCAGCCGCTAACCGACATGCGGCGCAGTCCGATGCGATGCATGTATCGGCCGCCGATCGTCGAGGCAAGCGGCCAGCCGATCGACATCATGCCGAGGGTAAAGCCTGCGATGGACGGGGAATAACCCATGATCCCCTGCACATAAGTAGGCAAGAAGGTCGAGATGCCGATCAGAACCATGTGCGAGGTAAGCGCTGTTAAATTGCTGATCACAATCGTTCGATTTTGCCATAGCGACAGCGGCATCAGCGGCTCCGGTGCGACTTGTTCTCTTCTTATGAAGGCGAACAGTCCGACCGCAAACACGATCGCGAGAACGACGACGGATGTGGATTGCCACGGCCAAAGTGAGCCGCTGCCAATAAATAACGTCATCAGCGAGCCGATCGTAATAAGCAGCATGATGGAGCCTGCGTAATCGATTTGTGTTTTTTGCTTGTCCAATTGTTCTTTGAAGAAGAAGTGCAGTCCGAACAAAGTCAAGATGCCGAACGGAACATTAATCCAGAATACCCACTGCCAGCCGACGAATTGCACGAAGATACCGCCCAGAGCGGGTCCGGTCACAGACGAGAAAGCCCATACACTCGACAGATATCCTTGCACCTTCCCCCGTTCTTCAAGCGGATAGATGTCACTTACAATGGTCATTGCAAGCGGTTGCACAGCTCCTGCTCCGATTCCTTGAATCAAGCGGTAAACGATCAGCGTCAGCATGGAGGTAGCAAACCCGCACAGCACAGATCCGATCAGGAAGACGATCATCCCAAACGTAAACACTGGCTTGCGGCCGAACAAGTCTGACAGCTTGCCGTATATCGGAATCGTCACCGCCTGCATCAGCAGGAAGATCGAAAATACCATCGCGTATGATTGAAATCCGCCAAGCTCGCTGACGATGCTGGGCATGGCAGTGGAGACGATCGTCGCTTCGATCGCTGTGATAAACATGGCAATCATAACGGTAGCTAGAACGACGGGGCGGTTTGTTTTTTGCTGGATGAAAGATTTCATATGCCACCTCTGGTTGGTTTGTGATAAAATAAATAATTAGTCCAATATGTACATATTTCCATAAAACTTTCTTCCTGTATGATCTATTCCGCAGAAGGGAAATGAACCATAAATGTCGAAAGGATGCATTTGGACTTGAAACATGAAGTTTTATTCAGCAACCTCTTAAAGAAGGGGTAGTTTTTTTATGATATTGGAAACTTTGCTAAGCTGGAGCGATCTCATCGTTTTCTTGATTTTGTCTGCGATATCTATTGTCGTACTATCAATGAACGAAATCAAGCAATTACAAAAAATTTATGTATGGTTTCATCTGGCCATACATCTTTGGCCATTCGGTCAATTCTCACTCAATTTGACGGATGATCTACGGTATCAATGGATCTATGTCAACATTTCATTCCTGGGAATTATTCTGACCAGTTTCTTATGGTTTGTCATCTCCCTGTTCTTTACGCTCAGATTGAATCGCTTGCGCACGGCAATTACCCGCCTGGCTATACTTCCACCGCTCGTGATTGCGATTCTTATTTCCTTAAATCCTTGGCTATATTGGTTTGCAGAGCCGATTGACGGAAGCTACATCTACCGCAGCTACGGACCGCTCTTCTGGGTTTTGGTTTGTATGGCCGGAACCTACGTCATCCTCGGTTGCCTGATGCTTATTTCTTCCTTACGAGTTCGCGGCGGCGGGCTGCGCAACCAAACCTTGCTTCTCGTGTTCGCACAGCTACTTCTTGTGACCTTCTGGGGTGCGGATATGATCCTCAACCTGAACAGCTTCGTAGATAAGGACATCTTACCTGGTTTAAGCTCGCTTGGCATCATGCTTTCCTATTTATGCTTTGCCGTTGCTGTGCAAAGATACAGCACATACAAGGTCGTATCGTTAGCACATGATACCGTCATTGACTCGATGGACTCGGGACTGGTTGTTCTTAACGATAAAAATTTGGTCATCGACACGAACCAGACTGCCAAACGATTCCTCGCCCTGACGACCGGTCACCCGTTTCCGATCGAGCATTGCATACGAATGTATGGACCCGCAAGATTCGGAAGATTTCCTGCACGTGTATACGAACAAACCGAGAGCGACTATTCAGGCGGAGCTCAACTCCTTAACCCCGACGATGCGCCATGTGTTGATGCGGATTCATCCAATTATTGAGCGGGGACAAGTGCTCGGTCGCATGATCACATTTCAAGATATAACAGATTGGCGCAGCATGGTCGAAGAATTGAACAGCAAAAATCGCGACTTATCCGCACGCAACAAGGAACTGACAATCATTCAGGAGGAGCTGTACAGCGCGAATAAGAAGCTGGAGCTGATGGCGACGACAGACAGCTTAACGGGTTGCTATAACAGGCGGTATTTGCTGCAGATGATGGAATATCAAATTAGCGTAGACAATCGATATCGCGTTCCGTTTTCCATCATTTTGCTCGACATCGACTTTTTCAAGAGGACGAACGATACTTATGGTCACCAGATCGGCGATCAAGTGTTGAAGCAGACGGCGGAAGTGATCGCGAAGCGGCTTCGCAAGACTGATATTTTCGCCAGATATGGCGGTGAGGAGTTTGCCATATTCCTGCCGCATACGAAGCACGAATGTGCGATGATGCTGGCGGAAGAGCTGCGCTCGCTAGTCGAGTCGAATGCGATTCGCACGGAGCGAGGGGAGATTACGGTAACGATCAGTGTCGGCATCGCCAGCTCAGATGAGGAAGATACGTTCATTGAAGACGTCAACGAATACATCGTGGAAATGATCGCCAAAGCGGATGCAGCATTGTACCGGGCCAAACATCTCGGCCGCAACCAAATTGCCGCAAGCGATCAATAATATAGACAGGGCGTCAGCCCTGTCTACTCATTGCTTGATCCATTCAAGCATCATTTCCTTGCGGTGTATCTTCCAGGAGATGCTTGTACTTGGAATAATCGATATTGTTCTTGTTTAGGAAGGCGATAAGACTTCTATAGTCCCGCTTCGGCGTTGCGAGAATATAGCCTTCTATACAATGATCCATGCTCACTTGCTTGGCTCCGGATTCGAGGGCGACCTGCCCGATCTTCGCTGCAATGGAATGCTTGGCCACGTCGCGGAAAGGTTTGGGCACAGGCTTTACAAGCTTCTCTAGGAAGGCTTTCGTCTCATCCGTCCACATATGCCTGCTGGAATCCACATAATAGTTTTGCCAGTCGAGCTTCGATCTGCCGTCGGCCTTGGGCAAAGATTTCAAGAACTTGCGGAACATGAAGTAACCGCCAATCGCCAGGGTCCCGATTAACAAGAGAGACCAGATGACCATCCAAACCGTTAGCATAGTCTCACCTCGAGAATGTTTCACATCATGCAGATGTATGGAAATTCTATTTTCGAATTATACCTCATTTATGGAATTATTTCATTATCCACGTTACAATAGAACAAGCAGTTTTCCAAACTTCATGGATGAGCATACTGATCAGAATTGATGGAAATATGGATAAGACGAAGGAGTGGTTAAGCATATGGTGAAGATCGGTTCCCATGTGTCGTTTTCGGACAAAGGATTGCTGAATGCGGCGCAATGAAGCGGTAGCGTACGGCTCGGGCACTTTCATGATTTATACAGGCGCCCCGCAAAATACGACACGAAAGCCGATCGAGGAGCAATATCATTCCCGAAGGCAAGGAAGTGATGAGCGAGCACGGCATCGAGGAAATCGTCGTTCATGCCCCGTACATTATTAATCTAGGCTCTTATAAGGACGACACATTTCGACTGGCAGTAGACTTCCTGCAGGAAGAAATTCGCCGCACCTCATATCTCGGCGTAGAGAACATCGTGCTTCATCCCGGCGCTTATACGGATAAGGATGCGGAATACGGCATTGCGCGGATTGCCGAAGGCTTGAACGAAGTGCTGAAAGGCACGAAAGAGACCAACGTCAATATTGCTCTCGAGACGATGGCCGGCAAAGGCACGGAGATCGGTCGCAGATTCGAAGAGATCGCGGCGATCATCGAGAAGGTACGACAGACAATGAGCGGCTGACGGTATGTATGGATACGTGCCATATTCACGATGCCGGCTATGATATCGTCGAGGATCTCGACGGTGTGCTGGAAGAGTTTGACCGGATCGTCGGCCTGGACCGAATCGCTGTCGTCCATCTTGAATGACAGCAAGAATCCGCGCGGTGCGGGCAAGGACCGCCAGCGCCGGTCGGATCGGGCTGGATTGGCTTCGAAGCGATTCGCAGCGTCGTGCAGCACGAGAAGCTGCAGCATCTGCCGATGATTCTGGAGACGCCGTGGATCGGCAAGGATAGAGAAGACCCAGCGTCCGATGTACGAAGCGGAGATCGCGCTGCTTCGCGGCGATGTAGAAGAGCGTTTCGGCGGAGAATTTCTGGACGATGTCGAGCGCTTGCATCATTTCTTCACAAGGCAGGACATCCATCATCGCGACTATGTGCTGAGCACGTGGGAGCTGCTGAAAAGCGATGCCAAAGCGAGAAAAGCGGACGCCGCGAACCGATGGAGCGTCTATATGATATGGTGACTGAAGCCGAACTGTTACGGAATTGAGCGAGGAAGCGATCAATCACCGGTTGACCGCTTGGTTGGCCGGGAAAGCCTTGCAATGGAGTAATCGAGGACGTAGCTTAGGAGGAAGAAAGTGAATCAGACAAGTGTACAATACGCATCAAGAGAAACGAAGCGAACCGCGACAAGATCGGCGCAGCATGCTGATCTCATGCCCGGACCAACCGGGCATCGTGGCGGCCGTTTCGCAGATTTTTATATGAGCAAGGAGCGAATATCGTGCAATCCGATCAATATACGATGGATCCGGAAGGCGGCATGTTCTTCATGCGCATCGAATTTGATTTGCCGAATTTGGAGGAGCGGCTGCCGCATCTGCAGAGAGGATTTCGCGCCGAGTAGCCGAACGTTTCAAATGAGATGGCGCTTTGCTTCGCGCGGCGAAGCGCAAGAAGGCTGGCGATCTTCGTATCCAAGGAAGACCATTGCTTGTTAGAGCTGCTGTGGCAGTGGCAGGCGGGTGATCTTGATGCGGATATCGAGATGGTCATCAGCAACCACGAGGATATGAGGGAGCTGGTCGAATCGTTCGGGATTCCGTTACCATCATATTCCGGTAACGCCGGAGACGAAGCAGGAAGCCGAACAGCAGCAGCTGGAGCTCGTTGAGGGCAAGGTCGGATACGATCATCCTGGCGCGATATATGCAGATCATTTCCCCGAAGTTCATCGAAGCATTATCCGAATCGCATCATCAATATTCATCATTCGTTCCTGCCGGCATTTGTCGGTGGCAAGCCGTATCGCGCAGGCGTATCATCGCGGCGTTAAGCTGATCGGTGCAACTGCGCATTATGTGACGGAAGAGCTGGACGGCGGTCCGATCATCGAGCAGGATGTGCAGCGGGTCAGCCATCGCGATAATGTGAATCGATTTGAAGCGGATCGGACGGCATATCGAGCGGATCGTACTCGCCCGCGCGGTGAAATGGCATGTGGAGGACCGCATTATCGTCTCACCAGAATAAGACGGTTGTATTTGTATAAACTCGTGTTGGTATTCGTACGAAACAATGGGCAGTAATCCATGTTACAATGATAAAACTTAGTTTATGCCGATAAACAATTAGGAGGAAATGTTTCATGAGTGTCAGCAATCAATCTTTGGACCAATTAGCGGTAACACGATCCGCACCCTCTCGATCGATGCGATTGAGAAGGCGAATCCGGCCATCCCGGCATGCCGATGGGTGCCGCGCCAATGGCCTATGAGCTGTTGGACGCAGACATATGAAGCATAACCCGTCCAATCCGGAATGGATCAATCGTGACCGTTTCGTTCTGTCCGCGGGTCACGGCTCGATGCTGTTGTACAGCTTGCTTCACCTGTGCGGATATGATCTGCCGATGGAGGAATTGCAAGAATTTCCGTCAATGGGGCAGCAAGACTCCGGGCATCCGGAATTTGGCCATACTGCAGGCGTCGATGCGACAACAGGTCCGCTTGGACAAGGGATCGCGATGGCGGTCGGCATGGCGATGGCGGAAGCGCATATGGCGCGACTATAATAAAGAAGACTTTAAGATCATCGATCACTATACATATGCGATTTGCGGCGACGGCGACTTAATGGAAGGCGTCTCTGCGGAAGCTGCTTCGCTTGCTGGTCATCTTGAAGCTGGGCAAGCTGATTGTTCTGTATGATTCCAACGATATTTCGCTTGACGGCGAATTGAACCTGTCGTTCTCTGAGAATGTTCGGGCAACGTTTTGAAGCCTACGGCTGGCAAATGCTGCTTGTTGAGGACGGCAACAATCTCGAAGCGCTCGGCCAAAGCGATCGCAGGAAGCGAAAGCTGATCCGACCGTCCGACGCTTATCGAAGTGAAAACGACCATCGGCTACGGCTCCCCGAACAAAGGCGGCAAAGGCGGCAAGCGGTCCGCACGGTTCTCCGCTCGGCGCAGATGAAGCGAAGCTGACGAAAGCAGCTTACGGCTGGCGAGATGAGCCGGACTTCTACGTGCCGGAAGAAGTTCGCGCTCACTTCGCAGAAGTGAAAGCAGCAAGGCGAGAGAAGCGAACGAGAGCATGGGAGCGTTGTTCGCGGCATACAAAGACGCATATCCGGAGCTTGCCGAGCAATTCGAGATGGCGCTAGCGGCGAATTGCCAGAAGGCTGGGATGCTGAATTCCGACGTACACGCCAGAAGACAAAGCGATGGCTACTCGCGTCGCATCCGGTAACGCGCTGAATGCACTTGCCAAGAACGTGCCGAATCTATCGGTGGCTCTGCTGACCTGGAATGCTCGACGAAGACGCATCTGAAAGGTTTGCCGTATTAAACGCGGACAGCTACGAAGGCCGTAACATCTATTTCGGCGTTCGCGAGTTCGGATGGCTGCGGCAATGAACGGAATGGCTCTGCATAGCGGTATTAAAGCGTATACGGCGGAACGTTCTTCGTATTCTCGGATTATTTGCGTCCGGCCGTCCGCTTGCGGCGCTGCAGAAGCTGCCTGTCGTTTACGTACTGACGCATGATTCGATCGCGGTCGGCGAAGACGGTCCGACGCATGAGCCGATCGAGCAGATTGCCTGCGATCCGCATCATTCCGGGTCTGACGGTGATCCGTCCGGCGGACGGCAACGAAACGTCGGCAGCATGGCGCTACGCGTCAGCAAAACAAGGATCCGGTTGCGCTCGTATTGACTCGCAGAACCTGCCGATCCTCGAAGGCACGGCTGAGAAAGCGCGCGAAGGCATAGACGCAAAGGCGCATATGTATATCCGAAGCAGCAAACGGCAAGCCGCAAGCGCAAATTCTCGCTACAGGCTCCGAAGTTCAGCTTGCTGTTGCCGCACAGAAAGCCTGGCGGAAGAAGGCATTCACGTTCGCGTCATCAGCATGCCGAGCTGGGAACTGTTCGAGAAGCAGTCGCAAGGAATATCAGCGATTCCGTTATCCTGCCGGATGTGAAAGCTCGCCTTGCGATCGAGATGGCATAATCCGTTCGGCTGGGAACGTTATGTCGGCGATCAAGGCGACATCTTGGGCATCAGCAAGTTCGGCGCATCTGCTCCGGGACCGAAGGTGATCGCGGAGTACGGCTTTACGCCGGAGAATGTCGTCAGCAGAAAGTGAAAGACTCTGTTGTAATGAAATGACGTGTGATGCAAGATGAAGCGGCAGTTCCAATACAGGGGCTGCCTTTTTTGTTTCTTGCAAAGTATTGTGGATTCATATTGTTTAGGCTGGCTAGTTACTTTTACACTTGCTTCACTTGCGAAAGCACAACATTTCAAGTATGCTTGTTTTAGTGTTTATTTAGATCGATAAAGATTGGATAGGAGGACTATGAAGTTGGGTAGCAAATTACGTTTTGATTACAGCAATGCGCTGGCGTTTGCCGGACAGCATGAACTGGATTATTTGGCGCCATATGTCAAAACAGCGCATGAGCAACTACATAACCAAACAGGTGCAGGCAATGACTATCTTGGCTGGATTGATCTGCCGACTCAATATGATAAAGAAGAGTTTCGCGTATCAAGGAAGCGGCGAAGCGCATTCAAGCGGATTCTGAAGTGCTTGTCGTAATCGGTATCGGCGGCTCATATCTCGGAGCACGTGCCGCAATCGAAATGCTGTCCGCATTCTTTCTATAATGTACTCCGTAAGGAAAAACGCGGTACACCGCAAATTTTCTTCGCCGGGCAACAACATCAGCTCTACATATATAAAGCATCTTGATCGAATTGATTGGTGACCGGGATTTTTCGGTCAATGTCATCTCCAAGTCTGGAACGACGACAGAGCCCGCTATTGCTTTCCGTATTTTCAAGGAACTGCTGGAGAACAAGTACGGCAAAGAAGGCGCGAAGAAGCGCATCTATGCTACGACGGACAAAGCGAAAGGCGCGCTGAAAACGCAAGCGGACACTGAAGGCTATGAAACATTCGTCATCCCTGATGATGTCGGTGGCCGATATTCCGTATTGACAGCAGTAGGCTTGTTGCCGATTGCAGTAGCAGGCATTAACATCGATGAGATGATGCAAGGCGCTGCAGACGCATCGCAAGAATATGCGAACCCGAACTTGGCGGAGAATGCGAGCTATCAATACGCAGCTATGCGCAATGCGCTGTATCGCAAAGGGAAAACGATAGAAATTCTCGTTAACTATGAGCCGTCCTTGCACTTTGTATCCGAATGGTGGAAGCAGCTATACGGGGAAAGTGAAGGCAAGGATCATAAAGGGATCTATCCGGCATCCGTCGATTTCTCGACTGATCTTCATTCCATGGGTCAATTCATTCAGGAAGGAACTCGCAATTTGTTCGAGACTGTACTGCAAGTGGACAAATCCGCAGAGGAGATCGTCATCGGTGAGGATGCGGACAATTTGGATGGACTCAACTTCCTGGCAGGCAAAACAGTTGACTTCGTGAACAAGAAAGCATTCGAAGGAACATTGCTTGCTCACACAGACGGAGGAGTGCCGAATCTGATCGTGACGATTCCGGAAATCTCGTCCATACTGGTTCGGATATCTCGTATACTTCTTCGAGAAGGCATGCGGAATTAGCGGCTATTTGCTCGGTGTGAATCCGTTCGATCAGCCGGGTGTTGAAGCTTACAAGAAGAATATGTTCGCTTTGCTTGGCAAGCCGGGCTTCGAAGATCAGAAGGCTGAATTGGAGAAACGCCTTGGACGTGCATAACGAGATATGATCGAACAATATCGAACAGTCCGCCGCCCGGCTGTCAAGGAGATCGTCGATTAGAAAATCTCGCTTCATCGGACATGTGAAACCGGTGCAGAGTGAAGAAGAAGCGATCGAATTCATAGAGGAGATCAAGAAGAAGCACTGGGACGCTACCCATAATTGCTCGGCGTACTTGGTCGGAGACCGAGACGAATGGCAGAAGCAATCCGACGATGGGGAGCCTAGCGGCACCGCGGGCAAGCCAATGCTGGAAGTGTTGAAGCAGCAGAAGCTGAAATACGCTGCAGCAGTTGTGACGCGATACTTCGGGGGTATCATGCTTGGTGCCGGTGGCTTAGTGAGAGCCTATACAGAGGCCACAGTCGAAGCTCTGAAGGAAGCGGGGATCGTCCAGAAGGTGCTGCATCGGCAAGTTGCGGTTACGGTTGATTATACGTGGTATGGCAAGCTGGAGAACGAGCTGGCCGGTCGCGGGATCATCACAAGAAATCCGGAATTTACCGACCGCGTAAAAATCATTTGCTTGCCGGTATATGGCGAGGCGGAACGATTTGCCGCCTGGATCACGGATATGACACAAGGACAAGCAGCTATTGAATTTGGTGATTCTGAGTATATCGATCAAGATCCGGATGAATAACTAAAATCTGTAAAGGGGACGTGATTTTGCACGTTCCCTTCAATTTATGTTAAAATATGTTGATTCATGCCGAAAGTTTCGGTATATTTAGGACTATATAGGTATTTTAGAATACGTCAGTTTTCGCTGCGGGAAGAAATACGAAGCCCCTTACCCGCATCCTGTCTGAAGGATTGCGTGTTGGTGAAGTATTTCTTTATTAGCCCTGTGCAGAATTTCTGAACAGGTCTATAAGGGCGTCTTGATATTGTTTCTACTACGATAATAGCAAACTCATCGAAAGGTGAGGACGCAAAGCTACGGGCCTAAGGAACTAAGTTCTATTGGTCGCCGGGCTGCCGAAAGTGGAGTATGATCAACTAATCAATACATCCATCGGCATGCCGGTGGATGTTTATTTATCTTCACTCGGCGGATGGATGTAACGCAATGAAGGGACGGAATCTTGTGTTTGACAATGCGTTCATCCCGGTTGCAGCGATCATCATCGCAATCGCAATTTTTATGCTAATCTTTCACATTGGCTATCAGGCAGCACTAGCAAAGGCGACTGCTACTAACCAGGTAAAGGCGATTCGAGATCCGTTAACAGGTCTCATGAATCGTCAGACGTTTCTGGAGCAACTAGAACGACGCATTCGCTTGCGGCGGCGATCGCAGTCACTCTGCGTTGCAGTTCTGAACGTTAACCGATTCCGATGGGTGAACGATGCGCTCGGGAGCGAATATGGCGATCGTGTCATTACGTTGGTAGCGGAGCAAATTCGTTCGATGGTCGGGGAAGATGCGGTAATTGCAAGACTGAACGGCGATGAATTTGCGGTCATTTTGGATTGTGGTCTCGAGGAGGCTGTAAAGCTCACGAACCGAATGATCAAGCGCTTCGAAGAGACGCCAATTGTTCTCACGAAGCAATACATACATATTTTGGCATCTGCTGGCATCGCTGCCGTTCCGGATCACGGCAACCAAGCTCGAGAGGTGCTGCGATATGCGGATACCGCACTGTCGAGAGCCAAGCAATCGAATCGACAAGTGGTCGTGTTCGAGCACTATATGGACCAAGAGCTGAGTGACATCTTCATGCTGGCGACGGATTTGCGGCTTGCCATTAAACACAATAACCTCGGACTCGTGTATCAGCCGCGCATAAGTTTGCAAACAGGCCGCGTGACAGCCGTGGAAGCGCTAGCCAGATGGCGCCATCCGCAGCAAGGGGACATCCCTCCCGGCAAGTTCATCACGATTGCCGAGAACACCGGTATGATCGACGCTCTTGGCTATTGGGTCTTAGAGCAGTCGTGCCGGCAAGTTGCCGCATGGAAAAGAGAAGGCTTACATCAGTTTCGCATCAGCGTCAATATTTCCGTTCAGCAGTTATTTCGCGATGACTTTGTCGAAACGCTAGATGAAATTTTACAACGGACAGGCTTGCATCCGGAAATGCTGGAACTGGAAATTACGGAAAGCGTCTTTATCGAAAATCAGAAGGCGGTAACGATGACGCTAGCAATGATTAAGTCCCGCGGCATCCGCATCGCGATTGATGATTTTGGCAAGGGATATTCTTCATTGAATTATTTAAAAAACTATCCTGCGGATACGCTCAAGATCGACAAAGGCTTTATCGCGGAATGCCGCTCTTCTACAGGACAGATTATAACGTCCTCTGTCATTCAGCTTGCAGATAAACTTGGTCTTACTGTGGTGGCTGAAGGTGTGGAGCATCCCGAGCAATTGGATTTTCTCATACATAAAGGCTGTGACGAAGTGCAAGGATATTTGCTCTCCAGACCGGTCACGCCTGAGGAATGCAAGCGATTTATGAATACGTTCTCGCTCGATCACCTGCTGCAGCGAGCTTGGGAGCGGTGCAGAAGCCACGTGCAGACAGTGAATGGCAGTAAATGGGTTATGTATCGAGAGCATTCCATGCTATGGACTTAGGCTTCCTTAAAGATTTTGACGAAGCAGTTTCGATGTCTCGGGCCGTCAAACTCACAAAAATAAATGCCCTGCCATCTACCTAGCACGAGCTTTCCTTCATGGATGATTACCGTCTGCGAAGTGCCCGTTGTAATCGCCTTCAGGTGTGCCGCTGTGTTGCCCTCGACATGGCGGTATTTTTCGTGTTCCCACGGGTACACTTCATCTAGCCTCATCAAAACGTCATGGCGCACATCCGGGTCTGCATTTTCGTTAATGGTAATGCCTGCAGTCGTATGCGGACTGTAAATCACAGCCAAGCCTTCGCGGACCGAAGAAGTTCGCAGCAAATCCTTAATTAAATGAGTAATGTCAATCATTTCGTCGCGATTGCGCGTGCGAAGATCAATTTTGTGAAGCATGTCAAAAAATGTCGCCTCCTTGTTCGTTCTTAGCATCAAGTATATAATACATAACAGGCTTAGGAAAGCAGTTTACAAGCCGTGGCATCAAGCGGTTGCAAGGTTTTGCACACGGATGAGAACATGAGAGGAAGCGTACGATGAAAACGTTGGTCACAACATTAAATGCGAAATATATCCATACATGTTTGGCTTTGCGATATTTGAAAGCTTATGCAGAGCCTGAGTTTCCCGTAGAAATTGTAGAATATACGATCAAAGACCCGGTGATGAATATCGTATCCGATCTCTTCCAGCGAGAAGCCGACGTCATCGGCTTTTCTTGCTATATATGGAATATCGAGCAGACGATCACGGTCATTCAAATGCTGAAGAAAGTAAAACCAGACGTGCGCATCGTGCTCGGCGGACCGGAGGTTTCCTACGATACCGATTATTGGATGAGGCGAATCCCGGAGGTTGACTTTATCGTGATGGGCGAAGGAGAAGACACCTTCCGCCATCTGCTTCAAGAGCTGTCGGGTGAGGGGAAGTTTCACTTTGTGTTCGGCTTGGCCTACCGGAAGGACGGCGAGGTTCGGATCAATCCAGGACGGCCGAAGCTCGATCTTGATACGATATCCGACGCCGCACCGATTTGCCGAGGATGTTCCCGATCTGGCGAAGCGAGTCGTATACTTCGAGACGAGCCGCGGCTGTCCGTTCAGCTGCCAGTTTTGTTTATCCAGTATTGAAACGGGCGTTAGATATTTTGATATAGAGCGGGTGAAGGCGGATCTTCTGTATTTGATCCAATCCGGGGCGAAGCTGATCAAGTTCGTAGACCGCACCTTTAATATAAAGCGGGATTACGCAATGGAGATCTTTCAATTTCTGATCGATCATCACGGCGGCTGTGTGTTTCAATTCGAAATTACGGCTGATATCATGCGGCCGGAAGTGCTGCAATTTTTGTCAGATCATGCGCCTCCCGGCATCTTTCGCTTTGAGATCGGCGTCCAATCGACGAACGATCTAACGAATGAGTTAATCAAGCGGCGACAAAATTTCACAAAGCTCGCCAGGACGGTAACGATGATTAAGGATAGCGGCAAGATCGACCAGCATCTCGATCTGATCGCAGGCTTGCCTGAGGAAGACTATGACTCGTTCCGACAAACGTTCAATGACGTATTCGCGCTTCGACCGGAGGAGCTGCAGCTTGGCTTCTTAAAGATGCTGCGCGGCACAGGCTTAAGAAATGACGCGGACAAATACGGCTATATGTTTATGGATCAAGCGCCGTATGAAATTCTCGGCAACCGCGTGCTGTCATTTGCCGATATCGTGCGGATTAAGCGCGTCGAAGACGTATTGGAGAAATATTGGAACGCGCACCGGATGGATCATACGCTGGAATATTTGATCAGCCGCGAGTTTACTTCCCCGTTCGATTTTTTCCAAAGCTTCGGCGACTATTGGGAAGAGCGTGGTTGGCAGAAGATCGGTCATCAGCTAGAAGATTTATTTATCCGGCTGGCAGCCTTTTTACAGAATATGGGCTCAAGCGTCCGGAAATTGCGGAAGGGCTCATGAAGCTGGATTATTTCTTGAATCACAAATATAAGCCGCGCAAGATTTGGTGGACGTTCAGCTTGGCGAAAGCGGAGCAGGCTGCGATCATGAGACGGCTGGCAGAGCATCCGGAAGACGTCTCTCCGCAATTTGCTGCGCTTGGCATGAGCGAGAAGGAGCTGCACAAGCATACGGTCTTGGAAGTGCTGCCCTTCGATCTGGCGGCACAATTGCAGCAGTCCGCTGAGCAGGACATGAACGTACGGACGCTGCTGATCGTACATTACCCGCCGGATGCGTCCCAGCCTCCGCAATACTTCTACGATGAAACTGTCGGAGGACGCATTGGCTGATCATCTTTAACGAGAATATCAAATCAACTTAACTCCATCTAAAATACACAATAAGTTAATATTTTCATATATTGACAGCATATGATGCTTCAGATACGATACTAAGTGAAATAATGGGAAGAAATACAGGTTAGTATATGCTCGAAAATCAAGGTGGAAGAGCTGGTTTTCCTTACCGCTTAAGATTTGTAGAGAATAGTCACAAGTTTGATCGTTATACGGTCAAAGGAAGCTGGTATCTTGATGAATAATAAAGTAGAAGGGGCTGTCCAGTAAGGTGAAGGTCCGCCTCGATACGCCACATCGCTAAATTTGCTTTATTGGATGTTGTGAGCTTTTTCCCATATTTGGCGGACAAACCGGCAGTCTAATTGGATTCCATGTCTTTATTCGTTCATCCCCATTTTTTCATTCTATAATCGCTTTAGGAAGGCAGTGAAGCGTATACTCGCCGTCGTCAGTAGATTGTGGGCTATGATTTTGCTCGTGTTACTCTAACGGTTCCTATAGGGCTTATTATAGCGAATTAGCCAGGTTTTATTTTGTAACGGTTGTGACGGCGGCTATTTCGCTGTTTTTACCGCCAATTGTGCCATTTTATCGTGAATAGTCTCCATGACAACCGTTACAATTTCAAAACGTTCATTTACGTGCGAATAGCCTTTGTGGCAACCGTTACAGCTCAGAACAAATTGATTTCACCGATATAGAATAGCTGCCCACAAAATAGGGGGACGTCCAACAGTCAGTTTTCACTGACTTCTGGACACCCCCTTTCTAACTGAACTCTATTGTGTAATGTTTAGGTATCATGGAGGAAATGATATGATCAGCCTTGAATTGAAGAAAGGACTTTTCGATACTCGCATGATGGGAATCATAGTTGTTTCTTTGATCCTATTCTTTTTATCTGATTATGCTTCGGTGTTTCGAATGATGACATTCGCGGATTTACAAGCTCCAGACATCATAGACAATGATGAGATGGCCAATTTTTTAGTGACAAATGGGTTCAATAAATACCATGTATGGATGAAGAGCTTCGATTACATGGCATTTATATTTCCACTATTGGCAGTAATCCCCTACGCTTCAACTTACTTGGAAGAAAGGGAATCGAAACATTATTATTTTATATGCTCACGTATTAGTGGCAAGAGGTATATGAATACAAAATATATTGTGAATCTTCTAATAGGAGGTTTGGCTCTATTTATACCAGAATTATTGTACTATATATTAATTACGATCATTTTTCAAAATGAAATTCTCGATCCCTTTTTCTGGACTGCTACAGGTATGTTTTCGGAAATATTCCCCGTGAATCCGGAACTTGCAATATGGCTGACATTCCTTACACATTTCTTGCTTGGGGCATGTTTTGCAGGGATTGCGATGACGATCAGTTCCTTTATGAAAAGAAGGGTTTATGTTTATGTATCTACGCTTCTTGTTTATATTGTCAGCAGTTTGCTGTTAGAAGCTTTTTTTCAATGGTACGCTTATTCACCACTTCAATGGTACCAAGTATTATACAGTCACCATGTACAGGCTGTAAGCATGTTCCCAATCATCATCTCAATCATTTTAGTAAGTTATATCCTATTTATACTTCAGGCAAGTAGGGTGCAGCATCATGGCTAGAACATATGATGTGCCAACCAGTTGCAATTCATTATACAAGGTGGAAATTCGTCACGATCTTTATTAGTCTAAAAAGTTTGATCTGTCTATTGATCACAATTGGAATTACACTGATCATGTCGAGTAATATAGAATCGACTAACCTATGGGATACGATTGTTTACGGTATGCTTGATTCGACTGAGATTCAATTATATTTATTTTTCCCCATGGCATTATTGTATATTCATTCGATTTGTCATGATCGTTCCATATTCAAATATATCATCATCAGAATGAGATCCAAAAGATATTGGATTAGCTCGAAGATTTCTCTAATCTTGGTGTTTGGAATCGTATATACTTTCGTATATATCTGCACCATTGCCATGTCCTCTCTATTCAGGGACAAGTGGAGTATGGACTGGAGTTCATTTATGAATGAAACTTTTACATACACGAACTATCTTTCTCCGGCTTCCGTTTTGGCCATGCTTTCTTTCCGATATTTGCTTGGTGTTTGGATGATCGGAATCGTATATCTAATGGTGTATTTGTTTACATCAAAAAAACGAAACTTACTAGCTCTTTTAGCCAGTACTAGTGTTATTATGATCAATTATCTTCTTCACATTAGTTTTATGATGAAAGTCATCCCATTCTTAAGTTTAGGATCTGGTTTCGTCCGATATTTCAGTGCAGCTGACCATTTGATAACATACATGTTCAATTATCATGTCGGTTTAATTGTTTTTATCGTTGTTATGTTAGTGTTAATCCAGATGAATTTCCGAAGGATTACCATACAGGAGTGAAAAAATGGAATGGGTACGATTTGCTACGTTTAATCTAAAGCATGTGATTCGTTTGAGAACATTATTCCTTATAACGTGTGTAAGTTTGCTATTGATCTTCTTTACTAGCTATGTACTGAGCCGGCACGCCTCTTTAGCTGATGCTCTCGTTATACATTTTGGGGGACATTCCGCGCACAATTTAGCGATTGTATTTATCGTGCATCATTTACTTCCGTTTATTTTGATGTTCCTCGTCGATAGATACAGCGAAACCCATATCATGAAGAATTCAAAATATATGTTGATACGAATAAGAAGGATCCATGACTGGCTATTCTCACATGTTATCGCGATACTTTTACTGACTGCTATATTCTTCGGGATATATATCGGTCTGACGCTTATTGTATTTGGAGCCTTATATGAGAACTTTGCATTTACATTGGAATTTCTACAACAAGAATTTGCGCCTATTGGTAAATTATCTGTATTTCAATTTTCTATCAGACTTTACGTTCTACTAGTTTCCGGCTCTGTTACATTAAGCATGTTCCAATTAGCGTGTAATCTGCGGATGAGGAAAATGGTGGGTTGGGGGTATTTAATGGTTGCCAGCATCTATGTGGTTAATATCCTTATAGATGATGTTTCTTTGTGGGTCGGCAGTCACATTACTCCTTACAAATGGAATGTAATAGGAACTGAAACGTATCCATTAGAATGGGCTTTTGTTGGTATCCAAATCACGATGTCGAGCATCTTCTATTTTCTTGCTTATTTTTGGTTTAAACGGAGAAGGGATATCTAATCAGGAAGGATGGGGAATATGCAGGCGGCAATAAAGGTGAAAAATCTTGAAAAATCATTTCGAAATGAGAAGATTTTCGAAAATGTCAGCCTTGAAATTGAGAGAGGATCCATTTGCGGGTTTATTGGGTATAACGGTAGCGGAAAATCTGTATTTTTCAAACTATTATGTGGTCTTCTTATACCTGACTCGGGATCCATTGAAATATTCGATAAGTTGCTTCATAAAGATATGGACTTCCCTGAAGAGACAGGCATTGTCATCGAACATCCTGGATTTTTGACGGACAAGACAGGTTTTAAAAATTTGCAATATCTTGCTTCGATCCGCAAAGTAATCAACGATGAACAAATAAAAGAGTCCATGCAGTTAGTTGGATTAGAACCGAATAACAAGAAAAAAGTACGCAATTATTCGGTTGGAATGAAGCAACGACTTGCGATTGCACAAGCAATCATGGAAAACCCAAAAATTCTAATACTCGATGAGCCGATGAACGGTCTAGATAAAGAAGGGGTCAAACATATTCGAGAATTAATCTTATCTTTAAAATCAAAAGGTACAACGATATTAATATCGAGCCACAATATGGAAGACATAAAAATTTTATGCGATCGAGTTTATGAATTAGAAAATAAAAATTTAACACTAGTTGAATCAGTTGCAATTTGATGGATTGGTCGTATGTGCGGCTCTTTATCTTGTCGTTCGCTTTTCGATCGCCAGCAAGTAAGGTGCCTTGCTCTGGCTTGTTCAAGAAGCGATAGCTGAGCACCTGATATTGCGCGGCCGGAAGCGATTGTGCCCACGCTTGCACGGCAGCAGCTTCTTCATCACCGCCGGTATGTCCGGGGTATAGAACCGCTGTAACAATGCCATGTGGACGCAAGATGGCAAGCGCCGTGCGCAAAGCTGACAGTGTCGTCGAAGTTGTCGTAATGACCGTCTCGTCCGCGCCAGGCAAGTAGCCTAAATTGAACATAATGGCGGCAATGCGCTCGTGCTCGTGTGCGGGTATATAGTCGAGCATGCGATCGTGGCTGTCAAGAATGAGCCGCACATTGTCCATCGCACGGTCAGCACGCGCGAACCGTTGCGTCGTATTGTCAATAGCCTCTCTTTGTATATCAAAGCCGTAAACCATTCCTCGTTTGCCGACGAGCTCGGCAAGGAACAATGTGTCATTGCCGTTGCCGATCGTCGCATCGATCACCCGGTCACCGGGCTGTGTGTAGCTTCGTACAAGCTGTTGCGCATAGGTAAGGACGGATGCGAACCCCATCTTCTGGCAAACCCTTTCCCTGTATAAAGTATAGACTCCGCTTGTAGCGGAAAAAACTTCGGCTAATGTAGCTAACATCCCCTTCATCAGCCCACCCGAGCAGATCGCCACTTTATACGATTTGCAGCGATTCCTTCCATAGCTTCCCTTGCCATGTGTCGCGCCGCTTAAGTTCTGCATCAATGGAATTGAGCACTTGCCATTTGTTCAAGCTCCACATAGGGCCGATCAACAGATTTCTTGGAGCATCGCCGGTTAGCCGATGAACGACCATTTCAGGTGGCAAAATTTCCAGTGAATCGACGATGAGCTTCACGTACTCATCCATTTCGAGAAACCGCAGCAGCCCTTCCTCGTACTGTTTGACCATCGGTGTCTTACGCATGAGATGGAGCAGATGGATTTTGATGCCTTGTACGTCCATATTGGCCACGGCACGACATGTGTCCATCATCATCTCGTGTGTTTCTTGCGGTAGTCCGTAGATAATATGCGTGCACACGCGAATGCCGTGCTTACGAAGCTTCTCCACAGCTTCATAATAGCAATCGGTGTCATGGGCGCGGTTAATCAGATCTGAGGTGGACTCATGAATGGTCTGAGCCCCATTTCCACCCAAAGATACGTGCGCTCATTCAGTTCCGCCAAATATTCGACCACATCGTCCGGCAGGCAGTCGGGGCGAGTGGCAATGGACAGACCGACAACCCCGGGCTGTTCCAGGATGACTTCATAATACTCCCGCAGTACTTCTACCGGAGCATAAGTATTAGTATAGGCTTGGAAATAGCCGATATATTTGGCATTGGGCCATTTCTTGTGCTGGCGGTCGCGGATCGTATTGAACTGGGTGACAAGGTCGTCCTTGCGGCTTCCGGCGAAATCGCCGGATCCTCTCGCACTGCAGAACGTACAGCCACCAAGCGCGATGGTACCGTCGCGGTTCGGACAGGTGAAGCCTGCATCGAGCATGACCTTGAAATTTTTACCCAAACTGCTGGCGCATTTCGTAGTTCCATGTATGAAATCGCTTGTCTCCCCATAAAGGAGCGGGAGTCGTTCGGACGGTACGATTGCTGCATTGAGTATGAAACTCCTTATCATTAAAATGTTTCATCCCCTATTAATAGAAGATTTGAAGTCTGTGGAAGGCGAGTCATTCCCTTAGTGAACCGTTGGAAGATGGAGTTGAGACATAATTTGAAGTGTATGCTCGACAAGCGATGCGAAATATCTCCAAAAAACGCACGAAATGCACTCGATAAAAACATGTTTAGGCTGAATTTTATCTTGCAAAACCTTACATGACATGTTACTTTATAAACGAGGGAAGAAGATGGATTCCTCGAATGTATACACACCAATTAATCGCTTCATTATACTGAGCAATCGATCCTAAGGTACTGAAAAATCGAGCCAAGACGCTAAGTGAGGTGATTTCGATGGACAATCAAGTGACAATTCCGAATGGCGAACAGAAAGATTACGCTGGAGCTGACAGTGAAGGAAGCATTGGCGCTGACCGGAACGCGATTTCTTGCGCCAAACGTTGTACTGGATGCGCGGAAGAAGTAAAATCGACCATCGACAAGCAAGTGATGAACCAATAACGGTTGTATGAGAGAAGCCGACATGTAGCTTTGGAGCCCTGAATGATAATGCAGGGCTTCTTTGTATGCTGCTTTGCTCCGTATGCCGGGTGTTGGTATAATAGCTATTTGGAACTGAAGTAATAGGTCTTGTAAAGGCTTTATAACGTGATCAATATGGAACCCGGGCAAAATCCCGATTGGAGGAAATCATGCGGTTAAGAAGAAAACCGGGGACGAGAGAGTGGCTCGAGGAGCATCATAAGCTGGTTGTCTTGGAAGGCAGGAAGCTGAAGGGCAAGTGGCACGAAAGGTCGGGTGGTAAGCCGATTCATGCTGAGCTGGGCATGGGCAAAGGAACGTTCATCAGTGAGATGAGCGCAAAGCACCCGGATATTCACTATGTCGGGATTGACCGTTACGACGAATTGATTCGCCGGGGCGGCGAAAGAGCTTACGAAGTTCATGAGGCTGCCGGACGAGGGGCGCCGAGCAACTTAACCTTGGCGTTGTTTAATATTGAATACATTGAAGAAATGTTTGCTCCCCGGTGGAATTGTTGCGCGAATCTATTTAAACTTTAGCGATCCGTGGCCGAAGAAGCGTCATGCGGAACGACGCCTTACCCATCCCCGATTCCTGGTCAAATATCAACAGCTTCTCGATGAGCACGGTGAAATCTACTTGCGCACAGATTCACCTTCGCTGTTCGAATTTTCGCTGAACAGCTTTGCCGATTGCGGACTTCGCTTGGCAGACATTACGTTCGATATGCATCGGGAAGGTGTGCCGGACGGGCATGTGATGACGGAATATGAAGCGAAGTTTAGCAGTCAAGGAATGCCGATCTATGGGCGCCGAGTCATCGTCGGCAGCGAAGCACTGAAGCGGCATGAAGCAGCACTAGGGCGTAAAGGTTGATTTATTTGGCGGTGTTGAACGTTATTGTATGAAATATCGCATCTGAAACCGAGTGTTTTTGCTATTTTGGCACTTTTGTGTGAAATATCATACATGATCCGTCGTTTTTCGCGATTTTTGGCATAAATGTATGATATTTCGTACAAATTCGTCCGTTTTTCGCATGGATCGGGTTTATTTGTATGATCAATCATACAAAACCGCTGAATTTCCGTCTCACGGGGAAATTTTATATGATCATTCATACAAAATGCACTAAAGGGCGGAGCGAGCGCATTAGGTCGGCCGTCATGAAGTTCGGAATACCGAAGTTGTAGGCCGGCTTGCTAACTGAATGAAGCCAGTTGATTGGCGAGGCTGGGCGGCTTGCTGGCTGAACGGGGTCAGGGCCAAATCAGCGCATGATCGGCGCATGTTCAGCGCATGATCGGCACATGAACGCCACCCAACTTAGCGATTGATCGCGATTTGATCGCAGCCATACAGCAGCACAAATAAAGCTGGAGCAGACAAGCAGTCGCTCCAGCTTTTATTTGTGTATATTTCGCCCGGCAGCACTTACGCGTTGACCGAGCTTGATTTCATCTCCGTTGTTGCGTCCATAAACTGCAGGATCGTCTCCACGCACGTTTCTGGTCGATACGCATGGATGTTTAGGTCGATCGATTGCCTGATCTTTTCGTATCCGGCGTAATCATGCACGAGCATGTTTAGCCATTTGTCCATCACATCCGCGCTTTCGATCGGTTCAGCGAATCCTTGACTGATGAAGTATTGCAAATTTTCTTCTTCCTGGCCTGGGATGGCATCATAGAACAGCATCGGCAAGCCTTTCGCCATCGCTTCCGTGCAAGTCATGCCGCCTGGCTTCGTAATGAGCAAATCGGCAACATCCATCAGTTTGTCTATTTTGTCGGTAAAGCCATGAATGTGAACATTTGGATGACGATAGGTCGGGTTCTCCATAAGTTCTTCGCGAGCTTTGTCATTGTTGCCGACACAGATGATGAACTGTATGTCTTCCCGCCATTTCATCAAATATTCCATCATGTCGAACTTCCCCATGATGCCCCAGCCGCCGCCCATGATCAGGACAGTCGGCATGTTCTTCAGCTTTAGCTCTTTCGCTACCTGCGCTTTATCGTTGCGCTGCCAGAAGCATGGGTGAACCGGAATGCCAGTAACTTCAATCTTGTTCATCGGCACGCCCTTCTCGGTAAGTCTGTCCCTGACGTTGGAAGTCGACACCAAGTATAGGTTCGTTCCAGAGCTAATCCAAGTTCCGTGCGCATCGTAGTCCGTAATGACCGTACAGAGCGGCACGTCCAATCCGGAACGCTTCAAGCGCGATACGACGGTGCTCGGGAATGGATGCGTCGAGACGACGATATCCGGATTGAGCTGGTCGATGAGATTTGCGGTCTGCGCATAAAATATGCGATGTAGCGCCAACTGCGCGACGCGGTTCATCGATTTGTTGTATTGAGAACGATAAATTAAGCTGTATAATTTCGGACGGTTCACGACCGTCTTGCGATAAGCGTTAAAAATCATTGGAGCAATGGTCGGATGCAGGAATGCACCTAACTCTAACACCTTCGTGATCACATCGGGCGAGAGAGCACTTAAGCCATTTGAGATTGCATGGGCTGCGCGGGTATGTCCAGCGCCGAACCCTTCCGACAAGAGAAGAACTCTTTTTTTCTCAATGGATTCACGCATCCTTTACATTAATACTTACACACTATTCGTCGTACGTAATTCGTGTCAAGCTCATGGCGGATGAGTGAGGATCAGCCGGTTGTGCTTTTCCTGCCATTGGCATGTCTCTTATAACAAGCCCGCGCTCAAGTAGCCTGCGCTTGTACCGATAATCATTCCGGCAGCACAATCTGATGGATAATGCAGTCCAAGATAAATACGAGAAAAAGCGACGATAAAAGCGATCGGAATAAGCACGAAGCTCATTACCGGATATGACAGTACAAATGGCGTTACGCTGGCAAACACAGCTGTCGTATGACCGGATGGGAAGGAGTGATCCTTCAACATCTTCTTGCCGATGTTTGTTTTGGGTAACACCAGGTAAGGCCGAAGCCGTGGATACAAACGCTTGATAACGGCGACCGGCACGTGACTGACAGCCAGTGCTGCGAAGGCTTGCCAACCGGCCCGGCTTAGCTGGCCTTCCGCCAGCAAAGCGACGCTGAGCGTCGCCGATATGGTAAAGATAGCGCCCCCTATATGGGTCAGTATATTCAAAATATATTGTAATATTGCATGCTGACATTTATGATTAATAAAATTGAATAGCCGAAGCTCCTTGTTATGCAGCCACAGCACGACACGGCTCATGTTAAACCCCTCCATGATATGATTTTACACTGATCAGCACGAAATTGCATCTGGTTTTTCAATCATCTTAGCACAGCAATGTAAAGTGACGATTAACATTATGCAAATCATTCGTTCGTCCTGCATGCGATATCATTATACGAATGAAACCCAATATTGGTTGCGATAGGAAGGTTGCGATAGGAAGGGCATGATGTACATGGAAATCAATCAGAACATTGACATGGCACGACTGCCCGTGATAAGATGGAAACCAAGTATGAATACCGTGATTGAAGTAGAAGCGCCCGCTTCTCACCTGTCCGGCAGACGGTCGGCTGGTTATTCACAACAAATATTCGTGACTGGAATGCTGTTATTTGTGGAGCGTTTTAGAATGGATAGCGGATCGTGAAGATGTGGGCGAGTGATGCTTACATCTTTTTTTATTTGGCGGATCGGATTGCATGTCGCGAGTGACCGCACTGAATCCGCACTAGCCCGTTTTCCCAAGCAGGCGATTTACGAAGCACGGTAATCTACGCAATATACACTTGATTTAATATTGGAGGTGGCATTTATTAGCAGAGAGCATTTGATTAACAATGACATTCGAGCCCGCGAGGTTCGATTGATCGGTGCAGACGGCGAGCAAATGGGGATTAAGCCGATTCGTGAAGCTTTACAGATGGCGATGGATGCGAATTTGGATTTGGTCGCTGTAGCGCCTCAGGCGAAACCGCCGGTTTGCCGCATTATGGATTACGGCAAGTATCCGCTATGAATCACAGAAGAAAGAGAAGGAAGCGCGCAAGAATCAGAAGATCGTCGAGATCAAGGAAGTACGCTTCAGCGCGACGATCGAGGAGCATGATTTTCAGACGAAGATGCGCAACGTTCTGAAGTTTCTCAAGTGACGGGGATAAGGTGAAGTGCTCCGTTCGTTTTCGCGGTCGGGAAATCACGCACGCTGAGATCGGGAAAAGAGTGTTGGAACGTGTCGCCGTAGTGGTAGCGATATTAGCGCTATCGAGCGTCATCCGAAGCTGGAAGGCCGCAATATGATTATGATCTTAGCGCCTAAAGAAGTGAAATAACTAATTACGGAAGGATGAACCATTATATGCCAAAGATGAAAACTCACCGCGGTGCTGCAAAGCGCTTTAGCAAGACCGGCACAGGTAAAATAAAAAGAAATCGCGCATACAGAAGACATTTGCTTGAAGGCAAATCTCCGAACAGAAGAGGCAACTTCGCGGCGGCGCTATTATGTCGAAGGGCGACGCCAAACGAATCGAACAATTAATCACTTACGTGAAATAATCTGAATCGAAACCTTAGGAGGTAGAACTTACATGGTAAGAGTAAAGGGCGGCTACGTGACACGTCGCAGACGCAAAAGAATTTTAAAGCTCGCAAAAGGTTATTACGGTGCAAAACATAGACTGTTTAAAAAAGCGAATGAACAATTGCTGAAATCGTTCATGCTATGCATATCGCGACCGTCGTCAGAACAAGCGCAACTTCCGCAGCTTGTGGATCGTGCGCATCAATGCGGCAGCTCGCAATCAACGGATTACTTACAGCAAGATGATGCATGGTTTGAAGCTTGCTGGAGTAAACATCAATCGCAAGATGCTTGCAGACCTGGCAGTAAATGATGAACAAGCGTTCTCGCAGCTTGCGGGTATCGCCAAGGAAAAAGTTAACGCTTAATGAATTTTCTCGTGCACGCACGAAAAAGTATTGACTAGCTTTTGTGCTGTAGCATATAATAATCGTTAAACAATACAAGTCAGCATTTGCTGAATCATTGCAAGATCAGCTATGAAGAGGACGAAGTGATAAGGGCTCTTATGTACCAGAGAGCAGAGGAGTTGCTGGAACCGATGCCTTAATCCCTTATTAACGAGCTCACCTCGGAGCTGTTCTCCTGAAAGGACATACGTTAAGACATAGTGTATCGTCTTATTAGGGAGAACCGGGTTGGCGCACGTTATTCGCGCTTAAGGTGCATACATTGCACTTGATAAGGCCGTTTGCTGTGAAGCAGGCGGCGAACTAGGGTGGTACCACGGAAGAGATAACCCCTTTCGTCCCGATGATTTGACGTGATGAAAGCGTTTGGTAGTTGCGAAAGTGTAAGATTAGCGTTTGATGATGTTCTTGCCGAAAGCGAGCATTGCTTAAGCATTTCTAATGCGATCGGTTAAAGCGAAAGGCTTCACGAAGTCATGGCCAATGTAATCGTCGTCTTTTGTATTCATAAAAACCTTAAGAGAAGGAGGAAGATCAAGATGAGCATTCAGAGATGTGTCGGCTAGTAAGTCGCAGGAAGAATTGCACCAAAGACTGAAGCAGCCTGATGTAATTACCGGCTCCGAAATTTTGCTTCGCAGTTTGCTGTTAGAAGGTGTCGAGTGTGTGTTCGGCTATCCGGGCGGGGCAGTTCTTTATATTTACGATGCGATGCATGGAAACCCGGATTTCAACCATATTTTGACACGCCATGAACAAGGTGCGATCCATGCGGCTGATGGATATGCTCGTTCTACAGGCAAGGTTGGGGTATGTATCGCCACTTCCGGTCCAGGTGCGACCAATCTCGTGACAGGTATTGCTACAGCATATATGGATTCGGTACCACTGGTTGTCATTACCGGTAATGTTGCGACTTCCTCCATCGGTACAGATGCATTCCAGGAAGCGGATATTATCGGCATCACGATGCCGATCACGAAACACAGCTATCTGGTGCGCGATGTCGGGGATTTGCCGCGAATCATTCGTGAAGCATTCCATATTGCCAATACGGGACGTAAAGGTCCGGTTCTCATCGATATTCCGAAGGATGTCTCCGAACCATAAGACGAGTTTTAAGCATCCGGAGACGATTGAGCTCGCGGCTACAAGCCGACCATTAATCCGAACAAGCTGCAGGTTGACAGGCTTGTTGCAGCGATCGAAGAGGCCGAGCGGCCAGTCATTCTTGCAGGCGGCGGCGTTGTGTATGCGGACGCAGCAGAGGAGCTTATCGAATTCGTGGAGAAAGACGCAAATTCCGGTCACGACAACCTTGCTTGGACTTAGCGGATTCCCAAGCGCGCCATGAGCTGTGGATGGGTATGCCGGGTATGCACGGTACGAAAACAGCCAACAACGCGCTTGCAAAATGCAGATCTGCTCATTACCATCGGGGCAAGGTTTGATGACCGCGTGACGATGAAGCTGGACGGGTTTGCGCCAAAAGCGAAGATCGCGCATATTGACGTCGATCCTGCAGAAATCGGCAAGAACGTGAAGACCGAATTCCGTGTGTAGGTGACGTTAAGGAAGTGCTGAAGCTGGTCAATCACGAAGGCGAAACCGGCGAAATCCGAAGCCTGGATTCGCAAATTCAAGAATGGAAGCGTCATATCCGCTTCGCTACAAAGATTCTGACACAGAGCTAAAGCCGCAATACGTCATCGAGATGATCAGTGAGACAACGAACGGCGAAGCCATCATCACAACAGATGTAGGCCAGCATCAAATGTGGGCGGCGCAATTTTATAAGTTCAAAAATCCGCGCTCATTGGTTACCTCAGGCGGTCTTGGCACGATGGGCTTCGGTTTTCCTTCTGCGATCGGCGCGCAAACGGCTATCCAGACAAGCTTGTCGTTTCGATCAATGGCGACGGCGGCATGCAGATGTGTTCGCAGGAGCTGGCGATTTGTGCCATCCACAACATTCCTGTTAAAATTGTCGTGATCAACAACCAAGTGCTTGGCATGGTGCGGCAATGGCAGGAGATCATCTATGATAATCGTTATAGCCATATCGATCTGGCTGGCAGCCCGGATTTTGTCAAGCTGGCTGAAGCTTACGGTGTTAAAGGATTGCGCGCTACGAACAAAGAGGAAGCCCGCAAAGTATGGCAGGAAGCGTTGGATACGCCAGGACCGGTGCTCATTGAGTTCGTCGTTCGAAAGGAGAGAACGTCTATCCGATGGTTACGCAAGGCAATACCATCGGTGAGATGATAATGGGGGATTCGCGAATGAGAAGACAAGCATACGATTTCTGTTCTAGTAAATAATCAGCCTGGTGTACTTCAGCGTGTATCCGGACTTGTTCGGCCGACGGGGCTTTAATATCGAAAGCATTACAATCGGCGAGTCAGAGGAACCGGGCTTGTCCACGCATGGTCATCGTGACTACTGGCGATGAGAAGACGATGGAGCAGATCTCCAAGCAGCTGTATAAAATGATCGATGTAATCAAAGTCGTCGATTTAAGCTCCAATCCGATGGTGGCCCGTGAGCTAGCATTGATCAAGGTCGGTGCTGAGCCTGCCGATGCGCCCTGAAATTTTGGCATCGTCGAAACGTTCCGTGCCGCAGTCGTAGATATTGGACCCAATACGTTGATCGTGCAAGTTGTCGGGGATACGGATAAAATCGATGCCATGGTTGAATTGCTGAAGCCATATGGCATCAGGGAATTAACGCGCACAGGCGTGACCGCGATGATACGCGGGATGAATTTGAAGTAAGATATAGGTTATGGTGTTCAGCGGATTTACATTACGAACAAGTTACATCTATTGAAACGCCCATAAGGGAGTTCTCCCTACATATTCTAAAGGAGGTATTATTCAATGGCAGTAAAATTGTTTCACGATAAAGATGCAGACTTAAGCGTATTAAAAGGAAAGACAATCGCAGTAATCGGTTATGGTACCCAAGGGCATGCGCAAGCACAAAACCTTCGCGACAGCGGACTTAATGTCATGATCGGCTTGCGTCAAGGTAAATCTTCGGGAAACGCAAGAATGACGGCTTTGAGGTTCTGACCGTTGCGGAGGCAACAAGCAGGCTGATGTTGTACAAATCTTATGCCGGATGAGACTCAAGCGAGAGTATACAACGAAGAGATTGCAGCCGAACATGAAAAAGGGTGCAGCATTATGTTCTCCCATGGCTTCAACATTCATTTTGGCCAAATCGTGGCTCCGGCAGATACAGATGTTCTGTTCGTCGCTCCGAAATCGCCAGGCCACTGGTACGTCGTACATATGTTGAAGGCTTCGGCGTTCCTGGACTCATCGCAGTCGAACAAGATGCTACTGGCAATGCGCATAGCGATCGGTATGGCATATGCGAAAGGGATCGGCTGTACACGTGCAGGCGTAATTGAAACAACCTTCAAGGAAGAAACAGAAACAGATCTTGTTCGGCGAGCAAGCTGTACTTTGCGGTGGCGTAAGTGCGTTGATCAAAGCTGGCTTCGAAACGCTGGTTGAAGCTGGATATGCTCCGGAGATGGCATACTTTGAATGCTTGCATGAAATGAAGCTCATCGTTGACCTGATCTATGAAGGCGGTATGGCAGCGATGCGCGATTCGATCTCCAATACGGCTGAATACGGAGATTATGTAACAGGTCCGCGGATCGTAACGGAAGAGACGAAGAAGGAAATGAAGAAGGTTCTGAAAGACATCCAATCAGGTCAAATTCGCTCGCGACTTTATCCTTGAGAACCAATCGAACAACGCATTCATGACAGCAACTCGCCGCCGCGAAGCCGAGCATCCAATCGAGCAAGTGGGCGGACAGCTGCGTGAGATGATGCAGTGGATCAAGAAGTAAGCAAAGCCTCTTGATTTGCCATGAACAGTGCGTTACAATGAATGAAATAAATTCGAAATACATGGAAGAGGACTAGTAGGACTGCTCCCAAGTCCAGAGAGCTGTTGGTCGGTGTGAAACAGCCTATGGGACGGTCTGAACTCACCTTGGAGTAGCCAGCTGAACAAGGCAAGCTTTCCGCTTGCCGCAGTAGGCGCGGCCGGCCCCTGACCGTTATCATGCAGGAAGAATCCGAGCCATAATGGCCCCGGGTTCTGTCAGAGCGCATATCCTTGATCGGATATGAACTGGAGTGGTACCGCGTAAGATGACAAGTCTTTCGTCTCCTCACAATGGGGACGAAAGACTTTTTTGTTTCTTTCACAAGAATACAGAAAGAAGGGTGAAGATGAAAAATGTCGAGAAATATACAAGAGGCTATTTTATGCCGCCGGAGCCAAGCTTGAAGTGGACTCAGAAAGAATATATGATAAAGCTCCGATTTGGTGTAGCGTCGATCTGCGTGATGGCAACCAGGCATTGATCGTGCCGATGAATATGGAGGAAAAGCTGGAATATTTCAAATTGCTTGTAGAGATCGGCTTTAAGGAAATTGAGGTCGGATTCCCGGCAGCGTCGGAAACGGAATTCCATTTCTTGCGACACTGATTGAGCAGGATCTTCATCCCGGATGATGTGACGATCCAAGTGTTACGCAATCGAGAGAGCATATCATCCGCAAAACATTCGAATCGCTGAAAGGTGCCAAAGAGCTATCGTGCACCTGTACAATTCAACTTCGGTGGCGCAGCGGGAGCAAGTATTCCGCAAGTCCGAAGCCGGAAATTATCGACATTGCCGTGATCTGGCGCCAAGCTGTTCTTAGAATGTGCCGCCGGAAACCGAAGGCGAACTTCCAATTCCAATATTCACCGGAGAGCTTTACCGGGACAGAAATGGACTTTGCGCTTGAGATTTGCAATGCGGTGCTGGACGTATGGCAGCCGACAGCAGACAACAAAGTGATCATCAATCTTCCGTCTACGGTATCAGATGTCGATGCCTCACGTCTACGCGAGCCAAATCGAGTATATGAGCGAGCATCTGAATTACCGGGACCATGTGATTCTGTCTCTGCATCCGCATAACGACAGAGGAACGGGCGTCGCGGATGCGGAGCTTGGCATGCTGGCCGGAGGTGAGCGAGTAGAAGGCACGCTGTTCGGCAACGGCGAACGAACAGGCAACGTCGATATTGTGACGCTGGCGCTCAATATGTATTCGCATGGCATCGATCCGAAGCTGAATTTTGAGAACCTGCCGGAGATTAAGAAAGTGTATGAAAGACTGACGAGAATGCGCGTCGGTGAGCGACAGCCGTATGCCGGTGAGCTCGTATTCACAGCGTTCTCCGGTTCGCATCAGGATGCGATTGCGAAAGGGATGAAATGGCGCGAGGAAGGACGTTCACAATATTGGAGCGTACCTTATTTGCCGATTGATCCGAAGGATATCGGCCGCGAATATGAAGGCGATATTATTCGCATTAACAGCCAGTCCGGCAAAGGCGGCATCGGCTATATTCTGCAGCAACATTTCGGACTCGACCTGCCTGCAGAAATGCGGGAGAGTGTCGGATACCGGGTGAAGGACGTCTCCGACAAGCAGCATAAGGAGCTGCTGCCGGATGAGATTTTTGCTATTTTCAAGGAAACCTACATCAACATCAACGAACCGCTCGCATACGAAAGTTGCCGCTTTGACAAGAACGGCGATTACCAGGCTACCTTGTCGATCCGCGTGGACGGGGACGGTCAAAGAAATTCAAGGCATTGGAAATGGCAGATTGGATGCAGTCAGCAACGCTTTGCAAGAGGAGTTTCGCATCACCTATTCCAATTTGATCTATAAGCAGCACGCGCTTGAGCTCGGTTCCAAGTCGCAAGCGATCTCCTACATCGGCATCACCGATACGAACGGCACTGTCCATTGGGGAGCTGGCATTGATACCGATATCATGACTTCGTCCATCAAGGCGTTGTTTAGTGCTGTGAACCGTTTGCTCATTGCGGGAAATCAAAGTCTATAAGATAATGAATCAGTAGTGTGAATATTTGCTTTGCATATTTGGAGGAGTGAACAAAGTGACAGAAGTGAAAAAAATCGCAGTGATTGCCGGTGACGGCATTGGTCCAGAAGTAGTTGATGAAGCGATCAAAGTATTGCGCAAAGTAGAACAAGTGTATGGGCATCGTTTCGAATTTGAACACGGCCTGTTCGGAGGCATTGCAATTGATGAGAAAGGAACGCCGCTGCCGGACGAAACGCTGGCTATGTGCCGCAACGCAGATGCCGTACTGCTTGGCGCAGTTGGCGGTCCAAAATGGGACCACAATCCGAAGGAAACACGTCCAGAGACGGGACTGCTTGGCATCCGCAAGGCGTTAGGCCTATTCTCTAACCTTCGGCCAGCTATTGTATTCGACTGCCTGAAGGAAGCTTCTACACTTAAGCCGGAAGTGCTGGAAGGAACTGACCTGATGGTCGTTCGTGAACTTACTGGCGGCATCTACTTTGGGGATAAGTTCCGCCGCGAGGGTGAGAACGGCGAAGAAGCGGTCGATACTTGCGTTTACAGCGTTCCAGAAGTGGAGCGTATCGTCCGACAAGCGTTTGAAATTGCACAGAAACGCCGCAAGAAGCTCGCTTCTGTAGATAAGGCGAACGTGCTGGAAACTTCTCGTCTGTGGCGGGAGACGGTCGAACGCATTGCACCGGAATACCCGGACGTTGAACTGGAGCACGTGCTAGTTGATAACTGCGCGATGCAGCTGCTGCGTCGTCCGTCCAGCTTTGACGTAATCGTTACGGAAAATATGTTCGGCGATATTTTGAGCGATGAAGCTGCGATGCTGACCGGCTCGATCGGTATGCTGGCATCCGCTTCACTGGGCGAAGGCAGCTTCGGGCTATATGAGCCTGTGCATGGCTCTGCCCCGGATATTGCAGGACAAGGCATCGCCAACCCGATTGCGACCATCTTGTCCGCGGCAATGATGCTTCGTTATACGTTCAATTACAATGAGGCAGCAGATGCCATCGAAAGAGCAGTCAAAGAAGTGTTAGATGCCGGTTATCGTACGGCAGATCTTGCAGCCAATTCCAGCGAAGCGCTCAGCACGGAGCAAATGGGTCAAAAAATCGTTGAGCTTATCAAATAAATCGGATACATTACCCGACCGTTCTTGACTCATGAATAAACAAATAGTACCATCTTAATATGGAAAAGTTTTCCCGATCCCCAGCGTTCCAACGTTGGGTGCACGCGGGTGAGGGAGAATTCGCTATAGGCGTTCCAGTAACATGACATTTACGAATGATGCAGGAAGGAGTAGCCGAATGAAGGTACCTGCTGAACTGAAATATAGTGAACACCATGAATGGGTCCGCGTCGATGGAAATCGCGCGGTGATCGGCATCACGGAATTTGCGCAAGAAGAACTTGGGGATATCGTGTTCGTGGAGCTGCCAAGCGTCGGCGATTCCATACAATCCGGAGAACCCTTCGGCAGTCTGGAATCCGTCAAAACCGTATCGGAGCTGTATGCCCCGGTTAGCGGCAAGGTCGTTGAAACGAACAGCTCTCTCGAAGAGTCTCCAAACAAGGTGAATACATCTCCATATGATGATGGATGGTTGATCGCAATCGAGTTGGAAGATGCGTCCGAACTCGATAAGCTTTGGTCTGCGGACAAGTATCAGGATACGTACAGCGAGTAGTCGTCATCGAATACACCCACAGTTCAAGCTGCCCCCGGCTTTTTGTGTCAGCCGTTCGGGCAGCTTTGTTATTGCTCATCACCTGTTCACTTACCGAAAATTAAGCAAAAAATAACTTGCTTCTTGACGAACGGTCAAGGATAATAATGAAAGATTTTCAACAGCCATCTTGTTCGTGCGCATTTCGTGCGTGACAGGATCAGTATATAGAAAGACTTGATACCGATTCGGGAGGAACGCTTATGGAAGAACATACATCACTAACATCGCTAATGATCGTCGTAGCTATCGCTTTCTTGATTCCCATTGTTCTGCATCAACTGCGTCTCAAAGCGCTTCCCGTAGTCGTTGCGGAAATTGTTGCCGGACTTATTATCGGGCGCAGCGGACTGAATATTATCGAGGAGGATACCTGGCTCGAGCTGCTTTCGTTGTTCGGATTTATTTATTTGATGTTCTTGAGCGGACTGGAGATTGACTTCAGCAGCTTCAAACGCAAAAAAACTCCCGGCAAGAAGGCGCCGAATCCGCTGCTCATTTCCTTAATCGTCTTTGTCGGCATCCTCGTCTTGTCTTACGGTCTATCCGTCGGATTTGTGACTTTGGGATTCATCGGCGATCCGTACTTGATGACCATTATCATCGCCACGATCTCGCTTGGCGTTGTCATGCCGGTCTTGAAGGAGCGACAAATGATCGGTACGCCGTATGGGCAGACGCTGCTCTTAATTACCGTCATCTCTGATTTTGTGACGATGATCTTGCTTGCTGTGTACATCAGTGCCCTCGGCGACTCAATGAGCAGCATGGTCTTGTTGTTAGTTTTCTTTGTTGCGGTCGTTGCTATATATTTCTTGGTCAAGCGGTTCATTCGCTGGGATTTCCTCAATGCGCTGGTCAAAGGCACGGCACAGCTTGGGACTCGCGGCGTCTTCGCATTGATCTTGCTGTTCGTTGTCATGTCCGAAAATATGGGCGTGGAGAACATCCTCGGTGCGTTTCTCGCCGGTGTGATCGTCTCGCTCCTTGCCCCGAACAAAGCATTCAAGCATTCGCTTGAATCGTTCGGTTACGGATTTTTGATTCCCATCTTCTTCGTGATGACGGGCGTCAAATTGAACATTTGGGATTTGCTTAGCGACTTTCAAATCTTGCTGTTCATCCCGATTTTGCTGATTGCGCTCTTTTTGTCGAAATTTATTCCTGTATTGATGCTCAGGGTGTGGTATGGCTGGCGGGAAACGTTCAGTGCGGGGATCTTGCTTTCCTCCACGCTTAGCCTTGTAATCGCAACGGCGACCGTCGCATTGGAGCTTGATCTCATTACGGAATCGATACACGGTGCATTAATCCTTGTGGCGATTTTATCCTGTCTTCTCTCCCCGATCCTGTTTAATCGCTTCATGCCGCCGAAGGAATCGAAGCCGTTGAAGATCTCCATGATTGGAGCCAATCATATGACGCTCCCCGTATCGCAAGATCTGCTCAAAGAAGGCTATAATGTGGAAATTTTCAGCAGCACGCCGACAGCGGTGGAATCAAAGGAGCAGCAGTATAACCGCTTCCCGCTTACGGTGGTGCCGAAGCTGGATGCCGTGTCACTCACAGAGAAGAAGGCTTTTGAAGCGGATGTTCTGGTGTGCGGGACGATGGATGACAAGGTGAATTTGCAAATTGCCAGATATGCCCAACAGCTAGGCATCGAACGCATTATTGTACGCCAGGAAGATCCTGTCCGCATGGCGGAAGTGGAAGAGAATGAAGGCTTCTCCGTCTTCTCAACCTTATATGCGGCGAGAACGCTGCTGCGCGGTCTCATCCAGGTTCCCGGTGCGGTTCGCCTCATTACGACCAACGATGATTCGATTCGTGAAGTGGTCGTGCGCAATCCGGCCTATCAGAACGTTCGGCTGCGGGATATGCCCAATTTGGGTCCGGCGCTCGTGCTGCGCATTTATCGCGGCGATTCCTTTATTATTCCGCACGGTTCCACAGAAATCTTGCTCGGCGATCGCTTGCTAGTCAGCGGCGATGCGGAGCATATCGAGCAGATGAGACGAGCGTTGGAATAATATAGTCATCGCTCAGGTAATAATTATTAACCTGGAAAAAGAGGAATTCCTGCCGTCTATCACGAATAATGTAGTCAGTATAATAAGACGCTATGCTTACATGTCGTTAAGGTGACTTGATATAGATGTCGATAATTGGGGGGAGTGTCGTGAGTTTCTGTTGCGGAGCCAGTATGATCGGAACCCGGGGAACTTTAAAACATATGCGCACGCGCATTCAAAATGTTCCTCTCCTATTCTGTCCGGTATGCCATCGGGTGGAAGTTCATTATTTGATAGAGAATGAATACGAAATATTGGCAGAATACGCTCATGGTGACGGAGCTTCGGAGATCGACTTTGATGACTTTGTCGATCTAAAGCATACCGCCAAACTTTACGATAACTGCGTGAATGTAGAAGACGAAGATCCGCTTGAAGTCGTCCGTACGCAAATCGATATGGCACTGGATTTGCTGCCAGTGGCCAAATCTTTGTCTGATGAAGAGTGGGAAGAGCAGTTGAAGAACCGGCTGAAAGTACTCAGCAGCCGATATGCCAAATTACGCAATAAGAAGAAATTAGGCAAAATGTAACGGTTATGGCAAACGATAAAGGGGCGTCTCTTGAAGAGGCGCCTTTTTTCACTCTATGCTCACTTCTATCCGCACCACTCAAGCATTGCTATCACGAAGGTTTACCCGCAAGGCACATACCCCCAGAAAAACAGACGTTAGCACGATTGATATAACTGTGAGGTGGAAGGGTTGCTGCTCATTATATTGCATAAATTTCTAGGCAGGCGCCGTTCCATGGATGAATCAGGTGCACACGAACTTCCTGTTGAAATCATGATTGCCAGAATCCAGCAAGGCGACGTCAAGCTTCGCAATCAATTTATTACCGATTATCAGCCGCTCATTGCGAAGATGGCCGGCAAGTTTTGCCGACGTTATATCGATCCGGCTCGCGACGATGAATTCAGTGTCGCACTGAGCGCATTCAATGAAGCGATTAACCAATATTCGGAGGAGGCGGGCGGAACTTTTTTCAGTTTCGCAGAAACCGTTATTCGAAGAAGGTTAATTGATTATTTCCGTAAGGAAAGTCGGCATAGCCGGCATGTGCCCTACAGCGCATATGATGTAGAAGATGATGACCACAATGTCGTCAATCCGATAGAAGTCAATCAGTCGATTGCGCAATACGAGAAGGAAAGACTCCGCCTCGACAGACAGCATGAGATCATGGAGTATGCAGCGCAGCTGCAGCAATTTGGCATTGACTTTCAACAATTGGTGGACATCTCGCCCAAGCACCAGGACTCGCGGCAGACGATGATTGCGATCGGCAAGTCCGTGGCGGAAAATCCGCAATGGATGAGCATGCTGCTGACCAAGAAGCTGCTGCCGATTAAGCCATTAAGTGAAGCATTCACCGTATCGCGCAAGACACTGGAACGCAATCGCAAATATATTATCGCCATTGCACTTGTGGTTAACGGGCCGTATCCGCATTTGCAGCATTATTTGGTGATGGACGACAATCGAAAGGAGGAAAGCGAATGAGCAAGGGGATCGTCATGAAGATGAGCGAACGATTTGCGATTGTCATGACTCGCGACGGTCGATTTGTCAAAGTAAAGTCAAATCCTGCCTATCAGATCGGGGAAGAAATCGCAATCCCGCAAACCATTTGGCCGACAGGCACGAAGTGGATCGTGTCAGCCGCTGCCGCAATCCTGCTCTGTATTATTGCGCTTTCCGCCTTGTCTGGAGCGTTGCGATTCGGAGGACAGACGATGACAGCGGTCGCCTATGTTTCGATCGATATTAATCCGAGTGTGGAGCTTGGCCTGAACCGTCGTTCCATCGTCGTGGAAGCGAACGGCTTGAATGAAGCAGGGCAACAATTGCTACAGGAAACGGATGTCATCGGTCGCCATGTGGAAGCGGCGACGGCAGAGCTGATCAAGCAGGCCGGCCCGTACATTGTACAATACATGGCGAACGGTTTCGGTGAAATATTGATCGCCAGCACTTTCATGGATGAAGATGGCGCAATGGATGAAGAGCTACTGAAGCAAAATTTACTTACCATTATTGATAGAACGATTATGGAGCTTTATGCGGATGGTTCAGACGTGGCGACAGATGGCACGAATGTGAATATTGAGGAAGGCGGCAATCGTTCCGACGCTCTACCTGATGACCTTGTCCGTAATCCGGATAAGGAAGAGACGAAGGAGCAGAAGCCGGTTCGCATTACGGCGATTACTGTGCCGAACGATGTTCGCAATGATGCGAAAGAGAAAGGCATTTCAGCAGGTAAGCTGGCGGTAGGGCTGATCATCTCTGGTAAAACCGGTCACTCTATATCGCTCGATGATGTAGGCGGCCAATCGATATCGCAGCTAGCAGAGCAATTTGGCGGCCTGGAAGTTCTCATGAGCGTGGATCATGAGGCGTTGCGATCTGAAATAGAGCAACTGTTTGCGCAGAGCCGCAAAGGGAAGAGTGACATCGGCCTGGAGAACGTTACGGAAAAACAGTCGAGCCGCGAAACATGGGTCGATCAACGGCGACAGGAGCGCTGGAACTTTGGTCGCGACCATAAAGGCAAGGATCATAACGACAGAGGCCATAACAGGAGAGAAGGCGGCGCTGGAGACGGCGTAGATCGAGACGAACCCGGCAAGGGGCGCGCGGGACGGAATGATGAACGAAGGAATTCGGAACACGGTGAACGTGGTAAGTCCGGGGTACGCGATAAGCATGGTGAGCGTGGTAAGCCCGGTGAGCGTAGTGAACGAGGAAGTTCCGATAAAAGAACAAGCGGCGATCATAAAGATAAAGGTGCAAGCAGCGAACAAGGTGGCGGCAGAGGCGCCGACAAGCGGACTGACAAGCATCACGATAGAGGAAATCCTGGCAAAGACCAGGCTAAGGGCAAGACGAGCGGAGACCGTGCCGAGCGAGGGGGAGCGAACAAGGACAATACGGGTAGAAAGCATGGTGGAAGGGCGAATGAAGACCGCCGGAACGAAGATCGTGACGATGCCGGCAGGACGGATCGCGGTGCCGACAAAGATCATAAACCTAGAGGAAGCGCCGATAGAGGCAACAACAGCGGTGATCAAACCGGTAAGCGCGATGCAGACAAGAAGCGGGGCGAACGAGCAGATGATGAGAAGCGGAAGTCAGAGCAAGGCAATCGGGGAAATTCGGGAGGACCAACATCTGCTTCGGTAAAGCCGGGAAAAGGTGAAGGCGGCGATCATTCATCCGATCGGGGTCTTAACCGTAAGACAGACCGTGATGAAGATCGCCGACATGACGCTCCAAGAAAGGGAGAGCAGCGAAACGATGAGCGAAACAAGGAGCGAAAATCAGAAAGACCATAACCAAGAGACGCGCGTCGACTCTTTCCGTTGCTGAACAAACGGTTGTAGAAATCCGAATACACGCCAAGTCAGGATAGGGAACACGAACAGGCGAATAACCGATCGATGTAAGTCTACCCCTGTTCAACCTTCCTTCACAGTTGCTTTCGATTGTGCGAAGAAAGCTTGAATCGCTAGCGAGGCGGCGCCAATGGCAGCTGACTTCATACCGAGTCTGGAAAATTCGATCATCACTTTCCTGTGGTGATACGGAAGACTGCGCTGTTCGACGGTATTCAGTACGGATGGCTCAATCCATGGCTGAATCATGGACAGTCTGTTGCCGATCATGACGAGCTCCGGATTGAAGGTGTTGATCACATTCGCGATGCCGACGCCCAAATAGTTGCCGACCTGCTCGAACAGCCCGATGACGCGCGAATCGCCTTTTTCCGCGCGCGTGATGAGCATGTCCAAGGTCGGCTCCCCGCCGTAATGCTCGATTTCGTCGCCAAGGCGCCGCATGGCTTCGTTAAGCAACGCATTTTCGGAAGCGTACAGCTCCCAACATCCGCGATTGCCGCACGTACAAGGCACGCCTTCCATATGAATCGTCATATGGCCCATTTCTCCGGAAAATCCGGAAAATCCACGATATATGGCGTTGTTGACGATGATGCCTACCCCGATTCCGATGCCGGCACTTACGTAGATCATATTTTTCGCGTGGCGCGTATCGCCGAATGATCGTTCGCCGATCGCCCCGGCGTTTGCTTCATTCTCGATAACTATCGGCAGCTGGAATGCTTGCTCAAGCCTGCCTTTCAGATCGATCTTGCGCCATTTCAAATTCGGTGCGGATAGCACCTCTCCCTCATCATTGATAAGCCCCGGCACACCAATGCCTATACCGACTATGCCATACGGCGATGGCGGCGCACCATCAATCGCCCAACGAATGGAATCCGTCAGCTCCTGCCACACGTACTCAAATTCCATTCGCTCTAGTGGAACCCTGCGTTCCTTCTTGATCGCTCCTTGCAAATCCGTCAGCACGGTCAAGATATAATTCACACCCAGGTCAATGCCTACGGCATGCCCGGCTTCATTGTTAAACAACAGCATGACAGGCTTGCGGCCGCCGCTAGATTCTCCGGGACCTGTCTCACATACGAGCTGGCTATCGATTAGCTCATGAACGAGATTCGATACGGTCGCCTTGTTGAGCCCGGTTATCTCTGATATTGCAGCCCGCGAAACGGGCGCATCCGCAATAATCGTCTCGAGGACGATCGATTTATTTAACTTCTTCATTAAGTGTAAATCTCCGGTAACTTTCACATGCCCACCTCGTCTGAAATACTCGTTCCTTATGTTCAGATACACCTAATCTTAACTGATTTACAATGAAAAATATATTGCTAAACTTAGTTTATCGTATCGACAAACTAAGTCAAGAGTGGTATGATAAAAACAGGTTAAGCATCCTAGATCAGAACGATCATAATCAATTGGAGGGATTTCGATGGCATATTTTGAAAGCGTTGGCAAGGTACAGTACGAAGGCAGAGACAGCAACAATCCACTCGCATTCAAACACTACAATCCGAGTCAAACCGTACTCGGCAAGACGATGGAGGAACATTTGAGATTCGCCGTGGCCTACTGGCATACGTTTACGGCGAACGGTTCCGACCCGTTCGGTGTAGGCACCATGATACGTCCTTGGGATCGCTATACCGATATGGATTTGGCGAAGGCACGCGTAGAAGCTTCTTTTGAATTTTATGAGAAGATCGGCGCGCCGTACTTTTGCTTCCATGACCGCGACATCGCTCCGGAAGGAAGCAATCTGAAGGAAACAAACCGCAATCTTGATGAAATCGTAGCGCTGATCAAAGAACACATGAAGACAAGCAATGTAAAGCTGCTGTGGAATACGGCGAATATGTTCACCAATCCGAGATTCGTGTTCGGTGCAGCAACTACGTCTAACGCAGATGTATATGCTTATGCCGCAGCGCAAGTGAAGAAGGCGCTTGAGCACGCCGTTGAGCTTGGTGCAGAGAACTATGTATTCTGGGGCGGCCGTGAAGGATACGAGTCACTGCTTGAACACGGACATGGAGTTAGAGCTCGACAATCTGGCTCGCTTCTATCACATGGCTGTCGATTATGCGAAGGAGATCGGATTTAAAGGTCAATTCCTGATCGAGCCGAAGCCGAAGGAGCCGACGAAGCACCAATATGACTTCGATGCTGCGACGACGATTGCATTTTTGCAAAAGTACGGACTGCAAGACCATTTCAAGCTGAATCTGGAAGCGAACCATGCGACACTGGCTGGACATACGTTCGAGCATGAGCTGCGTGTAGCTCGTATTAACGGTATGCTCGGTTCGATCGATGCGAACCAAGGTGACCTGTTGCTCGGCTGGGATACGGACGAATTCCCGACTGATCTGTATGCTGTTACTCTTGCGATGTTTGAAATACTGAAGAATGGTGGACTTGCTCCAGGTGGTGTCAACTTTGACGCTAAGGTTCGCCGTCAATCGTTCGAGCCGGAAGACTTGTTCTATGCACATATCGCCGGCATGGACAGCTTCGCAATCGGCCTTAAGGTTGCTGCCAAGCTGATCGAAGATAAGGTAATTGACAATATTCTTGATGAGCGGTATGCGTCCTTCAAGACGGGTATCGGTGCAGACATTGTTGCAGGCAAGGCGAACTTCAAGACGCTGGAGGAATATGCGCTTAACAACAGCGAGATCAAGGTTCAATCCGGTCGCTTGGAGCGAGTGCGCGACATCATCAATCAATATTTGTTGAGCGTAGAATAAGAAGCACAGTACGGTACAGAGGATATCCATTTCATCCGGCGGGTGGATGCGGGTATCCTCTTGCTCTATCACAATGTAAAAGCGCTAACTTTCTTTACTATCACCAGTTCATGAACGTGTCGTTGAAATGGACATGAAGGAAAGGGGACGAGGAAGCATGAAATACGTAATGGGTGTTGACTTAGGGACGAGCGCGGTAAAAGTATTGCTTGTCGGCAAGGATGGCAAAGTAGCCGCTGAAGCCTCCGAATCGTATCCGCTTATGCAGCCGCGCTCTGGCTACAGTGAGCAAGATCCAGAGGAATGGGTGCGCGGTACACTTGCGGCCATGGCAGCGGTGATGAAGCAGTCCGCTGCTAAGCCTGAGCAGGTTGAAGGAATTAGCTTCTCCGGTCAAATGCACGGGCTCGTACTATTGGACGGCAACATGCAGCCGCTTCGTCATGCGATATTGTGGAATGACACTAGGACGACTGCGCAGTGCCGGCAGATCGAAGCTGTGCTTGGCGATGACCTGCTGAAAGTGACCAAAAATCCGGCCTTGGAAGGCTTTACTTTACCGAAGATATTGTGGGTGAAGGAGCATGAGCCGGAAATTTTCGCTAAGGCGAAAATGTTCTTGCTACCGAAAGATTATTTACGCTACCGGTTGACTGGAGAAGTGCATATGGATTATTCGGATGCAGCCGGCACGTTGATGCTCGATGTGGCGAACAAGAAGTGGAGCTCTCGCGTATTGGAAGCCTTCGGACTTCCGGCATCACTATGTCCGCCGCTCGTCGAATCGCATGCGCATGTAGGGAACTTGCTTGCTGACTTAGCGCAGCAGACGGGGCTGTCGGACAGCACGCGCGTATTCGCCGGGGGAGCGGACAATGCTTGCGGTGCGATCGGCTCGGGAATTTTAAGCCCGGGATTAACGATGGCAAGCATCGGCACTTCGGGGGTTGTCCTATCCTACGAAGAGCAGCGCGATAAGGATTTTGCGGGGAAGGTTCACTTCTTTAATCATGGTAAGCAGGATGCTTTCTATGCGATGGGTGTGACACTCGGCGCTGGATATCAGCGTGAGCTGGTTCAAGAATACATTTGCCCCGGACAAAAGCTACGAACAATTGCTTGCTCAGGTGAGTCAAGTGCCAGCAGGCTCGAAACGGGCTTCTATTTACGCCATATCTAGTCGGGGAACGTACTCCGCATGCCGATGCTAAGATTCGCGCCAGCTTTATCGGCATGGACGGTTCCCATACGATCCACGAATTCGCGCGAGCCGTGATGGAAGGCATCACCTTCTCACTTGCGAAGTCGATTGAGATGTTCCGGGAAGCGGGATCGAGGTCAAGCGGATCGTCTCGATTGGCGGCGGTGCGAAAAATGAAGATTGGCTGCATATCCAAGCGAATATTTTCAATGCGGAGATCGTCCAGCTCTCTAATGAGCAGGGGCCGGGCATGGGAGCTGCGATGCTTGCTGCTCTAGGCTGCGGATGGTTCGATACTTTAGAGCAGTGTGCAGAGCAATTCATCGAATATACGAAGACGTACAGAGCCTGATCCGGAGACAGTGCAGAAATACGCTGAACTGTTCGAGGTTTATAAGGACGTGTACGCGAAGACCAAGCCGTTAAACGATCGATTCGTGTCGTTTAGACCTTAATTCAAGCAGTCATGTAAGTTTGATGGCAAGTGAGCGTATATCATCTTCTTTACTGAACATACTAACTTTAGCCAATACAAAAACAGTAAAGGATAGGTGATAGTTAATGGCGAGACTTGCTCTGGTGCTCATGATCATCGGATCTATTAATTGGCTGCTGGTCGGACTGTTCGAGTGGGATCTAGTCACGGCTATATTCGGCGGGGAAGTTCTTCGGGAATCTTCGCTGTTAAGCAGAATTATTTATGGATTAGTCGGACTTGCCGGATTGTATGGCATCTCACTGCTATTCCGTGAACGATCAGAAGCGTAAGCAGCAGTCGGTATCGGCAAGCGCTTGAATGCCATATGTAAGGAAGCGTGCGAAAGCTGTTTTCTCAACGCAGAGCAATAATATGCGGGGGGAGCAGCTTTTTTGTGTGCAGTCGATCTCCAGATGCTCCGTTTTGCTGCCGTCGTATAGATTGTCGGAGTTTGCAAATAATGAGGAGTGTTCGGAAAAATATGCTGGAGGTGGAACGATGAAATTCATGCTGCTCATGTCCACATTACTTGCACTAGGTGCGGGAATCACGCAGATCGCTTATCCGCGCAAACGATGGACGAAGCATCCGCCAACCGTCAAGTACAGACGGAGCTTGTGAATACAGCGGGCAAGGCGATTCGGTAAAGCCGTCATTATGCAAGCGGCTCATGGAGTGTTGATCCACTTGGAAGCTTCTGGCTTGCCGCCGGGCTGGCATGCGCTGCATGTGCATGAGTTCGGAGCTTGCGAAGCGCCTGACTTCGATTCTTCCGGCGGACACTTCAATCCAACGAATCGCGAGCACGGGTTTGATAACCCGAACGGTTATCATGCCGGCGATTTGCCTAACGTTTATGTAGATGCCAACGGCGCGCTTCGCGTGGAGTTATTTACAGGATCAATTAACTTTGGACAAAGGGCGGCCGAATTCCTTGCTTAAAGAAGGCGGCACCGCTCTTGTCATCCATGAAGGCGCAGATGATTATCGAACGAATCCGGCCGGCGGCGCCGGCAAACGACTGGCATGCGGCGTCATCTCAGCGGAGCGATGAGATGACGCAGCCAATATCTATATTAATAAACAAAAGCCCGAGTAATGATCACCAGTAAGATGAAGAAGTTACCAGGATCGCACCTGTGCTGGTGTAACCGTCTGTAACAGCGCCCATGATATGACCTCCTTCCTGCAAGGATAGTACTATCATATGCACACGCTGCGTTTGGGTATAGATGTTTGTCTCGCATGCGTTCATCATTGGTCGAGTGCCTATGTTCTTAACTGAAATCTTATCGCCTGATTACAGGAGCCGGTCGGCCGAGCAGCCGGACTCTCGCAGCGCTCCAGGCCTTGTGCAAGATGTGCCTGGCCTGCCAGACGTTTCGGGACAGGACGCGCAGGGCGATCCCGTGTTGCGCACTCAAGCTGACTCCGCATAAGCTATTTTCCGGTGTGCCGACCGCTTCGCGCACAGCTTGCACGACGTCTTCCTGGCAGTCTCGCCCCCATATCCACAATGTGCCGAAGTGTGTATAGTGTTCGATCGCACCGAGCGATGCGAAGCGGTCACGCGCCGGCTCCGAGCGAAAATGATCCCATGCGATAAGCTCTCCTTCCATATAAGCTGTAGTTTTCGCCGCATACGAGGAGAAAGTGAAGGTTTCGCCGTGATGCATTCTGCCTGCCGCCACGATCTCCCCATAAAAGACGATCGCGCTGTCCGCTAAGTGAAACTGCGTATCCGATGTAAAGCGGCTGTCTCGATATGGAATGACCGGCTCAGGAAAATATTCCAGCAAGGCATGATGGCCTAACTGGAACCGCTGTTTGATACGACTTCCCTGATGGGTAGCCGGATGGAGCTTGGTGGATGCTTGGTTCGTTAAATAAAGGTGGCAATCATCCTGCAGCTCGAAAGTATACTCATAATGATCTCCGTCCAACATGCCCGGTGAAGCGTCCATCATTTGCAAATATAAAGCGGATTCCTCACTCGGCAAGCGGAATGGTTTGGCGATTTTTAGCGGAGCGGTATGGAACTGATGGGCGAGCACGGTGCGCTTGCCGCGTCTTTCCGTCCTTACGTTCAGCCTGGCGATTTGCCCTTGCATCGGCCTAGGAATGTGAGATTCGATGGCTATGAATTCCGCTGCTACCTAGCTGATGTTCCAGCCAATGGCAAATCGCACCAAGACCATCGCCGTTCATAAGATTGGTGAAGACGTAAGGCTTGCTTCCCCGCATGCGCTGCGTATCTTGCTTCATTACCTCAAGGCTGGCTCCGACATGGGGCGCGAGATCGATCTTATTGATCACGAGCAGATCCGAGCGAATAATGCCGGGTCCGCCCTTACGAGGGATTTTCTCGCCTTGCGCTACGTCGATCACATAAATCAAACCGGTCCACAAGCTCCGGGCTGAAGGCAGCAGCCAAATTATCACCGCCGCTCTCGATGAAGATGATGTCGAGCTCCGGGAAGCGACGCTCCAGCTCCTCCACGGCCTCAAAATTCATTGACGCATCCTCGCGAATGGCCGTATGAGGGCAGCCCCCTGTTTCGATACCGATGATTCGCTCAGCGGGCAGAGCGTCTTGGCGGATTAAAATTTCCGCATCCTCCTTCGTATAGATGTCATTGGTAATGACGGCAAGGCTGTAATGATCGCGCAGCATTTTGCTGAGCTTTTCGACGAGCGCGGTTTTGCCGGAGCCGACAGGCCCGCCGATCCCGATGCGTATCGGGCGGTTCAAGATGGCGGTCGAAGGGGTCCACTCCGGATGATGGTGATGATCGGTTCCTTGACACATGGTATTCTTCCTCCTAGCTCATAAATAATCTGGAATACAACGTTTCATGGTTCATGGCAGCTACTTCCTGCGATAAGCTGAAGCTATGCATCTCGTCGGGAAACATGTGGCATACACGCTCCCACTCCTCATCAATGACGGGAAGCATCCGCGTTAAGATCTGCTGTCCATCGGTTTGCCCGATCGCCATTAATCTTAACGCGCTGTTAATCATCATATTGACGCTGCTGTACAAATAACCTTTCACGGCCTCATCGCATGAAATTCCTAGATGAAAATTAATATAAGCATGGATCGTCGGCAAATTGCCGCACGTCTTATGAGCCGCCAAGGCTTCCTCCAGCTGCATAAGCTCCATCCAAGGATACAATGTCGCCGCGAGCTTAAGGAGCCTGCGCCCCATCTCTTCAGCCCGTCGCGTGATTCTCTGGCGAGGCGCTGTACATATAAGATTTTGTCGAACAGGGCAAGGCGTCCGATATCTTGAGCTTCCAGCGACGCATAGCACCCTTTCATCGCCAATCCTTCCATTCTCGTCAAGCTACTGTGAAGCTGCGAGACGATATAGTTCTCGACTGCTCACGATTGGTCAGTCGTCCTTCTTGCACATAAGTTTCCAGACCGAACGAATGCGAGAATCCGCCGATTGGCAGGGCGGAGTCCAACAGTTGAACAAAAGCAAGCAGTTTCGTTCCTTTCTCCATGCTGACACCTCCCGGTTCATTCGGGCAGCGCGGGCAGCTAAAACAAAAAATATCGTCTAGCCATCGGCAGTTCCACCGCCGGCTCGCAGGTGACGGGCTTACCGTCGACCTTCACTTCGTACGTCTCAGGATTGACTTCAATGACCGGTGTCTGATCGTTATGAACCGTATGCTTCTTACGGATCGTGCGGCAGTTCTTCACCGCTTCGATTCGTTTGCGCAGACCTAATGTTGCAGGCAGGCCGGAAGCGATCGCAGCTTGTGACAAGAACGTAATGGCTGTGCTGTGCAAAGACGTTGCCATAGGCACCGAACATCGGCCTGCCGAACACCGGCTGCGGCGTAGGTATGGAGGCGTTCGGATCGCCCATCTGGGCGTAATTGATGCATCCCGCCCTTCACGACTAGGTCGGGCTTTACTCCGAAGAAAGCCGGATTCCATATGACGAGATCGGCGAATTTTCCGACCTCCACCGAGCCGAGCACGTGCGAGATGCCGTGGGTGATTGCGGGATTAATCGTATACTTGGCGATATATCGCTTAATCCGGAAGTTGTCTCTCTGGCCGTTTCCTTCATCTCCTTCAAGAGGACCTCTTTGCATCTTCATCTTGTCGGCCGTTTGCCAGGTGCGAATAATAACTTCACCAACGCGGCCCATCGCCTGCGAATCGGAGCTGATCATGCTGAAGACGCCGAGATCGTGCAAAATATCTTCCGCGGCGATCGTCTCCGGGCGAATCCGGCGAATCTGCGAACGCCACATCCTCCGGGATTCGGGAGTCCAGATGGTGGCAAACCATCAGCATGTCCAGATGCTCTTCGATCGT
>CAVWLN010000022.1:0-135101 GCA_963755735.1 uncultured Paenibacillaceae bacterium
TTGGCGGTATCTTCGACGCAGCGCAAGCATGTTTGTACATCCATGAGCTACAAACGCATCATAAATGCACGATTCATACGCAACAAATGCGTGAATTAAGCAAGCCAAAGTACGCCTGCCCTGACAAGTCTTCGTTATGCAACATACATTGAAAAAGACAAGGAAGGGTGAGGCATTGACAATTCGCCTATTGTTTGCTGGGCAAAATTTTAACTTTATGCAGCATATTATCGACCGGTTGAGCAGAGAGCCGGGTTATGAAGTGCAGACCGATCAGTGGAATGGTCACGAAAATCGCGAGAAGCGCGAAGCCGGAAGCTGCTGGAATGGGCGATGTCATCGTGACGAACTGGCTATTGGGCGATCCGGTATGGTACTCGCACCACCAACGCCCGGACAGCTTCTATTACATGCTATCATCGCTTTGAAATCGACACGCCTTTCCACATAAGCTTCCATTAAGGCAATATTGATGCTGTCGTTGGCTCGAGTCAGATTTATAAATCGAAGCTGGAGCAGCTTATCGGATTACCTAAAGCGAAATAGAAAATATCTTAGCATATCTGTTCCTTGCAGCGCCTTTCATATTCCGAAGCGACCGGGATCGGAATACCATCTTGGCATGCTCGGATACAATCGTAGACTCAGGGGGTTTCACCGTGCATTAGAAGTTTGGGAGATGCTTGCGAAGACAGATGACAGATATAAATTGTTCATAAGGGGAAATCGCCGAAAGATATCGGCTGGATTCGGCGAGATCCCGCAGGAACAAGCTATTTCACTGATTTATTTGAACGAATTCAGCATCTCCGTATCAGATCGCATCATCTTTGAACCGTTCGGGGCAGATGTTGCCGCTTCGTCAGCAAGATTGGATATATTTTGTCCTTATGCCATCTGAAAGCTTTCACAGTGCAGTGCAGAAGGCATGGCCGCTGGCAGTTTGCCACTGATCCGCAATTGGGAAGGGGCTGAGCTCATTATCCGCAGGAATGGATCTTTCGTCGCCGGAGGACATGGCAGAAGCCATGCGTACTTACAATGCAAATCCTTCACTCAGCAGTCAGAAGAGAGGAGAAGTACAGCAGTACTGCAAGAACCGTTACGATACGGAGCAAATCTTCCGACAGTTTGTCGGATTAATCATTGAGCTTATGGGAGGTTGAAGCGCGTGAAACGTTCCATGGTCATTGTGATTCACTTCAATACTGTGGTTAAGCGATCCGAACAACAAGACGCCCTGGACGAAAGAGTCGATCGATTATCGCGTCGATGTGTTATGAAATATACGTGCCGCAGTTTCCTCGCCCAAACAAATCAAAATTTCTTAGCATTGATTTTTTATGCCGATGCAGACAAGGCCTTATGTGAGGCAGTTTTAGCAAGGCACCCTAAACTGCCGGATCACATCCGCTTTATTCCGTTCTCTAATTATCGCAAGCATATATACGATTACATTCGCGGGACAGATGGATTATATTTGACGACGATGGGCTCGGACGATATGTATCATACGACGATGATAGAGCAATTGTATGCTGCCAGCCCGCGTCTGAAACGGAAGTAATAATGAATCAGCTGGGATTTTGTTATGATGCGATTCATCACCGGCTAGCTGAATGGCCGCATGAGTCACCGCCATTTCATACGCTGGTGTATCGCTCAGAAGATTATCTAAACGGTAAGCGATACCGCGTCATTGGCGGACATCCGGGGCGATTAAGCTGAAGCATGAAACGATTAACGACAAATATAATTATGTCGTCGTAATCCCATCGGCGCAACACTTCAACAACGTTAAGCGGAACGAATGTGGTGACCGATCGGAAGCGCGTCGATCAGATCTTAAGCGACTATTGGGGTTAACAGACGAGCAAGGTTAAAGAAGGAAAAAAGAAGAGAATGGCTAAATAAATAGAAAATCTGAACTATTGGTGACAAGCTAGATGTCACCAATAGTTTGCTATGTTACATATTGGGCAAGGGGGCAGCAGAAGCCTTGAATAAAATTGATCGATTAATGGCCATCTTAATCGCATTGCAGCGAGCGAAAAAGAGACGGCTTCCGCCTTGGCGGACAAGCTGGAAGTATCAAAGCGGACGATCATCCGCGATATGCAAACGTTGTCCGAGATCGGCGTTTACGCTTTGCTCAGAGTCTGGGCCCGGCGGTGGATATTGGCTAATGGAAGGCTATAAGCTTCCGCCATTAAGCTTTGACTCGGACGAAGCGCTTCTAACCATAAGATATAGGAGGGATAAACGATGCAAGTATTCGATAAAGCAAAGGATTTTATTTGGCGAAACGCGCGGCTCCTTGACCGCAGACGGTTCTCGTATGCATTCGAGGGGGGGTCCGGAGAGGCCGTTCTCACCGCACTAAGAGCTTATCAAAATGAAGACGGCGGATTCGGACATGCCTTGGAGCCGGATATTCGTTGTCCAGACAGTCAACCGGTGCCGTTAGAAATGGCGCTGCAAATCATGGACGAGACAAACACGTTTCAAGCGGAGATGCTGCAAGATATCGCTCGATATTTGCGGCAGATCACACTGGACGGCGGCGGTTTTCCGTTCATTCATCGCACAGCTGCAAGCTATCCTCATGCACCATGGTGGTCGACAGAGCGAGACGATGTTCCTTCCATGAATCCAACTGGCAGAATTATCGGCTTGCTATGGAAGCAGCAGGCCTGGACGGAAATCCAGCAGGAGAATTGGTTTGTAGCTGCGGCAGATTTTGTGTGGCGCACGATGGAACAAACGGAGCCAAACGGCTATCACGAAGCCGTGCAGTGGATAGCATTTTAAGGTATGCTCCGGATCAGGAGCGAGCAAGGAAGTATTTGCGTAAGCTGGATGCTTGGCTGACGAAGCCCGGGGTGATCGAACGAAATATACATGCGGAAGGCTATGTGCACAAAATTTTGGATTGGGCGCCTTCACCGGACGATTATGCGCGCCAATTCGTTTCCGAAGCAGACATTGAAGCGCACTTGGATGATCTGCTGGCCAAGCAACAAGATGACGGGGGTTGGCCGATTACATGGGAAGCGATCAGCCCGCTGACAGAGCTGGAATGGCGTGGATATTTGACCGTTGAACGGTTAAAGACGCTTAGAGCGTATGGCCGAATATAACGGAGAACATTAGGGCGGAAGCTGCACACTCGCGTGCTTGCCGCCGCCCTTGCCCTAACGCTGTGAATCGGTTAATGCTGCCTTAACGATCGCGTTCCACCATCTCCTTATAGGAATCGTAATGATGAATGGCTATCCCTGCAAACCCTTCGTATGAGCGGAAATGCTGCTCGACTTGCCGGAGCTGCAGGTGCATGGTGTTGATTTGCTCGTTATGGTACGTTACGATGGCCGGAATGCTGTCGCCTTTTGGCGGGTTCGTCTCCGCACCGATATACGCTTTCTTGCCGATTGAAGAAGCATATGTCAAATCTGCTGTGGCCACGTCGATTTGCCCTTCGGCATAACTGCGATAAGCCATAATCGATACCGAATCAACGATATCGAGAATATGGTGGCTGAGCGGTTTTTCATGACCGTCATAGTCGACAACAATGGGCGAAACGCCCGTCGCATACCAGAACGGGATGGCAACATTCAATTCCATCGCATCGTCCGTTGCGCTCACCGTTTGCTTTACCTTGTGTAAGACATCCAGAAACTGCTCGCTGATCATTTCCCGCTCGGCGAAAAACCCCGGCATCGTATAAGGCTCAATATCGAGCTGTATGCCGTCGAAAGCAGCCCAAGGGTACGAAGCATTAAACGTTAACACCCGACTTACCATCTCCATCACTTCCTCGTGATGCTCGGTCAGCGCCCATTCCGGTTTTCCCGCCAATGCCAAAATGCGAATTCCCCTTTCATGCGCCTCTTCAATAAAAGTCACATAATGTGCAGCATGCTGAGTAAGCGCATGCCCGGCCCCGAGAAATATCAAATCAATACCGTGCTCCTCAGCGAAATCAATGAGTTGTGTTCTGGCTTCTTGCGAAGCCAGCGACGTCTCATAACTCCACACCCACATCGCTCGTTCAAAGTCTTCACGCGAATAGGCAAATGCACAAATACAAAAGGTCAAGAGGACAGCGAGCGCCCCATTTAACAGAAGCGTGATCCGTTTGGATCTGCTCATTGCCTTAATCGATCGAGTTACGGTCATCATTTGATCATAAATTTTCATCGTTTTTTCATACTTTCCATTTGCGATTCTCCCTTATGCTTGGTAGTTCCATGAGCTTTGCCCTGTGCCAAAGTGCACAAGGCATAGCGGACTCGGACACGCTTATGCGTTTCCTCCTTATGGCTGATCTCCTACATCGCGCATTATGTTCATGCGTACGTCTTCCTTCGTTGCCGTTAGACGGCACAAGGCAAACCACTTATTCCCAGATGTTATGAGCATGGCAGCTAACGTTTAGAGCACCCGCACCTTTCTACTATCATAATCAAGTTCAAGATGACGTCTACCCGGGAAACTCGCCCTACGTCACATATTGAACAAATTTCGATACAATTGTTCAACAATCGCTAATAGTTTCATAAAATATGACCCCCAAAACGTGTGATACGATTCAGAAGTGTTTGAGTGAGCAGGGCGGAGAACTCTGCGATTATGCAATGACATGTTTGGAGGGAGATTGCTATGTGTGGAATCGTCGGATACATCGGAATGAAATTTGCAGAACATGTACTCTTAGAAAATTTAGAGAAGCTTGAATATCGCGGTTACGATTCTGCCGGTATTGCTGTACTCGAAAGCGCGGGAGATGCAAGTGCGCAAGGCTGAAGGCAAGCTTGGAATCTGCAGCAAGTATTGCAAAGCGAACCTTGCAGCGGGTATGTCGGCATCGGTCACACGCGATGGGCCACGCACGGCAAACCGTGTGAGGCGAATGCGCATCCGCACACGGACCAGGATAAGCAATTCGCTGTTGTGCATAACGGGATCGTAGAAAATCACGAAGCGTTGCGCAAAGAGCTAGAGGAGAAGGGCTACAAATTCGTATCAGATACGGATTCTGAAGTCATTGCCCACCTCATTGCGGATTGCTATAAGGCAGCGTCGCAGCTTGACCGCGGCCGTGCAGGATGCTGTTCGCATGCTGCAAGGCTCCTATGCGCTCGTCGTTCTTTCTGTGCACGAGCCGGACAAGCTGATCGCAGCCAGACAAGCGAGTCCGCTCATTATCGGCATCGGCGAAGGAGAGCAGTTTATCGGCTCGGATATTCCGGCACTCTTGCAGCATACGCGCAACGTGCTCATTCTCGAAGACGGGGAGCTGGCCGTCGTTATGCGGCATACCATTGAAGTGTTTGACAAGAACGGGCGAAGCATCGACAAAGACCCGGATTACGTCATTTGGGATGCGGAGAGAGCGGAGAAGGGCGGTTATGAGCACTTCATGCTGAAGGAAATCCACGATCAGCCGAAGGCTTATCGGGATACGCTTGGTTCGCGCTGCCGACTCGATGCAGACAGGCTGGTAGAACTGAAGGAGCTCACTTGGACGGACGAGATGATTCGTTCCTTCGATCGCATCCATTTGGTTGCTTGCGGTACGGCATATCACGCTGCGCTCGTCGGTGCGGCTTCCTTGGAGAAGCTGCTGCGATTGCCGGCTGAGGCTTGTGTGGCGTCGGAATATCGATACAAAGATCCGATCGTCAATGAGCGAACCTTGGTGATCGCCGTCAGTCAATCCGGCGAAACTGCCGATACGCTGGCTGCCGTACAAGAAGCGAAACAAAAAGGCGCGCATACGCTGGCTGTAACGAACGTAGTCGGCAGCTCACTGTCCAGAGAAGCGGCAAGCACGCTGTATACATGGGCCGGTCCAGAAATTTCCGTCGCTTCGACGAAGGCTTATACGACGCAGCTACTAGCGCTGTGGATGATCGCCATACATATGGCGGAAGTGCTAAGCAGTCAGCCGCGAAAGACGCTTCGCGCATTCGTCTCCGAAATGTTGCAGCTGCCAGAGAAAGCAGAGCGACTGCTGGCACAGCCCGAAGCGATTCAGCTGCTAGCTCAGAAATGGAGCCGTCAAACTCACATGTTCTTCATCGGCAGAGGGTTGGACTATGCAACGGCAATGGAAGGGTCACTAAAGTTAAAGGAAATTTCCTATATTCATTCAGAAGCTTACGCCGCTGGTGAGCTGAAGCACGGCACGCTCGCATTGGTCGAAGACGGTACGCCGGTAATCGCCATCGCCACACAACCGGATTTGCTGGAAAAGACGATGAGCAACATCCGGGAGGTCAAGGCGCGAGGCGCTTCGGTGATCGGCATTATCACAGAGGATCAAGCTGAGCGCATGAGAGACTTTGACGCACGACTCCTCGTGCCAACGGTTCATCCGATGCTTGTTCCAGCGTTGACTGCCATCCCCTTGCAGCTATTCGCCTACTACGCATCCGTAGCTCGCGGACTCGACGTGGACAAGCCGCGAAATCTCGCGAAGAGCGTAACGGTGGAATAAACGCGCCATGTCTAGGACAAGCAAGCGCCTGATCGGGATTGCGTGCGCCGCCATCTTGATTATCGCTGGCGGATTAGCCGGGCTGGCATTATGCGGCGGGTGCAGCATCCGGAAACGATGCAGCTTGCGGACGGGACGAAGCTGAAATTTCGCACACATGGGGAGCAGTTTGAAATATATGAAAACGGAAAGTGGCAGCCGTTCTTCGCGCAAGGGGTCAACTTGGGAGCGTCACTTCCAGGATTTTATCCGGGCAGCCTGCCGATCGACAAGGATACTTACTTACGCTGGTTTGAGATGATGACGGAAATGGGCAGCAACGTCGTGCGCATCTACACGATTCATCCGCCGCATTTCTATGAAGCGATCGTCGAGTACAATCGCGATAACCGCGATCGCCCGCTCTATTTCATCCAGGGAGTGTGGTCGCCGGAAGAGCTCTTGATCGAGCGCCGCGATGCGTGGGATGCGGAAATTACCGAGATGTTCCAGAAGGAGATCGTGGATGCGGTTGGCGCTGTTTACGGCACGGCGACGATTGAACCGTCTCCCGGCAAAGCAAGCGGTGAATTTACCGCCAATGCCGGCCCCTATTTGCTCGCTTGGCAGATCGGTACAGAATGGGATCCGCAGATGGTCGTCGATACGAATGAGAAATATCCGGACATGGAGCCGTATCAAGGAACATTCGTGACGGCGAAGGAGCAAGCTTCGCCATTTGAAAGTTGGCTGGCTGAGCTACTGGATTTGACCGCGCAAGGAGGAGCTGAAGCACGGGTATATGCATCCGGTCGCATTTACGAACTGGGTGACGACCGATCCGCTGACTCATCCAGGTGAACCGACGTTCGAGGAAGATATGGTCAGCGTCGATGCTTCGCATTTATCGGTCAATGATTGGCCGGCCGGGTATTTTGCTTCGTATCATGCGTATCCGTACTATCCAGATCTGTTCCGGTTCGATGAAAGCCTCCGCGAAGTGATTGGGGAAGACGGCAGGAAAGATCCGTATCAAACGTATCTTCGCAGATTGAAGGCGTATCATGCGGACATGCCGGTCGTCATATCGGAATTCGGCGTACCGTCCTCTTGGGGGATCGGCCATACGGAGCTGTTAGGCCGCAATCAAGGCGGACACAGTGAGCGAGAGCAAGGGGAAATCATCGCCTCGTTGTATCGGGCGATCGTGCGTGAGAAGATGGCGGGCGCCATTGTCTTCGCCTGGCATGACGAATGGTTCAAGAAAACCTGGAACACGATGCGCTTCGAAGAGCCGCAAGATCATCGCGCCTACTGGCTTAATTGGCTAAGCAATGAGCAAATGTTCGGATTAGTCGGCATGTATAGCTCCAAGGACGGTACGATTCGCATCGATGGGCGCGATGATGATTGGGAGCTGCTCGAGCCACAAGACAAAACACAGCTGATCGGAGAAAGTGAAGCGGTCAAGGAGCTGTGGGCTGCGCATGATGAATCGTTCGTCTATCTCCTGATCAAGCTGCATGAGCCGTTCGATCCCGAACAAGAGCGCCTTATATATCGGAGCGGATACGCTGCCGGGCGGCAATCGGCACGGAGCACTGCTCGGCCAAGCTCAGCTTGATGAAGGACTGGAAACGTTGTCGTGCTGGATGGTGAGGAGCGAGGCGAGGTTCGCATCGCTGCGAACTACGACTTCCATAAGCGGCTTTATGGTTACGGATATGAAATGATTCCGCTCAGTGAAGAGGAGATGCAGGATAACTCCGGCATCTTCAATCCGTGGAAGCTGTCGGTCGGTCTCACGATGCAGCAGCCGTATACGCGCATCAATCATCCGTTTGAAGAAGTGGATGCAGGAATTTTGTATCGCGGCACATCAGATCCGCTCGACGAGCGTTACGATTCTCGAGCCGCCTGGGAGAGTACAGGACCATATCGTCGAACTTCGCATCCCTTGGCTGCTTCTCGGATATTCTGATCCGAGCTCCCGCCACGTGCTCAGCTATGAACGACCGGAGAAAAATACTTTCACGAGTGAACCGTCATCAGGCATTCGGTTCGTGCCATGGCTAATGCCGAAACGATTCCGATCAAGCGATTGGACTGCAAATAGCGGATGAGCCTGTCAAGATTACGGAGCTGCCGGTATACAGCTGGGATACGTGGGAACAAGGCTCTTATACGGAACGCACGAAACGTAGTTATGAAATCGTTAAGCAGGCATTCACAAATGAGAAGGAGGGATGACAGGTGACGGGCGGTAATTTGCAAATCGCTTATATATTTATCGCGCGTAGCGAGCTTCTTTGTCGCGGCCATTATCTTGACGATCTTGACCGCGAAGGGCATTCGTTCGATCCGGCAAAGAGAGTGGAAACAAGCGGAAAGAAAGCTGGAGCCGTACTTTACGAAGCTGAAAGAACAGATCAGTCACGATGAACCACTGCTATGCCCGACAAACAAGTAAACCGAGTAGAGTGGAGAGTCATACAAGATCGGTTAATGGAGTGGATTACGCGAGTTGGCGGCGATTCTCAAGTACGACTTACGGATTATGCGAACAGTCGGATTCGTAGAACGGGATTTGCGAGCACTTCGCAAGAAGCGCGGGACTCACAGCAATCTGCAGCTGCTTATCGACTCGGCATGATGAAGTCGCCGCGCGCTGCAGAGCCACTCCTGCGCATATTGGAAGAGCGGCCGTTCAATCGTCGATCTTCATTTATGCACGTGCGCTCGCGATGTGTGCTAGAAGCGCTGACGATCTGGAGCGGATGGTCAAAGCGCTAGTCAGACACCAGAGACCTGTGCAAAGCATGCTCGCAGCTATTTTGGAAGAAGCGGATGAACACGTCCCAGAGCTCATCAAGCGACTGCAGCAATCACGCGACCCGATGCTCCGCAGCGTAGCTGAACAATATGCACATCCGCATCTGCCGCGTCTCGCTCTGCTGGCAGCTCATCGGTGCAGCAAAGAACGATCAAGCAAGTGCAGCATCAGCCATCCTCAGAGCGATCTGAAAAAGCAAATACACGCTGATCATAAAGGAGGGAAGCGAAATGGTTCGGGACGTATTGCTCGCTTACGGTGTATTCGCCATTTATTACATCATGACAGTATATTCGCATTTATTTTTTTGTCATGTTGAATTCGTTTCGCAAGCTGCTACCAATCCTCAAAGGTTCAAAATATGCGCGCTTTCAGTCATTGTCAGTTTCTGAGCATGTGCCGCCCGTTTCGATTCTGGTTCCTTCGTACAACGAAGAGCTGACGATCATTGAAAATGTAAGATCGCTGTTGTCTTTAGAATATCCAGAGTATGAAGTCGTTGTCGTCAACGACGGTTCGAAGGATCGGACATTGCAGGTGCTGATGGAAGCCTTCCAGTTGAAGAAACTATCGAAGGAGAAACTGGAGCAGTCAGCAGCAGCTCGTTCCGGCATCGCAAATTCGCGCGGTTTATCATAATCCCGATTTTCCGAATTTGTTCGTCTTGGACAAGCCGAACGGAGGGAAGGCCGATGCGCTTAATGTCGGCATTAATTTTTCCCACCATCCGCTCATTTGCACCATCGATGCAGACTCGCTCCTGGACCGCGACGCATTAATTCGCATGGCGCGCGTGTATATGGAAGATCCGGAGCGTACGGTGGCGGTCGGCGGCAATGTGCGCATCGCCAACGGCTGCCAGATCGAGAACGGGTCGGTGAAGGATGTGAGGGTGCCAAGCAAGCTGCTTGCCGATGCTGCAATCGATTGAATATTTGAAGGCTTTCCTAGGCGGAAGAATCGGCTGGAGCTCACTCAATGCTTTGCTTATCATCTCCGGGGCATTCGGGCTATTCCGCAAGGAGAAAGTCGTTAAGGTCGGCGGGTATCGGGAAGGGTTTCCCGGCGAAGATATGAACATCGTACTCAAGCTGCACCGTCATATGCTGCAGCACAAGATTCGTTATCGCATCGCATTTTGCCCAGATGCAGTATGCTGGACGCAGGCACCGGACACGCTGCGAATTCTCGGCAGTCAGCGCAAGCGATGGGGCAGAGGAAATTTGAAAAACATGTGGGAATTTCGCAAGCTGCTGTTCAACCCGAAATATAAGCAGATCGGACTGTTTGCGATCCCTTACAATGTCCTCTTCGAAACGTTGAATCCATATTTCAAGTTTTCCGGGTTTCTCGCTCTTGTCGGCTATGTGGCGATGGATATGACGAAGTGGTATATCTTGCTAACCTTCTTCCTGGTCAACTTAGCGATCAGCTTAATCTTTAATTGCGGTGCACTGCTGCTTGAGGAGATTGCTTTCCGCCGCTACCATAAGCCGGCCGATACGTTAAAGCTGCTCGGCTATGCGATCTTCTTTGTCGCTGGGTTACGATCAGCTGAATTCGATTTGGCGGTTTCTCGGACATATTGATTTTTTCCGAAAAATTCTTCCTGGGGTGTGATGGAGCGAAAGAGCTTCCAGGAAGATACGCCGAAGCTCAGTGCCTAGTTGATCCGATCCATGACGCAGACGTGAAGAGAATCGAGCTTAAATGATGTAAGGAGGGATGGTTGATGTCAACAGTATTAATCGTGGACAGCGATAAGACCGCTTGCGACTTGCTCTTACATGGCTGAGAGCAAAGGCTATGAGGTCGCTTGTGCTTACGACGGGATGGAGGGATTTAAGCTGTATGAGAAGCTACAGCCGCAGCTGGTGATTACCGAAATTATGCTCCCCGCCATGAACGGCTATCAATTTATTCGGCTCATCCGCGAAGGGGGAAAAGCAAATCGTGATCTGTGCAAAATTATCGTCTTGACCGCCGTACGTCGGGCAGATTCCAGAGCTTTCTGTCTTGAGCTTGGAGCGTCGGACGTTTTACTCAAGCCTTTCACACCGTCACAGCTGGCGGCAGCACTCGAGCAACATCATCCCATGCAAACTTTGAATTCGCTGTGACGAAAGACAGCAACACTATATGAGGAGGAATGCAGATGAAGAAGCGCTATCAACAGTTAAGACAATTAATTATGAACAAATCTGCAAAGGTAGGAGTGATCGGTCTCGGCTATGTCGGACTTCCGCTTGCGGTCGAAATGGTGAAAAGCGGCTATACCGTATATGGGATCGATACGGATATGCAAAAGGTATGCTCGCTGCTTGACGGTAGGTCGCATGTGAAGGATGTGAGCGATGAACAATTAAAGGAGTGCTTGGCCAGCGGAAGGTTTTTCCCGACGTTTGATGCCAGTGCCTTGCAATGGCTTGACGCTGTAAGTATCTGCGTGCCTACACCGCTGAACGAGCATCAGGAGCCGGACACTTCTTATATCACACATGCCGTTAAGAAAATAAAGCCTTATATTGCGAACGGAATGTTGATCACGTTGGAAAGCACGACTTACCCTGGTACGACGGAAGAGTTGATTGAGCGCGAATTTGCCTCCATGGGACTTGCCGCTGGTGAAGATTATTTTCTTTGTTATTCGCCCGAACGGGTCGATCCGTCCAATGAGCAGTTTAAGACGTATAATACTCCGAAAGTTATCGGCGGTACGACATCGCGCTGTCTGGAACTTGGAGCATTGCTTTACGGTCAGATCGTAGAACAAGTCGTGAAGGTGTCGACTCCGAAAGTTGCGGAAATGAGCAAATTGCTGGAAAATACGTTCCGCAGCATCAATATTGCCTTTATTAATGAGATGGCAATGATGGCGGAGAAGATGGGGATAGACATCTGGGAAGTGATCGATGCCGCCTCGACAAAGCCGTTCGGTTTTATGCCGTTCCAGCCGGGACCTGGCATTGGCGGCCATTGCATTCCGCTCGATCCGATGTATTTGTCCTGGAAGGCGAAGGGGTATCGATTTTACAGCAAATTCATTGAGCTCGCTCAATCCGTCAATGAAACGATGCCGGACTTTGTCGTCAGCCGGACGGCGCAAATATTGAACCTGCATGCCAAATCGCTGCGCAATTCGCGCGTGCTCTTGCTCGGCATGGCCTATAAGCCGGACGTGGATGATTTGCGTGAATCTCCAGGGCTTGATGTGTACGAGCTGTTTAAGCAGAGCGGTGCGAAAGTGGACTATTACGATCCGTACGCGAAATTCTTCCACGATCAACAAGGCAATCGTGTCGAATCGATCGCTTATAATCCGCGGGCATTCGCCGCATATGATTGCTTCGTCGTCATTACGAATCATAAGGCGGTGCCGTATGCCGAGCTTGCGGGACTCGGCGTGACGATCTTCGATACGCGCAATGCTTTCAAGCAGTTCGATCTGCCGCATATTTATAAGCTGGGGACACCGATCACGCCGCCAGCTTATCACATCGAAATGATGAGTTCATAAACGTTTCATATTCTGATCATAGGATCGTTACAAAATGGTCATGAAGTTCCGTTACGCTTATCCATGTAACAGAAATCTTACCGATGAGGTGATGGAAATGAAAAACCATACGATCAAGAAAAAGCTTATGCTGGGGTCTGCAACGTTGCTCGTTGCTGTCATGCTGTCCGCTTGTAACAGCGGTGAAGTATCGAACGTAAACCTGGATGATAACCCAGCACAAAATGATTCACTAGGCAGCGATCCTGCGATGGATATACCGGGTGACGACCTGAATCTGGGGACAGACAAGGAAGTCGATGCGGAACTGGATGTGCCTGAATCGGATGCGAACAGCAACGCAGTCGGCAGCTTTGATGAAGCGGAGAATGCTGAATTCGACGATGCAGGTGCCGAGGAAATCGAGGAGTCCGTTCTGCCGGAAATCGAAGCGGAGAGCGAGTCTGGTGCGGAGATGCCACTGGAACCAAATGCTAACGAAGGGTAACGAATCAGCCATTATTGAAATACTGTGATACGTACCGTGACCAGAATATTGCGCATGAACAATGAATAAGGTTGACGATGGAAAATCCCGCATAAATTGCGGGATTTTTTTACAAATTTTCCACAACCCCCACAAAACATTTTCTCGCTTCGAAACGTATAAAAGGTTGTATATAAATAAAGGAAGGAATGAGCAGCATGAACGGCTTGAAGGTTCTAGTAGCTGATGATGATCCGAACGTGCGTGAAATCATTCGCTTATATTTTGAACAACAACAAATTCATATGATAGAAGCGTCAGATGGTCTTGAAGCGGTTGAAAAAGCGTTGAACGGCGAGCCGGATATCGTCATTCTTGACGTGATGATGCCGAATATGGACGGATATGAAGCTTGCCGAGAAATTTTGAAGCATTCCGATTTGCCAATCATTATGCTTACGGCGAAAGGCGAGGAGTTCGACCGAGTGCTGGGACTTGAGCTTGGGGCAGATGATTATGTGACGAAGCCGTTCAGTCCGCGCGAGCTTGTCGCCCGTATCAAAGCGATCTTTCGGCGCATGCAGCCGCGTAAGCAGCTAGCAGGAGAAGAAAGCAAGACGAATGAACTGGCGTTTGAAGGGATGCGAATCTTGATCGATCGGCGCGAAGTATTGATGGGGGAGGAGAAGATCAGCTTGCGGCCGAAAGAGTTTGACTTGCTGGCACATATGGCAAAAGTGCCTGGACAAGTATTTACGAGGGAGCAGCTCCTAGAGCAAGTATGGGGATACGATTTCTTTGGCGATATTCGTACGGTCGATGTTCATGTGAAGAAGGTCAGGAAGAAGCTAAGTGAATACCCGGGCGAGTATATCCATACGGTCTGGGGAGTAGGGTACAAATTCGAGGTCGTGCATGATTAAGAAGAGCATGTTCTTCCGTTTGCTGATCAGCTACGTCCTGACCGTGCTGATCGGCCTCTGTGTAGTCGGATTTACCATGTCCTATGTGACGAAAGAATATATTACCGACTCCAAGAAGAGCGACATGGTGCGCATGGCGAGGAAAGTGAATCTGGCGATACAAGAGTATCCGATTATCGATGATTACGCCAAAGGAATGCTTCTCTTTTTGGATCAATCGTTCGACTCTCGCATATGGGTATTTGATATGAGCGGGAAAATTATTGCCAGCTCATCAACGAACGAAATCTCGATCGGCAAATCGGTGGGATGAATCCGTCCTGCAAAAAATTTACAGAGGCTGGACAGCAGAAAGTAAATATGAGAATTGGCGATATGACAGAACCGATGCTGTCTGTCGTTGTGCCATGGGGCAAGGATGATCAAATCTATGGCGGCATCATCTTGCATTCTCCGCTCACTGATGTGAACAAAACCGTGCAAGATATTCGCGAAACGATCCTTTGGATCGCGCAAATCTGCATCGTGCTTTCCTGCGCCGTAGCGTTCTATATGTCATGGTCGATCACACGACCCCTGCAGCGCATCGATCGCGCCGCGTCGAAGATCGGTATGGGCGATTATACGGAAAGAATTGAAACGAATTATAAGGATGAGATTGGCGATCTGGCGGCGACGATCAATCAACTGGCGGAAAAATTAGAGCAATCCGACCGCGAGAAGCAGCGTCTCGAGCAATTCCGCCTGGACTTCCTGGCGAATGCTTCGCACGAGCTGCGCACCCCGCTGACGGCGATGCAAGGATTTCTAGAAGCGTTGCAGGACGGGTTAATCGATGATAAAGCGCGAGAGAAATATTACGAGATTATTTATAATGAAACGATTCATATGAACCGCCTTGTCGACGATATTATGGATTTAACGCGCTTGGAAAACAAAGAAATCAAGCTGTCCTTGCAGCCGGTCAATGCGGAATCGTTGCTGCGCAAGCTGCAATTTAAGTTTCAACATGAAGCCAAAGAACGCGGCACAGAAATTGAGCTGCGCGTCTGGCAGCCGCTGTCGTTCGTGCTCGCTGACCCGGATCGACTCGAGCAAATCTTGAACAATTTGATCAAAAATGCGGTGAAATTTACCGAAAACGGAAAGATTACAATCACAGCCGGCGATGACGGAGATTGTGTACGCATGACGGTGGCGGATACCGGAATCGGTATCGCAAAGTCGGACCAAGAACTCATCTGGCAACGGCTTTATAAGGTTGATCGAGGAAGAAGCAGCAAGCAGAAAGGGAGCGGACTCGGACTTGCGATCGTGAAGGAGCTTGTGGAGCTGCACGGGGGAAGGGTCGCCGTGGACAGCGAGATCGGACAAGGCGCAGCATTTTCTTTCTGGCTGCCGAAAGCGAAGCAGGACGGGGAAGAGCAAGGCTAGACGATATGCGTCTTCATCATATCATTACGTATTTCCTTCTTGGGCAATTAATATATAATAGTGTCGAAGGTTGGAAGAGTTGCTGAGCGACCTTCTAGTGGAGCGAGGTTCCTTACACCTTGAAGGGGAGTGACCGTATACGTGAGACGCATACGCTATAAAAATCTCGACGATGTTGCAAATTTGAAATCTTTCACGGACATGCGCCGATGGATGAAGGAACGCAGGCAGAAAGTCAAAGACCTAAGCAAACAAATTCCGCACGCTCAAGACAAACAAGTGGAATTTCTCCAAATGAATCGGTCTGAGCAGTCGATTACGTGGATCGGCCATGCGACATTCCTCATCCAGATGGGCGGCCTAAACATCCTTACAGATCCGGTGTGGGCTGGACGAATGGGCTTGCAGAAACGTTTGACAGAGCCAGGTTTAGCTCTGGATCAATTACCCAGCATAGATCTTGTCTTAATCTCCCACGGTCATTATGATCATTTAGATTTTCCTACGATTCGAAAATTGCCCGGGTCGCCTCTCTTTTTAGTACCAATCGGCTTAAGAAAGTTATTTCTTCGCAAAGGAATCATAAACGCCTTCGAGCTGTCGTGGTGGGATTCGTATACGATCGAATCGTTGACCATAACGTTCGTCCCTGCACAACATTGGACTAGGCGCAGCCTTTTCGACACGAACACTTCGCATTGGGGCGGCTGGATCGTGCAAGACAATCGGAATGAGCAGACCGACCGATGGCACGAGACCGTATATTTTGTAGGGGATACGGGGTACTTTCGCGGCTTCCGCATGATTGCGGAGAAGTTCAAGACCGATACTGTATTGATGCCGATCGGAGCTTACGAGCCGGAATGGTTTATGAAAGAATCGCATATCAACCCAGAGGATGCCGTGATGGCCTTTCATGAATTGCGCGCCAAGCGGATGATTCCGATGCATTATGGAACGTATCGGCTGGCTGATGATACCGGTCCGGAAGCTCTGGAGAGACTGACTAGAGCCTGGGAAGAGCAAAAGAAGGGCGACAGGGAGCTCCATATCCTGAAAATCGGGGAAACGTTACGCATCTAACACAAAAAGCGCGAGCACATTCGAGACTCGCGCTTTTTTTTGTTAGACAAAAGATATGAGGTACGGTGAAAAGAAAATATAGCGGGAAGATTCGGATAATTTTAGTGTCATTGTAAAAAATAACAGTTGAATTTCCACCATGAGTTAGAGGACTTGCTTGTTCCGTTAAGGAGGTGCGGTTACCGTGCTAAACAATTCTCAAGAGCGTCACGCATATTGGAGCGACTTCCACGGGCCTAATCTGGGCTATATTCAAGAGCTGTATGATAAGTTTTTGCAAGACCCAGACGCCGTTGATGAGGATACCAAGCAGATGTTTGCGCAATGGGGAGCACCGACTGCTACTCCTGATAGCATAAGCAGAAATGTTCAGGATAGCGCAGAGATGATGGTCAAAGCTGTAGCAGCGGAAAGATTGGTGCAGGCGATACGGATGTACGGGCATCACTTGGCTGATCTTGATCCGTTGAAAAAACCTACACCATCTATCGATCCAGTTGTCTTGGAACCGGCAGAATACGGTCTAAGTGAAGCGGATTTGACAGCCATTCCTGCGAGCGTCATATGGCCTGATGCCCCAGCTGATATCGTGAATGGTCGGGACGTTGTGAATCGTTTGCGAAATGTTTATTCTGGTACGATTACGTATCAAATTTCTCATGTTAGCCGAGAAGAACAAGCCTGGTTAACTCGTAAAATTGAGTCTTCATCTATCGGCTCCTCCAGGACGCCCGAGGAGCGAATTTCACTGCTTCGCAGATTGCTTGAAGTGGAAATGTTCGAGCAGTTTTTGCACAGCACATTTCCCGGACAAAAGAGATTCTCCGTTGAAGGTTTAGATATGTTGATTCCGATGCTTGATCATCTGATGACTTTCGGCATGAACGGCGGTGCGGCATACATGATGATCGGGATGGCGCATCGCGGGCGGCTCAATGTTCTTGCTCATGTGTTGGGTAAACCGTATGAGCATATTTTTGCTGAGTTTCAACATACCGCTGGCAAGGAAGCGACTGTTCCTGAGCCAACTCCACACGACAATGGAATGACCGGGGATGTGAAATATCACATGGGAGCAACGCGGGAAGTGACGAGTGAGGATGGAGCGAAGCGCATCCAAATTCATTTGGCGCACAATCCGAGTCATCTCGAATTTGTCAACCCGGTCGTGTTGGGACATACACGAGCCGCTCAGGAAGAACGAAAGCGGCCAGGAGCTCCTGCACAGGATGTGACAAGAGCATTCGCTGTGCTCATACACGGTGATGCGTCGTTTCCAGGTGAAGGCATCGTGCAGGAGACGCTCAATCTTAGCGGGCTCAAAGGGTACAGCACAGGCGGGACGATACATATCATCGCGAACAATCAGATCGGATTTACGACGGATAGCTCCGATGCTCGTACGACGAAATATGCCAGCGACTTGGCCAAGGCATACGAAATTCCGGTTATCCACGTCAACGCGGACGACCCGGAAGCGTGCTTGCAAGCCGCTGCACTCGCTTATGAATATCGCGAGAAATTTCATAAAGATATCTTGATCGATCTTATCGGCTACCGACGCTTCGGCCATAACGAAATGGACGATCCGCAAGTCACGCAGCCTATCCTTTACAATCTGATCGAGCAGCATCCAAGGGTCAGCGAGCGCTACGCCGAACGATGCCTAAGTCAAGGCTGGGTGACGGCTTCGCAAATGAAGGAGATAGAGCATGCCTTGCGAGCGACGTTGCGTACGGCGTATGAAAAAGTGAAGCAAACGGTGGCTTCACATCCAGACAATCGAGCGAATTCATATGCGACATCTAGTCCGGATGCGTACGTCCATACCGGTGTGCAGTTAAGTGAGCTGCAGCGTTGGAACGAGCAGCTACTACGTTGGCCGGATTCGTTTCATCCGTATCCGAAGCTGGAGCGTATATTGCGAAAACGTGCTGAGGTGTTCCAAGCGAACGGTCGAGTCGACTGGGCACATGCTGAAACGCTCGCCTTCGCCAGTTTGCTGTGTGAAGGCACGCCAATTCGCATGACGGGGCAAGATACACAGCGGGGTACGTTTGCCCATCGACATTTGATTTTGCATGATGTACAGACTGGCGAATCGCTAGTTCCTCTACAGCAGTTGCCGGAGTCTAAGGCGTCTTTCGCCATCTTTAACAGCCCGCTGACTGAAGCTGCGGTGATGGGGTTTGAATACGGCTATGACGTATTTGCAAGGGAAGCCCTGGTGCTATGGGAAGCACAGTACGGCGACTTTGCCAATGCAGCACAAGTCATTATCGATACGTTTATTGCGGCAGGCCGAGCCAAATGGGGGCAGCGCTCCAGCTTAGTCTTACTGCTTCCGCACGGATATGAAGGTCAAGGGCCGGAACATTCCAGTGCGCGGCCGGAACGATTTCTTGCGCTCGCCGCTGAGCATAATTGGACCGTCGCTTATCCGACAAGTGCAGCACAATATTTTCATCTGCTACGTCGGCAAGCCGCATGGTCACTTGATGCGCACAGTCGTCCTCTAATCGTTCTGACGCCGAAAGGGCTGCTCCGTAACCCGCGTGTCGCATCTCCGATCTCGGCATTATGTAGCGGAGCATTCCAGCCTGTGATGGAGCGACTTAGCGTAGCAACTGATCAGAAGCCGGGCAGCTTTACGAAGCAGATCGAACGACTTATTTTGTGCTCGGGCAAGATCGCGATCGATCTGGAGACGGAGCTCGAATCGATGGGGAGGACATATGAGCAAATCGGTCTGCTTCGTGTGGAACAGCTGTACCCATTCCCGGCGATAGAGCTGAAATCGTTCCTCGACGCATGCCCATCTCTGAAAGAGATCGTTTGGGTGCAAGAAGAACCGCGGAACATCGGCTTTTGGACATATATGGAATCGAGGCTAATGGACTTAACGCAACATCGTCTGCCGATCCGTTATATCGGACGAACGGACCGTTCGAGTCCTGCTGAGGGACGGCCTGACGTTCACAAGGCGGAGCAAAAACGTATTTTGACGGAAGCGTTGACTGTGAATGAGGGAGTTGAACAGCGATGATCGAAATCAAAATTCCGGAGTTAGCGGAATCCATTACGGAAGGAACGATCGCGAAATGGATGGTCAAGGAAGGGGATGAAGTCTCAGCCGGCGACGTCTTGTTGGAGCTGGAGACCGACAAAGTGAATATGGAAATTAGCGCAGAGGATGACGGAATCATAGACAAGATTAAATCGCAAGAAGGAGATACCGTTCACGAAGGAGAAACGGTCGCGCTACTTCGTGCAACATCGGCCACCGATGATCAGGCATCCTCGGAAAATGAAGCAGTGAAGCCGGAGCCAACCCAAACACAGTCTGTTAACAAGCCAGCAGCCCTGCCCAGCGAATGGCCGACTCAATCTCCGTCCGCTCGTAAGCGGGCGAGAGAGCAAGGCCAAAGTTTGCAGCAGCATTCCGGTCACCATCTGCAAAGCGAGCAGTTCAGACAGGAGAGCAACAAGACGCGCGAGCCTGACGATAGGAGCGAGAGTGCTTCGCGCGCTGTTTCGCAGGTGCAGGACCCTGCTAAGCCGGAAGAGCGCATCCGCATGACTAGACGCAGGCAAACGATCGCAGCGCGGTTAGTAGAAGCGCAGCAAACAGCTGCCATGCTGACGACGTTCAATGAAATAGATATGACCGCGATTTTGGAGCTGCGTAAACGCAAGAAGGAAGCATTCGTACAAAAACACGGGGTGAAGCTCGGATTTATGTCATTTTTCACTTCCGCTGTGATCGGCGCTCTGAAGGCTTATCCGATGCTGAATGCTGAAATTGCTGGAGATGAAATCGTGCTGAAGAAATATTATGATATCGGCATTGCGGTTTCAACGGACGAAGGCTTGGTTGTGCCTGTATTGCGTCAGGCCGATAAGCTTAATTTTGCTGAAATGGAACGTGAGATTGCGCTATTGGCTGAGAAAGCCAGGCATAACAAACTGCAATTGTCTGATTTGCAAGGCGGCACATTTACGATTACGAATGGCGGGATATTTGGCTCGCTCCTATCCACTCCGATCTTGAACACCCCGCAGGTTGGCATTCTCGGGATGCACAAGATCCAGAACCGACCCGTCACGTTGCCAGATGGACAAATGGCCAACCGGCCGATGATGTACGTTGCGCTGTCTTACGATCATCGAATCGTGGACGGCAAAGAAGCGGTTAGTTTTCTCGTTAGAGTGAAGCAATTGTTGGAGGACCCGGAAGAATTATTGCTGGAAGGATAACGATCGGAAAAAATGTTTTAAACGATACTTTCACTGGAAAACATAAGCGAAGCTGTGGCTTAATAAGAGTAGTCGGCCGACATGTTTTAGGAAAGGAGATGATCCGAACAATGATCAATTATCGAAAGGTGATCTCTGTATAAGAGATCACTCTAAGCCGGAGGCCTTCGGGCCTCCTTATATGATGAATTCGAAAGCACTTGATTTTTCTATTAGGCATACCATATAATGGGGTTAACACAGTAGAGAAAGGACATGATTCTAATGATCGATTTTGCTCGACTATCCATCGTGCAACTGAATAATGAATTATTAGAACCGTCACTGACTCTGCGTTCATTTCATTGTGTACAATAACGAATCGGCGCATATTTTGCCTATTCATTGATAAATAGATCCCGCAGATCCGGTAAGGGTTTGCGGGATTTTTGCGTCTTTATTTCCGTTTACATCACGGGTTCATTATAGGGAAAGGAGGATGTCGTATGAAGCATAACCTACAATTTCGTCAATCATCGGCAACAATGAATCGTATTCAGGCTCTCTTGAATCATAAGGAGGGGAATCATCATCGGATACAAAAATGGCAAAGAGGTGCTACCAGCCCCCCTGCTGGAGCAATTGCAGGAATACATCGCAGGCGAGCTCATATATATTCCCAAAAAAGATGAAAAGCGCAAGGGCTGGGGAGAAGTAAACGGCGCACGCCGCGCCATTCAGCAGCGAAATGATGACATTTATAAAAGTTACCAGAAAGGGACGTCGATTCGCATGCTTGCCGCGAAATACCATTTGTCAGAGGACAGCATACGCAAGATTGTGCTGTGCGGCAAAGCAAAGGCAAGGAAGCGATCATGACGGATGTACGATATTAAAGAGGGTAGAGTAGAGAATAGGATTGAAAAGGAAACAAAGATGGTTTATAATTTACGATAAAGCTATCATGTATAACATGATAGCTGATTTTTTTCTTCATCTATCTTGTAATGCAATATAGTGATGAGGCGATGATTGATGTCTTTAAGAAGTCAGTTGTTAAAGGGCATCTTGGAAGGATGCATTCTGGCGATTGTAGAGAAGGAGAGCGTATACGGCTATGAATTATCGCAGAAGCTGCAAAATTATGGACTGGACGACGTCAGTGAAGGCTCCATCTATCCGATCTTACTTCGTCTGCAGAAGGAGAAGCTGATTGTCGGGGAATTTCGCGCTTCCCCCATGGGTCCCAAACGGAAGTATTACCAGCTTACCGATCAAGGCCTAGCTGCACTGAATGAATTTGTTAACGAATGGCGTAAATTGCAAGTCCCGGTAGAGAATATGTTAAAGGAGAGACGCGACGATGAACGCTAAGGAACTCATTCAATTAAACAATCAAAAGCGAGAGCAACTGAACAAAGAGAATGAGGAATATTATGAAAAAATGCTCGTTTATATGCGCGCCCATCTGTTCCTCTCGGAGCAGCAAACCGAAGAATTGTTAATGGAATTGCTCGATCATCTTCTCGAGGCGCAGGCGCAAGGCAAACGAGCAGAGGACGTCTTCGGAGAAAACCCGGTTGCATATTGTGATGACATGATCAAGCAGCTACCGAAGGAACAAATGAAAAGTACTGCTTTATTCGTGGGCTATCTCGTGTTGTATTTGGCTGGTTGGCTGGCATTGATTAGAGGGCTGGCTCTGCTTGCGCTCCAATTGCTCAAGCAGGAAATGGAGCAAACCGTATACCTTGGAAAGGAAGTTGTCATTTTCTTGATTACGGTTGTCTTCATCTTTCTTTCCGTATGGCTTGTTCTCAAAGTTATGAAGCGGACCATATACACCGAGGTTCATAAATTCAAAATGTTTATGACCTTCTTTTTGATCTTTGCAAGTTGTATCGGCGTCATTTTCTTCGCCCCGCGACTAGTTCCTCCTTTCGGAATGGCTGTTACGATCGGATGGTATGTTTATCTATTCATGGGTGGTGTCCTCATTGCAGTGACGAAGTGGATGAACCATAAGTATCGAGTGACGAAATAACACAATAATATGCTTTGAAATGTAAACTTTACCATCCCATATGCCGAATTAATTATCATGATCTGATATCATATACGTAAAGATGGCGATGAAACGCTAACGAGGGATCACGGAGGAATATGAGATGGATATACTAAGGAAAATATGGAAGTACAAATTTCATTATGTGATGGTCATTCCGGCGGTACTGCTACTGATCTATTTCAAAGGCATACCGCTCGTTATGACATTGTTGTCGTCTTTCAAACAACTAAGACCCGCATACGGCCTTGCAGACAGTCCATGGGTCGGGTGGGATAATTACCGTCAGTTGTGGGAGAGTATGGAATTCGCCAATGTGCTCGGCAATACGCTTACGCTTAAGCTGCTTTATATTGTGCTAAGCGGGGTGCTGGCGTTTATCCTGGCTTTAGCTCTTAGCAGTATTCAGTCCGTCAAACTGCGAAATGTGCTGCAGAGCATCATCCTGCTGCCTTATTTTATCCCGACAGTAGTACTGGCCTATATGGCAACATTGATCTTATCGGTTGAACACTCACCGTTTTTCAAGATCGAAACGCTTGTCTTGACTGATCCGAGCTTGTGGCGGGTCACCGTCATGCTGATCGAGCTTGTATCGACGGTTGGGATTCCTGTCATGATCGGGGCGGCAGCCATCTATGCAAGTTCATCGCAGTCCAATTCATCACGGGTCTATTCCGCATTACGGGCCATCGTAGCTTTCATGCTGCTGCAGCTTACGACGCTGCTCAGCTTCGATCTAGAACTCGTATATAGTCTAATGAATGCGATGGTGCTGAGCGTATCCGAAACGGTCGAAACGCAAGCGTTTCGGATTGGTTTTCATTTGATCGACCTTGGGCCATCTGCAGCGCTTTGGATGATCCAGTTTGCTGTCCAGCTTGTGCTGACGATCCTGATCTATTTGCTTATTCGACGCTGGTTTATTAGCGATTTGTTTCACCAGAAGCTCGATCCGCCTGCTAATGGGAAGATGCGTTCGCAGCGTTCCTACATCGGTCTAATCGTGACGATATTGTACGGACTGATTGCGATGGCGCCGCTATGCTTCTTGATCATCTATCCTTGGTTCGGAGCAGCAGCGCACGATGCAGCAGCTGGAAATTCGTCTATGATGCCGCTTCAATATGCGATCTATTTGTTCCTTACGCTAATCGTCGTCATCGTATACATGTTCATTACGATGACATTAGCTTACCCGCTAACGGTCAAAGATTTGCCAGGGCGAAACCTCTACAAGTTGTTCTTGCTCATCATTCTTACTGCAAACACAATTAGTGTTCAAGAGTTTTATTTGTATCGGAATATGGGCTTAATGAATACGATATTTGCTCCTCTATTTAGCGGAATCATGTCTGTTATCGGGGTCTTTGTCCTGAAGAGTATCTTCAATCGCAAATATGCACATTTGAAACAACAGGCGACCTTGGAAGGGCGAGGGGAGATGTATTCGTTCTTCATGCTATTCATCCCGAAAGTATGGAAGCCATTAATCGCGTTGGGGGTATTGCAGTTTATAACGATCTGGAACTCGTATTTCCCTTCTCTAGTTTTGATTTCCAACCCCAGCGTGCAATCCCCGCTCGGTTCATTCTATTTCATGATGATGGCGAATCCTACCGAAGTGCTCGGGCCGGGAATGGTGATGAAGGTTGGACTAATCGTATCGCTGCCAGCCCTCCTTTTGTTTATCATTTTCCGCAAATGGCTAACTGCGGAGGTGCTTGTCGGTGAGGTTCGCAAGTAATAACAGACGGGTGTGGCTGTAGAAACATTAACTTTTGCTCTAACGGTTGCAATAGGGCTTATGATAGCGAAAGAGCCAAGTTTTATTTTGTAACGGTTGTGGTGGCGGCTATTTCGCTGTTTTTCCCGCTAAATGTGCTATTTTTTCACGAATAGTCTCTATGGCAACCGTTAGAGTTTCCAAACGGGCGATGACTGGCGAATAGCCTTTGTGGCAACCGTTACAGTCTAGCAGCCCAGCAATAACGACAACCCCTTAATCCATTCATGCTCATAAATGCCTATCCGTTCGTAAGCACGTCAGACCATGTTCTTATCCTCATCTAACATCTCCTGTGACATCCCTAACCGAGCTCTTAGCTCTCTAATTCGAAAGGCAAATCTCCTTCAGCCGACGATCCACTACACAATCCCTCTACAATTACCCAAAATTTATGTTTGTCTAATTATATGAATTCATTAGGTAAATGGATATATTAATTTATTAGGTCTAAAGATATGAATGTTTCGCATGAATCACTGACATTTGAAAGCGTTTCTAGTATAATTGGCTTGGATCATTATGACACAAGGATGACTTCGAGAGGAGAATGGAATCATCATGTTACAACTCAAACGATGGATACCAGCGCTATTGTCGATATTTATACTGCTTGCTGGGACACCGCTTACAGCTTCCGCATCGCAAAGCTCGCAGCATGCAATGTACACCGAATATTACAAGCGCGTCAGAGAACTGAGGAGTCAGTACGGGATCAAAACAAATTCGGAATTATCCGGCAGTGGTTTAGTACATGCAGACTTGATCGATTTTGACGGCAATGGAGTGCCAGAGCTGTATGTGATCTATTCTATTAATTACAGATATTCCCCAGTGTATTATGAAGAGATTTGGATGTTTCACAACGGAAACATGAAGAAAGTATATGAAGAAATGGACGAGGAATTAGGGCTTGTCGGCGATCGTGCATTAGCACTGACCAGTGCTGCAGGGAAGAGTTATCTCAACTATACCAGTAGCTATGTATCAGGAAGAGGCGACTATCCTTATGACAACAATTATACTTTAGTCAATTCTTTCTTAGCTCTGGTCGGCGATCAGATGGTCGAAGTGGCAAGAACCAAATACTTTTCGGAACTACACGCCGGAACCGGCGAAGAGAGAGAAACTTATGTCATCACAGAGAATGGCAAGGAACGAACTGTCTCTGAGCAAGAATATCGGAACGTGTTGCAACGCTACGGTATCGATAATCGCAAGGAATTCGTTGAAAGCTCCGCCGGAGCGAAATCATTCACATTTGATATGCCAAACAATCGTAACCGAATGCATCAATTTATGCGATCTTTGACCGATAAGATCAGAGCAAAAAACCTAGGCACGAATCAAATTTCCGGATTGAGTCTAGAAGATAAAAATGAGCTCACGGCGTTCTTGTTCCAATTTAGCGCTTGGGAGCAATTCGACACAAGGCATTATACGGATGGCGAAGTCCTTCGCTATATGAAAGATATATGGTTTAATGGACTGATCGATGATCGCTGGCGTCACTATACCAGACCTGCAGGAGAATCGATCGTATCAGAGTCCTTTTATCCACACCCGTGGTACTTTGACCCTTATTCAGCAGAAGGCTTGAACGAGCTTGCTGAGGAGTTATTTGGGATAACGTTAGAAAGGAAAAGCAATGAATTTGCTTTCTATGACAAAGGCTTCTTTTATTTGCCGGAGTATAATTTCGGTAGTAATCCGGGCACGGCATTTCCGCGTGTCACCGGTTATTATCCATTAGGAAATGATCTGTATTATGTTGATTTTGATTTGTATGGCATTTCTCCAGAGGAAATTATTAATCGTGACCGATACCGCAATGCATATGAAACGCTAACTGAGCAGGAAAAGAGTGTTGCGGAACCATACGGCAGCGGATATGCAATCTTACATAAGTCTTCCAATCGCTAGCATCCTTGGACTTTGATCGTGTATGACGAAACCGGTATACCAGCAAACGATGAGCAGATTGCCGAGCTTCGGAGGACGTGGCATACACGTAGCGTTCCTAGTCAATGGGCCACTCCGGAAGTAGAGGAAGCAATCCGCGATCAGTTGGTGCCACAAACCTTACAAGGCTGGTATGAAAGACCGATTACCCGCGCTGAATTCAGCAGGTTAATCGTGCAGCTGCTTGCACAAAAATCACACATGTCAACGGAAGTGTTATATAACATCCATGCGTCAAGCATTAATCAATATGCCTTCGAAGATACCGATGATCAGCACGTATTATTAGCGAATGCTTTAGGAATAGTAAGCGGCAAAGGCAACGGAACATTTGATCCGAACGGGTTGATTACTAGGCAGGAAGCTGCCGTCATGCTCAGCAACACTGCGAAGCACTTGGGGATCAAAGTAGAGGGACAAGCCCTTAGATTTAGCGACCAAAATCTTGTCGCGAATTGGGCGAAGGACGGCGTCGCTTTCGTATCTTCAGCTAAGGAAAAAGCGACTGGCAGAAACGTTATGAACGGAGTGTCGAGCGACTTGTTTGGTCCTCATGCGACATTTACACGCCAAGAGGCGATCATCACGATCAAACGTTTGTTCCGTATTGACGGTTAAAACGACTGTCTGGACCATTCACGTGGATGAAGACTCAAAGGTTTATTTTGGCCTTTGGGTCTTTTTTTAAAAAAATAAATAGTAAATTTTACGAAGTAGTTGACGTATTAAGTACGCGCTGTTACAATATGGATGGTTTAAACGTAATAATTACGATTAGATTCATTTCGCGGTGAAGTGCTGGAATGAATCAAAAGACAGGAGGTTCAAAGTGATGCATGCATACAAGCGGCAAAAATTACTTCGCCAATGGAGCGGTGGACTGCTAGCAGGAGTCATGCTCGTCTCCGGTTGTGCAGCGCCGTCCAATCCTGCGGGTGACAATGATCGAGATGCGGTGGAATTGTCGCCGTCAGCGGAGTCTAGATCCGCAGCTGTTCATGATGCGGAGGAAGAAAGGGAGTTGTTTCTCACGTTCGAAGACGACACTGGAAGAGAGATTAGGCTGCCAGAGCAACCACAGCGCATCATCGTCCTATCGCCGCAGCTGTTGGATTTGCTTTATTCGGTCGACGGTCGCGCCATTGCCCGCGCCACATCATCGGGAGGAACGGTGCCGGATGAGGCGGCGCGAATCGAAGAAGTCGGGGGAATGACGACCGTCAATACGGAGAAGCTACTCGCTTTAAAGCCTGATCTCGTGATCGGCTCGGTGGTGTTTCACCGTGAGTTAACGGCGATTTTGGATGCGAGCGACGTGCCGTTCGCTCTGTTCAATCTGAGTACATATGCGGACTTGAAGCAAAAAGCGGTGTTGTTCGGTCAGCTCTCCGGGACGGAAAACAAAGCAAGGGAAGCACTTGCCGATTTGGATCAGGAAATTCGTGAATGGACTGCTAGGGTACCGGCCAGTGATGCACCAACTTACATCATGCTGAACGTGAGCCCAAACAGTCTTTCTGTGCAACGGCAAGATACCGTCGGAATCGAGGTCGCAACTATGCTGCATATGCACAATTTGGCGGAAACATGGGAAGCAGCAAGCAACAGTCCGTCGACTGCACCATTTAGTCTGGAAAAAATCGTCGAGCTAAACCCGGATTATGTGTTTATCCTGATCCACGGGGCGCGAGAAGATGGGGAGAAGAAAATTCAATCCGATCTGGCCAGCCAACCTGCATGGACATCGCTGCGTGCGGTGAAGGAAAACCGTATGATCATCTTGCCGTCTGATCGGTTTCTCTCAAACCCGGGATTTCGATTAAGTGAATCGGTCGAATATTTGGCTAAGCTTGTTTATCCGGATACATATGAGAATGGTCATTAATGCTTTCCGTATTCCGATGTCCAAAGGCGTTCTTGTCATTGTCGCTTTGACGGCTGCGGCAATCCTCGCTACTGGATTCAGCATCGGTACCGGAGCAGTCCGCATTTCGTTGTCAGAGATTTGGTTATATGTCTTTCACGGTTATGACGGTCCAATGAAGGAAATTGTGTGGAACATTCGCCTGCCTCGCACGTTAGTGGGCATGCTCGTTGGCGCTAATCTGGCACTGTCCGGTGCGCTCTTGCAAGGCGTGATGCGGAACTCGCTGGCAGATCCGCACATCATCGGCGTGTCATCTGGAGCAGGATTATTCGGCATCATCGTTCTCATTTTATTTCCACATCTATGGTCGATGCTGACACCTATCGCTTTTCTTGGCGCTTCCGGAGCTGCCGCCATCATTTATTTGCTCGCCTGGAAGGACGGTGTACAGCCGGTGCGCCTCATACTTGCAGGCGTGGCCGTGTCCGCCTTTCTTGGCTCTGGCATCTCCGCATTGTTAATTTTCTTTAGCGATCGGGTGAACGGTGCCCTCGTGTTTATGGTTGGCGGCTTGTCCGCCAAAAGCTGGCCAGAGCTTGAAATCATTCTCCCTTATTCGCTCATTGGCATGAGCCTGGCGTTCATTGGCAGCTCGCATTTGAATATACTTGCCCTTGGTGATTCCAATGCACGCGGCCTCGGCTTGTCGGTGGAAGCAGCTCGCTTCTTCCTCACGGCGCTCGCTACCTTGCTTGCCGCAAGCGCGGTCAGCGTCGTCGGCCTGCTCGGCTTCGTCGGTCTGATCGTTCCGCATTCAGCCCGCTTGCTGATCGGCAGTGATTATCGGTTCTTACTGCCTGCATCCGTGCTGCTTGGAGCGGCCGTCGTGACATTTTGCGATACACTCGCCCGCTTGATGTTTGCTCCTTTGGAGCTGCCGGTCGGCATTATGATGGGAGCTTTGGGTGCGCCGTTCTTTCTATATTTGCTAAGGAGGGAAGCGAGATGACGTTATTACGCTTGGAAGACGTGTCCGTGAGGCTTCACAACCGTACGGTGCTGGATTCACTGAATTGGCAGGTGGAGGCCGGAAAAATTTACAGCATTATCGGTCCGAATGGCAGCGGCAAAAGCACCTTGCTCAAAACTTGCGCCGGTCAATTAAAGCCTGCGCAAGGAAAGGTGCTCTTGCAAGGCAGACTGCTCGACAGCTATCCCCGTCGGCAGTTGGCACGGCATATGGCAATGCTTCAGCAAAGTCAAGCATCTCTGCCGGACGTGTCCGTGCGTTCGCTGGTCAGTTACGGACGTTTTCCTCATCAGCCTGTATGGGGCGCAAAGCGCAAGGAAGACGAGGAGATTGTCGAATGGGCCATGGCTCAGACCGGAACGCTTCCCTTCGCGGAGCGAAAGCTGTCTAACTTATCCGGCGGAGAACGGCAACGCGTATGGATTGCCATGACCTTGGCACAGCAATCGGGGCTCATCTTATTAGATGAACCGACGACCTATCTCGATGTCAATCACCAGTGGGAGGTTATGGAGCTAGTCCACGACCTGAATCGCAAATATGGCATTACGATCGTCATGGTCCTGCACGATCTCAACCATGCTGCAGCTTGCTCCGATGAATTGTTGGTGATGCGAGCTGGCGGAATGTATGCCAGCGGACCGCCGGAGCAAGTCATCACCGATCGCATGCTGCGCGATGTGTTTGGTGTGAGAGGGAGCGTAGGAAGGGATGATCGAAGCGGTCGCATGCATTGCCATATCGAAGGGCTGCTTGAGGAGGTTGACTTCTCAGCTCAACCCGCAATCGCAGCAGTCAAATAACGAATGTCTAAAACATTTACAAAGGAGAGGATCAACATGGAGGGGAAAGCAGACGTATATCCGTTCGCGGCAATCGTCGGACAGGACTTGATGCGCAAAGGGCTGCTGCTTAATCTTGTCAATCGGAAGCTCGGCGGCATCTTGATCCGCGGGGAGAAAGGCACTGCCAAATCGACGGCCGTACGCGCGCTCGCGGACTTAATGCCGGAGCTTAGCGTCGTGAATTTGCCCGTACATGCTACGGAGGATCGCGTCGTCGGCACATTGGATATCGAGCATGCGATCCGGGAAGGAGAGAAGAAGTTCGAGCCGGGACTGTTAGCGAAGGCGCATGGACATATATTGTACGTGGATGAAATTAATTTGCTCGATGATGCGATCGTCGATGCGCTGCTCGACGCAGCAGCCATGGGAGTAAACACCGTTGAGCGAGAAGGCGTCTCTTACTCGCATCCGAGCCGCTTTATCTTGATCGGTACGATGAACCCGGAAGAAGGAGAACTGCGGCCGCAGCTGCTGGATCGCTTCGCGCTTTCAGTAGAGGTGAATGGGGAACGAGATGTGGAAAGCCGAATGGAGGTCATTCGCCGGCGCCTAGCATTCGAAGCAGATCCTGCCGAGTTCCGCAGACGATATGAGCCGCAACAACTAGAGCTGCGGGAACGGATAGAACGAGCGCGTCAGCTAATCGAGCAGATCAAACCGTCCGAGGAGTTACTGAAATGGACCGCCGCAGTCGGCATTCGGCTGAAGGTAGACGGACATCGTGCGGATATCATGTTAATGAAAACCGCCATAGCGATGGCTGCATTCCAGGGAAGAACGCAGATCGTGGCAGACGATATGGTAGAAGCGGCAATGATGGTGATGCCGCATCGCATGCGCAAGCGGCCGTTCGAAGAGGGAGCATATGACCACGAGACGATACGCGAGCTACTCGGCGACCTTCTGTCAGAGGTCACCCATGCAAGTTAAGCCTCACTTGTATCCGTTCTGTGCTGTAGTCGGTCAAGATCGTGCGCAGAAGGCGCTGCTGCTTCATTTGGTAAATCCGCGATTAAAGGGGGTGCTGCTGGCAGGCCCACCAGGAACGGCGAAGTCCACACTTATCCATGGTGTTACGGAGTTACTGCCGGAACTTAACGTCATTAACATTCCTTTGAACGTGGATGAGGAGCGGCTTTGGGGCGACTGGGATATGGCCGCTGCTGTCCGCAGCGGCAAACGAACGTTTGTCCCCGGCTTGCTTGCAGCTGCAGACGGGCACATCGTCACGGTAGACAATGCGCATATCATGCCCGAAAGGTTAATGAAAGCGATCCTGACTGCTGGCGACAATGTAGCGGGCGAGCCTGCGCATGGGCATGTCCGCAAGAGCTCTGAGCGAAGAAGTGGCCGTGACAGTGCAGCATTCCGCCTGTTCGCAGCTATGAGTCCGGACGATGGGAGGCCGCTGCCTGCGATGTTTGATCGCTGCGGGCTATATGTGCGGCTGGAAACCTCGACGGACCTTGCGGAGCGAACGGACATCGCAAGCCGCTTGCTCGCCTTCGAACAAGATCCGGAGTCGTTTCGCCTAGCTTATGAATCGGAAACGAAGGAATTGAGAGCACGTATCGCAGCGGCTCAGACTCGGCTGCCTGCTGTACATATTGATGAAGAGCTACTACATTTGGCTGCCGAAATCGCTGAGGAAGCTGGCTGTCTGGGACACCGCGCGGACATCGTACTGATCGAAGCGGCCCGGACGATCGCAGCTTGGGAGGGTCTTAGCGAGACGACACAGGAGCATCTGCAGGAAGCGGCGGGCTTTGTGCTGCCGCACCGGATGCGTGCAGCATCTTACCCGGAAGAGTCGCGAGGGAAGTCGCCGGCAGACTTACCGGATCAAGAGCCAACGAAGCATGATTCGAATGACGATCATCCATCACCAGGATCGCATCGCGATAAGGAAAGCCAAAGAAAAGCCAAGCGGAAGGAGAGAATAATGCGACAAACGGCGAGCAAGTTGACCGGTCACAATTCGCTTCGCCTGCACAACTTGGGGGCGACCACAACGGCGAAGCCGATAGTAGGCAATCTGTTTCCTCAGAGGCGCGGGCTGTAGTGGAAGCCGTTGGACGGGAAATCGCTGTGCAGCCATTCGCCTTTACCTCGCCGCATCCAATGAAGCAAGCGCAAACTGGGAAACGAAATCAAGCGTCAGTAGGAACGGTAAACGGTCGATATGTGCGGGCTGCGATGCCGCGCGGCCCTCTAAGAGACATTGCGTTTGATGCTACGCTTCGTATGGCGGCTCCCTTTCAGCGGATACGTAAGCAACAAACAAGTTCATATAACAAGAATTTAAAGCTATGGATTGAGCCGAGTAGATGTGCGTGTGAAGGTTAGGGAAAACAAGACAGGAACTGCTTTGCTATTCGTCGTCGATGCCAGCGGTTCGATGAATGCAAATAAGAGAATGAAGGCTGTCAAAGGTGCGGTATTGTCTTTACTTCGTGATGCGTACCGGCAGCGTGACCATGTGGGCTTGATTGCCTTTCGCGATCAACAAGCTGAATTACTGCTTGGGTTGACACGGAGTGTAGAGCTCGCGGAACGCAAATTGAGGACGCTGCCAGCTGGCGGGAAAACGCCGCTAGGTATTGGACTGGAAAAGGGACTCATGGTGATCCGCCCTTTGTTAAATAGAAGAAGTGGACTCATCCCCGCGATGATCGTCATGACCGATGGAAAGGCGAACGTCAGCGCAGAAGTGGCTGGTGATCCATGGCAGGAAAGCCTGCAAGCTGCACAACGCATCGCAGCGGCTGGCATACGCACACTTGTGATCGATACGGAGGATGGTGTAGTACGGTTCGGCTATGCCCGCAAGCTGGCGGAGGCGATGCAAGCGCGGTATTACCGGTTAGAACAACTGGAGGCTGGGAGTATCGAACGTGCTGTACGGACGTTGATCTAAAATAATGATTTATCGATTACGGAAAGGAGGATGGCGCGTTGAAGCTATCCATACTCACAAACGGGGAAACGACGTTGTCGCATTTGTCTGAAGCATATCAATTGCTTAATCAAAATCAGAAAAATCAGCTGCATCTGACCATCATCGATTTAGGGAATCGGAAGATCGACGAGCTTGAGGACGTGGAAGCCACGCTTGTTGGAGCTGACCTGGTCATCTTCGATGCACATGGCGTCCGCCAGGACGTTGTCGAATGGTTGAGTAGCCTGCTAAGCAAAGGGACGGCTCATATCGTTCCGCTTGGCGGCAACTCCGCTGAGATCGCTTCGCTACTCAGGCTAGGCAGTCTGACCTTTGCAAATTTGCCTAAACAAGAAGGGCATACTCATGCGGCAACGTCCTTGTCGCTAGAAGGAATGGATGAGGGTAAGGCGGATTATGAACACTACGTCCGATTTACCGAATATTGGCGTGGCGGAGGTACTGACAATATGCTCGGACTGCTTTGTCTGGCAGGCCGTGAATACGGCGGCTGCCATCTGTTGCCGGAGCCTAAGGAGCCGGTATATGTTCGGGAGTTAACGATTATGGAGCCGAGCAGTCGCACGGTTTACTCGTCTGCAGCCAGCTACCGGCAAAGCAATCGCTACGACGAAGGTCGGCCGAATGTCGCGATTTTATATCTTGGGAATAGCAATCCGCTCGATACCGCGGAATGTATTGCGCAGCTTAAGGAACAATTGGAGGCTTTCGTGAACGTCATGCCGATCGCGTTTCCTTCAGTGATGAACATTCCGCTCGACCGTCTGCGCGAGTTGCTACTTGGCGACGGTCACCAAGTCGACCTTATCGTGAACCTGCTGCCTTTCCGACTTGGGATTGGTCCCGGCGGAGGAAATCAGGACGGGGCTGTGCAGATGCTGGAACAGCTCGATGTGCCGATGCTGCATCCGCTATTGTTGAACAGTAGAACGGAACAAGAATGGAGACAGTCTGCGAGTGGACTTGAGCCTTCTTTGCTGCTCGTTCAGGTCATGCTGCCGGAGCTTGACGGGAGCGTGGAGATGTTTCCGATAGCGGCACTGCAGGAAGACGGGGAAGACGCCGAGCTAAACGTTCCGCTAAAGCGGCTTGCACTTATACCTGAACGGACGAAACGCTTGACAGATCGCATCCGCCGCTGGCTTGCCCTGCGGAGCAAGCCCAATGCAGAGAAGAAGCTGGCGCTCATTGGCTACAATTATCCGCCAGGCGAAGGAACGGTGTTCGGCGGTTCCTTCTTGGATACATTCGAATCGATAGCACGTTTATTGAGCTGGCTGAAGCAGCAAGGATATCATACCGAGGAACTGTCAGCGGCGGAGCTGCGTGCCAGATTTATAGAGGGCGGTCTAGTCAATTCCGCAAAATGGTCTGATCCTCAAGCTTCGAGTCAGTTGATCCGTTATGCGGATCCCCATTTCACACAGAAGCTATCCAGACGTTCTTGGGGAGAAGAAGCGATAAGCCGCTGGGGTCAGCCGCCTGGTGACATCATGACGGACAACGGCTCCTTTCTCATACCCGGCTTAATGATCGGCCAAGTGTTTATCGGCCTGCAACCTTCACGCGGTATCCATGAGGATCCAGAGAAGTCGCTGCACGATCGTTCGTTACTACCTACGCATCAATATACTGCGTTTTATCAATGGATTCGTGAACAGTTTCAAGCGGATGCCATCGTCCATATCGGGACACACGGCACCTTAGAGTTTCAGCGGGGGAAAGAGGCCGCTCTGTCTGGGGACTGTGTACCGGACGATTTGCTCGGGGATTTGCCCAATTTGTACTACTATCACGTAGGGAATCCGTCCGAAGCGATGATCGCCAAGCGGCGCAGCCATGCCGTATTGATCGGCTATCAGGCGCCGCCCTTTACAGAAGCTGAGCTGTATGGCGAATGGCGTGAGCTGGAAGCCTTGCTGCACGAATATCGTGAAGCGAAGCAGCTCGCGCCGGAACGATGTGAGGCGATTCTACAAGAGCTGCAGGCGGTAGCGAAGTCGCTTGACTTCTCCGCGGAGACTGTAGAACACATGGAGGAGGAGCTTTATCGCATGCAGCGTTCGCTCATCCCTAGTGGACTGCATGTGCTTGGCGACAGCTATTCACCTGAAGCCGCTTTGAACCATATGCAATTCGTGCTTCGCCACGAGCGGGGGAAAATTCGATCCATTCGCGGACTGCTCGCTGAACGTCAAGGAATTCGGGCGGATGAGCTAACTTCGGGCAAGCATGTGAGCTTGCTGCGCCAGCTTGATGAGGAAGCGAATGCGTTAGTGACCGCTTATGTGTCAAACAAGGCAATCCCGGACATGTATAAGAGTGAACATCCAGATTGGCTTAAGCAGTTGGAAGCTTCGCTCGAGTATGGTTACGAAGCTTACCTAAGATCATTGCAAAATGAGGAAGCGGAAGGGCTGATGCGGGCGCTGGAAGGCCGGTACGTTCCAGCTAAGCTCGCTGGGGACGTGCTGCGAACACCTGAAATATTGCCGACCGGACGCAATCTGTACCAATTCGATCCCCGCTTAGTGCCCAGCCGTACAGCTGCTGAACGGGGGGCGATTGTCGCCGAAAACTCCATACAGCAATATCGCGAGCAGCACGGGGACTACCCGCACACGACGGCGGTCATCCTCTGGGGGATTGAGACGTCGCGCACACAAGGGGAAACCATCGGGCAAATCCTGCATTATATGGGGGTTCGCATTGGCGGGGGAGTCGGAACGTTCCGTACTGAATATGAAGTGATCCCGCTTGCGGAATTAGGCCGACCGCGCTTGAACGTCATGGTGCATATTACTGGGGTTTTTCGCGATTTGTTTCCGAATTTGCTGGAAGATTTACATGAGCTATTCCGGAAGGTTTCGGAGCTGGATGAACCTGATGAGCTCAATTGGTTCAAGGCCCATACACGAAGCATGGAGGAGGAGCTGCTGGCTGCTGGATATGAGGCAAGTCAAGCGCATGACTTAGCGTGCGCCCGCATCTTCGGCCCGGCAGAAGGCGAGTATGGCACGACGGTGACGCGGATGATCGAGACGAAGCTATGGAACGAGGAGTCTGAGCTCGGAGCGGCATACACGGACAGCCAGCAGCATGTATACAGCGCACTAGCGCGAGGACAGGCGGAGCCGGAATTGTACCGTTCACATATGCTGGCGGTGGATATCGTGTCGCAAATTCGCAGCAGTCATGAATGGGAAGTAACGGATTCTGACCACTATTATGAGTATTTTGGCGGCTTGGCAAAGTCTGTGGAAGTGATGAAAGGTCGTAAAGCAGACATTCATATTACGGATACGACAGGGGAGCACATCAAGACAGAATCTGCTGAACATGCGATTGCACGCGGAGTAAGGACTCGCTTAACGAACCCGAAATGGATCAACGATCTCTTGAAGCATCCTTATCATGGCGCAAAGGTAATGGCCAGCCGATTCGAGTATGTACTGGGACTTGCAGCCACGACTGGAAAAGTAGAACCTTGGGTATTCGATCGTCTGCATGACGTCTATGTGGCTGATGAAGAGCTTGGTCAGAAGCTGCAGGACAACAACCGCTGGGCTTACCATGCGATGATCGAAACATTGCTGGAAAGCGAGCAGCGAGGGTACTGGACACCGGATGAACAAGTTCTGAATCAGCTGCGGCAAAAATACCTTGAGCTTGAAGGAGAATTAGAAGGGGAATGAGAACAGCTTGAGGCATAAGCTGAAATCCATTTACATTTTACATTAAGAAATGAGGTGTTAAGCTAGATGATCGAAATGTTACGCAACGAAGCTGCTTGGGAAAAAGCTTGGAAGGACGACCAAACGACAGGTGTAAACTTGATGAAATCAGCAGGGATCGAGCCGAGATTCACTTTTGGCGCCATCGCGGCACAAAACTACAATGAGCAATCGTTCAACGATGAAGGAAGAAGACGGTCAGCACGTATTATCGGCTGGTTGGAAAATCAAGGCGTAAATTTTAATGGCGCCTCTGTCCTCGACATCGGAGCGGCCTCTGGAATATTTTCTATTCCCTTTGCACAAAGAGGAGCAGATGTGACCGCCGTTGAGCCGTCGCTTCCGTTCACAGAACTATTGGCGCACAACAATCAAAAATGGGCCGACGGTAAGGTGAAGATCGTGCGCGCAGCCTTTGAAGATATGGATACGAAGAAATTAGGCTGGAAGCAAGCTTTTGATATTGTCTTTGTGTCGATGTGCCCGGCGATCACAGACTGGGAGATGGTGGAGAAAGTGATCAGCTGCGCTCGAAAATTTTGTTATATCAGCTTAGCGGCAGGTCCTAAAGAACACAGCCTTACCCTTGAAATATTGCCGCTGTTAAACCATTCATACAACAAGCATCAAAACTCCGAGATGATGTATTTGCTACAGCTGCTTTATCTAAAAGGGTACGCCTTTCATTCACTCGTCACACGAGAAATGAAAGCTAGGGAAGTGTCCCGTGCGGAAGCCATTCAAGAGGTTTTACATTGGCTTAACTTTTACAATTATCCAGCAGATGGGAATACGCAGGCCATCATTGAAGATTATCTGGATCAAACTTATCCTGGAAAAACGATCCCAATCAAACAAGGAGGACGCTTCGGCAAAGTGCTCATTCAGTTAGAAGAGCAAAGCATGTTTACTTATTCATGAATGATCTATGGTATTTGAAGAGAGGAGGATGAATCAACCAAAGCGCCTACATCAGATGAGTTCCCGCATAAAGGACGCGTTGTACGAAACAATGGCGGTTCCGGAAGTGCGGGAATTTTTGATCCGGATGGGCATGATATTCAGGCGGATGAAGAAAGAGGCGTGTACTTTGATTGTATTTGCCTTTGAAAAACAACACTTATCGTATTAAATGGAATGGTCATTGCGCTTGTTGGCATTTTAAGTGGTTTAGTCGCTTCTTATGAATTGGGTACACCACCCGGCGCTTCCATCACATTAATTTTAATGTTGATTTTTTCAGTCATAACACTTGCAAAGTACATGTTAGATTACTTGAAATTGGATAGACTATTTAATAAAAGTTAAGTCTAGAATGAAATATGCAGAAAATGACAAATCGAGTTTACGCCGTAGATTTGCCATTTTGAAAATAAGCCCATGCATCATACTGAGTAATCACTTCACATATGGAAAGTTAAACTAAAGTGGAAGGGAGTTAATCATGAAGGAAGTTGATGTTGTTATTATTGGAGGAGGCCCTGCAGGATTAAGTGCTGGACTTGTGCTAGGACGTGCTAGAAAGAAGACATTGATTATTGATGAGGGGCAACCGCGTAATGCGGTGACTAGAGAGGCTCATGGCTTTTTAACACGTGATGGCATTAGCCCACATGACTTTCGAAATATTGCAAAAGAGCAGCTTCGCACTTATCCATCGGTTTCACATCTGGAAGATATCGTCAAGTTGATAGAAGGGGAAGATGGACAATTTTTGTTGGAAACTGTTTCGGGGGTGAAGATAGCCACTAGAAAACTGCTGTTTGCTATCGGAATGAAGGATCGTGATCTTGGTATACCAGGGTTGGCAGAGGTCTATGGTAAGAGTGCGTTTGTATGCCCGTATTGTGATGGCTGGGAACTAAGGGATCAGCAATTAGTTGTCATAAACAGAGGAGCGACATTAATGCATTTTGTCCCATTGCTTTCTGGATGGTCGAAGCAGTTAGTAGTTTGTACAAATGGTCTCGATGAATTGAGTGAAGCAGAACGTGAAGAATTGCGCGCACATAATATCCCGGTATTTAATGCACCAATACATTCAATCCAATCAAATCAAGGCATGGTAAGCCATATCAAGCTTGAGGATGGGACGGAAATTTCGTGCACAGGGATTTTCTTCAAGCCGGAATTGGAACTTGGATCGGATTTGCCAGTTGCCCTTGGTTGCCGGATGTTGGATACTGGAATCATTGAAGTCGATGAGTTTGGAAAAACTAGTGTACCTGGTGTTTATGCAGCAGGGGATGCAACTACACACTTACACCAATCTATTGTTGCAGCTGCTTCAGGTGCTGTATCCGCAGCTGCAATAAACGGGGAATTAAATCAAGAAGAATGGCGGAAAAGCAACGTTTGATTGAATACCGTTTGAACAACTTTACGAGACTTTCCGCACCAGGATCATGCTAATAAATAAACTTCAAGGGTGAGGAATCGTTTTGAGATCTTCAAGACATAATCCTGAATTTCGAAAGCCCATAAAATCAAGCGTTAGTGACCGTGCAATCAGTTTATTGTCTAGTAAGAACTTGGATAACCCCAAGTGCTAGACAGACCAGAACAGCAACATGTGGATACTCTTTCCCCCTCCCCAATGAAGGGGCATGTGGTATTTCCATGTAATTTTTGGTGATATTCATTCTAACTGGGCCACTCTGCCTGCGATCCGTTGCCAAGCATAACGGTTTGCGAAAGTCCTTCGCGAGTTTGAGAATCATTGGCGACTATGTCGAATGATCGTTGCGGCGCAATGGAAGAATTCCATACGGAACCGGGCGATCGTGTATCCTTGATGCACTGGTTCACAGCAATCACGTTTGAATCGCTCGAACAAATTGTAGGCGAGCAGCTTGATCAGCAGATCGAGTTCATTGGCCTTGAAATCGCCTGTCGCAATGCGATCGATGGAGAAACCCGTTCTTGGCTTCCTTGATGTAGTTTTCCATGCAGCAGCGCTGATTGTAGAAGCGCCACAAATCGATCGGTTCCCATTCCAAATTGGTGACAATCGCTTCGTATTGCCAGTCCGATTCGAAAACCATGCGGGCTTGACCATCGTCGAACGCTTGCGCCTTTCGGATAATCGCGACGCGGCGCGCTTTATTCCAAGATGTCGCTTTGTAGATCGAGCGTAATGCCTTCGATGATCCAATCTTCATCGACAAATCGCTTCCAGTAACGGCAGGCTGCGACTTCCTTTGCAAGGCGCTGGGTCCATTTCAGTTTGCCGACATAGCCGATGTTTCTCTGCTTCCCAAAGCTGTAGAAGTCTTCACCGCCAAAGCCCTTGTCGAACCGAGCATACTTCACCGTGCGTTCACCGAGCAGATCGAAGGTTTGCTGCAGAAACTCGTCCGCATCGCGTAGAAGAGTGGGTATTCCCGGCACGAAGAACGGCATTCAGGCAAAGGCGAGATTGTCCTTCGAAGGCAAGCAGAGGATGATAGCTCTTACGTCCGGGTTTATGCGGATTCGTGCCTTTCGCCGCGCCGGATTGATCGCCGTAAACGGTTTCTACCGTAGAATCCAGATCGAGAATGAGCTCGATGGCAGACAAGGCCCAATGACTTCTTGATTTAGTGTCTTCGAAGTTCGAGCAACAAGTTGGGCTCGTTTTGCCAAGCCGGATCAATTCTTTGTACAGCAAGCGAATGATGCGGACAGCGACCGCCAAGGAAGCGCCGAAGCAGCGAGTCGTGTTGAAGACTTGCGAAAATGAAAAATCCGTTCACAGCCGAGCATCCAACCGACGATGAGATAGAGCAGAATGCGGTAAACGGGAAACAGTGAATTGCTTGCTTTCACGCAGGTCAAGCTGCGAAGAGCATCAGGAAGTTTGATTTTTTCGAGAAATTCCAAGAAGATTTTGACTTCCTCCGACAGCTGGTTGCGTTTTGCAAAGAAAATTCGGTTTTAATTTTGCTGAAAGATGTGGTAGACTTCACCTAAAGGGTGCTCCTCTCTTTGGGTGTGGTGTTCTCGACAAACACCATTATACCAAAGATTCGGAGCACTTTTTCATATTTTTAGGAAGCAATACTTTCGAAATTCAGGATTATTAATTCTTTAGGAACATATAAAACCAGTTTTGGTACAGTTTATAGGCTTCCTTAATTGATTCAGCTTCATAAATGTCAAAGAATTGCTCTTTAAGTTCGTATGCTTGACCAGGTAACGGGAACTTATGAGTCCATACTTGCAACTTTATTTGATCATCGAAATTGTTTAGATCCTTTCGTCTTGAAAGAAGCACATAACGATCTCTCTTAAGTTGTCTGCGTTCTTTTGTTGACACATTTTGACGGTTAGCTTTTCTGATTTTCTCTAAGGCTTCATTGGCTAATTTAACAACATGAAACTTATCAATTACGATTTTGGCATGTGGTATTACTGAATTAACAGCACTTTTATAAGGATTCCACATATCCATTGCCACAAGTTCAATATTATCAATGTCCTGCAGTTTTGAGAGATAACTGATAACAGTATCTTTATTACGTTTTCGTAAAATATCAATTACAGACTTATTTTCAACATCAGTGATTACACAACGATAGTTTTTAAGCAAATGTACTTCATCAATACCAAGCCATTTGGGAGTTCTAAAATCCGTTTGTGCTTCAAGCTCTGCAACGTAGTCATTAAATATATTTCGAACAGTCTTTTAATCAACACCTATATCATCTGCAACGCTGGTAAAGGTCTTTTCAAGACTAGCTTCCTGAATCCAATCTTTAAGTCTATTGGTAACAGAGCGATTGGCATCCATATCAGGAAGATATTCAAAAAATGTTTCATTACATTCTCTACATTTATACCGTTGGCGTTTCACAAAAATGCCAATACGTTTTGCATGCATTGGTAGGTCGAAAAACAATTGTTGTTTCTTGCCATGCTTGTATAGGTTTGCGACAGTACCACATTTTGGACAATAAGAGGGTGGAGGAGATGCCACTTCTACCAAGAACCGATAGTCGTCCTCATTCTCCCTTATATCAATATTACACTCCACATGTGTTGAGTGCCGAGTGTAGCGCGGATCCTTTGAGTGAAAAAATCGAAGTTACTACGGCCGAAATGTAAACCTCTGCGCGGCGATCGGAAAGAGGCAGATGCTTATCTCTTCGCGGTATACTTGCGTATGGCCGGCGCGATTTGTGTGGCGACAAGCTCGATGTTTCTTGCCAGCTTGTTGTAAGGCAAACCGCCCAAATCCATCTGCAGCAGCAGCCGTTGATGACCGAATAATTCATATTGATGCAATATTTTTTCTATGATCAACTGCGGACTACCGACCATCATGGCATCCTCGACGTTCGCCGACTGCAAAAAGCGCTCTTTCGGAAAAGACATGCCGCGCATTACCTTGTATACGTGATTGATATACGGATAAAATTCGTTTTGCGCATCTTGCGAATTGTCAGCTGCATATAGCATCGTCGTTGTCGCCACAGGCAGTTTGGCCGGATCGTGACCGGCTTGCGCGGCGGCTTGACGATAAACGTCTACAGCCGGCTTGAAGTAATCCGATGTTCCGCTGAGCGTGGCAAGCGTCATGGGAGCTCCTGCAAGTCCGGCTTTGATCGCACTTTCCGGCGAACCGCCTACGGCACGCCAGATCGGCAACTTCCCGTTAAGCGGCCGCGGCAAAATGTGCGCGTCTTTAAGCGGCAGCCTGAACTTCCCTTCCCAAGTGATTTTTTCCTGGCTATTCAACTTGAGAAGCAGATCGAATTTTTCCTCGAACATTTGCTCATAATCGTTTACATCATAGCCTAATGTATAGTAGGTTCCAATCGTGGAGCCCCTGCCGGCGATAATTTCGGTTCGACCGTTCGAGATCAGGTCGATCGTCGCAAAATCCTCATAAATACGAACGGGATCGTGCACGCTGAGCACCGTCGCTGAGCTGGCGATTTTAATTTTTTGGGTCGCCTGTGCGATGGCGCCGATGATAACGGAATGCGCTTGGGTCGAGGCATCATCCTGATGCCTTTCGCCAACGGCAAATACGTCGAGTCCTGCTTGCTCGGCGAGCTTGCTTGCTTCGATCAGTTCCGTAATCCGCTGCTGCACGCTGATTTTGCGTCCGGCAACCGGATCCGACACATGTTCTCCAACCGAGTAAAATCCGAGCTCCATTCTTTGATCGGTATTCATGCGATATTGTTCCATGAACGCGTTCTCCTTTCGAATTGTCTAAAAGCGTAAAACCAATGAAATACGGTTGATAGGATGGAAAATGCTTACTAGACATAATAAATAAATACAACAACCGCTAGAATGGTTAAAAAAGTAATCATTGCTGTATCTTTCAAGGAATCCTTAACGCGAATATGTGAAAGGATGCCGCCTACACCTGTAATAGCAAATATTAGCGCTCCTGCCGTTGCAAAGGTTGAAGCCCAATACCCAACAATTAATAACGCTGCCCCTGCTAGTTCAACAATCCCCGTAACAATTCGAAACCATTGGGGCAACCTCAAATGATTAAATGCTTCCATATGCGCTTTGAAACCCATAACTTTTCCGAACCCTGCAAATACAAACATGAGTACAAGAATTCCTTGTAAGATATAAGTTAATATTTCCATGACCGTTTCACTTCCTTCTTTGATTTTGTGTTACTACGGTTTCTTACTCCTCCTTCGTTTGAAAGTGTTGACCACGCTCCTTTAAAAGTATCCAAAGGATCTTGACGTCGATCTTTCCAATCCAACAACTTTCGCCTATGCAACAATTGTTGTATAATGAATTTATCAAGTTGGATGACTGCATGCAATCGACAGTATTTCAAATCTATCGCTTAACCAACATAATGGTAAAAATGTCTAAAAAGTAGGTGGGAATGTTATGGAAAAACAAATCGACCCCCGCATTCTTCGCACGCGCAAGCTCATAATGGACGCATTTATCGAGTTAACGAAGAAAAAGGATTTTAACGACATCACAATCGGGGATATTACATCTGCCGCAACGGTTAATCGCGCAACGTTTTATAATCATTTCTTTGACAAACATGATTTGCTTGAAAGAGTGTTAAGCGAAAGCGTGATGAGAGAAGTCCTTCAAGAAGTTAGTAAGCATGAGGTCATTAACGAAGAGACGATAACATCGATTTTTAACTCGATTATTAAGTTCCAAATATCTGTTAGCAACCAGTGTCAGCGAAGCTTTGAAGCTCTTGCACCCCAAATCGAAACGAACTTTAAAAAGGAACTCCAAGCCTTTTTTTCAGAGAGGGCACAAAGGCAATGGTCGAACCAAATTCGAATCGAAATAGAGATTTTTGCGGTGATGTTGAGCTGGTCGCTATATGGGGCGGCAATGCATTGGATGCACAATCGCGCGATAAACCCGGAAGATTACGTAAAGCAAATATTGCGTAACATCAAACTGGGATGATGAAAAAAAAGCATCTACAGCGGCGGTGGCTGTAGATGCAATTAAGATATACTCCACGATTACACGCGCTGCATCATCGGATGTGCTCCTGTCTAAGCTCGCCCTCCAAAAGCTGCTTCAGCTTCCGACGCTGCTGCTTTTCCTTCCAGCGGCGTTCCTTATCCTCCGTATGCAAAGCTTTTAACAAAGAGAAGCAGATGCCGATCATAATGAACGCAAACGGCAATGCGACTACAATTGAAGCCGTCTGCAGACCGGTTAAGCCGCCGCTTAGCAGAAGCACCACCGCAATAGCGGACTGCAGAATTCCCCAGGTGACATTAACTTTATTGCCCGGATTTAGATGGCCGTCCGTCGTGAACATTCCTAGCACGAATGTCGCCGAGTCGGCCGATGTAATAAAGAAAATCATAATGAGTACAGTGGCGATAACAGCCATAATTGTACTCATCGGCAGGTTCTCCAGCGTAATAAACAGCGCCGCGGTCGCATTCTCCTGAACGGTCTCCGCCAGACGAGCCCGATCGAATATTTCCAGATGAAGTCCCGTTCCGCCAAAGACGGAAAACCATATAAAGCCGAACAGACTGGGAAGTATCATCACAAAGATGAAGAATTCTTTGATGGACCGTCCTTTCGATACTCTGGCTATGAAGGTGCCGACAAAAGGTGCCCACGCAATCCACCAGGCCCAATAAAATAACGTCCAAGTGCTCACCCACGTTCCTCTGGAAAACGGAGTAAGTCTGAGGCTCATCGTAATCATATTTTGAAGATAGCTGCCTAATGTGGTTGTAAAGGTATCGAAAAAAAACGAGGTCGGACCTGTCGCTAATACAAAAAGCATCAATAGAACGGCAATGATCAGATTCGTGTTGCTTAAAAGCTTGATGCCTCTATTCAACCCCGAAACTGCGGATAGCAGGAATAGCACGGTCACGAAGACGATAATCATCATTTGAGACCCGATTGTGACCGGTAATCCGAATATATGATTCAGTCCGCCGTTAATTTGCAATGCCCCCAAGCCGAGGGATGTGGCGACACCAAAAACTGTGGCTATAACGGCCAGAATGTCTATGCATTTGCCAAGGCCTCCCGCCACTAGCCGTTCTCCGAGAAGCGGGATAAAAGCGGAGCTGATCAACCCCTTGTAGCCTTTGCGGAATTGGAAATAAGCGAGGGCAAGCGCAATAATCGTGTAGATGGCCCAAAGGATGAGAACCCCAATGGAAAAACGAATACCGCGTCGCAAGTGTCGCCGCAGCCGCCGTTCCCCATTCGGCACCTTCAGGCGGCGACAAATAATGGGAGAGCGGTTCAGCTACGCCCCAGAACACCAGACCAATCCCCATGCCCGCACTATCCTCCTTACCTTCCAAGCCGAATTCTTTTAATAATGGGTGTATTTGTTGATAAGCGGTCTGTTTATCTACTCCATTAATTTCAAGCGGTAAATAGGCATTTTCCATAATGGTTCGCCACGGTAACAGTAAATCTTGTCGAACAGACCATGCTCAAGCGCTACGAGAATATATCCTTTTGCCCAGGGGCTTGTCCACCAGGTTTGCGTCCTTGAAATGAAGCCTTGTGTCTGCCGATTTTTGTTTGGCCTGCTCTTCCAGACCCATCAAACGAACGGCTGTAACAATCGCTTCCGCTCTGTTAACATTTTGGTTCGGGCGGAAAGTGCCGTCCTGATACCCTGCCAAAACATTTTTCGATTTCATTTTCCCTATATACTCAACTGCCCAAGCCGCTTCCTCTGCATCCTCAAATTCCAATATAATTTGGACGCGTCCGTCCTCGGTTACTTCAGTTCTTGTTTCATGCTCCCCTGCAAAGCTTTGGCCTGAAAAACTGAAGATCATCAGAAAAGCAAGAAACATACTGAATAATGCGCGTTTTTTCATTACCTGAAGAGTAGAAATCGAAGTGGAGAACGAGGAATTCGATAGAAAAGAGAATAATGAAGAAGGCTACAACGGCATTCAAAAATTTGAACTGAAGCTTAAAACCTATGAGGGTGAAAAGATTGAGCGTAAATATGAGAATAAAGACGGAAACGTTAAAGCCGAAGTGAAAAGCGAAACGGAAGACGGTAAGGAAGAGTTGAAAGGCCAAGAAGCGGTAGCCGTACTTGAGGAATTGCTCGACAAACTGTCTCTTACCGGCGACATGAGAAGAAACGATGTATTAGAGGCCATTCTATACGAATTCAATGTGGATGAGGATAACATTAAAGAATTTGAAGTTAAAGTGGAATTTACAAATGACAGAGAGATCGAGGTTGAGCTGGAAGGCGACGAGGATAATGATGACTAGGAAATAATAATATATCCTATTTTTAAATGCAGATGCCCTAAATTTTGGGCTCTGCATTTTTCTTTATGGTATGCCCAGCACCGTTAACCAAGGGCAAGGGTGTATGTCTTTGTACGGAAGTAACATTACGAAAAGCACGTCATACTAAGGTTCCAGCAGGTTGCAAGAGATTAAGAGGTCTTATCCCGCATACGGTTCATGTGGAATGCTGTGTAGAGAACAACTACGTAATCGGGAAGCTGGTTATTCTCTAGCGTATGCCAAATTCTTTCGTCGGAAGATTGCGTGTGGTACTAGGGATCAGTGCCGGGCTCTCGGGAAAGGGAAAAAGAGGTGCAATATGTCTGAGGGGAAGAAAAAAAGAAGGTGTCTACGCACCAAATACTATCGAAAATATTTTTGGATAAATATAAACCTGGGATTGAAACATTGGATTTTACTCGTGAAGAGATATTGTCAGCTTCAACCGATTTGGCGTTGAATCCACCTAAAAATGTCGGAGACGTTGTATACAGTTTTCGTTATAGAAGTGATATGCCGAGAGCAATTTCTACAAATGCACCTGAAGGTAAAGCATGGATTATTACAGGTATTGGCGATTCCCAATACGCCTTCAAGTTAAGTCACACACCTTTTGTTGAACCCAATAGAGCACTACATCGCATCAAGATTCCGGATAACACGCCTGAAATTATGGAGCGGTCAACGCGGCACATGCAGGGTAAGGGAACCTACACGCGTCGTAAGAGTCCGAGTATACGTACCATTTCGGTAATCCTTACGATCCTCAGTACGCTCATAATTTTCAACTTGAAGTTGTTCCGTCACCTGCGCTTGCAATACTTGGTTCAATATCGATTCGAGCAGCTTAGCAACTCCCGAATCTTGCGAATTTCCTAAGAAAAGTTGATGCAAAAGTTGCGAATCTACGTTAATCTGATATTGAGCCATAACAATTCTCCACACTTAGAGTGATGATTCGACAACACCATTCTAACTGAGGGAATTGATTTATGGCTCCCTTTTTTTCGGGAGACTATCAATTTACACAATTATACGGACTCAACTATATGTTCCCGTCTAGTTAATAAGGTATAATGACGGTAATGTACATATCAGCTAAGAAATACCAGCAATCCAACCTAAATATTAATCCCTCTGATGGGAAGAAGGAGAGGTTCTATGGAGTTTCATGTGTCCATTACCGCCGGTAATGATCAGGCGAAAGGAACAGCTGATCAACCCTTCCGAACGATATCACGTGCTGCGGCTCTTGCTATGCCTGGTGATACGGTGATCGTTCATGCTGGAGTTTATAGGGAATGGGTTAATCCTGCTCATGGAGGAACGGCAGAGCACAGAATCGTATATCGCTCCGCAGGAGATGGGGAAGTAGTCATCACAGGTGCAGAACGTATTACGGACTGGATGGACGAAGGCGACAATGTTTGGAGCACAGAAGTACCTAATTCCATATTCTCTGTTCGGAATCCCTTCGAAGTAGAGTTGAGTGGAGACTGGCTGTTTGACGGTGCGTTCCCCGTGCATCTTGGTGATGTATATTTGGACTGCAAATCTTTGTATGAATGTGACAGTTTGGAGAAGGTACACAAGCCCGAAGTTTGGTCCGATGCCAAATACTCGGAGGACTCTCTGCTGACATGGTATGCCGAAGTCGGTTCAGTGACAACGAAGATTTGGGCTAATTTTGGCGGGAAAGATCCACGCAAGGAAAATGTTGAAATCAGTGTCCGCCCTTATTGCTTCTGGCCCGAAAAACCAGGACTAAACTACATAACTATAAGCGGATTCACGCTTCGACAAGCATCTCCTCAGTGGGCGCCGCCGACTGACTACCAGGAAGGCTTGATCGGGCCTCATTGGAGCAAAGGTTGGATTATCGAAAACAATATCATCTATGAATCCAAAAGTGTTGGAATCAGCCTGGGTACTGCAATCGGTACAGGTCACGCTAAGGTTAATGGCAGACATATGAAAGGCGGCACACAACGTGAACAGGAAGTCATCTTGCGAGCACTACATACAGGTGGATGGCATAAGGATCTCGTAGGCAGTCACATCGTACGGGGGAATGTGATCCATGATTGTGAACAGGCTGGTATTGTAGGACATATGGGTGCTGCTTTCAGTCATATCTATCAAAACCGTATCTACAATATTCACCACAAGCGTCTTCGACATGGTGCCGAAGTAGCGGGAATCAAGCTGCATGCTGCTCTAGATACTCAAATAAGTGAAAATATTATCTATAGCTGTTACCGCGGACTGTGGCTAGACTGGCAAGCACAGGGTACACGAATTACCCGTAATGTATTTTTTGATAATCTTTCTGAGGACTTATTCGTTGAGGTTTGCCATGGACCATATATGGTTGATCATAATCTGTTCCTTTCTCCGATGAATTTCAGAAATATGGCGCAAGGTGGAGCATTTGCCCACAATTTGTTCGCAGGCAGATTTGTGGTTCGCTCCGAGCTTACCCGTACGACTCCGTATCACTTCCCTCATGAGACAGCTATGGCAGGGTACTCCAACATTACGGGAGGCGATGACAGATACTATAATAATGTCTTCTTAGGGGATCATGATGCGAATAAAGAGCCCGTCCCCATCACCTTCTTTGAGCATCTTCCACTTAAACCTAGGGATGAAGTAGGCGATGACGGGAAGACAGTCATGGATGGAGTTCCGGATAATTCCATCTGTTACCTACACCCAGTAGGATTAGGTGGTTATGATAAGCACCCTAATGTAAGAGATAAGCAATGGTGGGAATACACCAGGGAGGAGCTTATGGCACTTGGAGATGCCGCTAAAGATTTCTTTATCGGTAATGCACCTCTTCCAGTGGCTATGGGCGGAAATGTATACCTTAATGATGCGGTTCCAGGTCGTCATGAACTGGGCGCAAAGGTCTACGAGCAGCAGAGCATTACAGTGGAGACTAACCCTGCGCAAGGCAAGGTGCGTATCCAGATCCGTGAGCCAGAACTGCTTCGTGGAGCTTCTGCCATGTTGGTAACCACCGACCTTCTCGGGAGCACATATCATGCCGAGATGAAGTTTGAACACCCAGACGGTACGCCTTATCGTTTTGACTCGGACTTCTTCGGTAGTCAGAGACCTGATGCAGATGTTACCGCCGGTCCGTTCGAATTATCAGAGAGTCGTATCATTGAATTTGATTTAGGATGAAGATGTGCTATATAAACGCTGATAAAGAAGCGGCCAAAAAATTTGATGCTATACTACCTTTCAATAACCCGGTGATTAAGGAGTTTGAACACCCGATTCACCAAATGAAGCTGTCTGAATCACCTTTCAATGTCATTCGATGTCGTTGCTATTCTCGTTCAACTATCCTCGAAACCTGTAAAATTCTCAAGTGGCAACTCGATTTAAAGCATGATCACGGATTCAGGATATCATAAAAGCTAAAAAAGTGTGGCGTGCACACGGGACGAGCCGGCAACCGGACTTGACCCGGAGGGGCGCCTTGAGGTCTGGAAAAACGCATTGCGCATTTTATTTGAAGTCGGAATCGTTTATACTTAGATTCAAAGTAGGGTTATCTCCTCATCGTTTACAGAATTTAAGTATGCTGATCATTAAGTGAAAGAAATCGAAAATAAGGAAATATATTAAAATAGGGATGAAAGAGGTATTCAAAGAAACTCTGTTTGACATAGATCAAACGAAAGAAACAGGACATTCCGTTTTGATTACCATTAGCATTACTTGGAACGATCACAGTGATGATGGGATGCAGGGGAGAGTGAGTCGTGATGGACGGGCCATTCAAACGTGTGACAGAAGCGATCTACTTAGCGACGGAGAAAAGCGACAAATATCGGGCAATTCTGCGTTACTTTTACATCCAACATGAGCGATTGCGGGAGTTTATGTTTCCAGAAGAAGTGTATGCGCATCTGAAACAGTCGCCATATTTCGAAAATTATGATATGGAAGAGCTGCATAGTGACCTTGCCGCCTTGGTGAAATGGGGCAATCTTCGCGCCCAGCAGGAAAGCGGGAAAGTGAAGACAATAGAAGAGTTTAAGAAAAAGCGATTCCGTTACCAAATTACCCCCTATACGGTTGAATTTGAGAGGATGCTGATTCGCTTTGAGCGTCAATCCGAGCAATTTGGTGGCTCCCTGGAAAAGACACAGTTCGAGCGAATGTACCAAACCCTCCAACAGATCAAGGATTCTACTGATGAATCCCCTGAAAACTGTGCACAACTATGGGATGATCTCTTAACCTATTTCAAAAAAATAACCCAGAATACGTCCGATTATTTCGCCTATTTGAGAAGTGAAGATGCTGCAGAACAAATGAAATCAGAAGCATTTTTCATCTATAAGGACCAGTTTACCCGTTATTTGCGAGATTTTGTGATCAATCTGCAGCGAACAGCTGCTTCCATACAGGAAATGATGCTGGCCATGAAGCGTGAAGAAATGCAGAACCTTTTTCGCAAAAGTGGCGCAACATGAAGAGAAGGTGTTCCGTTTTGAACGGCTTGGTGAAAAGGTGGATCATATCCGTGAATTGGAGGCAACTTGGCTCAATATCAAAGCCTGGTTTCTGGGCGATGAAACGGAGAAAGCCAGTATGAGAATGTGCTGGAGCAAACGAATGAAGCCATACGCAGAGTGACAAGAATCATCCAGAGGCTCGGTGAGCGAAGAATGCTTCTGCGAAGCCGGAAGGAAGATTATTTACACCTAGCGGGTGGTGCCTTCGTTTGCCGTCCATGGAGGAAGCGCACAAACTGTCTTCCATCGTTTTCGGCTTGACGCATACAAAGCACCTTTACTCCGACCATATTCCGACTGAGAACATTTACATGGAAGTATGGGAGGAAGAGCCTATGGTTCATGAAAGGGCGCCGAAAGTACGCGAATATCGGGAAAAGACGCGAGCCAATGCAGCAGACAGCCATCATGAGAAGAAGGCCATGACCAAACAGTCATATTTACAGCAGTGGAAATACGAACAACAAGTCATTGAACAGTATATGTCGGGAAACGTGATTGATCTGGAACGGCTGCCAGCGGTCGAGCCGTTTGTGCGAAAGCTGTTTCTCACCTGGATCGGCAAGGCCATGGCTAAAGAGGACCGGACGTTCAAGACGGAATATGGCGAGCAAGTAACCGTGATCCTTGATCGAAATCGGACGATCTGGCTGCGATCAGAAGACGGGCACATACAAATGCCGGCGGTCAAGTTTATTTTTGCGGGGCAAACCAATCAAAAGACGAACCTCGGCGTAAGTTAACGGGAAGGGAGAAATCTCCATGAGCACGCTGGAGAGCGGTTTTGATGAGCAGACGACGGAGGCGTTAGCCTTGTTGTTCGAGCAATACTGGGTATTGCGGGAAGAAGAGCCGGAGGTCTACCGTCTCATACGTGATAGGGAATTGAAGCTCCGAAGATACCTCCAAGATAAATTCGGTCTAGATCTTATTGTTCATCAGCACTTCGCCAAACTGGAGAAGATCCCTGTCGAACCGCAAAGCTGGATGGGGATTCAGGCGTTCCAGGAGCAGCTCGATTATGCGATCTTCTGCTGCGCGCTGGCCTATACGGAGCAGAAAGAAGTAGATGAACAATTTTTGCTGTCTGATCTGGCGGAAACATACGGGGAGCTGTATCCGGGAGAAATTCCGCTGGACTGGACTTTGTATCAACACAGGCGCGCATTGGTTCGCGTGCTTAAGCAAATGATGGAGCTGCATCTGTTGAAATCTGTCGATGGAAATGTCGAATGTTTCAGCATGACGAGGAAGAGGAAGTTCTTTTTGAAGTGACGATATACTCCAGATATTTCATGAAGATCGATATTCTGGAATGATTTATACAAGTATAAAACGATGGAAGAACTTATCGAGGAAGAGTGGGCGCGCCACCAGGAAGATTTCCGCAGGAAACGGGTATACCGCAAGCTGATGATGTCGCCGTTTGTTTATCGCAAAAGCGAGGATGATCCGGACTTCGCCTATAACCCGCAATTTCCGAAATCGATTGCGTGAGGATTTCGAGGCGCATACTCCTTTTCGCCTGGAAGTATTCAAGAACGCAGCCATGCTCACCATCCCGGAACCAAAGAAACGTTACACCTTTTTTCCCAACACGAGCGGAATGACGGATGTTGCCTTGCATACCATAGCGGTAATACGGCCGCACCTCCAAGACTTTGAGATCAATGAGTTCGGCCAGATTCGCCTGCCGCTGGCGAGGTTTCAAACAATCGTCAAGGAAACTAGGGAGATTTACGGCCGCGGCTGGGCCAAGAAGTATCGTGATCTGTCCTCTGCCAGCACTATGCGATGAGTCATTGCCTCTGTGGCAAGACTGGGATATGGCTCAACTGGAGAGGGAAGATGTGAACATGCTGACCATTTTCCCCGGCGCGGCGCGAATGATTGCCTTCTATCCGCAAGATTACGAGCTGAAAAAGGATGAATAAAATTGGCTGGAAAATGGAAACTCAACCGAGCGGGGCTTTTTAATTTTTGGTATTACGATGATGAAATTTTTGAATTTGCAGACGGCAAGCTACTGCTTCGCGGAGCGAACGGTTCCGGGAAGTCGGTCACGATGCAAAGTTTGCTTCCGGTATTACTGGACGGGAAGAAAACGCCGGACCGCTTGGATCCTTTCGGTTCTAGGTCAAGGCGGATGGAAGATTATTTGCTTGGGGAGAAGGAATCTCGAACCGGGACGAGCGGACCGGTTATTTATTTATCGAGTACAAGATGGAAGGCACGGAGCAATATTTGACGACGGGCATGGGTATGCAGGCCAAGCGGAACCAGCCCTTGAAGTCATGGGGTTTTGTGATTACGGACAACCGCCGCATCGGATATGATCTGGAGCTTTATAAGGTGACGAATCATCATGGTGAACGTAAAAAATTCCCTTACTCACAAACGGAATTAGCGAATGTAATCGGCATTGGCGGAGAAGTGGCGAGTTCAAATCAGGAGTACATGAGGCTGATCAATCGTTATGTGTTTGGCTTTGAGACGATTGAGGCGTTCGAAGATCTGATCAAGCTTCTGATCCAGTTGCGCAGCCCAAAGCTTTCCAAGGATTTCAAGCCGACGGTAATCTACGAGATCTTGGAAGAAGCTTTGCCGCCACTTACGGATGAGGACTTGCGGTATTTATCCGATTCCATCGAGCAAATGGACCAGACCAAACAGCAGATGGAACAGCTTGAACGTGAAGTGAAGGCGCTGACGAAGCTGAAGGATGCTTATGAGGCATATTCGGAGCGGATATTTGCCGATCTTGTTAAGGAATGGAAGCAAGCAAGAGATCGAGCAGATAAGGAACATGCGGAAGTGGAAAGCTTAAGAGAACAGGTGGCTGGACTGGAACTTGAGGTGGAAACCGGCACACAAAGGCAGCATGATCTGAAGATCAGACAGAGCACATTGTCGGAGCAACGCCAACGGCTGGAGATGCATGAGGTGTTCAAGCTGGAGGAAGAGTTGCAGAAGAAGCGGCAAGATCTGGATGGGCTGAAGCGAGAGCTAGCCAGTCAGCATCAGCGGATCGAAGGCAAAATGAAAAAGGAACGGGATTCGCGTCGAAGGTTGGATGATCTGGAAAGCGAGATCGATCGGAAGATACGCTGGCTGAAAGACGCCATCCAAGACTTGGATTATGAAGCGGGGGAAGGCGCCTTTGCCCAGCATGAGATGAATGTGCAAGATTACGAACAAAGCGAAGCGGGTTCGTTTGGTTTCGAGAATTGGAACAGAGAGCTCGATGCACACAGGGAAAGGCTGGAGGCTGCTTTGGATGAACTCAGGCGCCGCGATATGACCATTCAGCAGTTCCAGGACAAAAACCGCGAGCTCAGTGAGGCGAAGCAAGCGCATGATACATTGCTTGAAGATGAGAGCAAATGGCAGAGGGTGTTGTCTGAAGAGAAACAAGGACTGATCCATCGCATACATGTTTGGCTGGATGATCACGATTACTACCAGGTTTCAGATCCGGTTAGGCAACAGATGATGCGTATGATTGACCTGTTGTTTACTGATTATGAGTTTGAAGATGTGAAGGAACTGTTCAGACCTTTCGTAGAAACTTACGAAGACCGACTTCGCATCAGGCGTTCTGAAGTGCGATCGGAAAGGGATCAGACGTTGCGAGAAAAGGAACGGCTTCAGGAGGAATGGAGCGAGATCAAGGCGAAACGTGATCCGGAGCCGGCTCGCCATGAGGCAACGGTGGAAGCCCGCAAAATGCTGGAATCGCAAAAAGTCACATACAAACCGTTATATGAGTTGGTAGAGTTTAAGCCAGAGGTTCCAGATGAAGTCCAGAAGCGGCTGGAAAGCGCGTTGGCCGAAACGGGACTGCTGGATGCACTGGTGACGACTGAATCGGTAAACGTGCAACATGATCGCATCCTTGGTGCAGATCCCAAGCTGTTTACAGCGACATTGGCAGACTATTTGCAACCGGACAGGGTACAGAAGGACATTCCCGCCGATTATATCGAGATGATCTTGCAAAGTATCGAGATGAACGGGGATGTGCCGATACATTTCACGGAAGAAGGTCGCTATCGCCTCGGCAGCTTGCACGGACATGCTTTGCCGCTTGATGAAGTGAGGTTTATTGGTCGTGAAGCGAGGAAACGTTACCGTGGGAAATTATTGGCAGAGCTTGAGGAGCAAATGAAGGCTTGTGATGAACATATGGGACGACTGGACGAGCAATTGCTCGTAATTGAGCAGCAGCTTGGCGCGTCCAAAGAGGCTTGGAGCCGTTTTCCAACCGGTGCTGATGTGAGAACTTGTTATCATGAGCTGGAGAAGATTTCCCGAGACTTGCAACATCAAGAAAAGCAGATCAAGCAATTGTCCGATCAATTGGCCAGATTGGATCAACTCATCCAGGAGAGCAGAAGAAAACTGATGGATCTGACCCGCGGTATTCGTTTGGAGCTCCGAGCGGACGCTTATTCGCACGCATTGGCAATGGTTCGGCAATATGAGAAACGTTTGCATCAAATCCAGAGGGAACATGATTTTTGGGTTCGCCTTATGGAGGATGAGAAGCGAGAGCGGGAGCAACTGATCGAGTTGCAGGATGAGATTGATGAATTGCGGGGCGAATTGGCCAGCTATCAGGACAAGGCGACCAAGCTTGAGCAACAGATTGAAGACATCAGGAAGCAGCAAGAATTAAAGGGCGCTGAAGAGGTGAGGCGCGAAATCAGCCATGTGATCGAACAATTGTCCGTGGTTGATGCTGAACTCAACCATTTGGCTCGCGAGATCCCGACATTGGAAGCGAAGCTGGAGCAAACGAGGGTTCAGCTGGATGAAGGCATGAAAACGATGAAATTTTGGACACGAATGAAGGATGTCTGGGAAGAGAGCGTTCTGAAGGAATGGAAGCGGGGACTCATCGCCTTAGGGCGTGAGTCTTCAGCTAAGGTGTTACTGAAGCAGGGTGAACGGATGCCGGAGCATACATCATCGGGACAGGATGCGAGTCGGCAAGGGGAGTTGGCGCTTGCCAAGACGGAGCATGATGCGGACGTCTTGGAATTGTTGAAGCGCGGTGAGCTACATCAATATCTCGAGAAAAAGGATAGCAAAGAACGCTCCCTATTGGAGGCAGATCTGACCAAACTGTTCTACAATTTGCAGCCTGACTTGACCGAGTACAAAATGATCCAATACACCGATGCCCCGGAATGGTTCGATTGGATGAAGGAAGTGGACAGGGAAGAGTGGAAGCCGGTCATTGAGCAATGGAAATCGAAAAGTATTCGAAATATTATCGAATTCGATCAGCGCGGGGTGAAAATCTCGCCGGCGGCGTTGTTTGAAAGTGTGTCACGCGAGCTTTCCATCCAAGAGACGAGGCTGGATGAGCTAGACAAACAGCTATATGAAGAAATTTTGTTTAATTCCGTAGGCCATAAACTCAGGGCCCGCATTCGCCGTGCTGAACAGTGGACGGAGCAAATGCGTGAATTGATGGAGAGCCGCGATACTTCTTCCGGACTTCGCTTCTCCATTCGCTGGAAACCAAAGACAGCTGACTCGGAAGAGGAGCTCGATACGCAAGACTTGGTCACCTTATTGAAAAGGGACGCGCGCGTATTAAGTGATGAGGATCGGGGGAGGATTAGTCGACATTTCCGTTCGAAAATCCAGGCTGCGAAATTGTGGATGGAAGAAAAAGGCGAAGGAGAAACGTTACTGCAAGTATTGAAAATGGTGCTGGACTACCGCAAGTGGTTTACCTTCGTTCTGTACTATGAACGCCCGAATGAACCGTGGCGCGAGCTTACTAATCATCATTTCTTTAAGTTCAGCGGCGGGGAGAAGGCGATGGCCATGTATATCCCGTTGTTTACCGCTTGTTACTCGCGATATCAGGAAGCTGCTCCGAGCGCGCCTTATATCATCACATTGGATGAAGCGTTTGCGGGTGTGGACGAAAACAACATCAATGAGATGTTCGAAATTGTCGAACAGCTTGGATTTAACTATATTATGAATTCCCAAGTTTTGTGGGGCGACTATGAATCGGTGAAATCTCTGTCCGTCTGTGAGCTCGTCAGACCGAAAAACGCGGATTACGTCACTGTGATTCGCTATAAGTGGAACGGCAAGCAGCTGGTGTTGCTGTCTGAGGAAGAAGAGTGAACAGCCGGTGTTGAAGGTTGTGGAAGGTGATGGAAATGGACAGGAAATTGGATGAGGCAGTGACATATTTTCAGGGTCAAAAGGGATTTCACTCCCTTTTTCTGCTTTTTCGCAAAAAATACGAATCTCTCGGTAGATTCGGCGGGTCGGTGGACTTGAGAAGATTTAGTGATGAGGAGATCGAGGACATAGCCGCGTTTGTAGGTCAATCTCCACATCATTTAAGACAAAAAGAAAAACTGAAAATTCCGGAATTCATCGATCAATTACATAATTCTCGATTTGCAGGCGTCACACTCCTCGAGTTACTACAAGCCTTTTTCGGTGAGGAGATCGAATCCAGGAAAGCTGCGAGGGCTAAGCTTGAGGCAGAGCAAATGGAGAGACTTGCCTGGTTTAAAAAGCGATATCCACAAATTGCGGACTGGTTTGCGTACTTGGAGGGAAGGAGCAGCGACACCCATTGGATTTGGCGGATGCTGACGGAACCGGAGTTTGCTCATGATGTTGAGGTTTTGGCGCGAGCTTATCGTACATTGCCTGATACGATTGAACGTTACCCGATATTCAGCCAGAGGGTTGCCGGTAATCCGCACGCATTGGACTTGAATACGGGAAGAGGAAAGCTTTGGGTTCATCTTCTTCATGTTATGGCAGGCGGTCAAGGAGCGGCTCCATCGCAGATAGAGGCTTTGAACGAGCTGCTCTTAAACTATAACTTGCTCAGGGATGATATTCACAATTTCGTTACTCAGGCCAATTTGCTTGCCTTCATTGGGGAGCGTGAACATCCGGTATGGCGATCGGCTGTGGAACAACGTTGCGTTTTGAATGTGCCTATTCGTGAACTTTTGAAAATCGATCGAGTAACCACCGCCGCTCATCCGAGTTCAGAAGTGTTGTTGAACAATAAGTCCGAGCTTTTGTCGAATCGGAATTCACCCGCGATACCGCGTGACAATGTCGTTTTTGTTGTTGAGAATTCGGGTGTTTTTTCCGCCTTGCTGGATGAGGTGCCAGAGGTGCCGCTCATTTGTACACACGGTCAATTTAAATTGGCAAGCTTGCAATTGCTCGATATGTTAGCTGCTTCTGGATATTTGTTGTATTATAGCGGAGATTTCGATCCTGAAGGTTTGGCGATGGCTTTGCGACTTAAGAAACGGTATGGTGAACAGGTTCGATTGTGGCGGATGTCAGTTGAAGATTATCATGCCACTAATCCAATTGCAGAACTCGGTACTAGGGAGGCAAAGCTCACTTCGCTCCTTGATAGCGAGGTGGGTGACGTGGCACTTACCATTAAGCAAAAAACAAAAGTCGGTTACCAGGAAGGCATTTTGCATTTGCTGGTCGGTGACCTGAAGTGTTGGTTGAAGTTGAACCCATGAATATAGAGGAATTACTTGAACTGGAGTATGATAAAGATACTGTTCGGAATATCCCGGGAAAAGGCAGCACTTATATTAGATTTAATTACAAGTAGCGATCAGGTGCTCAGAACTTCAGATCCGCCGCGTACAAGACACGAAATTAACGGTGCATATAAGATTGCAACAAGTCGAGGGGCCCTTCTAAATGAAGTAGAAGTGTTTAATTTGTACTTCAAGTTTCGAAGTCACTTACACGGAGATGGAATTGCATTAATGTATCGTACAAAAGATAAAAAAGAACGGATCATTTTACTGCCAGATGACACCAAAAAAAGATTCATAATTGAAACCAGAACTTATCTTAATATAGCTAGAAATCTAGCCTTTAGCGAAAAGATGGACCCCGGTGTGCAAAGTGAATTGATTGAGAATTTACGATTATTAAATATACATGAACGTTGTGCTCAAAGTCTACAGCATGAATATGGACACATACTACACTGGCGAGAGTTCGATCATCTGGGAATACATACTGATCTTGAAGTCTATGATTGGTTCTTGGAAAGCGGATACTTTGATATTATAGATATGAGGGTACCTAATTTCGCAAACAAACCAGTTGAAGAAAAAATTAAATATAATGCTCGAACCTAATAATTGCAACAGCTCTTCGTAAAAATTAAAGTAAAGTGAAATGGTACAAGCTTAATTTTTGTGGAAAGGTCTTCCGGACTCTGCGTTGCACCTTATGCCAGTGTGAGTACTGTCAAGATCAATTGAATATTACCCAAAATAATCAATTGAAAAATCCCATTAATAACAATATTTAATGTCCCCCTATGGGAGGGCGCCGAGAAAATTAGCTGACTATTTAGTCTCAACGCCTGTCTCAGATTTAAAAAATCCTGCTTTTCACATGCTGCGCAGAAGGGGCGAATAACGCAGTAGCGTGTCCAATCGCTTTCTTCAGCGATTCCGAGGGTGGATTCAACAACCGATGATTCGCTTTCAAATACGCACTTGCTAGCGGCGACAAGGTGCGCTGAACGGTTTTTCGAACTTCTTGCACGCTCTCAATCACATAATCGTTTTTGATACTGAAATTACGGAAGAAAAAATCATTACCGATAATAGAAGTATTGACGATGTCGTTGAAGAAATTGCCGAAAGAAGTGGAATCACTCTTTTACCAGACAAAAGAACATTTTTGAAAAAAGGTATTGATAGAGTAATAACCTTAATAAAACATATACGTTAATAGGGCGGTCTATTTTCGTCTGTGGAACCATCTTAACACGATAAAATTGGAGCAATAGATTTCCGGCATTTCCAGCGCGTTTCGAGGATAGCGATAGTTGGTTTCCGGTAACAAGAATCAGGCACCGGAGCGGGGATATCCACAACTTTCAGTTTGTACACTACGCAAACTGCATCCTCCGTTTTTCTCCTTATTATTTTTTTCTTTCAGCCGCCCATTTCATTGCCTTGGTTACGATTTCGGTGCAGAAGGCTTCCTTTCCATCTTGATATGCACTAACATGATCTGGTGATTGCTTGGCTAAGTATAATTTCAATATCCCGTATGATTTAGCTTCATCAGGATGATTCATGAGGTATTCTTTGAAGTTCAAATGTCGCTGGATGTTGATATCTCCAGCCTCGAAAATATGTACGTGGTGAGTTCTCTGGTCGCCACCCTTTGGAAAATATCGACGACCAACAATCCCATGTTCCCCTTGCGGTTTATAGCCATGAACAACCATTTGTTCGTTATAGTCGTCTACCTTGTCAATGTCCTTGACGACAATGAGAATATCAATAATTGGCTTTGCGAATCCAATGTGAGGAACGGAAGTGCTGCCAATATGATGAATTTCAAGTAACTCGTTCGAAAAAATAGATTTTAATAAGACTTCTTCTTTACGGTATAAATCTAACCAGCTTTCCGTCCAAGGAACAATTTCTAATTTTCTCAAATGAACACCCCGCTTTGACCAGTAATTGTAAGGCGACAACGTAGTATTATTCTATATAACCGTTCCAATTCCTCTATAATTGCATTTAAGTTTGCATGTGAAACTGGCAGAATATTATAGTGTTGATATCCGTGAAATCATCAACGGAGAGAGACAAAGTGAGACGAGGGATGAAGCGGCCAAGGGAACATTGCTTAGACTTGCTGAATATACCGAATTAGAGAAAGAAAGCATACTGAAACGTATTCGATGGGAAAGTATTTACGGAGTGGTTGCGTTATTGTTATTCATTCCTTTAAGGTATTTTTTCAATATGACGGATGCGCTCTGGCTAGCTGTACTGTCTAATGCGTGTTTGGTCGTTGCGTTGCTGACACCGCTGCATATAGCACGATATACAACAGATATATTGAAGAGAATAAAGAACAGACAAAAGCAATCTGGGTAAAATCAGCCCTCCCGGACATCAGTAATGGTGGACAGGAGGGTTTTGTCGTCTCTATGGCATTGTTTTGATTCGTTTTCTTAAAATTGGAGGATATTGTAAATCCGTGTCGAACGGAATCTACTTCCTCTGAGGGGGAAAGGTAAGAAAGACAAAAATCTTGCCATAAAACATTGGCCTCAGATGGGCTTCAAGCAGATTGACACAGAGTATTCCAGCAGGAAAGGTAAAAGTAGAATAAATCGCTTGGAAGCACAGCAGATTGAGAAGTCTGAACTGCTGAGCACTACCTCCTTGCCCGCGGAGACGCTGAAGGTGATTTTTATTAGCTATCACCTACCGCCTGTTGGATAAAACCCCCAACGAAGAGCAAAAGTAACTGTAAAGGGCAAGTACACAAATGTAACAAATGACTTATAATTTAAATTAGCACCCATTCATCCAACTGGAGACAAAGATAAAGTTGGCCGTGAATGTTTGGTTTGACTATCTAGATCGGAGGGGGGAGTATCATTTGACAACAAATTTTTGGAAGGACCTGCCGCGGCCATTTTTCGTACTTGCTCCGATGGAGGATGTGACGAATGTTGTTTTCCGCCATGTGGTAAGTAAGGCCGGCCGACCAGATGTGTTCTTTACCGAGTTTACAAATACCGAAAGCTACTGCCATCCGGAAGGACGGAAAAATGTGCGTGGACGGTTGGCATTTACTGAAGATGAGCAGCCGATTGTTGCGCATATTTGGGGGGACAAGCCCGAATTCTTCCGGCGAATGAGTATCGGGATGGCGGAGCTGGGCTTTCAAGGCGTAGATATCAATATGGGCTGTCCAGTTCCTAATGTGGCAGCAAGAGGCAAAGGTGCTGGCCTGATACGACACCCAGATGTAGCAGCAGAACTTATCCAAGCGGCTAAAGCGGGCGGGCTGCCAGTTAGTGTGAAAACAAGACTTGGATACACAGACGTTGATGAGTGGCGTAGTTGGCTAACGCATCTGCTCCAGCAGGATATTGCAAATCTGTCTATACATTTGCGTACTAGGAAGGAAATGAGTCAAGTTCCTGCGCACTGGGAGCTGATTCCAGAAATTAAAAAATTACGTGATGAGGTAGCACCAGACACCCTCCTGACTATTAATGGGGACATTCCTGACCGCACAACAGGTCTGGAGCTTTGGGAAAAGTACGGTGTTGATGGCATTATGATTGGCCGCGGGATATTTAAAAATCCGTTCGCTTTCGAAAAGGAACCGAAAGAACATAGCCCGCAAGAATATTTGGAGCTTCTAAATTATCACCTGGACCTTTATGATCAATATGCGGAACAATTGCCGCTTTCTTTCTCATCACTTCAGAGGCACTTCAAAATTTATGTCAAAGGCTTTCGCGGTGCTGGTGAATTAAGAAATCAGTTGATGAACACCAAGTCAACGGATGAAGTGCGCGCATTGCTTACTGCCTCTGCACATCAATGGATGGATTAAGGTAAAAATTTATACGAGTAAGCTGATGCGGGCATTATTTGCTACAGTTTCATCACAGTTTCATTTCGGAGGGAAACAACTCCCTTGCTAACGCGATCGACTCTTCATCGAACAGAACCAAGTATACGCTCAACTCATGGTTCGATAAGAAGTCGCGAATCGTTGCAACGGCTGTTTTTAATGCTTGCTCTTTGGGATACCCGTAAGCTCCAGCCGAAATCAGAGGGAAAGCGATGCTCCTAAGTTGACGTTCTTGGGCCAATGTGAGGGAATGGCGGTAACAGTCCTGGAGCAACTTTTCCTCGTTGTAACCTCCACCGCGCCACACGGGGCCGACGGTATGAATCACATAGGAAGCGGGCAGCCTGTACCCCTTGGTGATCTTGGCGTGTCCAGTCTCGCAGCCGCCCAGTTTGCGGCACTCTTCAAGGAGTTCGGGCCCCGCTGCTCTGTGGATGGCTCCGTCCACTCCTCCTCCACCAAGTAGTGACGAATTCGCCGCGTTCACGATGGCATCTACTTGCAACTTCGTAATATCGCCTTGGATGATTTCTAATGGCATATCGACTCCCCCGCATGATAAATTCAATACATTTCCATCATAGCATGAAAACATATTGCTCTCTATTTAACTTGCAACTGATGAAAAAGTTGCAATCAATGATAAATACATAACAGGCAAATTTCAGCAGGATATCCTGTTAACTCGGCGAAATACAATAAACAATTCAATGGATAACAAAACCTCATATAACAACGTATTCAGAAATGGAATTGTTTCATAGCATGGGAAGGAAGCATGAATTTCATGAATAAACAATGGTCAGAAATGAATAAAAGAATGCAGGCACAATTAAATAAAACATCCTTCCCGGAAGGAATGAAGACCCTTTTGCAGCTTCGGGAAATACTAATTCAGGAAGTTCTTTCTTGGAAAGATGATTTGGAAGAAAAAGATTATTATGCGATGCCGTTTATGAATGCTAACGGGTATCATAACAAAACCATTGCATACTCTTTATGGCATATTTTTAGAATTGAGGATATCGTTGTACATACGCTGATTAAAAATGATGAACAGATTTTCTTTGCTGGTGATTATCAGAAGAAAATGAATTCGCCGATTATTACTACAGGAAATGAACTTGTAAGAGAACAAATTTCCGAATTTTCTCAATGCTTGAATGTGGATGTTCTATATGAATATATCATTGCCGTCAAAGAATCTACTGATGAGTGGTTGAAATCCATTGATTTCACTGAACTCAAGAGAAAATTTGACGATACGGATAAGAGCAGAATCCGAAAAATGAATGTTGTCAGTACAGATGAACGCGCAATATGGCTCATTGATTACTGGTGCAATAAAGATGTCAAAGGGCTGATCAAAATGCCTTTATCAAGACATTGGATCATGCATATTGAAGCCAGTATTCGTATTAAGAATCGGATTTCGTGAAAAATGTGACCGCAGTAACTAGTGGTTTCCGATGCTAGCCGATAAATTAAGTAGTAGAATAGCGGCTCCTCAGCATTTCAAAAAGAGGAGTGATCGTTCGTGATGGTGTCCTGCCAGGACATGCGAATCATATCAACTAAGGGGGATCACAGTGATGAAGGTTACATTTTTCGATGGCAAGCTTGCGGCCATGCTGTTATGCGTGTTGGCATTGACGTTGTTTGCCGTGCCGGTGGAATCGGTCAAGGCAAGCATGAATATCGAATTCAATGCATCAGATCATGTCCGCAAGTATGTGGAGATGGGCGGAAGAAAGTGGATCGTGGTCGATGTAGTTGATGGAAAACCATACTTAATGATGGATTCCATTTATAAGAAAAGGCAATGGCACACCTTTAATGATAATAGGAATGCAAACGAAATATTCGGATTTTTGAATGATGAATTTGATCAGATCATTACTGCTGAGGAAGATCGGGATTTGATTGCGGAGACAGAATGGCAAATTCGTAGTATGAAACCGCTTGAATATAACACTGAATATGACACGGCAGGAGGCAGTGATATATACCCTCTTTCAATTACGCAAAAGCTGGGTTTACCTTCACATAAGGATAACTCATTGTGCTCCAATTTTCAGCCAGTGTTGAGCAGCAACACTGCTATTTGGACGCGCACGCCTAACTATTATTATACCGGGCAAGTTATTGCTACGCGAAGTACAGGCGCTGGGTGCGGGTTTGCCACTCCTAATGCAAACGATTCTACCATCGGAGTTCAGCCCGTTCTATATTTGAAAGATTCGGTGAGAATCAGAGGAGGGACGGGGAGCAATACGAATCCGTATGTGCTCTCGGTGACGAGTGACCCGACTGGAGCCAATATTATTGAAGCCAATGGAACAACCAACGAAGTAACAGTACAGAACGTACCGGCTAATATAACAGTCAAAGTGTATGCGGACGACGGCACGACGCTGATCGGTTCAAATAAGAACGGAAGCAGCCCGGGCACGGTGACCGTATCGGTCAGTGAAGCCAAGAAAGACTTGCGTTGGAAAGACAAGGTATATGTGACCTTTACCCAGCCTGGTAAGGCGGAAAGTGGCCAGGTGGAAGCGACCGTTATCGATGTCGATCCACCAACATTCGATATTGAAGTGCCATCGACGCCATCAAATACGAATGTAACAGTAACGGTAAATGTAAAGGACGCAAGCGACATCGTAGAATTTAAATGGGCGATGGGAATTCAAGATATTGATTACTTCCGTACTGGATCTGGAGATGACATCGAGGGCAATTCATTTGTTGTGACCGAAAACGGTAACTATACCGTATATGCCAAAGACGCTGCCGGATATGATGCGGTGGAATCTATGACAATTACCACCATTGATAGAGACCCTCCGGAGTTATCAGACGTGTATATCTCTTCGAGCAACTTGAACCCGGCGCTGGCAAAAGTCGGTGATGAGATTGTGCTGACGTTCAAGGCTTCTGAAGCACTTAGTGGCCTACCACAGGTGACCATATCCGGACAAACGGCAACCATTGCGGATATGGGTGGCTTGGAGTATCAGGCTACATACACCATGCAGGAAACAGACCCGGAAGGAGTTATCAAGTTCACCATTCACTATCGCGATCTGGCTGGCAACGTGGGGTTAGGGGTGACTTCAACTAGCGACGGCTTCGAGATTCGGTTCGTTCGGACACCTCCGGCCAAGCCAACGTTTTCAGCCGATATAACGGTGCCCACACAGAGTAATGTAAAGGTAACGATTGTGTGCCCAGAGGAAGAGGATGTAAGCCATTGTGAGTACCGAACCGAGGATGACGTTTCATGGACGGCGTATGCCCAGCCGATAGAGATGAACGAGAACGGCACCATCTATGCTCGTGCTGTGGATGAAGCAGGGAATGTAAGCGATATTGCTGAATATACCGTCGATAATATTGACCGTGATCCTCCATCTGCACCAACGCTTTCAGCCGATATTACAGTGCCCACGAAAGAAACCGTTAAGGTAACGGTCGGTTGCCCAGGGGATGCAGATTATTGTGAGTATCGAATCGAGGATGACGCTTCATGGACGGTGTATGTCCAGCCGATTGAAATGAATGAGAACGGCACCATCTATGCCCGAGCTGTAGATGAAGCAGGAAATGTAAGTGGTATTGCTGAATATACCGTCGATAATATTGACCATGAGCCGCCGACTGTCTTTGACGTCTCGATCACGTCCAGCAATGACAACCGTGAGTGGGCGAAAGTCGGCGATGTGATCTCGCTGACATTTAAAGCATCAGAGACGTTGGCTGCTTTGCCGGTCGTCACCATCGCCGAGCAACCAGCAGCTGTCACATCTTTGGGCTCTGATGCTTACCAAGCGACGTACACGATGCAAGGAACCGAGATTGAGGACGCTGTAGCATTTACGATCGATTACACAGACTTGGCAGGTCATGACGGAGCCCAAATCACAACGACAGCGGACGGATCGCAAGTGAAATTCGACCGCACGCCACCAGCATCTGCGACCTTACATCCTGATAACTCAGAGCCGACCAATCAAGACGTCACCGTCACGATTGTCTACCCGGGGGACGCCTACTTGCGACAATACCGAATGAGTGAAGAAGAACCATGGCAGGAGTATAAGGACCCGGTCGTCCTGAGTGAGAACGGAACCGTGTACGCCCGATCGATCGATGAGGCAGGCAATGTGAGTGACGAAGCGACTTATGTGGTGAGCAACATCGATAAAGATAAGCCGATTATCGAGCCGCCTGTTTTCAATCCGGATAAGCTGACGAATCAGAATGTAACCGTAACTGTAGCCGTATACGATCAGTCAAGTGGCATTGTCGATACGAGATGGACGATCGGCGAGCAGCCAGTCGAATATTTTGATTTGGGCGGCACATCGTTTGATGGCTCCTTCGTCGTAAAGATGAACGGTACCTACACGATCTACGCGCTTGATGAAGCTGGAAATCAAGCTGTTGCATCGTTTACAGTCTCTCATATTTTCAGAGAAAAGCCGGACATTACGCTAACTGCCATGCCTACTGATCCGACGAACAGTTCGGTGTCGGTGACGGTGTCTGTCTATGCACAGCATGGGATTGAGGTGCAGAAGTATGACTTCGGACAGCATCCGCTCGAATATTTTGCAACAAGTGGAGAGACGCTCGGGTCAGACCCGATTGAAATGAAGGATAACGGCTGGGTGTCGGTGTATGTCCGGGATTCTGCCGGAAACGAAGCAGTAGAATATTTGGAAATTACAAACATCGACCGGGATAAGCCAGTTATCCAATTGATTGGTCTTGACCGGATGCAGATTCCAAGGGGCGGTGTGTTCACAGATCCGGGGGCAACCGCTTGGGATGAACAGGACGGTGACCTAAGTGCGGCGATCGTAGTAAGCGGAGATGTGGTGAATCCGAATCTATCAGGCACGTACCAATTGGAGTACCGGGTTGCGGATCGTGCCGGCAATGAAGCAGATCCGGTCATACGCACCATCATCGTATATAGTCCCAGCAGCAATGATAGCAAGACGACAAGCCCGATTCGGACGAATAAGCCGGATGAATCGGATAAGCCAGATGTGACGGATGAGATCGATGAAGCGGATGAAGAGGAATTACAGCCTCTGAACCTCACCGATATTGAAAACCACTGGGCGCAAGAAGCCATGCAACAATTATCCGCTCGCGGGATTATATCCGGTTATCCGGACGGCACCTTCCGGCCAGACAATCCGATCACCCGTGCGGAATTTCTCGTGATGCTGATGCGTCTCCTGGGACCGGAAGAAGAGGAAGCCGAACTCGCCTTCGTTGATCGCGAGCATATCGGCTCGTGGGCAGAACGGGCAATAGCACAGGCATTGAAGCTCGGCATCGTGCAAGGGTATGGAGATGGAAGCTTCAGAGCGCACCAGCAAATTACGCGAACGGAAATGTCCGTGATGATTGCCAGGGCGATCGGTCTCAGCGAAGAGACGGTGGAGCACACCCGGTTCGAGGATGATGAGGACATCCCTTCCTGGGCGAAAGCCGCAGTAGAAGCGATGCGTAAGCAAGAGATTATTCAGGGCAGAGGGAATAACCAGTTCGTTCCGAATGCGTCTGCCACCCGTGCTGAAGCTGCCATGATCATGCTCCGTATCATCAGCATTATTGAATCGTGATGATTATACTACCATACTTACAAATCGGGGGATGCGAGTCATTCGCACCCTCGATTTTTTTGGTGCCATCACATGGTTGCAAATTTTTTTATATTGACATAGTCTTGCTATACATATCATCATTTGACAATTTTCATAGAGAATAATCAAGAATGGGGACTATGTGAAATATGGATTTATATGAAATTGTGAAACAAAACTATCCAAACATTTGTCAGATCGTAGCCAGTAAAGGTGGCAGGGTATTGTACAAACAATCCTGGAATAATTACAGCTCTGAACACCACTTACATGTTGCTTCCGTCACCAAGAGTATCATTTCATTGCTGATTGGCATTGCAATAGATCAAAATCTCATGGAAAGCGTTGAGACGAGGATTTTAGATTTCTTCCCTGAATATAAGGTGAAGCGGGGCGAAAAAACGATCCAAGAAGTAACGCTGCATCATTTGCTTACGATGACGGCCCCATTCAAATTCAAGTCGGAGCCTTGGACGAAGGTATGCTCATCTAAAGATTGGACGCAGGAAGTTTTGGATTTGTTGGGAGGGCGTAAAGGGGTAACCGGCCAATTTCACTATACGACATTGGGCATTCATATATTAAGCGAGATCCTGACTCGTGCAAGCGCAATGAGTACAATTGACTTTGCCAATACATATTTATTTGAGCCACTAGGTATCGAACCACGGTCTGGTATTACCGTGCAAAATAAAGAAGAACATATCCAATTTATAACTTCTAAGAGTCCTAAAGATAAGGTCTGGCTATGCGATCCGCAGGGGACAGCGGCAGCAGGCTTCGGGTTATGTCTATCCGCTGATGAAATGTTGAAAATCGGTCAAATGTGTCTGAATGATGGATTGTATCAACAACAGAGGATTGTGTCTGAGGAATGGTTCACGCACATGCTTTCTCCCAAACAATCATGTGGCGAAAAGTTCATCTCTATGCAATATGGTTTTCTGTGGTGGGTTCACGATGCGGAGAAGGGGATCGTGTCAGCAATGGGAGATGGCGGGAATATCATCTACGTGAATAAAAGTATAGATTTGGTTGTGTCCATTGCTTCCACATTCAAACCGCGAGTGTTTGATCGAGTGGCCTTTATCCAAAAACATATTGAGCCATTGGCAAGCTTATCGTAATCGGCATTATCGTCAAACGTTTAGTTGAGAGGTGTGTTCGGTGACGGTGTCTCGCGAGCCATGCCCGTGCCGAATAGCGGAACAGAAAGTTCCGCTATTCGAGGAAAAGAGCGGTTTTACGCGAAATAAGGGAAGCCAAAGTTCCGCTATAAGCTGGAATTTGGCAATTTCACTGCGATTTCGGCCGGAATTTCCAATATAGAGGAAATTCCACTTCCGCTATTTCACGGAAATCGCCCAAAATGAGCAAATAAGAGAAATTTTACTTCCGTTATTACAGTTATTACACAAGAACCGAATGACGGAGGAGCGTAAATGAGCGTAATTAGCCGGGAGATGCACATAAAGTCGCGAGTGAGTAAGTCATTGGTTGCAGCGGAGGAAACTTGGAAGCGATGTAAAATGTTGAAATAACATTTTAGGATTTTTATACTAGAGGAGATGATGTCGATTGACCTGTAATGGTCGCTATCAGCCGAGCCGAATGATTTAAAACACAACACAGAGGAGAGGAAAATGAAAAAAATACTGATTACCGGAATGATCCTATTCGCATTATGTATTGGACATCCTGTTATTGCTACTGGTTCGACGAATGACGAAGAAGTGAATTTCCAGGATATTCAGGGACATTGGGCGCAATCCGACATCGAACTCATCGTCCAAACAGGTGCTCTTGCAGGGTATCCTGATGGCACATTTAAGCCGAACGAAAGCATCTCAAGGGCACAATTTAGTAAAATATTAGGGAGCTTAATGGATGTATCAAGCGAGAATCCAGCTTTCACGGATATCGCAGGACATTGGGCACAATCGTACATTAGCGGGCTTGTTGATAAAGGGGTTATTCTACCGAGTGAATATCCCCATGGATATGCTCCGAATGCAGCGATTACGAGATTAGAGATGAGCCAAATGATCAGCAGAGCTTTGGCTACAGAACACTCAGTTTGGCAAGAAGCATTGCATGAACTGCAGCAAATGAAGTATATAAAATTACCTTTTACAGATGGAATACATCTGGCGAGTGCGGACAAACCGTATGTCGCATTAGCTAGTGGTTCGGGCATCGTTAACGGTTTGACAGATGGATCATTTCGCGCTAATGGTTTAGCAACGAGAGCGGAAGCAGCTGTTATGCTCGCCCGATATTTACATGCTAGAGAAACGGCTCCCGACATCAGCACTTTAGTCGCCAAATTCGAAGGGAAGCCGACCATTTATGAAATGCTGCAGAAGCCCAATATTCAATTGGAGCAAGTCCGCTATCATATCGTCTATCATGCATCCAGCGAAACGCAAACATACGCACAACCATTCCACGATTTGATATGGGATGGAGAAAAATATATTGCACTTGGGGACGTAGGAAGATACCATGTGCCGCATGTGTTCATCTCTACCGACGGTGTAAAGTGGGAGGATCAAGGCCCTATTCCTGTTTTCGGTCTCAGCAAACTAATTTACGACGGTTCTAAGTATATGGCAGTGGGAGATTTTACACCCGTGGGCAATTCGGCAACGATGTACTATGTCGACGAGAATGGTGAACGAAAGCTGCATGAAGGAAACGGACGAAACGAATTTGACTTATTAGGGACTGATCAAATTAACGTGGCCGCTTCAAAGGACGGTACAAACTGGGAGGTCATATCGGGATACCATGAGCCTGGAACTGGAGGCTCCTCCAGGTCACCGGACATTTTCCTTTTTGAAAAAGATGGGTTGATTGTCCTGTTACATAGCATGAGGGCGTTCTTCTCATCAAATGGGGAAGATTTCACAAGCGAAACGAAGTACACGATTACCGATCCTCGTAACGTAACACCTCCGGGATATAATTACTTAGGCAAGGGCACAAGTCTCACTACTGGCGACCAGAAATTAGCCTTCGACGGTAAGGCGTATTATAACACCATATCAGACTATTTTGGATTCGGGATCATTCGCTCAACGGACGTGATCAACTGGGAATTTGTCTATTTTGATCCGCGTACAGATTTTGAGAACTTTCATTTCCATGCGCATCGAATTTTTATAAATGACGGCAAATATTATGTCATAAATGGCGACAAAATAGTGGTATCTGATGACGGCATAAACTGGAGAAGCGAAACATTCGAAGCGAGTGACATGTTCACAAATGGTCATTCTTATTCATCTCGAGCAATCTATTATAAGGGCTACTATTTTATGAAGAAGGTTATGTCCCATGAGCCTACCTTGTATGTGACCAAAGATTTTAAAGAGTTTAGCGAAATTAAAGCGGCAGATTATGATCAAAGTTTCTCGCTATATGAAAGGGAGCAAATCCTATATGTCGACGACAACTATATCTTTACAACATTCAATGTGTACACTTTAGTCGAATCCGAGGACCATTCTTAATAGATCAATAAGGCTGATGGAGTATTAAGCTTCATCGGCCTTATTGTTTTTAGTGGAGACTAAGAAAAACATTCGCTCGTTAAGATGAATTGACACGGCATATCCAGCCCCATATAATACATATAGGGGTATAAGTATAATAATATTAATGATAAAGAGAGGATGAATCGAATGGCAGAGAAAGAAAAAACGACGATTGTCTTTTTCAGCGGTGATCTGGATAAAGCCATCGCCGCTTTCATAATCGCGAATGGGGCAGCGGCATATGATCATGAAGTGACGATGTTTTTTACTTTTTGGGGATTGAATGCATTAAGGAAGAACAAACCCGTTCCGGTAAAGAAGGGCTTCCTTGAAAAAATGTTCGGGAAAATGATGCCTCGCGGTGCAGAGCGCTTAGGGCTTTCGAAGATGAATTTTGCCGGAATGGGGCCCAAATTGATCAAACACGTAATGAAGAAGCATAACGCTTTAAGCTTGCCGCAACTTATTGAGCTTGCTCAAGAGCAAGGCGTCAAGCTCGTCGCTTGTACGATGACCATGGACCTGCTTGGATTACAGAAGGAAGAGTTGCTTGATGACATTGATTATGCGGGTGTAGCAGCTTACCTGGCAGACGCATCGGAAGCAAAGGTGAATTTATTCATTTAATGCTTGTTTCCCTCCATTGCGGTATAATAATACCTATACAAGTATAGAGGGTGAGCTTCATGAAATATGATGACAATATGAAAAGAAGGCTTCGCCGAGTAGAGGGACAAGTTCGCGGAATTTTGAAGATGATGGATCAAGAGAAGGATTGCAAGGATGTTGTGAGCCAGCTTTCCGCGGTTCGTAGCGCTGTCGATAAGACGCTGGCTCTTGTGGTCGCAGTCAATTTGGAGCAATGTATCCTCGAGGAGAAGGAACATGGCGGGGACACCAATAAAGTGGTACAAGAAGCCGTAGAGCTATTAATCAAAAGCCGATAATAAAGCCAAACACCACACCGTAGCCAATGAGTCCAACTCATTGGTTTTTTCGTGCATATAGAGTTTATAACATTCGCTAACCTCTCAAGCGTAAGAAATACTAAGCCGTCACCTGCGTCCTAAAGGACTTGGCGCCAGCCAAGTATTTCTTTATTGCCGTCGTATGTGTTCGTATTTGCACATTTGCTTGACATAAAGGTCTCCATTCAATAATATACATATAGGGGTATAAGTATATTCGATCTGCGAAGGAGGTTCGATGCATGTCCATCATTAAAATGACGAGATGATAAACAAATTTTTTTAATTTTACAAATACCCCCATGGGTATATAATGAATTCACTTCGTTTGGAACATTACACGTTTACGCATTTCATTGGGAGGGGAATTGCAATGTCTTCAGTTATTGAAACCAATCGTGTTCTCGAATGTGAGGGGCTGGCCTGCCCGATGCCGGTAGTAAAAACTAAAAAGGTTATGGATGAGATGCAGCAAGGGGAAGTCCTTGAGGTGAAGGCAACGGATAGAGGCTCCGTAGCAGATTTGCAAAGTTGGGCGAAGCGATCAGGCCATCAATACATTGGAATGAAGGAGGAGAACGGGGTGTTCCGCCATTTTATTCGCAAGGCATTGGATTCAGAGATAAAACAGGAAGTGAAATATCCACAGATCATTAGCAACGATGAGCTTTATCAAAAGCTATCGTCCGGTGAAAGTATACAAATCCTTGATGTGCGCGAACCTGCTGAGTATGCGTTTGCCCGTATTCCAGGCGCCATTTCCGTACCGCTCGGACAGTTGGAAGAACGGCTTCATCAGTTTGATCCGAACGAGGAATATGCCGTAGTTTGCCAAACTGGAAATCGAAGTGATCTGGCATGTCAGATTATGGTGGATAGAGGGTTCGCGAACGTTAGAAATGTCGTGCCAGGCATGTCCGAGTGGCGAGGAGAGACGGAAAGCAACTAGAGCGAGATCGTAATCTCGATGATCCGTCAAAAATATTGGTAGAGCTTCAAAGTCACACGATGAGGGAGGAGAATCTAACTATGGGCAAAGTACACAGCATCACAACCAAAGAGCTTCATCGCAGATTGAATTCAGACCAAGAAGTGATCATTCTTGACGTTCGGAACGAGACGGATTATAACGAATGGAAAATTGAAGGGAGAAATCTGACCTCGATCAACATTCCGTACTTTCAATTTCTGGAGGAGGACGACTCCAATTATACAGATTTGCCGATGGATACGGAAATCGTTGTCGTTTGTGCAAAAAGTGGTTCGTCAGCGTTTGTTGCGGAACAACTTATGGATAAAGGATATCAAGCGGTATATCTTGAAGGTGGAATGCTCGCCTGGAGTCAGTTCTATCATCCGACAATCGTTTACACGGATGACAAAATGAAGCTGATTCAAATCAACCGCTTGTCCAAAGGGTGTCTCTCATATGCGGTCATATCTGGAGGCAAAGGGATGATCGTCGATCCGAACCAGAAAATCGAGGTTTATCTAGAGCTTGCGAAGCTGCACAATTTCACTATAGAGTATGTTGTGGATTCGCATATGCACGCGGATCATATTTCGGGTGGTAGACAGCTGGCAGAAAAGACGGGCGCTGCATATTATATTTCTTCCAGTGAGGCCAAAGGAACAAATATCCAATTTGAACCGCTTGAGCAATTTAACCAGATTCGTGTCGGTGAGATTGACGTAGAAGTGCTGGCGATCCCGACTCCGGGTCATACTCCGGGCTCCACTTCTTTCTTAATAGACAACCGTTTCTTATTATCCGGCGACACTATCTTCGTCGGAGGCCTCGGAAGACCTGATCTTGGCGGCAAAGCCAAAGAGTGGGCGGAGGACCTTTACGATACGGTGTTCCATAAATTAAACGATCTTCCTGACCATTGTCTCGTGCTGCCAGCCCATTATGCTGATGTAGAAGAAATTAACGACAACGGCGTGGTTGGCGCGACGTTTGGAGATATTGTAAGAAGCAACGACATTATGCGTAATGTTGACCGGGAAACCTTCACAGAACATGTAGCGAGCGCTGCTTCCTCGGAAAAACCACCGAATTTTGAAGACATTATAGCGATTAACCGCGGCGAGCTGTATGTAGATGCAGAGAAGGCCATTGAGCTTGAGATTGGACCGAATCGCTGCGCAGTCCACCATTTGACTGAATAAACACTAAACAAGGAGATGTGGTGCCTAAGTGCCCACATCTCACAATTTTCCTAAAGGTATGTGCTTCTACCGGTGTCCGAGCCTTCGTTGATCATGAAACACTACTTTGCGCCTTTGCCGGAAAACACTTTTGCATCTACGTGAATTTCGATGTCCAGTTCTTTCAACCGTTCCTCCCAATTCGATGTGTCCCAATTTTTTTGTCTGAACCGCTCGCCGATGCCTAGAATGTCGACGCCTGCCGACTGAGCCTTATCGATGATCGATTTCAGTTTACTAACCATCTCCTCCGATATGATCCTCTCAAGGTCATAAAGAGTGTCCTGAGTCTTTTCTTCATTGCTGTCTATCACCCAACCGTTAGTGTGAGCATACAAATCAACGGACTGTGGGGTAATGTTCATGTTTACACGATATTTTCGGATTTGGTAAGCGAGATTATGTTCCTGGAAGGTCAGAGTCATTTCCTTGGCTCTATCTTCTATAAGAAGCTGCACCAGCAATGCATCTTCAACCGGAAGCTTCATGCCCAGCTTGCCTTCTTGAAGCAAGAATATGCCGTTTGAATTCAGCGTATTGTTACGAATTAAGATGGACGAAATGACGGCACTTTTTAACGGTGAATAATTTTTCGGAGCAAATTCCCACATCTCCACATCGAAAACAAAAGGATGAAACTCGGCACCGCCAATCAAGCGATTAAGCTGCTTTCCCTTGTCGTTCTGCAGTAGTTCATTTATTTCTTGATCCGTTGCAAATATTTTGACCTTCTGATCTAATTGCCCAATATGGTAAAAGAAATCGATGTATGGCTTAACGCCAGATTCCAATATTTTATTTCCAAGTAGTATGTATTGTGTTTGATGCAGGTTCAAAATTCCCGACAACTGATTCTGAAGACGGTTCATACAATCAGGAAAATAGGTACAAGTTGCATTAATGATCTTGATATGGTCGGCTTGGCTTCCTTGTCCCCCCTGCTCACTACTTTGCCGTCGGTTTACATCAAATAATATTTCTAGCAAGCTCATCTTAATCTGATCGTCTTCTGCAAGGTCTAAACCGATGGCGATGATGAAGCTTTGGTGTTTCATTTCGTAATTTTCCATACAGCCTGAAAGAAGAATGCAGCAGACGAGTAAAAAAGCTGATAAAGCGTAAGAGTGAAATCGAACACCATTCATTTCGTAACTCTCCTCTTGATTGCAAATACGGTCCACATCAGACTTGGAATCACAATGAGAAGGATACAACCGATCAGAGACCAGTAATACGTGAAGGTGAACACTGTGTTTTGTTCAATTGGATACAAGGTTAAGCATAAAGTAACAATGGCCAATCCATATAGGATGAAGCGTTCCTTCTTCATGTTTAACATCGACTTGATGCCGCGGGCAGTGGAGAAAAGAGAAACGCAAAGCACATACACAATAATAAGTTGCCACACGATCGGAGCGATCAACGTAATTCTTTTAATAGGCAGCCACTGCAAATCAACCGTCGCAAGCGATTCCTGATAAGGATAAGTTAGTTTTGCGGCAAAAGGCGCCCCGAATATCGTGATCGGCAGCACGACCCCTGCCAGGACAACAAGAAAAGCAAGTGAAAGGCTAGCTACAGACCATCCTAACAAATGCTTGGTAGGCTTCATATGAGGATACAGGAAATAAATAGCGGAAACGCCGCGGAAAACGAATAATGTGATGATAAGCTCTGGCTGATCATACGTCGATAGCTCAAGGAATGGATTCCGGAGCGGCAGCAAGTTGCCGAAAGTTGCATTGACGAGTTGAGGGATATTGATAAAGAGCAGCCCGATGAGCAGGAAAATAGCAAATAATTCTCCCCATCTTGCCCATGCTTCAAGTCCCCGCGTGAGCAAATACACGACGGCTCCAATCAAAAAGAATAGGATTAAAAATCGATTCGTATTGGGTAATTGAGTATAAATAATCACATCTAAGAATTGATAAAGCATGATCGTTCCCCAAAAAAACATGACAAGAACTACGCCGACTGCGTAAAGTCCGCCCAAAACTCGTCCCATTGATTTGATTGACCATTGCACCAAATTCAAACCTTGAAATTGTCCGCAAAGCCGTAATGATACATACATGCTCCATAAGGTCAATATGTAAGCTGCAACAAGGGGCATCCACGCCATTACCCCCCAATGACGGTATAACGCGGTCGGCAAAATATAAGGGGTGATGCAGATGGAGGAAAACAAAGAGATAAAGAACCATTGGCGTGCAGAGATTTGCTGATAGCCATTCATGCGTCTGAATCACCATCTTGCGTTTTCTTGTCGATCGTTTTCCATGTTTTCATTCTTTCTGTCGTTCTGCTTATATCTTTGCTCCACAAAACTCCATTAAAGAGGTCTCGTATCCGTAAAGGACCCAAAGGACTAAAGTATGGAACGCCCAACGATTTTAATGAACATAGATGTCCAACCATAACGATGGTACAGCAAACGATGCCATAAAGGCCTAGCATCGATGCCGCGAGAATCATGGGGTATTTCCAAATACGCAAGGCGTAAGTTAACTGATACATCGTCAGAAACGTTCCAATCGCCGTGATAGCGGCGATGATGATGCTGGTGCGGCTGACTAGATGTGCTTGGGAGGCGGCCTGACCGATGACTAAGCTGCCTACGATGTTCAGGGCGGGACCGATCGCTCCAGGCACAAATGAAGTCGATTCTAGGAAAATGTCCAGCACAATAAACAAGGCAAGCGCTTCAACTACGACCGGATAAGGGATTAATGCGCGGTCACTGGCGATAACGAGACCTAGATCTGCGGGGATGATTCCCGTATTTACGGATACCAAGGCGACATATAAAGCAGGGGCATATAAGGCCAGTAACAACGAGAGCAAACGAATGATCCGGACAAATAAAGGAATAATACTTCCTTGCGTGAGGTACTCTGCTGCTAGCAACATATTCACCACAACGGTCGGCAGAAGGGCGGCAAACGGTGATCCGTCGACTAAAATAGCAATTCTTCCTTGATTCAAAAAGTATGACGTACGGACGGGAACTTCCGTTAGTTCATACAGTGGAAATACCGTTTGATTTCGACCGATGATCAGCTCCATCAAATCCTTATGTCCTAAGATTCGGTCGATATGTATCTTTCGAATACTCGACGTAATTTCTTTCACCCAATCCGGATTTGCCACATCCCGATAATAAACTAGCGCTACCTTACTTTTGGAGCGTTCGCCAACTGTGAAATAAGTGACCGTCAAATTGACATCCTTAATCCACCGTCGCAACAGTCCTACATTCGAATCCAAATCTTCAACGAAGCTCTCTTTGGCCCCTAGAAGCACTTTTTCGATCGTCGGTTGTTCAACGGATCTCGTTTTGATCTCGGGGAGAGGAAGTGAGACGACCTGACCCTTCCACGAGCGATGGGCAATAATGATGTGACCTTTCATTAAATCGGACAAAACGTCGCCTAGTTTTCCGCATAATTCCCCACTAGGAAGGAGGAGCTTCCATTGATCTGGCTTTGTAGAGATTCGTTCAAATTGAGGGATAATTTCATCATGTAAACGTCTTAAATCTACAATGGTTTCAAGATAATAGTAGACGAGGCCCGCCGATTCGATGCGAATGACTTTCATATCGTCACTGGTGATCAAGGACGAAATGCTGTCAACCATCTGCTCGAAGTCCTGCGATAGCGGCATGTTTTCTTTAGAAACATCAATCGTATTTGTTATGGAGGGACCATTGGATTTCTCGTTTGCTTTTTTGAATGGCATATATGGCACCTTCCCTGAGGGAATTTCCTTTGGTTTGTCTTATATCTTCCCCCAAATTTCCAAGGATATTCTACATAAAGCGGAAGGGAAGGTGCCGATACATCGTTTGAAAATACTTCTGAAAGATTACTGGAGCGGACCGAAAAAGGGGGGATTGGGACTCATGAAGAGACGTCGGTATGGAAAGAAGCATTATATGGTTCTGGAAGACTCCTTAGGCTCGCAAAATTTTCTCCATCGCCTTTCCTTTGGCCAGCTCGTCAATTAGCTTGTCCAAATATCGGATTTCCCGCATCGTCGGTTCCTCGATGTTTTCCACACGGACGCCGCACACGACTCCTTTGATCAAAGCCCGTGAAGGATTCATCTGTGGCGCATTCGCGAAGAAGTCCTCAAAGTTCGTTTGTTGCTCCAAATGGGATTCCAGCTCCTCCTGAGTATAGCCGGTCAACCAACGGATGATTTCATCAACTTCCGCTTTCGTGCGCCCTTTCTTCTCCGCCTTCTGTACGTAATGGGGATATACGCTTGCAAAGCTCGTGGTATAAATGCGGTGTTTCGCCATTTTCGCTTCCTCCTGTTTTCCATGTGTTCGTTTGTGAAGGGATGTGTCCAATATGACAACATGTAAATGTGAATACGGGTATCATTCTTGTTTATGTTCTCCCGACAACTGACATCTCATGTGGAGTGTATCATATTGATGATACGAAAGATGCGATGTGATCGCAATGTTCAAGCAAGGCATAATGTGACTGTAGTAACTAGCGGCTCAAGCACCCATTCTGATAAATTGAATAGAGGCAATAAAGAAGGCACTTCAAATGAGGAAAATATAAATCATGATTGGGAGCTTGGGCTGAGATGAATTCGCATTCAAGGAAAAATATTACAAATATTGTCTACTGTCTGATCCTATGTGCTGCTCTGTTCCTCATAATCTTCTTATATATTCCCGGGGAAGGGCCGTCTGGAATCGACCGCATAGCAGGGGCTTGGATAGTAAAACAAAGAAAAAAAAAGCAACTCGGCAGGGCCACACCGAGAGGGGGAAGGGAGGAAGGACCGGGCGGCGAGGCGGCCTTCCTAAATGCGAGAGGGGGAAAAAAAAGCCCCGAGCAGCCCCCAACAGAAAAAACAAAAAAAAAAAACCACCCTTGATACGTGCATTGAATGCAATCGAACGGGTTGGCAATAAGCTGCCTCATCCGATTACGTTGTTTGCAATTTTCTCATTGCTTGTCGTTGTGCTCTCCGCTTTGTTAGCTAGCCTTGGAGTTAGTGTTCACGACCCGGCGAATCCAGAGCAAATGATTCAAGTGAATAATCTGCTCAGTGTTGAGGGGATTCGTTATTTGTTCACGAGTGCTGTAGGCAACTTTACGAATTTTGCTCCCTTGGGAACGGTGCTCGTCACGATGCTTGGCATTGGACTTGCCGAGCGCAGCGGATTGATTAGCGCCCTGCTGCGAAGCATGGTCATTGCCGTTCCGCAGCGACTGCTGACGGCCGCGCTCGTTTTTGCCGGTATCATGTCGAGCATGGCTTCTGATGCGGGATATGTTATTCTAACTCCGCTCGGTGCGGTGTTGTTCGCCGGCTTAGGACGTCATCCTTTGGCTGGACTGGCTGCTGCATTCGCTGGGGTGTCGGGCGGCTATAGTGCGAATTTGTTATTGACATCGCTTGATCCGTTGTTGGGCGGCATGTCTCAGGACGCTGCGGCGATTATCGATCCGAATTATGCAGCGAATATGAACTATGCGATGAATTATTATTTTATGTTTGTTTCGGTCTTCTTGATTACGATTGTCGGAACGCTGGTGACCGAGAAGCTGGTGGAGCCGCGTCTGGGGAAATATGAAGGCGGCATTCAAGGGGAAGTTATCGAATTGAAACCGGAGGAAAGAAAAGGGCTATGGGGAGCACTGATCGGATTGATCCTCACGAGTATCGTGATCGCGCTACTCGTCATCCCCCTCTCAAGTCCACTCCGCGCAGGGGAAGAAAACATTAAGAGAATGGCGAGATTCCTCCCTGCCATATCATCGGTATGAAGCAACGCCTTACCGAGCATTGGATCAGCTGTTTAGCAAATATCATTTGTCGGATACCGATCAGTTGGTGGACTTCGGTTGCGGGCGAGGCAGGGTGCTGTTTTACATCCACCAAAGGTTTCAAATCCCCGTAACAGGAGTAGAGGTCAATGAACTCACACTAAATGAAGCGTTCCGTAACAAACGCAGTTACCGGCGGCGAGCAAGCCGTATTCCAGCTCCGATTCGTTTGGAATATGGACTGGCAGAGCAATATGAAATTCAGCCTGAGGACAACCGCTTCTTCTTTTTCAATCCATTTTCGGTTCAAATCTTTCGGCAAGTAGTCAGCAATATTGTGGAATCGGCGCAGAAATTCCCGCGCGCAGTGGACTTAATCTTATATTATCCGACACCAGAGTACAAACGATTTTTACACAATGAAACGAATTTTAAATTGTTCAACAAAGTGAAAGTATCTGGCGCGAAGGATACCTTGGAGAAATTTTTGCTTTATCGCTTGGACACGAGGCGCCCATCGGACGAAGGTCAAATTGGGGGCGTGTAAAATGGAAAGAGGGAGCACAATCATGGTGCACTCATACCGAAAGCGTGTGCGCCCCTCTTCCAGGCTAGATCCGGCTTTTCCGTTTATATTCCGTAGGGGTTAGCCCGTTAGTCGTTTGAACGTTTTATAAAAATATGAAACACTTTCAAAGCCGCATGTATGTGCGATCATTTCGATATTGTCGTCTGTTGTGACCAGCTTCTCCTTGGCAAGTACGATGCGCTTGCTGACAATATATTGTGTCACATTCATCCCTGTCCATTGCTTGAACACGCGGGAGAAATGCGGGGGCGTGACGGACGCCCTTTCACTTAAGGATGAAAGGCTTATCGGTTCATGGATATGCTGATCGATAAAGGGCAGGATCTCCTTCATCCATAACGGAATCAAGGGGGAATCCTCCGCAGCTTGAGGCTCCCTTGCTGCGTCAATGCGATTGATCAGTAGCAGCAGATGCAGCAAATGCAGGGTCATCGCTTGCTTATAGCCATGGCGCTGCTCTGTATGCTCTACGTGAATGTGATGGAGCCGTTCTTCAATCGTGTGACTGGCTTCCTCATTCAGTTCGATTTTGAAGCGATTTCTTCGCTTGGCGTTCTCAAAGCATCTCGCATACGGATAGGTGTCATGGTGCAGCGAATGAACCAGCTCAGGACTGAAGAACAAAGCCGTCGAATTCACCGGCTCATCATCGCTCGGGAACGCCCGATGGATCGTATTGGTCGGAATGAGAAACAAATCATGCTCGCGCATATCATAGAAGGTTTGGTTAATGAAGAACCGTCCCGTTCCCTTATACACATAGACCATCTCATACCAGTCGTGGAAATGGTCAGGCAGCTCATGATCGGGCTGCTTGGTGTGCTTGTACACCATATCAAATGGAAACTGACTTTTATTCGTAAAATTTTTGACGATCGGTTTCAACATTGCACCACCTGCCCTTATGAGCATCCTTTTCTCTCATTATATCAATATAGAGCACAAAGAGATAAAAATAAGCGATTTAAATCATGAATATTGATAGTAAAATAGGGGTAAATCTTGAAAAAGTGAGGCGAGGAAACCTTGTTACGCATTGATGCACATCAGCATTATTCGGCACGATAAGCCGCGGAGATTATGGTTGGATTACACCAGAGCTTCCGAAGGTGTATCGGGATTTTCTACCTGAAGATTTGAAACCGCTGTTATCCAAGCATGATTTGGATGGTACGATCTTAGTTCAGGCGGCACCAACCTTGGAGGAAACGGAATATATCCTCAGCTTGGCCGAAGCGGATGAGACCATCCTCGGTGTGGTCGGCTATTTGGATCTGAATGACCCGAATTGTATCCAGCACCATCGGCAATTTGCGAAACATCCGAAATATGTTGGCTTTCGCATCATGATCCAGGATATGCCGGACGCCCGTGCGATTTTAGCTCCGCATTTTGTGGAAGCGCTTAAATATTTTGAACAAGCGGATGTACCTGTGGATTTGTTAGTCACTTCCGGACAATTGGAGCCGGTCATGCAACTGATGGAGCAAGTGCCTCAATTGCGTGGCGTGATTGATCATCTTGCTAAGCCTGAGATTCGGAGTGGCCGCCTGCAGCCTTGGGCTGAGCAAATGCAGCAATTAGCGGCATATCCGAAGCTGTATTGCAAGATCTCCGGGATGGTGACCGAGGCTGATCATGACAACTGGCAGCTGGAGCAATTCGAGCCTTATATTCGCACGGTGATGGATGCATTCGGAACAGAGCGCATCATGTTTGGCAGTGATTGGCCGGTGTGCTTGCTGGCAGCCAGCTATGATGAGGTTGTTCAAATTGTGGAACAGGCGATTCCAGCGGATTGGCCAAGCGAGTCCCGCAAGCGGTTATTCGGTGGAAATGCCAAGACGTTTTACAAGCTATGAAGGTCAATTTGAGGCAATGGGGTGAGTGACGATGGAATATAGAACACTAGGCAAGACCGGACTACAAGTATCTAAGCTGAGCTTTGGCGCTTCTTCGCTGGGCGGCGTCTTTCACGAGGTAGATGAGCAGGAGTGCCTGCGGACGGTGCATACAGCACTAGATATGGGTATCAATTATATCGATGTCTCTCCGTATTATGGGCAAACGAAAGCAGAAACGGTACTCGGCAAAGCGATTAAAGACATTCCCCGCGACCGGTATTATCTCTCTACCAAAGCGGGACGTTATGGGCTTGATACGTTTGATTTCTCGAAAGAACGAATTATTAGCAGCTTGGAAGAAAGCTTGCGGCGCCTTCATACCGACTATGTAGATATTTTATTCTTGCATGATATTGAATTTGTGCCTGCTGACATCATTATCGAGGAGGCTTTGCCCGCGCTCGATCAATTAAAGCAGGAAGGCAAGATCAGGTTCAAGGGAATTTGCGGGCTGCCGATCGCATTATTTGAATACTTCCTGCCGAAGGTTGAGGTCGATGCGATGATTTCCTATTGCCACTACTCACTGAATGATACGTCGCTGCTTCGCTTGCTGCCGCTGATTGAAGAGCATCAGGTTGGATTGGTGAATGCGTCACCGCTCTCAATGGGACTGCTCAGCACGAAAAAACTGCCAGCTGGCATCTCGCGCCTGACGATGTGAAGCGGGTTTGCAGGCAAGCGGCAGAGTTTTGTGAGGCGCAAGGCAAGCCGATCGCTGAGCTAGCCATACAATTTTCCACATCAAATGAGCGCATCCCTACGACACTCGTCAGTACGGCGAAGCCAGAAAATATTCGCAACAATATTGAATGGGCGAACGGACAATTGGACGAGGCTCTATTGCAAGAGGTGCTCAATATCTTAAAGCCTGTTATGAACAAGTCGTGGGTGAGCGGCAGACCGGAATACAATCAGGATATTTAGATCATCGGCATATGGAGAAGGAGGGATCACTTCTGATGAAGGGGATCGTATGTAAAGGGATCAATCAATTTCAAACCGTAGAGCTAGAGGAGCCCAAGCTGTCAGAAGGACATGCAATCGTGAGAATCAAGCGGATTGGCATCTGTGGAACAGATCAGCATGCCTATCGGGGGAATCAGCCTTTCTTTACCTATCCACGTGTTCTAGGCCATGAGCTAGCCGGCACGATTGAGAAGATTGGAAGCAATCAGGATGGATTGCAGGTTGGGGACCAGGTCGGCATTATTCCATATTTGGAGTGCGGGGAGTGTGTCGCCTGCAGAGCGGGAAAAACGAACTGCTGCACGAACATTAAGGTGATGGGCGTTCATACGGATGGCGGGATGTGCGAACTGCTATCTGTTCCGATCGACCATTTGATCCGTACGAATGATCTGACACTGGATCAGACGGCTGTACTGGAACCGTTCAGTATCGGCGCCCACGCTGTGCGTAGAGCGGACATCACTCCAGGCGAGACAGTGCTAGTAATTGGAGCGGGGCCGATCGGCTTAGGCGTGATGGCGTTTGCCAAATATCAAGGCGCTCGCGTCATTGCGATGGATATTAACGAACAGCGCTTGGCCTTTTGCAAGGACTGGGCCGGCGTAGATGAAACTGTTCATGCCGCTCAGAACCCTGACGCGGAGCTTGTACAGTTAACGAACGGAGACTATCCGACAGTTGTATTCGATGCAACGGGGAATGCGAGCTCGATGACGCAAGCCTTTCAATACGTAGCGCATGGTGGCAAACTCGTGTATGTCGGCTTAGTGAAAGCGGATATTGCGTTCCATGATCCGGAATTTCACAAGCGCGAGATGACGCTGATGGGCAGCCGCAACGCCACGAAGGCAGATTTCAATGCGGTGCTTGACGCTGTGCGACAGGGCGGCATCGATGTGGAGCGGTTTATTACGCATCGCGCCCCGTTTGATGAGATGATCGATCAGTTTGAGACTTGGCTGAAGCCGGAGTCGCAGGTCATTAAAGCGATGGTGGAGCTGTGATATGGTGGAGTGACATCGTTATCGAAATGAGGGGGCTGCCATGATTGGTTTTCCCTATTTCAAGGGGATCTCGATAAAAAATAAAATATTCGCCACCAATATTGTTATTATCATCATTTCTATTACTAGCATCGCGATATTCGCGAATTTGGTATCCCAAAGAGCCATTATTGATAAAGCAACGAATAACTCATCACGGGAGCTCTTTCTCATTAATAATAACATTGAGACCTTGATCACGAGTGTTGAGGATTACTCCAAAATGCTTGCAACCGATTATCGCCTGCAAGAAGTTTTATATCAAGATATGCTGGAGAACAATCCAGATGGGGAACTAGAAAGTTTGATCATGAGAAAGAGCATTTCCGAAATCATCAGCAATTATATAAAACCTAATAATAAAGTGAAGGCAGCAAGTGTTCTCACTTCCCATATGAACTGGGTTGATGTCGGTTATGCTGATAATGACTCGGCGAGACAAGTATTCGGCGCAAATCCCGTAGCGATGGTGCATGAGAATATTACAAATCCAATCTGGACAGGACTCGTTTCCTTTCAATTTCGCTATGAGCCATCGGAAACCGACGTTTTTGCTGTATCCAAAGCCGTCGTACATAAAGAAACTGGGAAAACGATCGGCATGGTAGCTTTATACGTGGAAGAGACTGAAATCGCCGCCATCTATGAAAGCAATTTGAATTATAAGGATGGCCAATATTATATTCTCGATGAACAAGGATCATATCATTTCGTCACGTAATAAGAACTTATTGTACCGCGACTTTACCGAAACGACTTCCATCTCGCTGCCAAATTTAGATAAAGAAAGAGTTTAGCTTTATTCATGGTGGAGGAAACAGCAAAATGCTTGTGTCTGCCCAGCATTTTGCGCCCTTAAAATGGACGATTATTAGCATGGTCCCACTAGACGAAATTACGAATGAAATTAAAGAAATTAATAAACTCATTATACGCACTGGATTTTTTTGCATCATCGTCACGCTAGGGATCTCCTACTTTCTATCCCGTTCCATTACGAAGCCGATCTTTCAGCTGAACAAGACGATGAGACAAATTCGCAATGGTCAAATGAATGTGAGAAGCACTTACCAATCCTCAGATGAAATTGGCAATTTAAGTGCTGGCTTCAATAACTTAATGGATCGCATTGAAGAGCTTGTTGCTCAGAACACAGAAGAGCAGAAGACGAAGGCGGAGATTGAATTTAAATTACTGCAGTCTCAAGTCAAGCCGCATTTTCTGTACAACACGGTTGAAACGATCGTTTCCTTGATTAAGCTCAATATGCGATCAGAAGCGATTGCTGCTGCAAAGTATATGGCTGACTTTTATAAGATTTCGTTAAGCAAAGGAAATGATCTGATCTCTGTAAGGGATGAAATTCAATTAACCGAAAGTTATTTGGAAATTCAAAAGCTGCGATATGTGGAATACATGGACTATGCGATGGAAATAGATGAAGACATTATGCGCTATACGATTCCCAAGCTAACGCTACAACCGATTATTGAGAATGCGATCTATCACGGTCTGAAGAGGAAGAAAGAAAGAGGGATTTTGCAGATCAGAGGTGTGCGCGAACACGATCAGATCAAAATTGAGGTGTACGATAACGGCGTTGGGATGGACAAACAGGAAATTGAGAAAATCTTTAGCCAAACTGTAGAGCCTAATACATAATAAGAGCTTTGGTGCCAGAAGTGTTCATAATCGAATTCGAATGCTGTACGGTGACCGGTACGGCTTAGAAATTGAAAGCGTCCCCAATCGTTATACCAAAGTCATCATCCGTCTCCCACTTCTTGAAATATAGGAGGAAAGACCATGTATAAAATACTGATTGTTGATGATGAATATTACTTCCGAGAAGCGCTGAAAATATCTTTTCCTTGGGAAAAGTTGGGGTTCCAAATCGTAGGTGAAGCGAAGAATGGGGAAGATGCTCTTGAACAAATGAGCAGATCTTCATCCGGATGTTGTCATGGTGGACATTAATATGCCGATCATGGGTGGTCTAGAGTTTATTGAGCAGGCCCAAGCGAACGGATATGAGTCCGAATATATTTTGTTGACCGGTCATAGTGAGTTTAGTCTATGCCAAACATGCCTTACAGCTTGGTGTCTTCAATTATGTGTTGAAGCCGATTGATGAAGAAGAGATTCAAAAATCATTGCTGGAGCTTAAAGCTCATATGGATGATAAGCGTTCCGAGAAACTCGAGCTTGATCAATTGAAAAGACAGGTTGAGGAGAAGGTTCCTTTAATCCGGAATCAATATTTGAATGACTGGTTATTAGGCAAGAGAGGCGCAGATCCTTTCAGAATCATAGAAAATTTACAAGACTTGGACATCGACTTGATTTCTCCTTATTACCAGGTAGCGGTTGTCGATATCGATACCGACGACCAACACCCGATCTCTGGTCCGGATAAAAGGCTGATCAATGATGCCATTCAGGTTCATGTGCAGGAGTTTGCCGGACGATCCATGAAATGCATCGAATGTTTTGATGACCATGATCGATTGGTGCTCATCTTTGGCTCGGACACCCATCAGCTGGAGCAAATTCATGAGCTCTGTGATTCGCTGCGAAAAGCAGTGCAAGAAGCGTTTGCCCATACCGTATCCATCGGCGTCGGCAATGGATATATAGGGTTTGATCGAGTCTCTGTTTCTTACAAGGAAGCACTGTATGCCTTGAAGCATCGATTGATTCTGGGAGCGAATCAACTGATCTTGTACTCTCGGATTGATGAAATCGCGAGGAAAGTCAGTCTGTTCTCAGTTGAACAAAAAAGTAAATTGTTGATGAATTTACGAACGGGTAACGAGGAAGAGATCGAGAACTGGCTATCTCGATTTTTTTCGTAATGCCCGCATGAAGAACGCTTCTATAGAAATGGTGTTCGTTGCGGGGCTTGAGATCGTATCGACTTGCTTGGAGTTTTTGGAAGAGAGATCGCAAAGCACGAATGAAGTGCTACAGAATCAATCGCAACCCGATTTGTTCCAGCAAATCCAACAGATGAATTCCTTCAGCGAACTGGAGCAATGGATCCGTTCCCTTGTAGATCAAGTGATCAAGCATGCGCATAACAATAAGATGAGCAGATCAGCGAAACTGGTCGAAGAGGTCAAGACGTATATTGAAAATAACTATCGGAACGATGAGTTAAGAATAGAAGATATCGCCAAAAGTGTCCATGTCAATTACAATCATCTCTGCTATGTGTTCAAGAAAGAAACCTCCTTAACAATCAATGAATATTTAATTGAGCTGAGAATGGCCAAGGCGAAAGACCTTTTTGATCAAGGATGGCAGGTCGTCCAGGAGGTAGCGTATCAAGTAGGTTATTCGGACGCCAACTATTTTGGCAAATGCTTCAAGAAATATATCGGAATATCGCCCAGCAAGTATATAGAAAATGTTAGTGTTTAAAGTGAATAATAATTAAGAAAAAGGATTGGAATGACAATCCTCTATCGAAGGGCGAATGCGACGCCCCTTTGATAGAGGATTTTGTTTATAAATTCCCTGATCAAATTCGTACAATATTCCTTCTCGACCTACAATAGTCTCTGTTAAAGAAGGAAGCCTGCATATTAAGATAAATACACGGATGTATACGCTTTCATTACTTTTCATCCGCACTAAAATTTGGGAGGTCATAAAACATGAAGGGGAAAATCAGAATTCTCATGACTTGTCTGTTAGTCGGGATTGTACTCGCTGTAGCAGCTTGTGGCAGTAACTCTACCCAGCCAGCGAACAATTCGGCAAGTTCATCTCAGCAATCAGGAGGGGGAGAGACAAGCAGTGGTGAGAAGATCAAATTAAGAGTCATGACCATTACGACAGATGAAAACCGCAACAATATTATGGATCAGTTTATCAAGCCGAACATTGAGAAGGAGTTTCCGAACCTGGAAGTTGAATTTGAGCCAGGCGGTGGCGGCGAGGATCTAGCGAACAAGATCAAAACCTACAATACTTCTGGTGATATGCCGGATGTATTCTGGAGCGACGCCGGTTTCTTCACGGCCTTGAATCAGGCAGGCAATATTATGGATTTGACACCTTACATTACGGAAAGCGGCTTTATCAACAAATTCAAAGTGCCTGAAGCATTAAAGCATATTGATGGAAAAATCTACAGCATCAATTCAGGAGCAGATACGTATTTCACGCCCGTTATTTTCTATCACAAAGATATTTTCGAGGAAGCGGGAGTAAGTGTGCCTGAAACTTATGATGAGTTTCTAGAGGTAGCCAAAACGTTAAAGGATGCCGGTATCGTTCCTGTAGCGACTCCAGGTAAAGACGGCTGGGGACCTCAGCTGTATATGATTCAGCAAATGATTCAAATCGGAGATCCGCAAGCGATGATCGATTTGGTCAACAATGAGGCTGACTTCAACCATCCATCCGTAGTCGCAGGAATTGAACGCATTGAGCAAATGGCGAAGGAAGGTGTCTTCGCAGAAGGCATTGCCAACCTGGATTACGGTCCGGCGATGGAGATGTTTACGTCCAAGAGATCTGCCATGCTGATGATGTTTACTTGGGAGCTGCCGAATCTTGCAAAGATCGATACGGTCGACTTCTTCCCATTCCCAAGCGCTAGCGATCTATATGATCCGGCGAAGGTCGTGCAATTCTGGGGCTCTCCATTGAACGGGTATGCCGTTAGCTCGAAGACCGCACATCCTGAAGAAGCCGTAAGATTAGCGGAATTCCTAGCTATGCAAGATGCTTTGTACTTTGAATCTATCGGCTCCGCGATTACGTTGGACACGGGCAATCCACCACAAGAAGTCGGCCCGTTAATGGAGAAATACTTGACTTGGTACAACGGTGCTGAAGTGATGATCCCATCGTTAGCCTTGAATTCAGTGGACTCACGGGTGTCTGCAGAGCTCGCTTCTTACGGAGCTAGGCTATTGACTGGTGAATACCCGACATCTGACTTCATTGCTGCCATCAACCCGCTGTGGGAACAGAATACATGGTTTGACAATTAAATAACAAAGCAAAATGCTACCCACTGGACGCACTAGTCCAGTGGGGGCATGTCTACCTCAGATACAGGCGGTGGAGAGTGAACGATGAACAAACATTTTAGCACCAAGATGTCTATAACCATATTTGCTGCTCCTGCACTATTGCTGTTTACGATATTTTGCGTCTATCCTCTAATTCCTCAATTATGGATGAGTCTGCACAATCATAATGGTTTTCAAAACTTGGGATTCGTTGGCCTTGATAACTACTTGGAAGTCATTCAATCGTCATCGTTTTGGCTCGCTCATAAAAACACGTATTTAATTTTAGCGATGTCCATCCTAATCGGACTGCCGCTTTCGATGTGCTTTGCTCTCTTCATAGATATTCAAACATCCATATTTCGCAGATTTTTCAAAACAGCGGCAATGTTCCCGGCGATCTTATCTGTCGTTGTCGTCTCCCAAATATGGGTTGCCTTTTACGAGCCGAATTGGGGTTTGTTCAACACCATCTTGAGATCGATCGGCTTGGATGCCTGGACCCAATCCTGGCTAACCAACGAAAAGACTGTGATGTGGAGTATCGGCCTGGCTTTTCAATGGCAATATATCGGATTGAACGCCATCTTATTGTATACAGGGATCAAGACCATTCCCAAAAACTATTATGAAGCAGCTTTAATTGATGGAGCGAATTTCTTTCAAGTGAGCACGCGGATTACGATTCCATTATTGCAAGAGGTCATCAAATATGTGCTGATCATTTCCAGCTTAGGCTCAATGGCCTTCTACGCTCATGTTCGAGTGATGACAGCGGGTGGACCGGGAGATTTGTCGAGAACGGTGATATACCAAATGTATTACACGGCGTTTGATACGTCCCAATTCGGGAAGGGGACTGCGATTGCGGTCATCTTTATCATTCAATGTCTCATTATTTCCTTCTTAATCCAACGATTTATCGCAAGAGAAAAAATAGAGTTTTAGGGGGGATGAGACATGAAGCATGTGATTCGGTTTATTTGGTTTCTCATCGGCTGCACATTCCTGTTTCCATTATATTGGATGATCTCGATGTCCTTAAAATCCAAATCGGAATCGTATGAAAATCAGTTTGGCTTGCCCCAAGCTTGGGCCTGGGAAAATTACAGCGAGGTTTTATCCAAGTATGATTTCCTCATGTATTTGAAGAACAGCGTCATCTACACGGGCGGAACGATCGTTATTACGCTAATCGCGGGTACGATGCTAGCCTATTGCTTGAGTCGTATGTCTTGGAGGTTCAATGGAATCGCGCTGTTTTATATATCATTGGGGTTGATTGTCCCGATTGAAGTCGTCGTCATTCCATTGTTCAAACTCGTTCAGACGTTTCATATTAAGGATACGTATTTTGCACTGATATTGCCTTATACAGGGTTCTCTTTAGCTGCATGTGTGCTTATGCTCTATGCTTTTCTTCGTTCCTTGCCTAAGGAGCTGGAGGAAGCAGCCTGTATAGATGGAGCTAATGTGTATGTAACATTTGCGCGGGTCATCTTCCCGATCGTGATGCCTGCTTTAATGACACAAACTGTACTAATTTTCATACGGATTTGGAACGAATTCCCGTTAGCTTTTATTCTCGGGGCGAAGGACCAATTCCGACCGCTCACGGTAGGACTGCATAGCTTCTTTGTCAGTGTAGGGGTGTCACATTGGGGGCATATCGGGGCCGCCATGATGTTGACTAGCTTCCCGATCATCATTGTTTATATGATTGGCAATGAGAAAATCGAACACGCCTTAACCGCAGGTGCCATTTTAAAATAAGCAATGCTAGATTCGTGAAGTGACCACTTTAAACCTAAGGAGGTCAAGAAAGTGATAAAAAAATCATCGATTTGGATCATGATTCTAGGGCTTATCTTTACTTTATTACCACCTTTCGGGATGGAAGTAATGGCTGACAGTACAGTGAGCAAAACGATTTATGTTGCGACGGATGGTGATGATGTCACAGGGGACGGAACAAAGGAAAATCCGTACAAAACAATCGCTAAGGCGAAGGAAGTCGTCAGAACTTTGCCTAAGGACGACGGGGATATCGTCGTGCAAATTGCGGACGGATTTTATCCGATTGACGAACCCCTGGTTTTTACCAGCGAGGATTCGGGTAGCGAAAATAGCACGATTCGCTATGAAGCAGCGCCGGGAGCGAAACCGGTCATCAGCGCAGGTGAAATGCTTGAGAAGGGCGTATGGACAGAAGCGACTGAACTTACGCAAACTGGCGGTTTAACCGCGTACAAAACAACGCTGCACCGCGACAGTAAGCTGCGCGCAATCTATGTCAATGATCGGCGCGCCAATATGACGCTGAGCCCGAAAATTACAGAAGAGCATAGAACGGTTAGCGGCACGCCCGTCGTTAGCTTTACATCTGAAGGGAACCCATGGGCATGGCAGGACGGCAACAATATCCCGGCTGCGATCGTATTCGATGCCAGTGTGGGACTGACGACCGAAACGAAAAATCCGCAAAATATCGAGGCCGAAAGCATGGACGGCTGGACGGCTAGATGGGCGAGACCTTTTATTACCTTTGCTTCGGTCGAAGAGGCGCCAGCTGCCAGCGGCATGCCTGGTGGTGTCATGTTCCGTTTTCAGATGCCATACGGGGCGATTTCACAGTCGCTGAGCAATAACACACATTACAATCCGAATAATAACCAAGTGATCCGTAACGCATTTGAATTTTTGAACAAACGCGGAGATTTTTATTTCGACCAGGCGGAGAGCACGCTTTATTACATCCCGCTTGAAGGCGAGGATATCAATACCGCAGATGTCGTCATTCCAAGGCATGAGACGATCATTGACATCAGGGGCATCCCGGTTGGTGATCGTTTGGACCCTATCGAGGGCTCGGACGACGGACGAGTGAAATATATTACATTCGATGGACTGACGTTTGCTCATACCGATTATAAGCTGTATGAATTGACGGGTACCGTTACGTATAGTGATGGTTCCGGCCCGGTTACGACCACATCCTACGGCTATGCTTCCGTTCAGGGCTCCATGGTGAATACAGCTTATTTCCCGAGCAGTGAATTAAACTGGCATGAAACATTTTACCGCAGCTATGACATCCCACCAGCAGCGATTATGATCAATGCAGCGAGACACATTAAGGTGTTGAATGGTGAGGTCAAGCTTACCGGCTTTAATGGCATCCATATCGAGAACGACGTCAAGGATATCGAAATTACGGGTAATTATATTGCTGAGACACTTGCTTCAGCCATCATCATTGGCCATCCGACTCACATTTACGAGAACGATCAGCCGATTGTTCATGAATCTAGAGCGGATTATAAAGGGCAGCCAATTCGTGATTGGGCTGGTATCGATAAAGAAAAATTTGTAGCGGGCACAGAAGCCGTGCCGGAAGATATTTATATTACCAATAACTTCATGTACAGAAACTGCTATGGCTTTCCGGGCGGAAATGCCTTGCAATCATTCTACACAACCAATATGCAAGTTCTGCATAACTTCGTGTATGACACTACTTACGGTGCGATGAGCATCGGTTGGGGCTGGGATGAGTTCGATGGTTACGGCTTTACTTCCCATGGTACCAATAAGCAAGGAGGTCCTTATCACGGTACGCATGAAAATAGCCTTGCGAGATCCCCAGAGCCTTCTACAACTTCGAGAAATAACAAAATCAACTATAACCGAATAGAAGAAATTGCTACGGTTGTTAACGATACAGGAGCGATTTATTCGTTGGGCCGGCAGGGTGATCCGGGTAATTTGCCGGGCGGCGGAACATGGGATACGGTCAATGATTTGACGAGCAATCCGGTTGTTGACAAAAATCATAACTGGCATCCGGACAACTGGACGAATTATACCGAGATGAATTACAACTTCCTTAATCCGAACCCAACGGGGAAACCTACGGATCCGAACAACTGGACGAACGGGTTCCATCCCGACGAAGGCAGCACGTTCATCAAGATGATAGGCAACGTCGTGCAGTCCAAACTCTCTCATGCACCTGGACAAAGCCGTCTATTTGAGTTTAACAACTGGAAGCGCAAAAGCGATATGATCGCCATTGAAGGCTACGTAGACGGGGATAACCACATGAATGGTGCGCCTAGAATTGTTTACGACAATTACAAGAGTGAAGATCGTATTTGGCCTTTAAGAGGTAACGAAATTGTATTGAACTCTGGTCTGGAAAATGAATATACGCATATGATCCCAAGAAGCATCATTGCCGATACCGAGTTTGAACTTGCTTCCAATGTCATCATGGGTAAGAATGAAACGCTGAAGCGCAGAGGGCTGCTAAAGCCTGAAGATACGGTTTGGCTTGCACCTCCGAACACAACTGAGTTTGCAGAAGGTCCTACGATGACCAAAGCGGCTGGAGATGAGCAGTCGATCCAATCTCCATCTGAGCCGGGCGAATACAAACTGTATATTGTGTATGATGATGGAAGAGCAACAGCTACGTCTAAGTATACGGTATACGTCGACCTGAGCATGTCGTCGATCAATGTGGAGGATGGGCAAACTTATGATGTTTCAGAGGTACGTCCTCTTGTCCTGAGCTTAAGTGAAGACAACACTTATACGCTAAACGGCGAGCCTGTGGAGAGCGGATACAAAATCTCTACAGAAGGAAGCTGGACTCTGGTCATCAGCACACCGACGGAACCGAATTCCAGAACTATTCAATTCAGGACGACGGTATCCCTTGCAAACAAACTCCTCCCGGCTAACGTGCAAGTAGCCCCTGGAGGAGAAGTGAGGTTTGCGTACGATTTAGATGATGAAACGAAAAGTATATGGATATCTTCATCGAGCGGCGGACATTTTGACGGCGGCGAAGATGAAACCGTTGTCTCCGGCGACAAGATTTCGATGAAAGCACCGGAGCTGCCAGGTCCATATGTCATCTTTGTACTGGCGGAAAACGGTGAAGTGCTAAGTCAATCGCATGCGAACGTTGTAGTTAGGGATATGACACCAGTTGATATTCCTAGAGATGGTCTTGACTTATGGCTCAAAGCCGATGAGGGTGTGGAAAGAGACAGCAGCGGCAATGTGACGGGATGGACTAATATGGGCAACATCGAGGCGAAGCTGGTGCCCGCGGACGTCCCAGGCAGCGGTGGCGATGGACTCGGAACCCCAAGTGGCAACCCTAAAATCAAAAATGACGGATACGACTATGTAGAATTCGACGCAAATGCACGACCATTAAAAGCGGCAGGCTTCAAAGATTATAACGGCAAAGAGGAAATGACGATCTACACATTGGTCAGACCAACGACGACCGTGAACAATTCCAGCGACCAAAATGGCCTTGTATATTTTGGCATGAATGAGCCTTACCAAGGTTGGGCTGGCAATGATGGCTGGAGTGGCATTAGTCTTGGTGTAGGGACCAATGGCGTCAATGTCCGCTTTGGTAATGCGGATGGCAGCGTAGGAGGCGGTGGACAACATTTTTCAACTACAGCCACTGACGGCTTGGTCAGTGTTAGGGCACAATTAGATGGCAGTAACCGTGCCGTGTTTGTCAATAATCAACTGATCGGCTCTGGCACTAACGCTAAAGCTCTGCACGGAAATCGCTCGGATCTGGCAGTCGGTTATACGATGGCTTCAGCAACCCCATACCGTTTCATGGGTGAAGTGCTGCAAATATTGATTTACGACAGAGTATTAAGCGCCGGTGAAGTTGCAAAGATCGAAGCATATTTTAACGAAGTCAGAGCTGGTGAAGGTGGAATTGCGAACCCCATTGACGGCGAAGCGGTCGACACAACGCTGCTGAATGCATTGATTGATAGCGTCAGTGACAAAGATTTTACACAATATACGAGGGAGTCTTGGAGCGTATTTGAAAGTGCATTACTTGCGGCCAAAGCTGCTGCCTCAGATGATGAGATCGGGCAGGCAGAAGCGGATCAGGCATATTACGCACTGCGTGACGCAATCAAGGGGCTTCAGCTCGCCGATGAACAACAGTACGTGGAAGTGCTCAACGAAGATTTCAATTCCTATGATGCGGGCACAGGAACCTTGGATGAGTTCATCTGGAAAGGTCAGAACAATCAGGTGTCCGTGACAGCCAATAAAGAATTGAAATTCGCGCCTACCGAAGGAGGCAATATTCGAGCTCAGACGGTCGACGAATTCGGTGATATGGAGCTAACCTTCGACTTCAACGTGGAGTCGGCAGAATGGGATGAAGGATTTTATATTTACTTGAGAACAACGGATCGTACGGTTCCAGCTAATATAAGCAATAGAAATGCAATTGAGCTGGGAATCAACCCGGGCTTCTGGGAAAAGTTGAGATTGTTCGATCATGTAAATAATGCAACTCAATACCAGAGAACAGCTGCAGTTGATATTCAGACGAATAGCTGGTACACAAGTAAGTTTGTGTTAGAAGGCAATATGCTATATGCGAAGTTCTGGCCAAGAGGAAGTGAGGAGCCGGCAGAATGGAGCATGTCCGGTGCAATGAGTGACGGCGCCGTCCAAAGAGGCAAAGGACATATTAGCTTCGAGTTTTTTGGAAATGGAAGGTCTGGTCTCATTGATAATGTCGTCGTGAAAGAATTGCGCCGGCCTGACGAAAGTGCAGCGATTGGCGGCGTTGCTTCAGCAGGTGCAGGTCAGTCTATAGCTCTGCCTCTCGGTGTCAAACATCTGGCCGATGGATTCGACTCCTTCACTGCTGTCGTTCAGTACGATCCAGAGGTGCTGGAGTTCGAGACCGTAGTAGATGAGGCTCACGGTACCGTCCGCTTAGCCGAAAGTGCCGTGACGAATGTACGTAACCATTGGGAAGTCGTGAGCACGGAAGTCAAGGAAGATACAGGAGAAATCTTCATTCATGCTGCCACTGCGGACGGTAGCCTGGATCTTGACAGCGGCAAACTCTTAGACCTGAACGGCAAAATTGCAGCATTGACTTCAGCTAACACTACGAATGTGTCTGTTTCGGAATTCATTCTAGCCGCAGATGGTGTTACGCGTCAAATCGCTACTGATGATGCCATTCATGTCATCCAAGTGATCGCAGCGCCGGTAATACCAGTTACAGGGATCAGCTTGAATGAGACGGAATTACGCTTGAAAGAAGGAGAGCAAGCCCAGCTAACGGCTACGATCACACCTGTGGATGCAACGAATCAGGCAGTGACATGGAGCTCAAGTGATGATGGTGTCGCAACCGTTGATGCGAATGGAATCGTTACTGCGGTTCAAGCAGGAACAGCTACCATCACGGCGACGACGGTAGATGGTAGCTATACCGCATCGACAACGGTTACGGTCGAAGCTAGCGATCCAACGAAGCCAAGTGAGGTCACGAATGTTGAGGTGATCCCGGGCGATCAGCAATTAACGTTGACCTGGAATGATCCGGCGAATATTGTGAAGGTGAAACTCGTCGTAAACAGTAAGACGGTTACGGATGACGTTTATGTTGTGGATCAAGGTGTGGAATATTTTGTACTCACGAATCTAACCAATGGTACAGAATATCAGATCAAGATTAGCACCATCGATGCTGATGATAACGAATCCGACGGGATTACGGTATTCGGAACCCCGACATCATTGTCCGGGGGGATTGACACGACACCGCCAGGGGAAGTAACAAACGCGAGAGTGTATAGCGGTGATGGACAGCTCACGATCCGCTGGACTGATCCGATTGACGATGACTTAGATTCAATCAAAATTAGCGGATACGGACTAACGGTGACCGATGCCGTCTATGTGAACAAAGGTGTTGAAACTTATACGTTTACAGGTTTGAGTAATAACACCCTTTACGAGTTTATCATTACAACACTAGATATTCTCGAAAATGAATCAGCTGGTGTAATTGTATACGGTACTCCAAGAAGGCCAAGTAGTAGCGGCCCATCATCACCGTCTAGACGCACATCGGATAGATCGGATCATACGTCAGATGATCCATCGGATGGTGTCAAGGTCGATGTCGATCGTAATGGTGAAGTTCACGTTCAACCTGCATTAGATGCGAATGGAGCAGCAAAGGTGACGCTAGATTCGGAAACAATCGAGCGTGCACTTGAGCAAGCCGCAGGCGATCATTTGCAAATACGAGTAGAAGCAGATGGGAGCATGAACGAATTACATGTTGAGCTTCCAGTGAATGATATTTTCCGCAATGATCAAGCTTCGATTGATCGCATCGAGCTCGATACAGGTTTAGCTAAGGTTACGGTATCTACCGAGCTCATCGCAAAGGCATCAGCTGCTCCGAAGCAGGTTTCGATTTCGGTTGCGGTAGCCGACATTTCCGGTCTAACAGGTGAAGCTCTAGAGAAGCTGAAGGATGCCAAGGTTTATGACTTGAGCCTAGCTATTGATGGAGAAGAGGTTAGCGAGTTAGATGGACGCAGCGATGTACGCGTAGCGATCCCTTATGAGCTGCAGCCGGGAGAGGATCCGAACCAGGTAGTGGCTTATTACATCGACGATCTTGGGGAGCTGAAGGTTGTAAAGAATGGCCGCTATAATGAAGAAACAGGCATGGTCGAATTCAGACCAAAGCAACCTGGCACATTTGCTGCTTCGCATGTGAGCGTGAGCTTTGACGATGTATCAGAAGGCTGGGCGAAGGATGCGATTGATGCTTTGGCAGCCAGAGGGATCGTCAATGGCATCGGTGGAAGACTGTTCGATCCGGACAGCCATGTGACGAGAGCAGAATTCATTACGATGCTGATGAACTTATTCGAGCTGACGAATGAAGAGACGTCGACCACCTTAAGCGATGTGGAGACCGGAGCATGGTACTACACTGAGATTGCAACCGCACAGCAGCTAGGCATCGTGAAGGGCAAACCAGATGGAAGCTTTGGCGTGAACGATGAAATCTCCAGACAGGATATGGCAGTGATGGCGTATCGAGCATTGCAGATTGTACAGCTTGAGTTAGCTGAAGGAACGACTGACAGGTTCGCTGATTATGCAAGGGTCGCTGAATATGCGCAAGATGCTGTAGCAGCGATGCAGGCCGCAGGAATTATTCATGGTATGGGCAACGGTGAATTTGCACCGGATGCTCATGCAACTAGAGCACAAGCGGCGATGATCATTTATAATTTGTTGAACCAGCTTTAATAACATGAGAGGATATTCCCAACTGTTGACTTCATGGGAATATCCTCTTTTTCGCTTATCTCCGTTATCTCAGCTGCCCTCCCGCTAACATTTCGCAGCACATAATTCATCCTCGATTGAAGATGAACAGAGATGCACTAGGATAACATCTGAGCGCGCTGCTCTTCACGTTTATCAAGCATGATCTGTTCCGCGGCAATCCCGTTCTCACGCAGGAGTGCGATGTTGTCAGCCAGAAATTCATCGCTACCGACGATATAGAATAATCCATCCTGATCTGCCGCCAGCTTCTGAACTTCCTTGTAGTACTCCTTGCGATTATCGACGAACTGACCGGTCAAGCCCCGGTCGGATGCGGATGAGAACAGATCAGGAAACAGAAATTGCTGCGATGATTCGATGTTTAAAGAATGCATATGCTCGACACCGTCAGGGCGATTCACATAGTCTAAGATGATCGAGCGGAACGTCGCAAGGCCGACGCCTGAGGATAAGAGGTACACCTTTTTTCCGATTCGCTTCAGCGGGATATTGGAATGAGTTTTGAAGAGAGCGACTTCGTCGCCGATGCTGAGCTGCTTCAGAATGGATTTGAATTCCGAGCATGGCTCCTTAATCCGAGTCGTAATTCCAATCGACATCTTCTGACGGAACCGTAGAGATCGACATGTGGCGAATAAGACTGCGATTCGGTTGACCTCCCGTGTTGAAGCCCTTCAATGCGAGATGCGTATGGGCACCTTCATCCCACGTAAAGTCCTGCGGTCGTTCGAGCAAGAAGGTAGTGATCTCTGTTGTTTCCCGAATGATGTTTGTAATCTTCAGCCAATAAATTTGCATTCTAATTCCCCCATATCGTGTAGTCTGAAGCTGATAACTGCAATTAATAAATCGCGAGCGGACCGTACGGACCTTCGATAACATCGACTTTCGTCTCGAAGACGTCAGATAATAGTTCTGGCTTCATGATCTCCTCTACGGTACCGAAGGCGACGATTTGCCCGTCCTTCATCGCGCAGATTCGATCAGAATACTTGGCTGCGAAGTTGATGTCATGCATGACCATCAGGATGGTTCTGCCAAACTCGCTTGCCGCCAACCGGAGATGCTCCATCATCTGAACAGCGCGAGCGATATCCAGATTGTTTAGAGGCTCATCGAGTAGTACGTACTCCGTTTCTTGACAGAGAATCATGGCCACGTAAGCTCGTTGTCTCTGCCCGCCTGAAAGCTCATCCAAAAACCGATGCTCAAGATCAGTTAATTGTAGAAAATCGATATACTTCGAGATGATGCGTTCATCTTCCTTAGTAAGTCTCCCTTTCGAATAGGGGAACCTGCCAAAGCCAACGAGCTGTCTGACCGTAAGCCTGGTGACGAAATGATTTTCCTGTCGCAGGATGGTCAAGATTTTCGCCAGATCATTAGACTTCGACGCCGTGACATCCATATTGGCGACCTGATCTGACCTTCATCCATGTGGAGCAGTCTGCCAATCATGAGCAGCGTCGTCGACTTACCGGCGCCGTTAGGACCGATTAACGAAGTTACGCCTGCTTTCGGAATTGTGATATTCAAAGGTCCGATGTTGACCTCATCATTATACCTTTTTCTGACGTTTTGAATAGATATCATAGCGACCTCTTCCTTAGGATTACGATAAGAAATGTGATTCCACCGAACAGTTCGATAATAACGGATACGACCGTTTGCGCTTGAAAGACGTGATACAGCAAAAAGTACGCCGATGTCAGGATACAAAATCCGATGGCGAAGACCATTGGAAAGATGTACCGGTGATCGTGCGTTGGTGCTGCCTGGTAGCCCAGCATAGCAACCAAAAAGCCAAAAAACGTAAGCGGGCCAATCAATGATGTCGTGATAGACATTAAGAGAGCAACTAGGATAAGCGTAAAGATGATGTTTGCTTGGTATCTCACGCCGAATGTCGTGGCGACATCTTTCCCGAGCGAGTACGTTTAATTTCTTGGAAAATAAGAATAAGCATAACGCTGTCAATGATCACTAGCGGCAGAACGATCGGGAAATATTCTGAATCCGCATTGTTGACGGAACCGATAAGTCTGGACTGCAGCAGATCGAACTCAGAAGGGGAGAGCAAGCGTCTCATAAAGCCTGAGACGGAATTCAGACCTGCGCCGATGATGATTCCGACGAGAAGCATCAGATGCAGATTTCCATATTTCCCCGACAGTAACCACCCATACAAAACTAGGCTCATCGCGATCATCAGGACTGACCTGAAGGAAGAACGCTTCCATGCCAGAGAAGCCGACGAGCGCTCCGGCACCGAAGAAAAATAGTGTGCCCGTTTGGATGAACGAATACAGCGATTCATATCCAAGAAGCGAAGGAGTAATGATCCGATTGCTCGTAATCGATTGAAACGCGACAGTTGAAAGGCTGTGACAAAGTGCTGCAATAAACATCGCGACGATGGCGACGAATCTTCTCGTGACAACTGGAATGAAGCTAGGGGAGTCTACAGGTACCGGATTGTTATAAAGCAACAATCCGAGTGAAGCGATTAGACCCATACCTATGAATAACGATAACAAAATCCAATAGCGTCTCGCATCTTTCTTGGAGCGGAAAAGCATTTGTCGTACGAGTGCGCAGGCTGGCATCAGAAGCGAAGATTGGTTTGGATAATAGGATTCTATTGTATTCATCACAGCCTCCTGCTTTTGCGTTGTCTAAGCAATATTAGGATGAAGACGACTGCTCCTACTGTTCCAAGTATTAGGGAGACAGGCATCTCGAACGGCATGTTCACGACTCGAGACAGGATGTCACATAGCGTGATCGTCCCCATTCCCGTTATACATACCCAAGGCAGATTGCTTCTTAGATCATCCCCGCGAATCATCGAGATGATGTTAGGGACGATTAATCCTAAGAAAGGGATGTTGCCAATCACCGCAGCGACGATACCAACGGCCACAGCGATTAGCGCATTCGCCAGCAAAATCAGCCGATTATAATTGACACCGAGTGTCGTCGCGACGTCTTCTCCCAATCCAGCGAGAGTCAGGCGATTGGCGTATAGAAATATAATGAAGGTGACGATGATAATCACCCACAAATATTCATATCTTCCGATTTGCACTGCTGCGAAAGAACCAATAAACCAGTCCTTCAATCACTTGTGCCATGTTAAAGAACAGTGCCATGAATGTAGAGAATGCGGAGATGACCGCACCAAGCATCAATCCAACGATCGGCACAATCAGCGATGAACGAAGCTTGACTCTTCTCAGGAAAAGAAGAAGATCATCGTCCCGATGAAAGAAAACAGGATGGCGCCCGTCATTCGCAATACTAATGTAGGTCCAGGAAACATCAGGTACACCGTAAGCAAACCTAAGCCAGCCCATTCTGTCGTTCCGATCGTGGTCGGCTCGACCATTTTATTTTGCGTGATCAGATGCATGACGAGCCCGGTCATCGCCATCGCTGCGCCAGTGAGCATCAAGGCGATCGTTCTGGGAACACGGGTGATGAAGAACATGTCCCAGCCATCCTCTTGCCCCCAAATATCATAAACACCTGTAAACAAGGAAACGATGCCAAGAATAACGACAATGATGGTAGCGAGTATGAATGGGAACGTCCATATTTTCGTATGTTTAGAAAATTGAGGCTGAGAATAGCTCTCAACCTCAACGGCTTCACACTTGGACACGGGATTGTACTCCTTTATTTTACTTCTCTAGGGCTTTGGCAATCTCTTCGAAAATTTCAATGAACGTCTGAATCGATTCATTCGTATAGGTGTCTGCCGGAGCATATACAATTTGCTTATTCGATACTGCTGTTGTGTTCTGCAATGCCGGAGAATTCTCGATGACATCTTGAGCCGGTGTTCTCTCATCAAGACTGGAAATGGCAGCGTCGCGATCGAGTACGAACAGCCAATCCGGGTTGCTTTGTGCAATCGCCTCAACCGAGATCTCATCCCCTTGATGGTCAGAGGTAGCGTCCTCAATATCCAGGGAAGAAATCCAACCGAAAATGTCATACAGCGGCCCCCATACGCGTCCCGTTTGTGGCGCGGAGAAGCCGATGTTGCCTCCAGAAACAATGACACTCATCACGGTATCTGTTCCGTTGTAAGCTGCCTTAGCCGCTTCAAGCGCTTGATCAAAGCGAGCGTTCAAGGCTTCAGCTTCTTCATTCTTATCGAAGATTTGTCCGAGCATCGTTGTTGTATTTTTGAAGCCATTGACCAAATTGTCACCAGCTGTGCCATCATCGCGGATACATCAATATCGACATTAATGACCGCTGCATTCGGAACGAGCTTCTTAATATCTTCATAAAATCCGGAGAAGCGCTGACCGACAATGACTAATTCTGGATCGACTGCAGCAATGATTTCCAGGTTAGGCTCTCGGTGGTTCCCAACGTCCAGTACGGACTCGTCTGTTATATAAATCGAATCAGCAGGCATTACCGCTTTAGGTACGGCAGCGAGCTCAATTCCCCATTCAGCGAGTGTTTCGAATGTGCGGTTATCCAGCGCCACGACATTCTTCGGATTGACCGGAACAGTTACTGTACCATATTGATCCGTGATCTCAATAGTCGATGGCTCTCCAGATTCATTCGCAGCTGAATGCGTAGACGATTCGTTGGAGCTGGATGCGCTGCTCGCATTTTGATTCGAGTTGCCCCCGTTGCCTCCTTCAGTGTTGGAGCCTGCTGCACATGCAGCTAATGTTAACGCTAATAATGCCATCAAGATGGCCGCTCTCAATCTGAGTGTAAATGTTCTCATTATGTAGTCCTCTCCCTTTATATATTTGATATCAAGCTAATTGATAATGATTATCAATATCGCTTCGAGTGAAATTATATCAGCATCCTACATGAAGATCAATACTCAAAATAAAAAATGTTATCGCTTTACAGCCACGCGAGTGGAGCAAGGGTAGAGCTGAAATCTCTTATCCATTGACGAATTCTATCTGGTAAGATTAAGATAGATTTTACTTTGTATACTATAATTGATAGTTGGCTCCATATTATGCTATCTTTATAGCCTGATCTGTCGATTATTGGCATACGGGGGAGATCCAACATGCATAATCTATTGCGTTTTTTGCGTGATTTTGTTTTCCAAAAAACAATCTACCGTACGTATCTCATCTACTACTTGCTCGGCAATCTCTTGTTGCTGCTACTCTTAGGCTTTCTATCGATCCGTGATTCTACCCGTATGATCACGGAGGAGATTATTCGTTCCAGCAATAAGGTGATGGAGCAGGCCGCGCAAAGTTTAAGCTTCAACCTCGAGGAGACCAAACGCTCCTTGCTCGTGCTCGTAAGCAATCAGTCGGTTCGGGCGATCATGCGGCACGAACAGGTGCCGGACATGGCTTATCGGCTGCAGCATGAACGCAATATTTCCGAAATCACGCAGAAGCATCAACACTTACCAATCACTCATCAGCGACGTGCTGATTCTCGGTACGAACGGTTATGTGATACAATTTGAACGGTCGAAATTCATTGTGGTGGGAATATAATTTTGCCGAACAGCCTTGGGTGCAGGAGTCTTTGTCCCTCGGTCATGACGTTTATTTCTTTAGCTTAGGGCTGCATAATCAAGATTATTATTTGTCGACAGACATTTCACGATATGGCAAGCCGACCTTATCAGTTGCCATGCAAGTGAAGGGCTACCGCCGTGATGTGCTCGGCTCGGTAATTGCGAATCTCGATTTGCAAAAAGTAAACAGCATGTTTGAAAGGAATACTTATCAGGACAAAGAACACATTTTTTTGATCGATGAGAACAGGCGAGTCATCGTCCATCAGGATAGCGAGCAAATCGGCCGCATTATGGATTTCGCTGGAATTGACGAAGTGTATCATAACAAGTCAGGCAACTTCCAGACGCAATTGTACGGGAAGGAACATCTGATTATTTATCAGCCGACGGCAATTGATGGCTGGATGATGATCTCCGCCGTGCCAATGGAGGAGATTACGAAGGAGGCGGCACCGATCCGATCCAATCTCATGCAGATTTTGTACTTATGTCTAGTTCTTAACATATTGATCAGTTTGGCGGTGACCTTCCGAATTTCCCGCCCGTTGCAAGGCTTACTACGAACACTGGACAAGATCGGAACTGACGACACTTTGTACATGTACAAGAAGAACTACAAATATCGTGAAATTAATCAAATCGGCGCGAAATTCAACGAGTTGATGCAGCGAATCGATCTGCTGATCCAGCAAAATTATTTGACCCAAATCGCTTTGAAGGAAGAAGAGCTGAAAGCTTTGCAGGCTCAGATTAATCCGCATTTCTTATTCAATACACTGCAGCTACTGCAAACCGAAATTGTATGCGGTAACATGGAGTCGTCCAATCAACTGGTGCTGTCGCTTAGCCATATGTTCCGTTACTCTTTAAGGCCGACCGATGAGTTGGTGGAACTGCGAGCAGGAAATGGAGCATGCGACGAGTTACTTGTACATTATGAATAAAAAATACGATGAGCGTCTGCAAATTCATGTCAGAGCATCGCCGGATGAACGACTGCTGCGAGAGTAAGATTCCGCGGCTGATTTTACAACCGATCGTGGAAAACTGTATCCGACATGGGTTTGGCGATGAGCGGCGAGGAGGGGACGATTACGATCTGTGCCACAGCGGTCAAACGGGGCTTGCTCATCGCCGTTCGCGACAACGGCAAAGGCATGGATGCCGAGGAGCGAAAAGCGCTCAGACAACAACTGAACAACCTGGATCAACAGAGAGCCCATATCGGCTTGTCTAATATTAACCACCGGATTAAATTGCATTTCGGTGACGAATTATGGGATACGCATACGGAGTGAAAAAGAGGTTGGCACCAGTATATATGTGCTCGTGCCTTTAATTGAAAAGAATTACACGTATGGCGAGGAGAGTTAGGAACCGTGAGATTATTAATCGCAGACGATCAGACATCGTTGCACACTTTTTTAAATAAAATGATGGATTGGACAAGCTTGGGTATTAAAGAAATTCAACACGCCTACGATGGCCGGGAAACGTTACAACTCATAAAAGAGTTTATCGCCGGACATCGTCATTTTGGACATACAGATGCCGTTTATGAGCGGAATCGAAACCTTAAAAGAGTTGGAAGGATGCTCACACAAGCCAAAGACGATCATCGTAAGTGCTCATGATGAATTTACGTATGCTTGTGACGCGTTGCGACTGGATGTTTACCAATATTTGCTGAAGCCAGTGGATGTCGATGTTATTAACCAAGACGATCAAAGAACTGGTGACAGACATTCAACAGGAACATCAAACGAGATTTGCCCAAATCTTTGCACAACTCGTTCATTCGCGTTCTTTGGGGGCAGCGAATCTGGATGATACGTGAGCGAGCATTCAGTCTGATGGGAGTGAAGCAATATGCCATGCTTCACATGGTCGGGGAAAATCTGAATGAACCGCTGATCAAGAAGTGGCTGCTCAAGCTCGAGCCAACGATCATTCCGATTATATACGCAGAAAAACTCACCATACGTACAGTTGCTTTTTAGGGATGACTCCTCGGCGATGCAAGAGTCGCACTTCCTTAAACGGTGTCAACAATGGTTGCATCATGTGTGCCATGATCCATCTAAGCCGAACCTCGTTGTTGGCGTAAGTTCCATTCATGCAGGATGCGATGCCAAGCGGCTGCCGGAATTACTAAACGAAAGTGAGAAGCCGGCATGTTAAGCTTCTATACGTTTGAGACGGTAAATACATATACAGCTGAAGCGTTTAACGAAGAATGGCGTATGCAGGATTTCCAATCCTATGAACAGATGTTCCGCGAGCTTGTCTCATATGATTTTCGAGTGGAAGCAGCGAAGCAGTGATCGATGAAATGTTCAAGCATATCGGCCGTTCACGCATTCCACCGGAAGACGTATATTCGCTGTGTTGCATTTCCTATATATTATCGCTCAGTCCCTTCCACCGAGCAGCCGATTGAGAATCAAGTTGGAAAATATTACACTTCAAGAGCTGAAACAAAATCGTAATCTGCAATCAGTTGGAGCATATGTTTATGAACCGGATCGACAACTTGCGCAAACCTAGAAGGTACCTGATCCGACGAAGAGAGTCGTGCTGCAAGTGAAGCGGTATATTGATCTCCATTACGGAGAAGAATTTGTCTTTGCAACTCATCGCCGATCGGTTCGGAATTGACAAGTTCCAGTTAAGCAGATTGTTCAAGCAGGAACTCGGTGTGAACTATTGGAATTATGTCATGCAAGTGAGAATGGAAAAGGCAGCGGAGCTGCTGCTTCGTACGGATGAGAAAAACAGTTCGATCGCATCCGCAACCGGTTTTGTTGATGAGAGCCATTTCAGTCGAACGTTTAAAAAATATTTCGATATGTCCCCAAAGCAATACCGTATGTTACACGGTAACGCGAAGTAGGCTTGCAACAAAATACAAGAGGTTACGCAACAATATGAATTCCTAGCGAGACAGAAATAGCGTAAACTTCGGTTAAGGTGTGAGCGCTTACATCCTTGTGTAACTATCGATCAAGGGGGAAGGATGCATGAGAAGAAAGTCATGGTTAATGCTGATTTTAGCGTTGGCCATTGCTTATCGTACTAGTGCTTGTGCGGGGAACAGGCAGTACGGGGAATTCTGGCAGGGACAACGCCGGAGAGGCCGGTCAGAACAGGAGAATGTGAGACTTAGTATTCTTGCATGGAACAACGAATCGGAGATGAAACCGGTACTCGAAGGCTTTACGAAGAAATATCCGCATATTACGTTTGATTTCCAGCATGCGCCGCCGGTAAAGGACTATATCGCGAAGCTGCAAACGATGCTATTGTCCGAATCTGCTACAGATATTTTTATGATCGCTGCGGAAAATCGAAATGAAATAATCGACGGCGGCCATGCAATCGATCTGACGGATTATCCGTTTATGGAAGTGATGGTAGAGAGCAACAAACCGATGCTCAGCAAGGATGGAAGAACGTACGCATTCACGCAAAACGGCTGGGTCGGCGGCTGGTTCTACAACAAAGCGTTGTTCGAGCAAGCCGGCATAACCGAGTTGCCCAAGACATGGGATGAGTTTGTCGCGGCTTGTCTGCAGACTGAAAGAAGCGGGCAATCGTTCCGATTTATGACACGATGCAAGATTTGACGCAAATCCACTCTGCGATGTACGGCAACATGGTTCTAAGTCTAAGATCCGGATTTCGATCAGAAGATTTTCTCTGGTGAGAAGACGTTTGCCGACGGATGGCTGGAAGTATTCGAAGTATGGAAGAAAGATATGGTCGATACCGGAATACTCACTTCCGGATATGATCGGACTAACGGGTGAGCAGGTAGAGAGCGAGTTTGCCCTAGGCAATGTTGCGATGTTCTTCAGCGGTCCATGGGTGCTAGACAAACTGTCGCAAGTGGAAGGCTTGGATTTTGGCGTGATGCCTTTGCCGGGATTAGAAGAAGGACAAAGCTACTATGTCGGAGCGCCGGGCGTAGGGTTTGCTGTGAACAGCAAGACAGATAAGAAAGAGGAAGCGTTATTGTTCCTCGAATATTTGAGCAGCGAAGAAGGCTTGCAGCTGTTCTATGAGGGAACGAATGCGATCATCACGGCCAATGGATTCGAAGCCGAAGTACATCCGGCTTGCAAGCAAGCTTACGAGGAAGGCTTGATGGGTGGAAAATCTTTATTTGCCGATGGTGACATGGCCGAGACATCAGGAAGCATTGCGCAATCAGTTCGTGATCTCCACTCAAGATATGGTTGTAGGAAATGCTACACCGGAAGAAGCAGTTGAAGCGATCGATAAGAAATTTGCCGAGATGGAAAGCTACTAAGTCGCAGCTTAGAAGAAAGGAAGATAATCGGTGGGTAAATTTCTGCGACAACTGCAATATCAAGTTTTTCTAGTACCCATTCTCATCATTTATACACTGTTTACGATTTATCCGTTAATTCGTTCGTTTATGCTCAGCTTGACGAATTTTAACGGGTATACGACCGACTATGATTTTATAGGCTTGAAAAATTACGTGCGGTTGTTTTCCGATCCGGCGATTACTTCGGGCATATCGTTTACGATCTTGTTCGCCTTGGCGACAACGGCAATCGTGACAGTGTTAGCCATTCCACTAGCGATCATCTTGGACCAGAAATTTTTCAGTAAAAATTTGATGCGAGCGGTGTTTTTCTTTCCCTCGATTCCAAGCGGTCTGCTCTTGGCTTACATTTGGGGATTCATCTTCGCACCGATTCCATCAGGTATTCTGAACACATTTTTACGCGAGGTGTTTGGGTTGGGACCGCAGCCTTGGTTATCCGACCCAACGCTCGCGAAGATCTCCACGATCGTGGTGGCTGTATGGGCGACAACTGGTTGGCATGCCGTGATATACTTGGCATTCCTCCAGTCGATCTCTAAGGATTACTTCGAGGCTGCTGCGATCGATGGAGCAAACAAGTGGCAGCAGATCCGGTACATTACCATTCCGCTGTTAGCACCGGCGATGACCGTAAGTATTTTGCTGCTCCTTACGAACGGATTGAAAGTATACGAAATCCCGTTTGCTTTGACGAGCGGCGGTCCCGGGTTTGAGACCCATACGATTACGCAGGTCATTGTCCTGCGAGGAATATCGGAAGCGCAATTCGGTTTGGCGTCTGCGATTTCCGTGATCTTCTTCCTCATCACGCTGATCATCGGCTACTTTCAATTCAGCATGATGCGGCGAAGAGAGGAGCGGATGCTATGAGAGACTCGAAAGGGAGATTGTGGCTGCTCGATATTCTCATGCTTCCGTTCGGATTACTGGCGTTCTTTCCTTTCTATATTATTATCGTCAATACGTTTAAGACAGAATGGGAGACAGCTGTTAATCCGACCGGGTTGCCTGCCAGCTTAGACTTCTCGAATTACGGCAAGGTTTTCGCCGAGACGCCGATCGTGCAAAGCTTTGGCAACAGCTTATTTCTTACGGTTTCATCGGTCGTTCTCATGGTGCTGATCGGAGCCATGGCAGCGTATCCGATCGTATACAATCCGACGCGACTCAATCGCATCCTAACAGGATACCTGCTACTCGGGTTCATGGTTCCTTTTCAGACGCTGTTAGTTCCGCTCTTTCAACTTATGACCGACTTGCGGCTAGTGAACAAATTGTACGGACTAACGACGATGTATCTAGGCGGCTCGGTGTTTGTCTTCTTCCTCATCATGGGGTATATGAGGACGATTCCGAGGGACTTATCAGAAGCTGCCATTATTGACGGCTGTTCGGTCTGGAGTATTTTCTGGAGGATTATTTTGCCGCTGCTCCAGCCGATCACAATGACATGCGCAGTGCTGCAAACGATGTGGATTTGGAATGATTTCCTGTCCCCGATGCTGTTCCTTAGCTCACGTGAGAATACGACTCTTGTGCTGGAGATCTATAAGGCTAAGGGAGAGTTTGCGGTGAATTGGCCAATGTTTATGACGATGACGGTCATCACGCTGACACCAGTCTTTATCTTCTTCGTGCTAATGCAGAAGCAGATTATTAAAGGCATTGTCGGCGGCGCAGTGAAGGGATAAGCCGGATCGTGAGTAGTACACCTGATCATGGCTCATAACCAGGATAGAAGATTGTCATGAGACGCGCAGTTGAAATCAAATGCGAAGATAATGCTAGTTACTATCGGCCTGTGCCAGATTTTGTGCCGAATGCCAGTCGGCCATTATCGAACCAGTGAAAGAAATAGAGTCAAGTAGGAAGCCGTCAAGCGCGGGTGCGTTTGACGGCTTTTCCTTTTTTATGAAAAGTCGAATAAAAGCGGAGTTCTTCAACATAATAAAACTGGAAGTTTTTGAAAGAAAACATTCACCTACAAGGAGCAGATTGATGTGAAAAACAAGTGGTTACTGACGTTGTTGATGACCTTAGCATTCTCTGTTAGCTTGATGCCGACGGCAGCAGCGGTCGAACGGAAGGATTCGGCCTGCCTTAGTCCGCAAATGGTACAACTTAAGACCGATATGCAGAAGGTGTGGATCAACCATACGATATGGACAAGAATCTACATCGTCAGCGCCATAGCCAACCTCCCGGATCAGCAGGACGTGTTGGAACGTTTGCTTCAGAACCAACAGGACATCGGCAATGTCATAAAACCGTACTATGGAGAAGAAGCGGGCAATAAGCTGGCAGAGCTGCTGCGAAAACATATTGTGATCGCGGGGGAAATTGTAGGGGCCGCAAAAGCAAACAATCAAGCGGAAGTCGCGAAGCTGGAGGCCGATTGGCGCAGAAATGCCGACGAAATGGCGAAGTTTTTGAGCGAGGCTAATCCGAACCTGTCGTTTGCAACGATGCAAGAAATGCTGTATACACACCTTCAGCTTATTACAGAAATCGTGGTCGATCGGCTGAAAGGAGACTGGAAAGCGGATATTGCAGCGACCGACAAAAATGAGGTTCACATGATTCGTTTGGCGGATTTGCTGACAGAAGGCATCGTCAAACAGTTTCCGGAAAAATTTTAGCCAAACTTAGCCTTTAAATGCAGTTCCGATTACGCGCGAGGTCTATGCCTGAGACGGATTGAATCGTATGGGATGGGCAATGCGCAATTCGATGAGACGGCGAATCGTTCGAGATGGAACGAATCGTATAGGACCCCGCGAACCCTAGGAGATACCCCCGTCGACGAATGGGACGCCACGAATCCGATGAATAAGGGAACTGAAATTTCCGCTATTCATCGGATTTCGCCGTTTTGAGCCAAATAGAGGAAGTGAAATTTCCTTTATTTCACTGGCGTTGCATCGAGGTTTTCAAGGTTATTTTCATTCAATATATTACTATAAATGTAAGATATTAATGTAATTTCGTGGACAAAAGAAAAGAAATCTCTTATTGTTGAGTTACCTACGCGTTATCCATAAAAAACGCCTCAACAAAGGAGATTTCTTATGGATAACGTACCTAACTCTACTGTCATTTGTCAATGTCTTAAAATGTTAAGTGTTAACACATCTCGAGACAAGGAGCTGGATTATCGAGCACAGAAATTATTTGTTGGCTCTTCCATCCTCATGTTTATCGAAGCTCAATTGCAGCAGCGTCATTCGTATTATGAGATGGTCGAACATCTGGTAGCCAACGATACATTTCAGAAGATGCTCGGACTGGAGTCGATCAGCATTTCCCAGCTCTCACGCAAGATGAGACAGTTGCCTACAACAGAGCTACAAAACCTTTTCTTCTCCCTTTTGAAGAAGATTAAGGAACTGACAGGAGATAGGCGAGGTGTAAGTGCCCAGATCGGTAAGCTAAAGGTGTTAGACTCTACAGAAATCACCTTGCCACCTATTCTTTCAAAATGGGCCTACTGTTCAAGATCTAATCATGGTGTCAAAATGCATACATCCCTTGTTATCGCAGATGCGAAGACGATGTATCCAGATCACATGATTGCCACAACTAAAGATGTAGCCGATCACGAAGTCGCGAAGTACTTCACGGTGGAACAAGATGCGACATACGTAATGGATCGTGGCTACCAAGTGTACGACCATTTTAAATACTGGGTTGACAGGCGCATTAAATTTGTGGCCCGGGTCAAGCAGAACAGCCGTCTCTCCATTGTGGAGGAAAGGGATTTACCCAAAAGGAAGAAAGGATTTATACGCGATGCGGATGTGACGATGCCAGATCTCCCGACGAAACTACGGCTAATCGAATTTAAGGATGATCAAGGGAGAACGTACCGATTAGTGACCAACCGCTGGGATTTATCGGCCCATCAAATCGCTGAAATCTATCGGCATCGATGGCAGATCGAGACTTTTTTCAAATGGGTAAAACAACATATTCGTTTGGTCAAACCACACGGATACTCGGTAGAAGCGATCTGGAATCAGATGTATATCGCACTCATCGCATATGCTCTGTGTTTACTGGTTAAATTACAACTTCAATGTAAGCAGTCGGTTTGGCAACTCTTGCAGCTAATGTGCATCTATGCGGACCGTTCATGGGAATGCTTTATCGCTGCATTACACCGGAAACCGACACGAACCTCGAAAGGACGGCCGAAACGAAAAGGGCGTCGGCCGAAAGTGTCAAAGGTTTCAATGAAACCGAGAATCATCTTGCTGTAAGTAAATCTTAAGATCAAATATGACATTTAATGGGATAACGCGTTGGGTTTTACCACTCAATGGCCTTTTAGCCCTCATGCAGAAATCGGAGGTGTAAAAATATTACTTTTATTTCGATTCATTACAGTTGCTTATATTAAAATTTTCCTCGATGCAACGCCAGTGCTTATTAAGAGAAAGCGTGAAAAGGGGGTATTTCCAGTGGAGAAATCAAAATAGCGGAAATTCGACTTCCCTTATATCGCAAAAAACGAGAATTTCGGGCGAATAGCGGAACTTTTGCTTCCGCTATTTAGGGGGGTGCATATAGAGTTACCGATAGAGTCACCGATAGAGTTACCGATAGAGTCACCGAGCCATCGGTTGCGTCACATTTTTGAAAGCGCTTAAAAATTTGTCAACGTCGGGTGACTTTGTAAAAAAGTGGACATGGATACCGTGTTGGACAACCTCTACAATGAAAGCGTAACCATATCGGACGAGAACCATTGACATCGTCCAGATTCATAAAATGGAGGTGGTCATAAGAAGCGCGAGCAATCGTCGTTACGACGGACAGAACATTGATTTGAGAAAGGAGTTGTGATTGATGAAGAAAGCAAGCATCATTTTTTCTCTGGTTTGCCTCTGTCTAGTGTTTAACCTGCCTTCCGTATTCGCAGCAGGTGAAACGTCTGATTCCACATTGCCATTTGTCCTGAGAAATGAGAACTTTGCGTTTCACGAGCGTACGGATGCTGTCGTCATCGACGCTGGCAAAGAGGTAGATGGCTCCTCGCTGTCTGTCTCTGACTTTACAGTACACGTGCGCGCCACAAGGAAGGTCGACCCAAGCTATGTATGGTATGACGGACCACGCGAAATTGTTGACGTATATACTAGCCGCGTGGAGGATCCCGGTTATCCTGCTGATACGGGACGTTATATCGTCATTGATTTTCCCGATGTAGGTTGGAACGATGGTGGTCAAACGAATGATGAAGGATATACATTTGACTCGCAGTACACGATCACGTACCATGGCGATCGAATCGATTATGTGGACGGGTCATCGATTGTACCGCAAGCATTCGTCCAGACAGGTGTGATCAGCCCTGTACTTGACCAGTACGAATACGCGAATTATAACGGGTTGGACTACAGTTACTTCTATAATCAGGAGATCGACGAGCCGCTGCCGCTGAGTGTTTTCTTCCACGGAGGTGGAGCAAGGTAACGATATCTGATACTCCGATCAGATTCAGTAATGGCGGCATGTGTGGGCTGATCCTGACAACCAGGCCAATATCCAACCCACGTGCTGGCTCCTGGCAATGCGACTACTCCAGAAGACATGCATAAAGTGAAGGCTGTCATCGACCAAATGATCGCCGACGGCAAAGTGGACCCGAATCGCGTCTATATTACCGGCTCTTCAATGGGCGGCGGTTCTACGTGGACATTCCTAAGGACGTATCCTGACTTCCCGGCTGCGGCGCGCCGCTTTGCTCCGGCAGGCGGTCCTGGGAGCGTGGACAACGCTCTAGCGGTAGCTTATTTGCCTTTATGGACTTTTGTAGATGAAGGGGATTTCCTATTGGAATCTGTCGTGAATAATGACAGAATTTACGGCCCTTATTTGAACGACTCGTTGTTGACGATATTGCCGGAAAATAGACTGGACAATCCCCCTTATAACGGTCACGTCTTCGATGGACACGCCGTATGGCTGCCAGTATAACGAATACGTCCATCCTGAGCCGCGGAATGCTGATCGACTGGTTATTCTCCAAGAGCAAGATCCAAGGCATATCCGATGTCGAGGTGCATACGGTGTCCGGCGTTGCTCCGACTCTGCCTGAAACGGTCGTGGTAGAAGTGAACGACAACGCTGAGGGGATCGTGGAAGAAGAGCGACCGGTCGTATGGGAGGCTATCGATCCGCAAAGCTACGGTAATGATGGCCAGGAGTGTTTACAGTAGAAGGTACAATAGAAGGAGTCGTGGAGAAGGCGATAGCTACTGTGACGGTTGAGTACAGGAACCGGATTCACGATCTGAAAGACATGGTAGCCAACTCTGGATTTGGTACACGGCAACAAGAACGCTTTGCTCGTAAAGCTGGAGCAAGCAGAGAAATTCCTGTCTGATCAGAAAGAAGACAAAACAGCGCAAGCTGTGAATGCTTTGGAGACGTTTATCAAACAGGTCAATAATTTTGTGAAGCCAGGAAACTGTCTGAGGAGCAGGCGCTTGAGCTGACCGAAGCTGCGAGAGAGACGATCAGGAATATTACGAATTAAAGCAAACAGACCTCGAAGAATCTGAATCTTTCAGGTTCTTTCGGGGTCTTTCACTTTATAGCCAGCTACCCATTTCAGTTCTAACGAAGATGAAACACGTTATGTTCAGAATTTACCGGATTACGAAAATCATAACGAAGATCTGAAGCTTTATTTCTCGTATCCGATGCGGGAAATGACGTTTTTGCATCGATTAGCGTTATAAATCTTCGTTGCTAATTGAGTAAGCCGATAAAACCACGAATAAGCCTTTAAATCTTCGTCAGAAATTAGTGGGGGGCACCATACACAACCAACAACCAACAATGCGTGAACATGCGTTTGTTCGTTGTCAATGATTAATATTTGCGATGGCTCCACGTTCGTTTTCCACTTGTCCAGACCTTTCTTCATTATCATGCTATCCTCGCATCAGCAGCTCCAACGGAGAATCCCTTAACCATTTTTAAACCGACTGGCAAAATGAGATGATGTCGCACCGATGATCGCTAATACAGGGAATAATCGCCTCCTCTTCGCATTTGCAAATCTTTTGTTATAAAATAAAGACGAGAAGATAAATCGAACAGGAGTGTGTATGACATGTATCGAACAGTCCAAGATTTCCTAAGCGATTGGTCACATTCTGTACAAGGTACGCAAAAAGTTCTTCAATCTCTTACTGATGAAAAGTTAGATCAAGCCATCACAGAAGGACATAGCACACTCGGTTGGCTCGGATGGCACTTAGCGAATTGCCAGGTATTTTTTATGAGTCAGATTGGCTTGCAGGTAGACCCTCCTGGTGATCCGCAGCAAGTCCCAACGAAAGCGTCGGAAATCGTGAATGCGTATTCCAAAATTTCCGAGGACGTCAAGCGTGAAGTGGAACAAAAGCTCACTGATGACAAAATGGTCGAAAGTGTGGAGACCTTCGCCGGAATGATGCCTCGTGGTGCAATGCTGAGAACTTTCATTGACCATCAAACGCATCATCGCGGCCAGATGACCGTATTGCTCCGCCAAGCAGGCTTACATGTGCCAGGAGTCCTCGGTCCAACCAAAGAAGGGAACTTGTAAGCCATTCACGAGATTCGTCGTATCCTTTTTAAAGATAGCCAGATCTTACACAAGATCCCCCAGGCGCTGGTGCGTACGATTTTTCATGAAGGCTTGCACATCGGGGCGATGAAGGCGATCAGGCGAGTGATGCACGCATAACAACAGGCGACCTCTTTCATTCCGGAATTATGCTAATATAGATAGAATGGAATGAATGGGAGGTGCAAATAAGATGTCGGAGCTGCCAAATTGTCCAAGCTGCAATTCAGAATATACTTATGAAGACAGAGGGCTGATCGTCTGTTCCCAATGTGCGCATGAGTGGAGCTTAGCAGAGCATGACGACGCCGATCACGAGGTCATCAAAGATGCCAACGGCAACATTCTGAATGACGGGGATGCTGTTATCGTCATCAAGGATTTAAAGGTCAAGGGTAGTTCAACCCCGTTGAAAAAAGGAACAAAGGTAAAAAGCATCAGATTGGTACCTGATGCGAGTGACGGGCATAACATTGACTGCAAAATCGATGGCTTCGGAGCAATGAAGTTAAAATCTGAATTTGTCAAAAAAGCCTAATGCACAAATTGAAGGACGAAAGTCTAGCTGACCGCCAACCCAGAAGTAGAGCTTCGGATTGGCGGTTTTTACATACATGGATCAGGAGGCCTCGCTCCTCAGCCTCCATTTCCCCGGAAATATCGTACGATTCATTGACGATAATCGTTCGATAATGATATTATAATCGTGCGAGGTGATGAGCGTGAAGAACACAACGAAAGTGATTACAGCTACGGAATTCAAGACGAATTTGGGCAAATATTTAGATTATGTAGCACAAGATCATGAGGTCGTGATCACAAAGAACGGAAAGAAATTCGTACGATTAACGCCGTATATTACCGATATCGAACGATATTTTACAGTGCGGGAGAGGTCGCTGGATTATCAATACGGCGGCAAGAAGGTTTCATATGAAGAGTTTATGGAAATCTATGAGAAGAGCGACTTAAGAATGGAGTATATTAATGGTGAGATCGTGCTGCTTGCCTCTCCAAATGCGGCGCATCAGGAGATTTCTGGGAATTTACATGTTCACTTGCGGTCATATTTGAAAGGAAAGAAGTGCAAAGTCTTCTATGCCCCGTTCGATGTACATTTCAACAAGAAAGGCTTCGATACGCCGGATGTCATGCAGCCCGATCTGCTGATTGCCTGCGATACGGAGGAGACGGTGAACGAACGAGGGCGGTACATGGGAACGCCCACGCTATGTATCGAAATCTTATCGAAGAGCACCCGTTCCAAGGATATGATCGATAAGCTGAATACGTACATGCTGTCTGGTGTGAAGGAATTTTGGATCGTAGACCCAGACAAGCAAGGGGTCATCGTCTATGCCTTCGAAGATTATGAAATTCAGGAATATACCTCATATAATAGAGGGGATACGCTTCGTTCGTATTATTTTGAAGGGCTGCAAATCGAGCTCGACGACATCTTTGCGTATTGAACGTAAGGTGAAGCGAAAAGCGAAGCATATATTTTGAATAGGATGGAGCATGGCGGGGAGGAACAGTCCAATGGATACGAGAATTCAAGCATTAGTGGATGAGGTCAAAGTGAAATTAGGATTGGAAGGCTACGACTTACGAAGGCACAGCCTCACTCGGGAAGTCACGCTCTTTCGTGAGACAGAATATACGCTTGGTATGGAATGGTTTCCGAAGCATGTTACTCAGGAAGAGGAGGACGGGTCCAATCCCGAGGGAGCTTGTGTTGTAGAGGTTGACATTGCGAGTCGAAAGATCAAAAGTGTAGTTTTTGTACAAGGGAAAACATTTGCGAAGAGAGGCATTTGTTTCGCGAATCTCCATCGGAATGACATCATCAAGTGGCTTGAACAAGAAACAGGCTTAACATACGGGAAGCAATTGCAGCTGCAGAAAGAGGAAGAAGGGCGGCTGTATTTCGAGAAATGTATCAACGGCATTCCGCTTTATCCTTCCGGGTATATTGAGCTTCAATTCGACCGCCGAGGCAATCTCACGTTCTTCGTTGACCATGGCCAGCTACCTCCTAAGGAAATGACGAAGGAAGAAGCCTATACCCTCACCCTTGAACAATTAGACTCTTTGGCAGCACAGCAATTGAAACTACTCGAATACCCAGACGACAAACAGCAAAAAATGCTAAAGCTCTACGCAATCGAAGAAATTTTCGTCACGAATGATCAATCATTGACGATCCCTTTCGAGGTGTTTGGAGCGGAACGATCTTATGTGAAGATCGATGAGCGGATGGAGTGGGAGGAGCCGCTTCACATGCCGTTCGTTCGGCAAGAGACGCCTTGGAATGAAGAAGTGACGGTGGAACAAGTCTTTGCCAGGGAGCCTTCACCTGATTCCTTCCCCATTACAACGGAGGAACAAGCGCGCTGGGTGTCGGAGGTCAGAAATTTCTTACGCACACAGTATCCGAATGATGCGGGAAAGTGGACGCTGCAAGCCCTTCATCGTGATCAAGGTTATATTCACGCTACACTAAGATTGCTCGAACCTGACCATCGGATCTTTCAAAGAAAGCTGACCGTCATCCTTGATGCCAAGCATTATCGTGCATTGAACCATATAGACAATGAGCCGATGTTAGAGATATTTGCGTCGTTCGCACCAGCGGATCAGGCTGTAATCTCCAGCGATCAAGCATTCGACAAAATCAAACCGATGCTCGAACTAAAGCCTTATTACGTGTACGATGCTGATGCCAAGCAATTTGTGCTATGCGGCAAGCTGGATTGCCATTACGCAGTCATGGCTGCAAGCGGGGAGGTTGTGGCGCTGGCAGATTTGTAAATGCGGTGAAGGGCGCAAGCAACGATTTGATTAATGAGGCAAGAAAAGAAAAGCGAAAGGCGCTTCCTACGACGGTTGCGCCTTTCTTGCTTCGGTACGGGTACGCAAGGCCAACAGGGCTGTTCCCAAGGACACAAGCACGAATAGCCCGCCGACCACAGCGTTCTGTTCAACAGAAGCGTACTCGATCACAAAGCTGCCGACCAAGGTGCCGAATGCAATCCCGAAGTGCAGGGCAGAATTGTTCAGGCTCTGCTGAATATCTGATGTTTCCGGGGAAATTTGAATGAGATAGCTTTGTATAGGCGGCGTGATGGCCCAGCTCATCGCACCCCAGACGACGAGTAAGATTAGAAACAACGGCACAGCGTATGTCGCATAAGGGATCGTAAACAAGGAGATCCCCAGCATGACAATCACGGTCAGCAAGGTGCGCTTCACGCCCAGGCGGTCTGCGAATACGCCTCCGATCCCACCGCCTGAGACCGCAGCGATACCGAACAACAAGTAAACGAGCGTAATCCACGCCCCTTCAAAGCCCATCGTCGATTTGACGAACGGGGTCAAATAGCCGTACAGTGTAAAATGCCCAGCCAGAAAGAAAAAGCTCGTCATCTGAGTAAACAAGAGCTTGTGATTTTTCAAAGTTGCCAGTTGCTTACGGAGCGGCACTTGTCGTTTGGGCTCTACACGTCCCATGAACAAATAGACGCCTATCATTAACCCGATACTCAGCAACGCCAACAGGACAAATGGAGATCGCCAGCCAAACGTCTGTCCCAACAAAACCCCGAACGGCACTCCTAATACTAACGATCCACTGATCCCCATAATGACAAGTCCGATCGCCCGACCGTGATATTGCGGCTGAACGATGTTGGCCGCTAACGTTATGCATAGCACGGTGAGCAAGGACCCGCTCATGGCCAATATAATTCGCGAAAAGACCAGCATGCCGTATGTCGTACTGAAGATCGTCACTACATTGCCCGCGAAAAACACACATAAGAAAATAAGCGTTAACCGTGTGCGCTCTACATGGCCTGTCACATAGAGCAAGATCGGAGCGGAAATCGCAAACACAAGCGAAAAGACGGTGATCAAAAGTCCAGCCTGTCCATAGCTCACACCTAAGTCGTCTGCGATTAAGTCCAAATTCCTCCGATGATCAGCTCCACCATTCCTACAATAAAGGAAACAATCGTTAGCAGGTACACCCGTTTATCCATATATTTTTTCTACGCTCCTGAAAAAGATCATTGCCCCAGTAACTTTATCACATTCGGACAAGGTGTCAAATATATGGTGGGTGATCCGATGTTGGCTGCATATGGCGAACGATGAACATGGTGATTACGCGTTCGGTTCTAAGACGGTTGTGCAATATTTGCAGCGCTTCGCTTGCAGCGGGATATCGGATAAGCAATCAGGACATGCTTTGGTCTCCGGCTTGCTGGCCTCTTCCTTCTTCTCAAACTTGCTCTTCACCCGATTCACTTGCCGAACGACGAGGAAGACGGCGAACGCAATGATCAGAAAGTTGATGACATTATTAATGAACAAGCCGTAATTGAGGGTGGCCGCCCCAGCTTCCTGCGCTGCAGCCAGGCTAGCATACTCCGTGCCGTCCAGGCTGATGAACATATCTTTAAAATCTACTCCTTCTAACAACAAGCCGATCGGCGGCATGATCACGTCGTTGACCAAAGAGTTGACGATGCTCGTAAAGGCAGCCCCTATAATAATCCCGACTGCCAAATCGATGACGTTGCCTCGTACTGCAAATGTTTTGAACTCTTTCCACATGTTCGATCTCCTCCTCATATTCTTTATCGGTCTTTTCCAACAAATTCATGACGACGGTACCGTTTTGATTATTGACCAATCGGAATTTTTTATGTGAAATATCCCTCAAAACAATTGACAAACCACAAGGTAATCCCTAATATATTAACTGACACTGATAATCGTTATCAATTAATACACATACATATGAAAATAGGGTGGGGAAATCAGATGAAAACTAGTAAGCGATTGGTCTTGTATGGCTTTGTGTTCCTGCTGTCAGCAGTGATGCTCGTAGCAGGATGTTCGAATAACAGCGATGCGCCAAGCGGCAACGAGCAGGCGTCGGCTGCGAATGAGGCAAATGGGGAGAACGAGGCAGAGCAACCAGTGAACGAAGAAGGCGATTCGCAATTCCCGATCACGATTAAGCACGCATTCGGTGAGACGGTCATAGAGAGCAAGCCGGAGCGTGTCGCGACGATCGCCTGGGCGAACCATGACGTGGCGCTTGCATTAGGCGTCGTGCCGGTAGGCTTCTCTGCGGCGAATTATGGGGTGCAGGATGACAGCGGATTGTTGCCTTGGACAGCGCAGAAGCTGGAAGAGCTAGGCGTTACAGAGCCGAACGTATTCCAGGATACAGCAGGACTAGACTTTGAGGCAATCTCCGACAGCGAACCAGACGTTATCTTGCTGCATATTCCGGGATTACGCAAGAGGAGTACGACCTGCTGAGCCAGATAGCTCCTGTCGTTGCTTATCCAGAAGTTCCTTGGGTCATTTCGTGGCGTGAGCAAGTGCGCATGAATGCTGCCGGCATGGGAATGGTCGCCGAAGGTGAGCAGTTCATTCAGGATACCGAGAAGCTCATCGCTGACAAAGTTGCCGAATTCCCGGAATTAAAAGGTGTAAAAGCGGCGTTTGGATATTTTTCGCCGTCAGATTTGTCCACATTTTATGTGTATTTGCCTAGTGATCCGCGCGGCGAGTTCCTGCTCGAGCTAGGCATGGAGTTCCCTGAGAGCGTCAACAGTCATGTTACACCGGATTCAGGCTTCGCATTAACGTTAAGTGCAGAAAATGCCGATGCACTAAATGATGCTGAAATCATTATCGCGTATGGCGATGACGCGCTGCTGCAAGCCCTGCAAGCAGACCCGGTATTCAGTCAGGTTCCGGCTATTGCGCGCGGCTCGATGGTGCTCATTCCTGACGGTACACCGCTGGCTGCGGCGGGCAATCCGAATCCGCTGTCAATCGCATATACAACGGATGAATACTTAGCGTTAATCGTTGAGGCTGTTGATCATATCAATAAGTAAAGATGGAGTTTACGTTCATGGAGCGAGGCCGTTATTATCCTAAATATTTCACACCAGTGCTCGTCATATCGCTTGTTTTACTAGTGCTGTGCATCATCGCTTCACTTATGTTTGGAGCTCGCTCGCTGTCGATTCAAGAAGTGCTAGACGGCTTAATCCAGCAAAATCCGGAGAACGTCTCCACAAGTGTGATTCAAAAACGAATCATTCGGACGATCTTTGGCTTGTGCTGCGGCGCTGCGCTTGGGATTGCCGGCGTGCTTATGCAGTCTGTGACACGCAACCCTATCGCGGATCCGAGTATTCTCGGGGTCAACACAGGAGCGGCATTGTTTGTCGTATGCGGAATGGCATTTTTTCAAATCAATGCTGCAGATCAATACATTTGGTTTGCTTTGACAGGGGCGATGGTGACGGCAGTATTCGTATTCGGGATCGGATCGTTAGGGCGTGGCGGTGCCACGCCCCTCAAGCTTGTACTCGCTGGAGCGGCGACGAGTGCAGCGCTGTCTTCACTTGTGACCGCTGTGATGCTGCCCCGATCGTATGTGATGAACCAATTTCGATTTTGGCAGGTAGGCAGTGTCGGGGCAGGCACATGGGATTCGCTTTTGTTGCTGCTCCCATTCCTCGTGGCAGGTTTGGATCGTTGCCATCATGTGCGCCCCCGCATTAAATGCTTTAGCGCTCGGTGATGAGGCGGCGAAGGGGCTAGGTGTGAAAACAGGCGTTATCCGACTCGTAGCGGCATTCGCGGGTGTTATCCTGTGCGGTGCAACGACCGCGGTTGCTGGCCCGATCGGCTTCGTCGGACTTCTCGCCACGCATGTGATTCGACTTTTGTTAGGGACCTGATCTACGCATGATGATTCCGATGTCTGCGATATCGGGAGCCGTCATCCTCAACATATCGGATGTGGTGGGAAGATTGATCGGAAGCCCAGGGGAATTAGAGGTAGGGGTCGTGACCGCATTCATCGGCGCTCCGCTTCTAATCATATTAGCGATGAAAGCGAAAGTGCGTTCCATATGATGAATCATACAATCGAAATTATCAAACAAGGCCGAATTCGTCGTCGGCGCAGATGGATCGTCGTGACGCTCGTCTTGACGATCCTGACGATCGCATTATGCTGCGCCATGCTACTGTTAGGCAACACCATCTATCCGATTCGCGATGTCGTGGCCGTGTTATCGGGCGAGCAGATCAAAGGCGCATCGTTCGCCATCAATACGATTCGCTTGCCGCGCATGCTAGCCGGCTTGTTTGCCGGCTTTGCCTTTGGCATTGCGGGCTATACGTTCCAGACGATGCTTCGCAACCCGCTAGCCAACCCGAATGTGATCGGCATTACGTCCGGTTCGAGCGCTGCGGCAGTGTTTTGCATTATCGTCCTGCAAAGCAGCAAGGCGATCACTTCTCTCGCATCGGTTATTGCCGGACTCGCTGACGGTGCTGATCATATACGTTCTGTCCAGAGGCAAATCGTTCTCGATCGGCACGACTCATACTCGTCGGCATCGGCATTCAGGCGATGTGTAACTCCATGATCACGTACTTAATGCTGATCGGTGAGGAGCATAGTCTCCCGGCAGCGGTACGCTGGCTGGCGGGGAGCTTGAATGGGATCACGATGGCGGAATTGCCGATGCTGATCATATCCAGCATCATTCTCGTGCCGCTGATCTTAGTGCTTGGCAGGTCGCTTATGATGCTGGAGCTGGGGGAAGAAACCGCGACTACACTCGGCGTCAAGACAGATCGGTCGCGAGTGCTGCTCATGATCAGCTCAGTTGTATTAGCGGCAATTGCCACGGCGGTTACAGGACCGATCGCTTCCGTTGCTTTTCTAGCGGGGCCGATTGCATCGCGACTCGTTGGCATCGGCACGGCGAACAGCATACCAGCGGGCTTAGTCGGGGCGGCTTTAGTTCTGGCGGCCGATCTTGACGGGGCAGTTTGCGTTCGAAGTGAAGTTCCCGGTAGGCATCATCACCGGCATTATCGGTGCACCGTATTTGTTGTATTTGTTAGTGCGAATGAATCGAAGGGGGGATTTTTGAGACGATGAACAGCCATTTGCTTGAAGCCGAGAAGCTCGTTGCCGGATATGATACGAAAGTGATTCTCGATGGGATCAGCTTGCAGATCCCCAGCAACAAAATCAGCGTGATTATCGGTGCCAACGCTTGCGGCAAGTCAACGCTGCTCAAAACTTTGGCTCGTTTGATCAAGCCGCTTTCCGGCGAAGTGTTACTGGACGGTCAACCGATTCGCAAAATGCCGTCCAAAGAGCTAGCTCGAGTGCTCGGTTTATTGCCGCAATCCCCCATCGTACCAGAAGGCATTACGGTTGCAGATTTGGTCGGACGCGGACGCTTTCCGCATCAGTCGATGTTTGGCACGTGGCGCAAGGAAGACTATGAAGCGGTTGCTGAAGCGATGGAGATTATGAACATTACCGAGCTTGCGAATCGCAACATTGATGAATTGTCAGGCGGGCAGCGTCAGCGGGTATGGATTGCGATGGCGCTCGCTCAGCAGACCGATATTTTATTTCTGGATGAACCGACAACGTACCTGGACATTACGTACCAGATCGAAATATTGGACTTATTAACGGAATTGAATCGCAAGTATGGCACGACGATTGTCATGGTTTTGCACGAAATCAATTTGTCAGCGAGGTATGCGGATTATTTGTTCGCTTTACGCCAAGGTAAGCTAGTTGCTGAAGGGAAGCCGTCTGAGGTCATAACGAGTCAATTAATGAAAGATGTATTTGGACTGGATTGTACGATTATTCAAGATCCAATATCGAAGTCTCCCTCAGTCGTACCGATTGGGCGCTATCATCGCATCGGCTAATTCCGAACTGGAGGTAAGCACATGAGCGCGAATGACGTATATGATGTGACGATTATCGGTGCAGGACCAGCCGGTTTATATTCGGCTTTCTATGCCGGTCTTCGAGAGATGAAGACGAAAATTATTGAGTTTCAACCGTTTCTGGGCGGTAAGATTAACGTGTATCCCGAGAAGTTAATTTGGGATGTGGGCGGGCTGACGCCTGTGACAGGAGAACAGTTAATTCAGCAGTTAGTCAAGCAAGCGATGACCTTTGATCCGACGATCGTTCTGAATGAGAAGGTCGTGTCTATCGCAGAAGAAGAAGGCATCTTCACCTTGCTGACGCACTCCGGTCAGAAGCATTATTCGAAAACCGTCATTATCGCGATCGGCGGCGGCATCTTAAAGCCGATGAAGCTGCAAGTCGAAGGTGCGGAGAAGTTCGAGCTGACGAACTTGCATTACACTGTGAAGTCTTACGCGCATTTTCACAACAAAACTGTGCTCATTTCCGGCGGCGGCAACTCAGCCCTTGATTGGGCAAACGAGCTAAGTGATGTGGCGAAGAAGGTGTATTTGACCTACCGTAAGGATACGCTGAAGGGACACGAAGCGACGATCTCGCAAGTATTGCACAAAGGCGTCGTTTGCTTGTTAAATACGGAAATTGAACGGCTCATCGCTTCCGATGACCATGAAACAATTGAGCGAGTCGTGCTGCAGCATCACGATGAAGATGCGCAGTCTGAGCTGGCGGTTGATGAAGTGATCGTCTGTCACGGCTACGAGCATGAGAAAGAATTAATCAACAACAGCAAAGTTCATATTCGCATGAAGGACGAATATTGCATAGACGGCACCCCATTAAGTGAAACGTCGGTTCCTGGCATTTTTGCTGCCGGGGATGTTTTGAAGCATGAAGGGAAGCTGTTCCTGATCGCCGGTGCGTTCCAGGACGCTGCGAACGCCGTCAATCGCGCGAAGCAATACATTACACCGGAAGCCGCCTCGTACGGCATGGTATCTTCGCACAATGAATTGTTTAAGGACAAAAACAAAGAGCTCAAAAAGCTCATGTTGACATAAGTGCAAAGCCAGCTGGTATGAGTTTGAATAATTGTCGTGACGAAGTAGACCGATTCCTTTTGGAAAAGGTCTATTTCTTTATATTGCCAGCCGATATATTTCCAAACTGTGAAATATCCCGCAAATAGAGCATCCCGCTTGTATAGAGAATGTATAGTCAACCATTGTATGATAGAATGTAGTGTATATGGAGGGATGATCTTCACCATGGCGTTTACAATCAAGAAATCCAAACCATTGTATGAGCATGTCGACATTTATAGCAAGGCAGACTGGCCTGACCTAGATGCTCGCACTAAGAATCAGTTGAATTTTATGGGCATCCAGCAATCGACATTACGACGAATCAGAGAAGCAGCCGTTATATTAGAACCTTACAAGGAGACGATCGTTAGGGATTTCTACAAAAATATTACGGACGTTCCTCATTTGCGAGACATTATTGAGAAGCATTCGACAATCGATAAACTAAAAACAACGCTATCCATTTATGTAGATCAATTTTTAAGCGGGGATGTGACACGGGAATACGTGAGAACCCGGGTTACCATTGGACACGTTCATTATAAAGTAGGCTTGGTCGCGGTACATTTTCTCGCCGCACACCATCATTTAGTACATATGATGACGGGCATACTGATGGAGAAATTACACCGTCGCCGGCACCGAATGATGGATACAGTGCTGGCCATTCAGAAGCTTGCTGCGTTTGACCAGCAATTAGTGATGGAAGCTTACGTAGAAGCGACGACGAAAACTTTCTTTCATGAAGTGAACAAAATGATGAACGATATGATGAAGCAGGATACATCACGTCCATTAATGGATGCAATGAACAATATGAGCACGGAAATTGAGAATGTGTCTGACGCGGCAGAACAGATTAGCATATCAATCCAAGATATGGCGAGTTATATGGCCAGAGCTTCCTCTCGAACAGACGAAGGCGTGCAAGCGGCGATAGAAGGTAGGCGGGTCGTTCAAGAAGCGATGAACGCGAATCAACAAGTTGAGCTTACGTATAAACATGTCATGGAACACACGAACCAACTGAGTCAAAGCATTGAGTCTACAGAAGATATGTTGAAGTTGATTCAGGACATTACGGCGCAGACCAACTTACTGGCATTAAATGCGAGTATTGAAGCAGCACATGCCGGTGAGTTCGGGAGAGGATTCTCCGTTGTGGCAAGTGAGATTCGCAAATTAGCGGAAGACACCAAGATACAAGCAACCAAAATTTCAGAAAATATGACAGCACTCAAACAAGGATTTTACGATGTTGCTGGGAAAATTCAAGAAACCGGTGCTTTCATCGAACAAAGCTTGTTAGCTGCCAAAGCAGCCGATGAAGAATTAGACAGCATCGTTACCGGGGTGAAGGAGATCAACGATGCCATCACTTCGGTTGCGAGCATGTCAGAAGAACAGTCGGCTTCCATTACCGAGATCGCCCAGTACAACACTTCGATTAAAAATTTAAGTCATCATGCCGAGCAAATGGCCGATCAAGCGACACAATCGATGTGGGATTTGGGCAACCGACTAGAACGTTACCGGCAGATGTTTTTTGCAAGCAATATTCATTTGACGGACAAGGACATGTTAGAGGTCATGAAGACGGATCATCTTCTCTGGAGATGGCGTGTATACAATATGCTTCTCGGAATTGAAGCTATTAATCTTCATGTAGCGGCATCGTATCAAACTTGCCGTTTAGGCAAGTGGTTCTATGAGGAAGCAAGTGCAGAAGTTAGACAGCTTACAGCTTATCAACAATTGGAAGAGCCTCATAAGGCTGTGCATATGTTCGCGAAGGAGGCAGCCGAACGTTATGAGGCGGGAGATATTCAAGGTGCGCGAGCAGCATTAGCAAATCTTGAAGAAGCATCGACGAAAGTAATAGAGCTGCTGTCTAATATCCAAGAGCATATATGAGGATAGCCTTAGATGCAAAGTAAAACTCTCCTCTTACTTCCCACTCGTCTCCCACACATGCGAACGGCCATAAATTCCAGATCGAAAACAATATAAAATGTCATAAACAAAACGACTCCTTTCGGTGAATGTGTATACTAGATTAGCAAAAAGGAGTGGCACTTATTTGTCAGGAGACAAATGTTCGAGGCAGAAAATCTATACCTTGTATGAAAGTCAGATGCTTAGAAGAGATTCGGAAAAAAAGTGAAAATACGATATGATAGGGCTTGAAGGGATATCAAAAGATCGCATCAATGGAGGAGGAATTCATCGTGGCGAATGATCGTTATCAGAAAGGGATCGAAACGATTAAGGAGTTTACGATCCCTAGTGAAGACAATCCGACTGGTCATATGGATATCGGGGAAGCATTTGTAGATATTGCCCCTGATCTTAAGAAGATTATTGTTGAGTTTGCGTTTGGGGACATTTATGCTCGCCCTGGGTTGGATAAGAAGCAAAAAGTGCTGACCACGATTTCTGCTCTCGTTGCCCAAGGAACACCACAAATTGAGATGCATGTGAAAACAGGGCTGGCAGTTGGCTTGAAGCCAGAAGAAATTGTGGGCTGTATCATGCACCTCATTCCATACACAGGATTCCCGCGTGTGCTGAATGCCCTCAAAGCAGCGAAAAAAGTATTCGAAGAGCAACAAATCGTCGTCAACACCAGTGATCAATAAGGATCAAATTCGTAAAATTTTATTTGAGTCATCTAGAAAGCTTGAGGAGCGTCTGTTTGCGTAAACAGGCGCTCCACTTTTTTACAGATCGACTCTCAACGTGCCCAGCATCTTGGCGAATTCCGGATCGTGGTACGATAAGAAAAGGGTTTCCCCCGTATCGAGGGCGGAAATTTGCTTCAGATCGTCCGCGCTCAATGAAAATCGAAAATGTCGAAGTTTTCGACGATCCGCTCTTTGTGCACCGATTTTGGAATCACCACGATTTCACGCTGAACAAGCCAGCGCAACACGACCTGGGCGACGGACTTGTTGTGTTTTTCCGCGATCGAGGTCAGCACTTCGTTGCCGAACATGTTGTTGCGTCCTTCAGCGAACGGCGCCCACGACTGGTGCTGCACACCCTGCTCTTTCATAAAAGCGGCGCTCTCGGTCTGCTGGTAGAACGGGTGCGTTTCGACCTGGTTGACGGCGGGCACGATTTCGTTATGCACGATGAGGTCCATCAGACGGTCGGGCAGGAAGTTGCTGACACCGATCGCCTTGATCTTGCCTTCGCGGTACAGGTCTTCCATCGCCCGCCAAGCGCCGTAGTAATCGCCGAACGGCTGGTGAATAAGGTACAGATCGAGATAGTCGAGCTGCAGCTTCTTCAAGGATTTGGCAAACGCCAGCTTGGCACTCTCGTAGCCGGCATCCTGAACCCAGAGCTTGGTCGTGATGAACAGCTCCTCACGCGGTACGCCGCTGCGCTTGATCGCGCGTCCGACCGCTTCCTCGTTCAGGTAACCGGCGGCGGTGTCGATCAGGCGGTAACCGGCCATCAGCGCTTCATATACCGCGTTCTCGCATTCTTCAGCATCGGGAATTTGGTAGACACCGAAGCCGAGTGATCGGCATTTTCACGCCGTTGTTCAATGTTACAGTTTGCATTGTAATTCCTCCCATTGTTCAAATGTAAAACTGCAAACGGCCGCGCATCCCGGGAATCGGGCACCGCAGCGAGGGATTCCGCTTACGGCCGATTTGCATTACAATAAGCCTATCGCCTTCGTGTTACACGAAGTCAAGCGGTCTTTAATACATTTTTTTCGGAGGAGGATTACACATGTATACGGTCAAGGAAGCCGCCCAGATAACGGGACTTACCGAGCACGCCGTGCGCTTTTACACGGATAAAGGCCTGGTGCCGAGCGTACAGCGCAATCAAAACAACATTCGGCTGTTCGACGAAGAATCGATCAACTGGCTACATGGCGTCAAATGCCTCAAGCAATCCGGGATGCCGATCGAAGTCATCAAAATGTACGTCGATCTCTGTCTCGAAGGGGATTCGACCATTCCGCAACGCTACGCACTCATGATGGAGCATAAAGAAGCGGCGCTCGCTAAGCTCGAAGAAGCCAAACGGCACGTTGCCCATTTGGAACAAAAAACCGCCCTATATCAGGCCATTCTGGAGCACCGCACTCCAGACACGACCAATCCCGGCAACTGGGAAAAATTCAGCATATGCATTCGTGACGTATTTTACTCGCGTCAATCAGTACCAGAAAGTGTTCATTCGTAACTTTGTCTATTCTTCACTTAATAGTTTGGTGCGGTGCGAACCCCAAGCGCACATAGATTCCCTGGGAGGTTCGCACCACTCGTTATCACTGGGCTTACGGCATTTTGTTGCAGATTTCCCCAACAATTTATGGTAAAATAAAATTGGTTCGCACTTTTGCCCTCGTGAATCATGATGGACAAGGCTTCCAAGAGTGCGCTGTCGCACTCTACATGAGTGCGTGGATTGAAATCATGATTCTACGAAGTTAATCGAGCGATACGCTGTCGCACTCTACATGAGTGCGTGGATTGAAATACTCATCAGGAATCAGAGTTAGTACATTCGTCGCACTCTACATGAGTGCGTGGATTGAAATTATCTGCTTGTCATACTAAGACTTCTTCACTTCGTCGCACTCTACATGAGTGCGTGGATTGAAATAAGATCTACCGGTACAATTTAAGAATGACTCGGTCGCACTCTACATGAGTGCGTGGATTGAAATCGCTTCTTGTCAAGTGTAATCGCACGTGATCCGTCGCACTCTACATGAGTGCGTGGATTGAAATCACTACGTATGCCTTACAGGTAATCTGATGTCGCACTCTACATGAGTGCGTGGATTGAAATGCTACAGAGCTCCAATCCGTGTGTAATGATCATAGGTCGCACTCTACATGAGTGCGTGGATTGAAATTATCAGTACGCTGTTAACTGTACATTGCATGTCGCACTCTACATGAGTGCGTGGATTGAAATACAACGTCTCATACGATAGTATATGCTTCATATATGTGTCGCACTCTACATGAGTGCGTGGATTGAAATAATTGCATTCAATAATATAAGCGGAAATATCGTCGCACTCTACATGAGTGCGTGGATTGAAATAATGTATTGCGGCTATTCTAGTCCACTTCTGAATGTCGCACTCTACATGAGTGCGTGGATTGAAATAGTTCGATGTCGTTGTAGCCGTAACTTATCTATGACGTCGCACTCTACATGAGTGCGTGGATTGAAATTCCATTAATGGTATAACGTTCCGCCGATTGGAGACAAGTCGTACTCTACATGAGTGCGTCGCATTTGCAGCGTGTGATTTGCAGATGATCACGTAATAGCAAATCTCTGGAGTTGTTCAATTAGTCAGATTAGTTGACTTTTTGGACAACTCTTTTTGTCTTACTCCAAATTAACTAGAATTTGATTTAATAAAATATTATGGAAGGACTTAGGCTAATAGATGTAGAAATATATCGAAACTTTAGACTTATTAGTTATTCAGTAGGAGGTATAAGTATGGATAAAGAAGAGCGTAAACAGAAGTAATCGTAACATTACTGATAACTATCGGAAGGTGGAACAGTCGATTGTTAGTCAGCTTTATATGAAGCACGATCTGCATGGCTCGAGCATTGGTTCTGCACGTGAGGATATATGGGGTCAGTTGTTCGACATGATTATTCCGAAAAAATTCGTTATCGAGCATTCCGTTTTTCTTATTATTGATTCGGAGGGAAATGTCTCTCACGAGGTGGATTTAGCGATCCTGGATGAAACATATACTCCTTATATTTTCCGCTATGGACGATTGAAATTTATTCCTATTGAAGCCGTTGCAGTGGTTGTAGAGTGCAAAAGTAAAAGTATGAGAAAAAGAAGAGATTAACAATTGGTGTGAGAGTTTGAATCAAGCTTGAAAACCGCAAGGGGTAATCAATCGCGAGAACAGCTAATAGAATAGCTGTTGGTACCGTTACTACTCAGAATCTACTTTTCCTATTCGCATTTTATGTGCGCTAGAGTCGGAAAAGATAAACATGGAATACAGAAAAAATTTGACTTTGTATTGACTGCCGTGGATGACAAGGAAAATGGTGGTCGTATCGATATAAAGGACAATGTAGGAGGTAATCTGAAAACTTGGTTTTTGGAACTTAATTTTCATTGTGAAACCCAAATTAAAGGTGAAATTAGAAGGACTGAGATAGCTTGGAGGACAAAACCTTACAAGATTATGAAGTGCGAGATCCGAAAGGAAATTTGGTATCGCTTCTCACTTTTAACTTCCAATTAAACCAACTCTTAAATGCTAATCAACAATCCTTTGCTGTTTCCGCACCACGCATATGTTTCACTATTTAATGGAAAAATAATCTGATGGTTCAACATGTTGTTGCGATATCGGTTGAGAAAGTACAGTCATTTTTATATTACGTGCTGGAAGCCTATATTCAGGAAGACCAGGCGAATAGTGGAACACTTAAGGAGATTATAGGCTCGTCCAATTTGATTTCCACACAGTTTATTCAAGACATTGGTATTCAAGGTGAGAACGGTGAATTCAGCGGATCTATTGATGAAGAGCTGCTAAATTGTTCAGGCATGTGTATTTTTACTACCTCACTGGATAAGAAGGATATTGAAGACAAGCTAGGGCGATTGTTTAGAAAGTATTATACACAGTTCAGAGGGCAAGTTTTGCTTAAATACGTTTACTTCGAGAGGGGAAGGCTTGGACAAGTTAGAGGCTATTAAAAAAAGCAAAGTAAGGCTTAGACAACAGGAATGTCTGGGTCAAATGATTGCAGAACATCGCGATTTGCTGTTTCAGTTTTGCGATGTGCAGAAAAAGCAGCCCCAACCGATCGATCAAGTCACACAATATCCATCGTTTGCAGAAAACATTAATGCACTTTATTCACAGGATGAATCCGATAACGACAATCACTTTCGTATCGCAGTAATTAAAGCCGATTTGGACGGTATGGGTAATTTATTTGATCAGCTCGAATTATACGAGGTTTATAGTAAGATTAGTGGTTTATTATCCAAGTACATTAGAATGGATTATTTACATTCGAAGACGAAGGAATATCAGGAGAAGGACGAGACTTTCAAATTATATCCATTATATATGGCAGGCGACGATATATTCTTTGCGGTGACCGTCGCTCATTTGTTGGATGGTATAAATTTATGCAAAGAGATTTTGCAGCAATTAAATCAAGAGATTGGAGAACTAAGTAAGCCATTTGATACCGATCTTCCTCAAGCTTTCGATGAGCGTCGTATAGATTTTACCTTCAACCGTGAACCGATCCGGTATTACTACGAACGAGTACAGCGACAGGTGGAGTGTGCCAAATTTTTCGTACCAAGAAATGATAAGGATTCACGCAAAAACACATCGTATATGAAAGATCAGCATCAATGATTACGTTTTCCTGGATTATGATGGTAAATCAAAACGGTATCATTTCAAAAAAAATGTAGAACTGCTGAAGGGAGCCATGCAACGAGGCTTTGCAGTGAAGCATTTTTCATACGGCTTATTGAACAAATTGAATGAAGAGGTAACGAACTCAAGTGGTGAGGTGAAATTAAGCAACGCTATTCTTTACTGCTGCCGAAACACCTAGTTGCCAGTAATGACAAGAATCAACAAGAACTGCGAGCGTTTGAATTATTAATTATCGATAGACTGCTCTGGAGATTGCTTGTCGAAAAAAGTCCGAAAAAAACAGTGCAAAGAAACGAGGAAAAAAATAAGAAAAATATAGAGAGAATATTGTCGTTTGAAGCTTCCAATATGCAAAGATTTAGAACGATATGTACGTTTGCTCTTACTAT